>NZ_JBSZSY010000002.1:0-111294 GCF_057812235.1 Pantoea sp. ABR1s | reverse complement strand
GCCTTCCTGCGCTTATGTTGCACAGACGGAGTAAGCACCGAGGGTATTGCAGTTTTTCGGGCATGAAACTATACTCCCCGCATAGAGCAACAGCTTCTATGCAGATTCAGTGAGCCCCGTTAGTCTTCTCCTAGGTCGCCAAACTCAAGGAAGATTATCGGGGTTTTCTTTTTTCTGGCCTTAACTAATCAGTCAGCACCAGACTTCTGCCACCTTTCGGCGTGGCAAACCAGGAACTTAATTGCGAGCTAATGTATCACCACAGGTTTGCACAATCAATTTCCGTGAATAGTCACCTTCATTAATCGCTACTTTTGTTGCCTTCAATTAATCGTTCAATCGCTTCAGCCTGCGTCAACCCGGACTCTCTGCAGATTTCATCAAGCTTCTGCTTGGTGCTGTTATGAATAAACACGTTCAATGGAGAATGTGTTTCGCGCTTACGCGCAACTGAACGCATTTTACGCTCTCTGGGGCTCAGAGGCGCTGGGCGGGAAGGTTTTACCTCAGATTGAGTAGGACTTTCAGTCTGCGGCATACGTGCCTCCAGCATTTCTAAAACGAATTGGCTGAGAATACTACATATCCCCTAAATCAGCGACTTAACTTTAAAGCGGGGAAGGCTGCGTTGGCGCGCAGCCTGTCTGGAATGGTGATGAATAGTGAGGACGTGGCTCAGTATGAAGAGTGCCAGTCTGTTCCCCCCTCCCAGCGTGACTGCCAGTGCGCCAGGTAAGTCTGCGCCAGTGCCGGAACTTCCCGCACGACCAGCGCATTCTCGGAATTTGATTCAGCTGCGCTGCGGGAATAATTAAACGAGCCGAGCTCCACGTTCTGTCCGTCGGTGATGATCACTTTGTCATGCATGATTTTGTACTGGCCATTGGTGCGTAGAGGAATGCCGGCATTAACAACCACGTTCATGGCCGCGATACTCGCCTTACTGCGGTTGCCGTTCTGATCTATCACTATTCTGACGTCAACGCCCCTCCGCCTGGCATTAACCAGCGACTTAACCACCTCCGGCGACGTAAAGCTGTAGCCCATGAGACGGATACTTTCGTGCGCGTCATCAAGAGTACGCAGTACCAGCTGCTGCGCACTGCCTTCGGGTGAAAAGCCCGCGTCAATTGAAGCGGCGGCCATGGTGGACCCTGTAGCAAAAATTAACGCCGCGAATAAGCCGGCTGTAAGTAGTGTTTTTTTCATGTTGTTTCCGTTCGTGAAAAGGTAATAAGCGGGATGATGTCAGACAGCTGGGGGTTGCGAGCGACGGGCCTGCTCGATTTCAACGGCCCACTTCCAGCCTGCAGGATTTGTCCGCAGCGCCAGATTCTGTATGCATTCTGCAGCTGCCCTACAGGCAGAACTCAGATCAGTCCTGCAGTCATAGCGCCAGCTGGCAAATCGGAAGCCAGCCATAGCCGTTATGGCGCATACATCGTTTGGGTTCTGACCTGAAATGCGATTCAGCGCAGCGCTGGCCAGTAGTTCGCCTTCCATCGTGGCCAGCCTGTAAAGGTGAAGATAATTGCGAGTGGGTAATGCGCTCATAGCATTTCCGTTGCGGTAATGTGTGAGGGGGCTTATCCGCCCATTGAGGACCGGCGACGGGCGATTGCTCGTCATGCGCTAGCAGTCAGACAAACTGCTTGGACCGGTCGGAGTCGGATTTCTGCCGCACTGGCTCAACGTGATTAAGCATTGCAGCCGCAATACTCTCGGTGGATGCTCCCAGCGAACGAGGCACGCGCAGACGAGTGCTATAGCCCTTGCCTCTGGCAGGCAGGCTTTCTTGAACCATGCGCCAGAGGATGGCTGAGCGCACAGTTGCTGACGGCGGGCGACGCCAGACGAAGGCACATTCCATATTAAATTCGCCCACTGCAGCCAGCGCTGGATCGGTCAGCACCAGTCCACTGGTGTCATGAGCGCCCGGCGCAGCGTCTAAGACGCGCAGAATGTGCTGTACCCTCTCCTCGCGCACAAAGCTACGGCGCTGCCGGAATGGCATCGTGGCCAGTATGGCCCGCTCTGACGGTGCTGAAACCTCTACAAAGCGGTTAATACGCACGTCCGCCTGCGAAAACTTATCGGTATCCTCAATATAAAGTGAGCTGTTCCGCAGGATCTTTCCCTGAAAGAGGGTAACCTGCTCGCCCTCCTGCAGGGCCTGGACCTCTTCGACGTCTACTTTTTTCTTTTCGCTTACCTGCAGGCGCGTGTCATCACTCCAGCCCCCCATTAATCCGCCCTGCTGGACCATCGAACCCATGTGCGCGCGATACTCTGTACCGGCCATGAGCTGCAGAATTTCCAGCGTATCCTTGGGATCCATAATCTTGCCGGTAATACGCGTGCCCATGTTGGCAATGAGCGTCCAGACAGCATCGCCCGCGGCCGTTTTAAGGCGCTGAACTTCCTGACCGGCCAGCAGGAGGCAGTAACCAAGGGAGCGGATTTGTGTGGCCAGCTCCCCAACCTTTTCGCTGTAGCCGGCACCGACCTCATCAATAATCCAGAGCAGTGGAAAGCGGTCTTTAAACTTACGGACCTTCATGTTGTCCTGAGGGCGCCCCTCCAGTTTTTCGCCGAGGTCCTGACTGAGGATCATGGCCAGCTGAGACTGATAGAGCCTGCCAAGCGTGGAGCCCTCAGCGGCCGACAATTCCAGTGCCGGCACGAGGACTATCATGATGCGATCGTTATGGACCACATCGCGCAGGTCGATATCCCCCGCATCCCGGGCGAACACGTGCCCGTAGGTATCGTTAAAAAGCGTCAGCATGCGCGTAAACTGCTGCATCAGGTAGCCGTGCTGCAGATTTGAATCAGGATGCCATTCTGATGGAGTTGAGACCTTTTCCATGTCAAAACCGGCAAGCGTGCTGAGGTAGTTCTCCAGCGCGTGTCGGATTTCTTCGTGCCACTGCTCCTCAACCGCCTGGATATACAGGCCGGCTATTTTACGTAGCGGCAGGTGCGTCTGGATCGTGCGCTGGGACATCACAGTGCCTTCCCGCCGGCACTTATAAACCAGCGCAAATATCAGCGCCTGGTTCATCGCTTTTGCTTTCTCCTGCCATTCCCCGCCGTTTCCGCCAGTTTTGGGCAGCATGGAATCCATCAGGTTAACGATGTAGGTTTCCTGCGCCAGCCCAAAGATACTGGTAGTGTTCGTCTGCGGGCGGGTTTTCACGTTATCCAGCAGCTCCTGCGCACGCGAGCGTCCACCTGTAATGAAGTTCATAATGCGCAGATCATCCTCGCGGCCGAAACGTCGGGCCATAGACATCATGGCCAGCGCCACATCGTTCTGCGCTTTATGGTCGGAGAAGATAACGCCCTTACCCCAGCAGAGTGCGTTCAGTACCCAGCCAAGTAGCGTCTCCGTTTTGCCGGCGCCGGTGGTGCCAAACATCAGCACGTGTCGTGTCAGATCATCCATTGAGAGCCACAGCTCACGGCCGGCGTCTTTCCCGCGGAGATAACCCGCGTACAGAATTCCTGCTGCGCGTCCGGTGTAAATGCGCATAGTCGTCACCGGCAGAAAACCCAGCACTTTTGCCGGGACTTTTCGCTCAGTGGACGGATCGAGCCGGTTCATGTCGGCAGGCATGCGCATAGGCATCTTCCAGCGTCCGGAAGGCACTACAGCCAGAGACCAGAACAGCAGTACCGGCAGGCTCAGCAGCAGAGTAACCGGCCAGACAATACCGGCGCAGGTGAGCGCAATCATGCCAAAAGCGAGCGTGCCAATTTCTGCCAGAGCTTCGGTAATCCATGAGCGCCCGACATGCCGGCTGATACGATCGTTGTCTATAGCCGATTTATTGTCCATCAGCTGCTCCCTCCTTCAAAAAAGCTTCAAGGGAGGCGGGAGAACTCAGCACCGCCTGTGGTACGTAGCGTCCGTCGTCGGATATCGTCCAGGGTGTTCCGGGCAGCCTGTAGGCGCGGTATGCCACTTCATTGACGCCTATGGCGCCCTGCGCCAGCTCTGTTTTTTCTTTGTCTGAAGCCGGCGCAGTATCCTGCGTCCTGCCAGGCACGGGCATACCGGCATCAGCTGAAAAAAGGTGTTTCCAGGCAGCTGCGCGCTCTGCTTCCGGCAGCAGCATGACAGGTGTCAGTGTCTGCAATGAAGCGTTACGCCCTTCAATAGTCACCGGGAATATCACCACGTTAACCATGCCGGCCGCCGTTTCGAAATGACGCTCCATACGCTGACAATTCGCACATAACGGATCCGCAAAAACGTACAAGGTGCGAGCGTGACCTGAGGACAGTGGAATCGTGAATATGCCTCGTGACGCCGCACTTCTGAGCTTCGCAGGCAATGTAAGGCGCGCGGAAGCGGGCAGGCTCCAGTTATCAGCAGGCACTGCGCCCTGTTCGGCCATCGGAGCCTCATTTCTGACAGGCGACGATGCTACTGGCGCGGGCGGTGCCAGGTTAACGGGTCCGACCTGAAATTGAGGGCGTTCACTGTAGTGAGGAAACAGGAATGACACTGACACTGCAGCACTTGCTGCCAGTAACACAGCCGCGATCAATAATCCTCGCTCCCTGCGGCGCCGGCGCTTTGATGTGTTACGCAGTGCGTTCGTTATGCACTCCAGCAGCTGCGCGGCATCTTCTCCTCTGTACAGTGGAGTCAGCGCGTCGTGTGCGTTCTGAGCGTACAGACCGTCACCATGCACTACGAACCACGGTAGCCCTGATACGGGAAAGGTAAAAAGCGGCCGAGTTGCGCAATTGGTATAGCTTTCTCCGCCCTTACCCCAGCCCTGCTCTGCAATGAAACGGCGGGTGCTCAGCAGTCCTTCGCTGATTTCAGCCACGAACAGGCCTTCTTTGCGAATAATAGTCATATTGATGTCCTTGTATCAGCGCGCGCCGGCGCTGTCAGAAAGTTCGTCATCGCCCTGTCCGGGCATATAGAGAGAGTCAGGAAAGGCGGCTTCGCGCTTACGTTTTACAGGCAGCTGACGCTGGTCCCGCGGATAAACAAGGTCCAGCTGCTCCAGCTCAAGCTGCAGCCCTGCTATAGCCTCATCCGTCATCAGTGCAGGTCTTGGCAGTCCCATTTTTGCGGCCTTTATCTCTGCACGTGCCTGCGCGATGATCCCCGATCCTTCAACAAATACCTTTGCTGTATCTGCAGTGTGCAGTCCGTACCAGAGGGTGCGATCGCAGCCCTTTAACCAGCGGAACCGTGCTGGCGGCAGGCGAAGGTCGCGCCCGTACAGGCCCGCCAGCGCCGATCGTACGGTGCTATGCGTATTCAGCCATTCATTGATGCCCGGGCTTGCCAGTACGCGCATGAGCTGGGTCTCAGCGATGCGCCATTCAGGCGTTCTGCGAAAAATGGGTGCTTTGAAGGGACGTTTTGTCATACAGGAGCGGTTAAGGTCATCGAGCAGCTTCGTGGCCGCTTTACGGTCGCCGGTGAAGACCTGCAGGCCGAAGACGGCGAGCAACGCGCGTTCGTGCGGCTGCCAGTCTGCCGGTGCCGTCATCTCCGGACCAGCCTGCGCATCAAAAACAGCCCGGGCCGCGTCACGGTCAAGTACCCGACGCTGAATCAGCCCATGCTGTTCAGCAAATTCCTCAGGTGTGAGCGCCCATGCATTTTCCGGTGTTGTGTCATTCATCAACCCATCTTTCTGATCGCTGGCCATCACCGGTATTACAGAGGGGGCAAAGGTGAGCATCACGCGAGGTAGTGAATGAATGTTAATAGCCCTGCGGCTGCGAAAACCGAGCCCGGGATGGCATGCCAGCAGCCAGCCCGCTACAGCAAGCAGTGGGATCAGTGGCACAAACAGGATGCCGGCAGTCCGGTTCATGACGTCCCTCCATTCTGTCAGCCCCACTGCCTCAGCGCCGTTTCCGGTAGCAGCGAGCAGGTTGATCCGTTCGGCGGCATAACGATGAATTTGCGGGAAATCTGCAAGGCGCCAGAGCCAGTAAAGAAACCAGCAGGACCAGCGGACAAAGTCACTAAAGAAAAGCCAGCACAGGAGTGCCGTGATTAAAAGGGTGATCACCATCGCCGCCTGCTCATTATGGCCGGCAGCGTTCGGGTTCTGAGAATACATAGGAGAATTTCCGGAAGCGGCGGATGCGGATGGCCGCCGAACTGCAGATAAGAAAACACCGGCTCGGGGCCGGTGTCAGAGGAACAGCGTCAGAATGTCAGGGGTAAATCAGGCAGTAACCTGCGGCACCACAACTTTATGCTCGAACTCAATAAATTTGCTCTGCCGGGCAACGTGTAACGTCCATGGTTCGTCCGGATACGGTTCGCTGTAAGACTGATGACGCATCGCACCCAGCGTGTCATAGAGATTGCTGGCAACTGCAGGCGGCGCAGTGATACTAAGCATCGGCAAATCAGGATCTAAGGTATATATCCGTAATGCACTACCTTCAAGCTCGGTATTGGTCCATGTATTCATCGTCATGCCAATAACGTCAATGACGCCTTTTCGATACATGTGAACATACAAAATAGTACCGCGCTTAGTGTCAATGCCAAGATATTTACCTTTAGCAGCACTGAAGACTTCATGATTCTCTGCAGGATTGAAACGCCTATCGCTTTTAAGGAAGTCAACAATGTGAAGCAACTTCTTACGCCGCATTTTTATGCTGATATAACGAAAACCTAGAGGTAAAATGATAAACATCCAGAGCATAGCCAGAAGAAAATAATCTGACGGATAAATTTCATGCCTGAAAGGGGCGCCAAAAAAAACTATTAATGTAACTGCTGCAAAGAAAATTGCGCACGGCAGAAATACCAGATAATAAGCTGAGCGAATTAATGCCCAGGGAAGGTTAACGCTGTTTCCAGATCTAATAAATTTTTTCATGGCAACCTCCTGCCAAATTTTGTTCTGTTTAAATTATACGCTTAAGGATCTACAAATCCAGGATAATTATTTAATTCCATCTTCAGATACTGGAGTCTGACGATTAGGCATACTCTTTAATCCAGGAGTCTGACGCGAACCACTGCCTGCAGAAGCAAACATCCCTTTGACGTCGTCTACCATTCCGCCCATGATGCCTGCCATTCCTGCACCACCTAAGAAAGTAATCACGTAGTCTGCGAGCGTTGCCTGTAACCCGAATACGCGAGAAACGCCAAAAGTGGCAATGCGCGCATACATCATAAGCCATCCAACCAATTTAACGATCCCCATGATTGAATCAGCATTTGAGTTAGCAACTGCCGTGCCAAATAATAAATTCAGCAGTGTCCCGCCAGCCATTACTGCTACTGATGCAAAAAAGAAACCTAACACCATAAGGGAAGGCCTGAGCATCATATCAATCAGAAAAATATAACCATAGGCGCTGCGGCTTCCTTTATCTTCTTCTGCGCCTAAATGCGTAGCGGACCACATCGGCCCGGCTGCACAACCGACCATCACACTGACGATCCAATTAAAGGATCCAACCATCCAGTAAAGAAAAGGTATTGCCGGAAGAAAGACTGCCAGAGAAAAACCGACCGCAAATAACAGCAGCATTAAAAAATAGAATGGAGGCGATAGCATTCCTAAAATATCTTTTACTGTTCCTGCAGGGTTTTGTGTTAGTTCACCAAACTTTCCTACTAAAGAGTGATCTACTGCAGCAGCAACCCCATAAGCAGCAACATATGCAGTCAGCGCCGTTTCAGTTGCTCCTAATGTGTAATCACCAATAGCTTGCATTTTTATCAGCGGATTAACCTGATTAGAAAAGTCAGAATTGGTTCCGGTAGCACTTGTCGCAAAAAAGGTTGTCAGCCTTTGAACGGGACTTTTTAAAAAGCCTACGAAGACTGCATCAGGATCGGATGAGCTGCCACCGATGCTGTCATCTTCTGCACTTAGTGTGCCTAAGGGTGGAGTATAAGAACTGTTCTGCGTCTGTGAACGATAAGCTGCGAAAACCTGGTGATAAAGATCACCTGTGCCTGTCTCGCCATGGAAGCTCGGCCCTGAAGTTACAGGAGCTGCATTAGCGACCGAATTGGTTTTACTGTTTGCCGTAGCAAACGTGTTGTACCACGCACCCAGCGACATCCAGCCGTGGGTTTTCAGCTGTGAGGTAAGCTGGCCCTGTAATGAATCTTTATAGTTCAGCTGATTCAGCGCGTTGTTAACCGTTGTTTCGTACGCCGCCGCCGATTGCTGGATAACAGTCTCTGCATCGGACATTGTACCTGTGTCATGATCGCGCCGGCTCAGGTAGGCATCTACGTAGGCCTGAGCGGCAGAATCCAGAGTAGACTGCATAGTGTCCAATGCGCTCCGTTCAGCAGCTGTGACGCTATCGGTATTCACTTGTGAACCAAAAAGACTTTCAGTTATGCCTTTAGAAGGGGCTGGGATACGGGCGCTACCGCAAACTGCGCTGCCGTTGCCGGTGGTATAGCTACCGTTACCCCCTGACGTCGTCATCAGCGCTGTTCTGGCCTGCCCGTCCTCATACAACGAGCTGAGCTCCCGGTTTGTAGAATACTTGCACAGATTCATTTCAAACACTGCGCGCGCAGCCGATCGGGTCGATGGCGCGGTAGGCTGAACGACGAGCGACATACCATTACTAATCATGTCGGCCGCTTTATCAGTCAGCAGGTTCGCACTGCCTATACCCATAGTGGATGCGGCCCATAGCATAACCAGTTGAGAGAGCGACCAGCCTGATGCAGTAGGAATAAGCGTAATGAAGCCGGCAAAGCTCATTACCGGGTGCAGCATGGAACGACCGGCACTAAACACCTTACCGTCCTGCCCGCCCTTAAACAGCGTTTTCAGGGTCACTATCAGAAACCACGCCAGCGCCACCGAGCACAACACGCCATTCAGGAGGGCGAACAAAGAGCCGATAAGCGTGGGCTGACCTGGCTGAAAAGGTGAGATCACGACATCGCCGAAGATCATCACCAGCGCCTGCCGCGATAAGTCTCCTGTCTTCTGCGCCGCATCACTGATGGTCTGATAATTTACGCTGTCGGCGAGGGCCGGGCAGGACGCGGCGCACAGCAATACTGCCGCCTGAATTTTTTTCAGTAGCTTCATAGTTAACCTGCAGGTCAGATCTGACCGGTGGGAAAAGGAGGTGCCGGCGAAGCGGCTATAATCAGAATTATGTCTGGCGGCGCATCGTGCTCATTTACGGGTTTTCAGCACGTTACGATAGCGCAATGCAAACTGCGTTACGGCTACTGGATCAAACAGCAGCTGGCCATTACAGCTTTTTTCAGCCGGTGGCGGCATAAGCCCCTGTAGTTTTTTTCCGGTTTGCACCGCTTGCCACAGTTCCAGTGGCGCGATCCCCGCCTCTTCAGCAGCGATTTCAGTGCAATCAGCGGTTGGCCCGACGATGCAGGTGATGGCCCAATCTCCCGCGTCTGCCAGCGTTTCGCGAAAGTTATCGCCTCTTCATGATTAAACATGACCGCTGCACCACGCACCTGTCGGCGTGCCGGCAGCGCCATTCCACCAAGTAGACCGTCAGTCCGGACCGCATGCAGCAGTTCACCGGGTCGGATATCGAGCAGTGCAGCAAACATATCAAGCCGCATAAACATCAAAAATCTCCTCTGACGTGAGGCTATCAGGTTTGAAACCAGCCACTGGTCTCGCCAACTGCGTATAGCATGATTAATCCAGTAACCAGCAGCATTAAACCTGCATAAAACCGCCCTTGATATGGATCGACGAACAGGGTTGCGAACCCATCCTTTCTTGCCTCGTCATAAATCGGCTCAAGCTGAGCGATCGCACATTCAACCGGCGCCAATTTGGCAGCTTCAGCGCCAGCTATACGCAGCGTATGGCGCACTTTGCGTAGCTGCTTCAGTGCCTGAACACAATATTCGGTAGCCTTGTAAATTTCACGATTACTACTGGCGCGACGTGCGTTGTGCATCAGGTGCATTATTTTTTCCCGGCGCCCGGCAAGTTCGGCATCTGCCAACTGGGTACAGAGCAGGTTGAGCATCTGATCACGTTTTTTTTCACGCATTTTTTTTCCTGTTCAGTAAGCCACCGCTTAACACTGTGCGACACCAGCGCGTCTCCTGAAGGAACGCCTGAAAACTGCCTTCTTCTGACGCCGAGACCCTTTTTTCCGTGAGCTGCCAGAGCCTGTAGCTTGCTGCCAGCACCTGAACGAAGCCGGTGGCTGCCAGCAGGCTCATGACAAGCAGTACACAACCTATGCGCAGCCAGCCGGTTCCGCTGACGTTACTACCTGCAGCGATCAACAGCGCCAGAAATCCCAGCGCCGGCAACCCTGTGAGCCACATCAGCCCCCACCATAGCCAGCGCGTAATGCGAAAATTGCGCGCCAGATGCACCGGGCTAAGCCCACTGTCAGAAACCGCCTGTGACCAGTCAGCAGGGCGGTAGCCATCGGCATTGCGGCCAGCAGTAACTTCCCGGATGCGCTGCCAGATTCGCGAGACGTTACGTCCGGTGTATCGAGCCATGCCAGTCATTTCATACGCCGGCATGAATATATTCAAAGCAAACCAGCCTAAGCGCTTCGGCGTGATTCGGGCTTTCTTTTCGCCAGTTGCCGGAGCTTCAGTATCAGCACTTTTCATAAAACGCCTCCATGCGCGACTAGCGCAGGCTCAACCATTGAAAACATGATGTGATGAAGCGCGCCTATCGAGCGCAGCGAAGTCACAAGAAAGCCGTAGACATCCGTCAGCTCCTGGCTTTCCATGCTGCGAATATCTGGCGTCAGAAAGATAATCTGCCCGGGTCGTTGCCGGAGCGTGTTCAGGTTTAGCCCGGGAGCGCCTGAGAACGTCTCAGCAACGTGAGGGTGATGGTAGGTCGTCATGCGGCGGCGGATGGCTTCAGCCGCCTCGCTCGCGCCGTCACGTGTCAACAGCGCACGCGCCATCTGAAGTGAAGCACTGTGCGGATGTTTTCGGCTCCAGCGCGCAATCGCTATCCACAGCTCATCAGCCCACAGCTGGCCAGCCAGCGCCGGCAGATCGCGAACATGGTCTGTCTCGTCTGTAAATTGCAGTAGGCAGCTCATCAGTTCGCGGGTGAGATCGCTGTATTCATTCGACGGAAAAAGTGCTGCAGCAAGAGCTGACGAGCCGGCGAGTGCGTTAACGCCCTTCAGCGCGCTGATGACGTTCCAGACGTCGCCCTCCTGCGTTTGACCTGGACAAAGCCGCCATGCCTGCCATAACCGGGACCATCGAGGCGTCTGAAAAAAGGTGTTCCAGAGTGCTCCGCAGGGGTCCAGTACGATCACCGGCCCCTCGCCCGCATCCAGCAGCGTTTCAAGTGCGCCGGCATTCGGCGCAAAGGTTCCGCTCGTTATCATTGTTATCTCCGTAGACATTAATGCGCGCTCACGCCGGCGCTAAGCTGGGCTGACAGTGCCTGTAGCTGTGGTGCGTACTGCTCTTTTGCAGCAAGCGCCAGCTGCTGGCCGCTGATGATATTTGCCTGACGCAATTCGTTCTTGATACCCATGGCCAGCCAGTTGGCGAGACTTTGCTGACGTGCCATTTCACGCAGCAGGTTGTCACCTTCCATGCTCTGAAGGTCCTTTACCCACTCCGTATTGGCATAGCGGCGCCCCACTTCAAACGCCTCAAACTCACGCTCGCTCATGGTGCCGGTCTGCTTTGCCTGCGCGGAGGCGGTCTGCTGGAAATAGGTTTCTGCGGACGGCGCCTGCCGGGCTTCGGTCAGCGCCTCGCGCGTCGCATCCTGCGGCTGACTCGCTGCTACCATGTCCAGCTGGGGCTGCATCGCAGCACTTTGCATCGCCTTATACTGAGTGAGCAGCCCCTGATACTCCTGCCCGGTCGCGGTCTGGATTTCGCCTTTGCCAGGCGTACGCCCGGCATCGAGCTTCGCCGAGTTGTTTACATAGGCCATTGCCGCATCTGTCTGGGCCTGCGTAAATGTCAGTTCCGGATCCTTACCAGGCTGCCCGGCTCCGTCATACAGCGATCGCGCCTCGGTATCCCCGCCCGGCAGCGAGGAGACGCCCGGGCAAAGGCCGGTGCCACCATACAGCGCGGCCTCCTCCTTCGTGCAGTACCCGGCATGTACCAGCGCGCTGCGGTAGCCGCCCTGTCGCGGCGCGACGGGGAGGCTTGCGAGCGTCTCACGCACAACCTTGTTTGATACCCCGCCCCCGCCTGAAAGCCTTGACGCTGTTGCCCGGGTCGCCTGACTTACCTGCGCCGCCGATCCTGACGCTGACTCTGTGCAGATGCTGTCTGGTACGGTGTATGCAGTGCGGGCCTTCTCCAGCCGGTCAGCCTGGCGATTAAAGTTTTCCGCCTCGCGCTGCGTACGCGCTGCCTCAGTAATAGCCGTGGTGATTTTGTCACCGGACTGCACCACGGCCGTGCCGGTTTCCGTTTCAGCCGACAGGATTTCTCCGAGCGTGACCTGCATCGTCTGCAGCGCCGGCATCACCTGTGACTGAATAGGGATGCTGCTCATTTCTTCCGTTGGATAAGCCATCACTTGCGGTGCTATGGCTGCCAGCACGCAGGCAGCCAGCAACCTGCGGCTTACTGGCCATCGGTTATGTATTTTCATCACTATCTCCTTTCAGAGCTCGTAGCCCTGTTTGCTGATGAGCTCATTTGCCAGCGTTTTGATAACGCTTTCGCCCTGCGCTTCCCCCGCCATACGCCGGCGCTGCTCGATGACCTTAGCTGCGGACCCTGCAGGGAAGAACCGGCCAAGAATGCGGCGGGCCGTGCCGGCGCCCACTTCCTTCTGAATATTGCGTCGCAGCGACATATCTTCAGGCGTGGTGTTGTGGCCCCACAGCTCCTGCGGACCGACAGTATTTTTCATGATGTGCGCAATAGTGCTGCCACCCTTCACGCGGAAAATACCGAGGAACGGCACGCCGCTGCCATCTGCTGATGGCCCGCTGCCCATACGGGCGAAGCGGTCGAGCGTTACGTCAGGAATCTGGAAACGCGCCTGCAGCGCCTCACGGTCGTCAGGGTCAACCGCCACCATATATACGGAGTTGGCTGACTGGCGCAGCGCCTCAGGCATATCGCGGAAATACTGCGATGACAGCACAGTACGCACTGCAAACTTGCGCTGTTCGCGGTCTGCGGTTTCCAGCATCGGGAAAATAAACGGTACGTCTTTAGCGTTATGGAGCTCGTCGTACTGCTTCGTTTTCACCTCCTGATCCAGCTGTTCCACGCGAGCGCGGTGCAGCGCGTGCCAGCGGCGGTGCAAAGAAGGAAACAGTTCATCCTGGTACTGCGGCAGCACGAAGTCGCCGCCGGCAATGTGCCCTGCAAACAGGAACATTAAGCCAGTCTGCAGCTGCCCGGCCTTGGATTTACCGCCCGCTACATACTGCAGATCTACCGTTATGACGCGCGCTTTCGGGCTAATCATGAACCGCGTGCGACCCGCGAACATCCGGTACTGGCCACAGGCGTCCCGCAGACAGCGAGCCATGTACTCAATGAGTGCCTCGCCGCTGCCGTCGCGCTGGACACGGCCAAAGTTACTCTCAAAGTCAGGGCTGCTGAGCAGAGGAGCCATATCCGCAAGCTCCGGCACTGCCTGATACTGTGCGCGCTGTGCTGCTTCAGTCCTGCCCGCGTCCTGCAGAAGATCGCGCACTTCATACCAGGTGCAGTGTTCGCGATAGGCAGGATGTTTTTCCCAGATATCAGCCTCTTCTATTGCCAGATCCACTTCAGGCACCAGTCCAGGCTCATAGCGACGCGGATCATCACGCGCTATTTTGAATGCTTCAGTGATAAGACGACGAAGAATAACGGGCGTATCGCGGGCATTAGGCGGAGAGCCGGTTGAAGGGTCTGTGCAAAGAACGCTTAGCGCGTTTTCCATAAACTCGGCTTCATAAGTCAGCGGCATGCTGAGGCCCAGCTGAATATCGAACAGATTGCGGCAATACTGCGATTCATTACGCAGAATGATATTCAGCACTTCGTCCTGTCGCTCCGGCGGCAGCCCGTCCTTAAGCATCGAGACAGCACCTTCAGAACTGAACCCCTTATCAATACCGCAATAAAACGGCAGCTGCTGCTGTGCGCGGCTGGCGAGGATTAGTGTCATTCGGTTGATAAGTACGGATTTACCGCCGCCCGACTCACCGGCCACGATAGTAGTGAGCTTGGTCTGTTTTGGTGATGCCAGGCCCACCGGGATGATTTTTCCGTCTGGTGTGGGATAGAGCGCATCGCCATCGTCATTCCATGGCGACGCAGGTCGCGTCAGCGGCATCAGGTTTAGCGCTTCTGAAAGGGGCGGATACATCAGGCAGGGTCCGGGCGAGGCCGATGACGCGGTAAGCGTGGATACCCATGCTCGCACCGGATCGCCGAATGTCTGTGTAACGCCACAAACTCCCCATGAAGTCAGTGCCTGACTGAGCAGCGTCAGGTTGCGCGTGACATCTTCTGGCGTCTTGCCCCAGGTGGCCACGGTAATAGTTTTCACGCACACAGGTTCAATGCGCTCACGCTCTGCGAGGAGATTTACCGATTCACTGATGGCCTTCAGGCCGGGCACCCATTCTGTAAAGCCCAGCACGGCATGCTTTCCTGCCAGACGGCGCATGCCGCCAGGCATCAGGTCCTGGCGGATACGAAACGGCACGCTGCGGGGGATAAGCTCGCGTAATCGGGCAAAGCTCTGGGGATTCTGCGGGCCGAGATCAACGGCAATCGTTCCGTGCCAGATGCCGTGAATTTTCAGCAGGTTGTCGCGTATCTCCTGGACGCTGGAATTCATTACCTGAAATTTAAGCCAGGGTGCCAGCAGCGCGGTCACGTCTTTCCCCTGACGCACGCCGTGAGGTATTACGCGGTCATCCGGCAGCAGCGGTTGCCAGCCCTCGCCCGTGCCTTTCGGATCAATTTGCGCGCGCAGCACCCGCCCCGCCTCATGCGCATCTATACGTCTCAGCAGAACGCCCTTGCCGGTATCTCCGAGCGCCCGCTCAACCTGCGAAAGAAAGGCATCGTGACGTATCTTCAGGCCGGGCAGATGTGCCGTAAGCGGATTCTGGCCAAACGCCGCGGGCGGGCTCGCATTAATAAGCTCTTTAAGGCGGGCATTCTCATCGCGCAGCTCATGTCCTGCCAGAACGCCACGCCCGGAATAGCAGACAAGCCAGGTGCGCTCACGATTCACCCAGGGCGCGAGCGTAGTCACCTGTTCATCCAGCAGATAAGCCAGGTCCAGCCCGGTACGCTTCAGTGATCGGTACTGTGGCGCCAGCAGGCGTTTTACTTCAGCCTCCCCGCCATCAGGATCGCACTCATGAATCGTGCTGATTTTATGGCCGTGACGGCGGTAGAGAGCTGTGAGGGTTTCGGTCATGCGATCCAGCCGACCCTGCCAGGAGTCAACATTGTCTGGGCCTTTTGCTTCGTCGGTTTCGCGATAGCTGCCGGCCACCTCATAGACAGTCAGGAAGTCTCCGCCATTCGTCACCATGATATAGGGTGCGCTCAATTCCGGATGACGAACGCGATCGTCGTTCGAGAGTTTTATGACGGTTTCAAGGTCGCAGTAATCAGGCAAATCGCGCGAAACGGCAAAACGCGTTACAGCGGTAATAACCTCTTCAGTCCAGCGGATGAGGCGGTTTGGCATACAGGTCACTCCGGATATAGGTATTCCATGCCGGGGTATTCACCGCGCTTTCTGCGGTTCGCCCCAGCGGCAACAGCAAGGTAAGGTCACTGAAAACGTCAGGGGGAAGGATCAATAAACAGCCTTCAAGCCTCTGCTGCATCTGCGCCCGCCGTACTGGCGGGAGCTGCTTCATGGCAGCAGCAAATTCCCCAGCGCGTGAGGTGTGCCACATGCCTTCAACTTCCCGGGCGTGCCGGGCGAGCCAGTTCCAGATTTTTCGTGACTCCTTTCGCACGCTTTTAACCTTGCTGTGAAGTCCGATAAGAGCGCGGCGCTGCAGATTGATGATGTCTGCTGCAGGCGCATCTGGCAGCCAGGCAAGGTGTCCGTGTGCAGCCGTGGGGCTGTCCAGATTGAGGGTCAGCCAGCAGAGCGTACAGAGCGGCACGGCGTCAGGCCCCTGCCAGAGGCGCTGTGCCCGCGTACCGCAGCCGCAGCAGGCTGGACCTGCGTCAACCGGCACGGGCGGAGGAGCGACATCATATCCGCTGATGCCCGGTACGAGCTGCAGCAGATCCGGTGCCGGCACGTTAAGAACGGTCATAGTGTGTTCCCGACAGAAAGGGTTGCGAAGAAGTTGGGACAGTAAGGAGAGCGCCTGCCGGCACGCTGTAAAACACGGACAGGCGCGGTACAGCTGTTTATCCGTTAGCCTACGCTGACAGGCGTCATACCCATCTGGGTCTGACCACGCTTAATCAGTTCAGGAACAACAATCAGCAGCAGGCCGGTGACAAAAGCAACCCCGACCATCCAGGGCTTAATCTGCGGATTATTTTTCATGGACTTAAGCGATAAAATACTCCCGACCACGCCGCACACGCCCAGCAACTGACAGATAGTGAGTACGTTTTTTGTGGTGGAAGAGGCGCCGGTAGCGAGGTTATTGCCGATATCCGCGAGATCGCCGGCGGCCATGGCCCCCGGTGAAATGAATGCGACCCAGGCAAAAAGCGCACGCAGAAAAGCGCGACGCAGAGTTTCAGACAGCATAAGGGCGCGCGAAAGTACCGCGCAGGTGATACGGTTCATCATGATATTTCCTTGAGAATATGGCCGGACGGCCAGTTAAATCGTCCGTGACGGACGCGAGAGTTAAGGCTGCTTAGTGCATGCCAAGTGATTTCTGAATGGCGTCGAGCAGATAGGGACTGCACACAAAACACACGCCGATAATAAATTTAACGGTGCCGCTGTTAACGTCGTTGCCTGACGTCAAACCGGTATGGCCATCCTTTTTTGCCCGGCGCCACAGCAGGACACCAGAAAGCACAAACCACACGCCGAACATGCGCAGCAGCGTCAGGATTGCGTTGGCCGCAACCGCCCCTTGTCCAAAGGTGCCGACATCAACGTAGCTGATGGCATCAAACGATGCTTCCCAGCCCACCTGATGTGCAGCAGCCTGAATCAGCTGCTGTATAGCGCCCAGGGTGGCGCACAGCAGAATCATCCCCACTACGCTGCCGCCACCTGCCGCCTGACCGGGCGCCTTACGGGCAAGCCAGGACTGCCGGACGAGATAGCCGCTGAGGCCGAGCACAGCGAACAGCACGCCGAGCGTCAGCGCGAGGTTAATACCTGCGCCAAGCAGACCAGAGGCCAGATTCGACAACATTGTGATGCCGTCGAGTGAACCACCCATGACGCCCCCTTAGCGCAGCACGCCGGCGCTGGTCGTAACGCTGCGATCTGCGGTACTGATATCACTGACGGTAATACCTCCCAGGCTATCCCCGGACTGCACCGCCCACGTCCGTCCCTGCCAGCTGACCCACGCCATACCGTCCTGAACGCTTTCAAGACGCATACCCGAAAGTGCTGAGCGTCGGATATTTTTGTCTGCCGCGTGGTGACCGCCGGCTGCCGGATCCTGACGGGCATTCATTACGGTAAGCTGACCGGCCAGCCGGCTGTTCTCTGACGCAATCGAATCAAGCCGCTGCTGCATGCCAGCCAGCGCCGCAGTTTGTGCCCGCACCGTCTCAGACAGACGGGTAATGGCCTCGCGGTTTGCCGCTTCAAACTCCTGTCCTTCACGAATGATTTTCACCACTTCTTCCGGCAGCGTGCCGCCAGCCGGAGCATTGCCGATAGCGTCAACGGGAACGCTGAGCCCGCCGGTTTGAGGTGCTGTTACAGGCCTCTGAGATACAACGCTGGGCTGGGGCTTAACTGAAGCTGGTTTAACCTCACTGAACCCTGCATCGTTTCCGAATGCCAGCTGCCCGGCGTCGGGTGCTGATGACGCTGGCCAGTACAGATACAAGGCCGCGCCAAGAATTAACAGAGCGCCGCCAGCAAGCCACGGCAGCGACTGCCCGAGAAACAAAGGTCGCGTCAGAAGGCTCTCTTTTTTCGGTAGCGGAGGAGACTGTTGAGGCTGTGGGGTCGGCGGGACGTTATCCGCCGGTAATGTCTGGAACTCATTCAAGGGCGTCTCCTGTTTTTCTCTGTCGGGCGTCGCGAATGCGCGCCTGTGCTTCTTCACGCAGATCGGCTGCAGAAGGGGTTGGATTGTTGCGCCAGCCAGCCGGAGCTGCTGCACCAGGGTTACCTGATGCTGCTCCGTGCGGCGCTTCGGCATCGGTGCTGTACACGCCGCTCATGAACTGAATAGCTACTACTTTGCCGTAATCTACCGTGACCGTACGATCCGGCAGACGGCCCGCATCGTTCGTCAGCACCTGCGCGGCCTGCTCTGCCGCACCGCCAACGATAACGCCTGCTACCGCTGAACCGTCCGGCGCAGAAGGCCGCGCGGTAACAGTATTGAATCCGTTAGTCAGAACCTGTGTATTCGACTGCGCATAAAGCTCGCCTGTCGCACCGATCCCCTTGAGGATGGCGGGCAGCAGGATGCGACGACCGTAGTGATGACTGACGTCAGATGCGATGTTGGCCACGAGCGTCTTGTCATCCAGCCCGTAAGCATCGATTTTGTAGGCCTTCCTGTTCAGGGTCATAGAGGTAAAGTGAATAATGACGCCATCGCCTGAGAGCTTCGCGCCTTCGGGCGCCTTAAGCACCGCTCCTGCATACGGACCCGTTTTAATACAGCCCAGCACCGGCGTGGCGCCGTTATCTGAGTCAACACCCGTACAGATTTCCCCGGGCCCTCGCCAGTAAGGTTCCACTACCACAGATGCCGGCGGAGCATTCAGCGTGTCCTGCCGGCTGCGCGCGGCGGCCAGCTGAACTTCGCTGCCGGGCAGCGAATCGCGCCAGGCGGCCCAGCTGCTTTCCTTTCCACCAAGTAACTCCGCCCCCGGCAGCTCGCCCGTTTCAGGAGGCTGCTGCATTTTCGCCAGCAGTGTGCCCAGCGCTTTCTGCCGGGCTTCTGCAAGCGCCTTCTGCTGCTCCTGCGTGCGGCCACTGCCGGTATTTTGCGGTGGCGGTATAACCTTCGGTTTATCCTGAGCCGGCCTCAACTTAACTTCCGCAGGTTTTATGACGTCCTGCTCCAGCGGAATGCTGCTGATAAAGCTCTGATTGCTCGCTGAGGCGTCATGCGCACCCCTCGCATTGTTTTCACGGATAAGATCGCGATAGGCCTGCTGCTCCTGCGCATTATTCTGAGCTGTGGCACCGAGGTTGTTCATATCTATGCTGGATGGCGCGGGCGGTGGCGCTGCAAGCCATGTCCATAACAGATAACCTCCACCTGTCAGCACAACTGCGCCAAGCGCTATCAGCCCCATCATCAGGCGGATACTGCGCCCGCCGGTATTTTGTTGATCGCTCATGATTACTCCAGGGCAATGCTGAGGGCCTCAGTACGCCCGTCAACGGAAAATGCGACGCGAGGCGTCAGCGGCAGCTTCCACAAATGAGTGCCATCTGCAGAGGACAGCGTGGTATCGAATTCGTCCCGGATATCTGCCCGCGAGCGGATATACAGGTCATCGCCCTGCTGCCACACCACCGTGTCCGGCACACTGCCTGTAGTCTTCAGGCGTTTAGCCCCGGAAGGCGGCACCCCGTCCAGAAATGCCTGCAGAACATCATCGTGAAGCCCGATGCGTGACGGCGATGGCGCGTCGGCCACAGCGTCCGGCCCGCGGCGGGGCACGCGCAGATCAAGCCGCGCGTCAACCGTCCATGTCTTTTTCGCTGTGTCTGGCTCACCGCTCATCACGCTAATCTGCAGCGGAACGGAAAGCCCTTTCAGGCCCACGGTAACGAGCGTGCTCACGAAGTCGCGGTTCGCCGTGATAATCATGAAGGAGGTTCCGGGCAACCATTTCACCTTGATATCCGGCGATCCGCTGACCGGATCACCGAGCAGACTCCAGGGAGCACCGGTACTGTCAATAAAGCTGACTGTCGCAGGCCAGTTCACGGCTGTACGCACCAGGGGAAGGCTCGCGCCCGGCTGCAGGCTTAAGGTTTGTGCTGTGATACGAGGCACGGCCGTGATGCCCGGCGTGGCTATTGCCCGATTCTGTTCAGCCTGCTGCGCGCGCAACTGCCGGATTTCATCTGCAGAGAGTGGTGACAGCGTTGCCTGCGCCTCATCGTATGCGGCAGACGTTGGCAGCGGGAGCGCCTGCCCGGGCAGTGGCCCCGCCGTACTGCTGCCGGCCGGCGTCTCACCCGTCGTTGCAGCGCACGCGCTGCCACACAGCCCCAGACACAGAGCCAGTACCAGAGTGCGAATGTTGCTCATAAACCGTCCTTATCCTGCATTGTTGGTGATAGTCTGCGTGACCTCCAGACCGCGCGGCTTCAGTCGCACATCGGCCTGCTGAATGCGCAGCGTAAATATGTAGCGCAGCGGCGGGCTGCTGCTGTTCTGTCCCTGAAGGCGCATCGTAACCGGGTACTGGAACTCCCAGGTGTACCGGTCGCCAATCACACCCCGGCGCGCTATTACACCAGGCTCAACGGTATTGGTGAGGTTCATACGCTTGTCCCTGACGAGCGACAGAATGTTGGAGCCCGTCGTCAGCGCCTGGTTATAACCGGCAAAACCTTCCTCTGAGAAATCAGGGGAGACGGCGGTCATCTGATCGCGGTAATGCACGAAGTCGAGCGTAAAGGCTTTACTGATCGTATCAGCACCAAACTGCCTGACGTCGCTTTCGCTCCAGACCGGTTTGTCCGTCGGGTAGAAAGGCGTAATGCGGCCGTTTTCCGTCGCGACGTAATGCTGCGGCAGATGTATGTAGGCCCAAAAGAGCAAACCGATAGTGATTGCCTGGATAACGTTGAGTACCTGACTCCAGCCTAAATTTTTCAGGCATTTGCGGGCGAACTCAGCGCCCAGCGTGCGCTCATGCTGAGCCTGAACGGCATGCTCATAAATATCCGGCTTGATCTGGACAGGAGCGGAAACATCAGGCGGCTGAGCCGCTGCAGGGGTTTGCATGTGTTACTCCTTACATGCCGTAGGACTGCCACGGATCGATATTGTCCGGCAGGTAGCTGTTGATTTTGTCGGTCATTGCACTGCAGACCTTCTCTGACGCCTGATTCATGATGTCCTGCAGGCTGGGGAAGTGCGGCAGGCTCACGGAAATATCCCGGATGCCTGAAAGACAGTTCTGCATTTGATCTGACATCTGACTTTCACGTTGTGACCAGGCATCGCTGGCCTTCTTCGCGGCGTTATAGCCTGCCTCACTGCCAGCCTGTGCTGCAGAGGCAGCGCGACAGCTGGCCGCACTGGTCGTAAAAGAGGCGAAGCATAAAAAGACCGCCATAAAGGCGGTCGGGATTTTTTTCATGTGAATACTCCGGTGGGATCGATTACTGGGCCGGCCGCGGCGGCGTGACCGGTGCTGCCTGTGGTGCTGCTGCCGGCTGCTCCTTTGGGTAAACAGTTTCAGCTTTATAGCGTTCGTCATAACCCAGGCGGGCATGCAGAGCCGGAGGAATGCTGGCAGGCTCATGCAGTTTCGCAATTCGCTGCTTCTCATCCCCGGTCACGCGGAAGACCACGTGCTCACGCGGCACCGGCTTACCGTCGGACCGGTTAATGCCGTTACCGCTGCCGATGGGCTGCGCACCGTCAGGCGTCAGGAGGTTGATAACCATCTTTGGCGCCTCTTTACTGTCCGGCAGGCTGACCAGCACATGCTGATAGCTGTCGTTCTGACGCACAACGCCCTGCAGATAGTTACCGTCGCCCTGCACCAGATATAAATCTGGTTTGCCGTCATCGCCCCATGCGGTCATGACCGGCTTACCCGCATCCTCATTGTGAGGTGGTCGCGGCGCTGAAAGCGCATCGCCGGCGCTGGCGCTGCCCTGCCCGTCAGGCCGGATCCAGAAAAGGCCGTCGGCGGGTTTTGGCGGGGCGTCAATGCTGATGCCGAGCTGGCTGACCAGTGCATGCTGCACCTGCGTATAACGGTTCGCACTGAAGGCTGAGAGCTTAATCATTTCATCGCCGCCGGTCTGTACGCGGTTTCCACGCGCAGAGGTCAGCGCCCATTGATTCCGTTTGGTCTGTATTTCTTCATAATGGCCAGTAAAATTCCCTTGGGTATCTTTTACCGGCTTATTAACCGTCACGGGCTGCTGCCCCATCCACTGCAGCGTCACCATCTGGCCCTCTCGCAGGCGTGTTTCACGTATTAAACCCGCAAGTTCTTTCCCCCAGAACGTCTGCGAGCCTTCACGGGTGCGCAACGTGATGAAAGTGCTTAATTGCTCTTCTTGCTCAAAGCGGAAAGGCGCCTGTCCGCAGGCCGTGACCTTGCCTGTAACGGGCTCGCGCGCTTTTTCAGCGGGGGTATGGATGTCAGGACGAATGGCCGGTTTTTCTGGATTCACCGGTAATGAGGATTCCGGTGTCGGCGTCATCTTTCCGGAAGCGGGAGCTTCTGCCATCGCCGGCGCAGCAGCAGCCGGAGTAACAGGCGGTGCCGTGCTGGCTGCAACGGGTGCAGACGCGGTGACTGGCGCAATCGGATCCCCGCGAACTGTGTCCGGTGTTACGACTGGCTGACCCGCTGCACGCCTTGCCTCTTCAAGTGCAAGCTGCTGACTCGGGTTTTTCATACTCACCTGCAGCCCGTTATTCACGATAACGCTGATGGCAAACGCCTTAAATTCATCACTGCCGGTCAGCTCAATTTTGCCGTGATAAAACTTCGCAGCGGTCAGCAGTGCAGCCAGAACCTTTTCTTCGTGTGCGCTGGCGCCTTCGGCCATGACCAGACGGTTTCCGCGATCGATAAACGCCGGCTCACTATCGAGACGATAAATTATGCTTTTGCCATCAGGGTGATCTTCATGTGAGACCCGGCTCAGCAGCTTATCCTGGTCGGTTCGCGCGGCGTTTGCCGCCGGGGTATCTTCAGGCTGCGGCGCCACACGGCGGGCTTCTACCAGAATGGCATTCTCTTCCCCGAAGGCAGCGGTGAGTGGCGTTGCCGGGATTGCCGGGCTGCTGTCAGGTTCTGCACTGCGTTCTGCTGCCGGAACTTCACTCATCAGGCGCGCTTCTGCAGCAGGAGCCGTCGGCTCTGAAGGAATCGCATCATGTATCTCTTCTGCCTGTACTGGCGACGTGGACGTCGCATCCGGTGTTGGTACAGATGTTTCAGGCTCAGCAGAAATCACAGGCTGTGCGGCAGACATTGCTGGCGCAGCATCCTGTACCGTCTCTGCTACCGCCGGCGCGGATTCCGCTGCAGAGGTGATAACCTCCGGTGCCGGTCCGGATTTATCAGGCTCGGTAAAGCTGGCAGTCTCTTCTGGAGCTGGATCGCGCATAGCTTCCGGTGCTGCCGGCGCGGCATCAGCGGTCGCTGCAGCCGCATTTACTGGTGCGGATTCAGCTGGCATGACGGGCTGCGCTGCTGCAGGCTGAGGTATGACGTCAGAGGCAGTTGCCGTCGCAGAAAACGCACTCAGGTTTGCAAAAACACCTTCTGCGGCCACTAATGCCTCCGGGCTCACTCGTCCGCTTTCTGTCTGACGCACAACTTCGTTGCGCAGAACCGCCAGATTTTCCTCAAACTGTGCGCGACTGACGTCGCCGCGGATTAGCATTGCATACTGAGCTTCAACGCGCGCCGGCACTGTGGCGACATCGAGCGAGGCTGATGCGGGATAGCGCGAAGCAAAATCACCGAGTGGTGCCGCTGAATCCTGAGCAGGCATGCCTGCGAGACCGTTTTGCGTCACCCTGTCAAACGCGCCCTGAATCTCATTCAGATGGCTTTCTGCATAAACCCCTTGCGCTTTAGCCTCATCGAGTTTTGCCTGAAGCCGCGCTACATTTTCTGTCAGCAACGACGCTGACGATTCGCCGCGAGCCAGCGACACGAACCCGTCGCGCAATTCATTCTGGAGCCGGTATAACGCCGTTGAGTTCAGATCTTCCGCTGATGCCGGAGGAAGCTGAGTCATGCTGACCGCTGTTGCCGCCGTAAATTGTGCCGCACGCTCGGAGCTCTGAAGCGCTGCCATGCGATCAAAGACTGTGCGGGTTTCTGCGTGACGGCTACCGGTAAATCGCTCCGGTTCGGCCCGGGTAAATTCGCCGTAAAGCATCCGCACTTCGCGATCAAACTGCGCCCGCGTAATGTCTCCCGTGGCGAGCAACGCATATTGCTGCGCCACCTTCGCCGGTATGGTATTAACGTCAAGGCTGCCGCTGGTAGGATGCAGTGAGTTCCATGTATCACGCTGACCTATCAGGCTACGCAGGCGGCTGACTGCACCTTTATCCATCACATCTGCGCCAGCCATCCCGCCCTGCGTCAGACGATTAAATACCTGCTGCATTTCTTTCATGTGCTCGCGTGAATAGACGCTGGCAATCCCAGCGCTGTCTACCCGCACGCGAAGCGAGTTAATGTCCCTGAGCAACGCCGCCGGTGAAGTCTCACCCGTAGTCAGCGCAGCCAGCCGATCCCGCAATTCCGCCCCCGTCCCATAAAGTCCCATGTAGTTGTCATAGGGGCCTGAGGGAGCTGGCGACGCCTGCGTAGCGGTTGATGCCGGCACGGCGATCGTTTCCGCCTCGGCCATCTGAGGTGCTGGCTGGGAAACATTAACATCCGGCTGAACGGTAGCAGGCTCGGGATCGGCGATTGCTTTATCCGGAGCCTGAGGGGAAACGGTTTGAGGCTCGGCAGGGGGCTGTTCTGGTTCCGGCACGGCCCGGCTAGCCGTTTCGCTGTTCGATACCTCCTGCACAGAAGGTGTGATTTCATCCGCTTCTGCTTTTTGCGATTTCAGAATACGGTACACACTGGTCTGCCCGATGCCGAGCTCTTTAGCTATCTGTCCGGCCTTCATTCCCTGCGCGCTCAGCGCCAGTATTTCCTCTGACTTCGCCAACGCGCTCCCCGAATTACGGACCGCTTTAGTGTCTGCACGTTCAGCGGCCAACTCCGTGCCTGCTGCATTTGTTTCCGGTGCTCTGTCAGGCTTTGCCGCAGGAGAGACGTTCGGCTCATCAACCGGTAGCGATGCCGCAGCAGGATTTGCCGCCGGCTGTAATGCAGCTAAAGGTTCCGGAGTGTTTTCTTGCGCAGGGGTTATGTCGTCAGGAGTAGCCATAACTGTTTCCTTGTAGTTGAGCTTATAAAGAGCATCATTAAGTCGAGGAATAAGGGTGGCGCGTAATACTTCTGCGCCGCGGGCCTGGTGAATATCGTTAAAATCGGTCATTCCGGCCTGCCGCTCAGCCTCAGAGAGCTCCGGCATCAGCACCATTCCGGCGGTAGTAAAGGCAGCCTGGTCGGCCATAACCTTGCCCGTGTTAACCGGTTTCTGGTGATCGTCATCCGCCATAAAGATGTGAGGACTGTTCGGATATTTGGCAAAAAGAACGTCTGCAACGTTTAGCATGTTGCCGGCATCTACTGTCATTACGACCGGAAGCCCGGTTAACTGATTAATACTCCTCGCAGTGGCATATCCCTCAGCATAAAGAACAGGTTCACCGTTGCGCAGCGCGCCCCCAACCACGTTGAAATGGCCAGCTTTGGGCGCTTCTTTATAAAGGTATTTTTCGCCGTCCGGGGGGATGTACTGCAGTGTGCGGAATTGGCCGTCAACGTCATAAAGCGGTATGACCAGCGCACCGTTACGCGTCTGCCGAATATCATCATCGGCCGTCACGCCCTTACGGATGAAATAAGCGTGCGCTGGATCAGCAGGCGGCAGCTTGTCATAAAGCGCGTGCGCCTTCGCTGTCTGACGGGCATGCGTTGCAGCAAGCGCCCGGGCAGAGTCATCCCTGGACTGTCGGGCAACGGCTTGCATGTGGAGGCGGGCGACAGGATCTGATTCTCCCCCTGACGCTTTCCATTTTGTGATGTCCTTATGTGTTTTAGCAGTCCAGTAGTTGATAAACCAACCGCCAGGAACTTTCCCGTTAAGAAACCCTTTGTAGACGCCGTCACCGTTGCCCTTCGGTCCGTCTGTAACGGATACGCGGTGTATCTCACCATCCATAATCGGCAGACCATCGATAATCAGTCCTGCGTCGGTTAAGGCGTCCAGGAATTCGGTTTCCGGATCGCCTCCGCCACTGCGTCTGGCCGGATCCGGCATCCATGCCTTTAGCCGGTCCAGGTCGGCCCCCGGGCGGGCATACCAGAGCTTATCTTCAGGGCTCCACTTTATTGCGTTTCCCCCTTCCGGATGTTTTCCGGCGTCAGCACGCGCGGCGTCACGCTGATCCGGCAGCACGGCAAGCCAGACCGGGTAATCAACGGTTTTCATACTGCCTCCTTACGATGTGTCGGGAAATGGCTACTCGCCATCGGTAAAACGGCGATACCACCATGGGCGCCCGCTCAGTGACCTTCCGCGGAGCAGACGTACAAGCCGTGTGAGCATCTCTACCAGGCTCCAGCCAAACATTTTCAGCAGGCGAAAAACCGCTATCACGCCGGAGACGATATAAATCGTCTCCATACAGGGGAAACGGAACCAGAAGAGATAAAGCAGAAATAACCAGGCGGGGATGCCTATAAACGTCAGGCTTTTGCCTGAATTGCGCCAGAAACCGGGGGGATAGTCTTCTTTCCTGAGGTCATTCATGCCGCCACCTCAAATTCGCGGCGCTGGCTTGGAGACATCACCATATTGAGCTCCGCGGGAGCAATACGGCCCTCAACACAGAGCCGCCAGGCCTGATCCACGATGCGGCGTTTTTCCAGCCGGATAATGCTGTTTACGTGCGCGCCCCATTGTGACCAGGGCTTGCCGCCCAGCTTTTCACGCAGGGCATGATCAATAACGATGTACTCTCGCACCGCCGTGCGCTTTCCATCAGTTGTACGTAACAGCGTTTGCACTACCACATACTGCAGCACGCCCAGCAGCGCCCACGCCATGGCATCACGACTTTCATGCGGGAATTCCATAAGCAGGCGAGCAAATACCTCCCCGGGCGAGTCGATATGAGTTGTGGAAAGGCATAAGTGACCAAGCTGTCCGGCGCGGATACCGGCATCGATAGTTTCGCGGTCGCGCATTTCCCCCACGCCCATAACCGACGGGGCGCGGCGCAGGTCAGCGCGGATACCGGTTGCAAAATCCGGAATGTCTTCACCTACCTGTGACTGCAGCGGCGGCAAAACATCGTTCGGGCGCCCGAGGATAAACTCAATCGGATCTTCTTTCGTTGTGACTTTACGGTCTGGAAAGGTGTCCAGGCAGTACCGGTACGTAGAAGCAAGCGCCGTGCTTTTTCCGGATCCGGTAATGCCGCCCCATAAGGCAAGGCCTTTTTCCGGCAGAATGTTTTCCATCAGTTCCGGCTCAAGTCCCATGCCCTCAAGAGGCGGGATTTCTGACGGGATAACCCGCATCGTCCAGCCTATCGTTTTCTGACGCCCCGCCGTACCCTGCAGCAGGTTCACGCGAAAGCGGACTCGCTCACCGCGATCCAGGCCCCAGCGATTATTTGCATCGCCGTCGAGCTGCAGCGCACGGTCTATTGATATTCCCCCGCGCACTTTAGGACGCATCTCCGGAGAAAATATGTCATCCATCAGCTTGGACATAGTGTCATCAGCCACGGAAAACGGGCTTGCGCGTAGCAGCCGCCCGTAACGGCCAACCACAAAATGATTGTCGCCCTGCAGGTGAATGTCGCTTACATGATTGCGTGCGCACCAGACCATAAAGCTGCGCAGCGTGTCGGCGCTCAGGCCACTACTGAAGTTAAAAGGGGTGAATTCTGCTGACATTAACGTTTCTCCGTATTAATAACCGGTTTCCATTTCGATTTGTCAGTAATGAATCCTGCATGGGATTCCAGACGACGCTCGCGGTCGCCGGTAGTGAGCTTGTTACTATTGCCGGTAACAGTCTGCTGTTGCTCCGTAACTACCGGCGCAGTGATGAGGTTCTGCCGGCGCAGCAGGATGTAAGTAAGCATCCCGTTATAGTCACGAGTGAGCCGGTTGACGTTGGCCTCCAGCGTCTCGTCAGCGCTCTGGCGCCCCTCCGCCCAGCCTTCATTTACTGCAGCCTGCCATATGTCCCGCTGCACACCGTTTTCAGGCACAAGTCCGCCCGTCGGTTCGTCCGGAGGGACGGTACTCAGCCCGGCCATGAGCCAGCTGCGCCACGTTGGCGGGTTACTGACAAAGCGTTCAGGCTGGATAATTTCGTACACGCGACTCGCGGTGCGTATTTGATCGGGCGTGACGTGCGCCACGTCGGTGGCTTCCGTGATAACTGGCGGAAGCCATCCGCGGCTGCTGATAAGCGGGCGAAAGTCATAAGTGGCATCGAGTTGCTTAGCGCGCGCGTCAAGATCGCGGCGCAGCTCCCACGCCCGCTGTGCCTTACCGCCACGAAAACCGGTAGTACGCCCGCCTTCGGTAAGCATTTGCCGGCGGTTATCAGAGACGTCAGACGTATCCTGTTTTTTGGGCGACAGGTAAGCCTCGGGTCCGGGCGGCGGAGCGCCGTCAGGGCCATATGCCGGGGTCGGCTTTGACAGGTGAAATCCCGCACAACCTGCAAGCAACGCAGGCAGTAGCAGGACACAGAGTCGGGCTTTCATCGTCTGCTCCCTTTTTTATGGCGGACGGGTTCTGCAGGAAGTGAAGGCATAAACTGCAGCACCATCTGACCGGGATACGTCACCAGCGCCGCGCGCCATGCAGTCTGCATCTGGATGATGCGCAGCAGGTTTGCGTAAGTGATGCTTTGCACATCAATGTCGAGCGGGAGCGGCAGTCGCACGCCGGTGTAGCTGAACGTCTGTCCACGAGCGCGGGCCAGCGCACTCAGCAGCTCTACCGCGTCGCCGTTCCAGCTAAGCGTTATGCGATCGCTGTCGGCACGGATAGCAGCAAAAGGCAGCGATGAGGCACCATTCATATCGCCTTCAAGCCATAATTGTTGCAGTTGGAGCTTAACCCGGTTTTTGGCATCAGCAGCCGGATGAGGTTGTTCCGCTTGCTTAACATCTCTGCCATTGTAATTACCGGTAGCGGACTGACAGCCAGACAACAAAAAAGCGCACAGGCAGGCTGAGAAAATTGATAATTTCATGTTGATTCCGGAGAGGTTAGATTTGCGCGAGGCGCATTCGCCGTAGTAGAACTCAGCGGCAGTGCAGGAAATGATTTAGATGAATGCCAGGAAGGCATGTCAGTTGGCCGATTTACTCACAAATGGCATAACTGGTTGAACGAATCATTTGCTCTTTTGTGGAGTCACAATATGCAAACCAGGACGCGTCACCCGATGGTATCGATGTTACAAGCCACACAGTTCCCTGATTGGTAATGCTTTCGCAATTTCCGCCGCCACCCACAACTTTCTTTGGTGCCGGACATGTTGCAGTTGCCGCTGAAAATCGTTTGGTTATGGTTGATGCTGAGACAATATCTTTTGAAGTGACTGAACTCTGCCAGATACCCGACTGGCAGGCCAGAAGCGCACCCGTTGCATCATGACTTATTGCCCCTAACTGCCCACAGGCCGCCCCCACTGTGTTCACCTGATCCTGACTCAGGACGCCACCTGCAGAAACATCGCCGTCGGAGCGCAGACTGCCGGCCCTCATCTGTCCGCCGGTGTAAATATTTTTGTTATTTACCGACCTAACCCAATCGTTGTCGGACATATAAAACCCGCCGCCGTGGGACTCGTTAAGCCAGCCTTTATCTCCGCGAGTAATTATCCATCCGTTGTTGCTACGGATATCGTTATTGGCAGTGATACCATTGTTCGCATTAACGTTATTTCCGGCATTAACATCGCCGTTGGCGATTACCGAGCCGCCAGCGGTCACGTTGCTGCCTGCAGACACCTGTCCGGTAAAGGCACCTGTTGCCGCATTCACCGTGCCGCCGCTGTTAATGTTGTTGCCGTTCATATCGATGGCAGTATGCATGCGGTTAAGATCCGGACGACCTGTCACCTGATAACGATATAGCCTGTCGCTTTCGTCAGCATCCGTTCCCAGAGCATCGGCCGAAAGGAATGCAGCGAGATGCCCCTGCTGCGCGCTCAACCCGTAGTCACCGAGCTTTGCCTGCCAACCACCGTCAGCACCAACCGCGTTGTTTGCCGGCCATATATAGCCACCCATGCCATCAGCATCTGCAGCTATCTGACGCAGACCTTTATAAGGGATTTGGCTGCCGCCAGTTGTTAGCACAAACGCGACCAGCTGGCTGGCCTGTCCGGGGTCTCTGGCCACCGCCAGCTGATAAGTCTGGCCACTGTCATTTGTCAGCGAAAATCCGGCGGGCAGATAGCCCTGCGAGCGTAATGTGGCGCCGGTAACGATGACCGGACCGCCAGCGACCTGCGTCAGCAGCTTGTCACGGTTATCGCGCACGTAGCGCTTGCCAGCCTGGGCCACGAAGCTCAGGTGCGACGCCGTCCCGGTCCAGACCTTTTCCTGCTGCATGCCGGCATAGCGATCCATGGCACCCGGTGCGATAAAAAGGATGATGGCCATCACGATGCCGAGCTGAAGCAGCATGTTGCCGCGATGTACCGTCCGCGGCTTACGTTTCAGTAATTTCATCAGAGCAATCCCGCCAGTAGTTGGGGAAAGAAAAGGCTTATGCCGCACAGGTAACCAAACAGTGCCGGTGCAAATGGTTTTGATGTCTGGCGCGTCAGCGCGGCACACAGACAACACAGCAGCAGTCCGCCGGCGGCGGCGTAGCACGCGCTCCGCCAGGGTAGCCAGGCACAAAGACCGGCCATCAGGTAAACATCACCCAGCCCCATACGTTCCTCATCCTGACGGAAGTTAGCCAGCCAGCGCACGGCGCCGGAGAGTGCAAACGCTAACAGACTGGCCGACACTGCATCCTTAAGCGGCAGCACTGCATCAGGCAACGCGGCAGACGTCAGCCCGCCGAGCCAGAACATCACCGTGTAACGCATTGGCAGCCACTGGCAGCGCAGGTCTGTAAGGGTGAGCGGCACCGCCAGCACAAGCAGGGCGACACTTCTAAGTACGGAGCTGAAAGGTAAACCCGGAGCAAGCGCCAGCAGCCAGCCGGCTGTAAGCAGGTATATCAGGACAACCGGCGTCAGAAGCGGCCAGGTCAGGGGCGGACCATCGTGCATCCTCAGAAAGCGGCCGACCTGAAGTGCCTGCAGCGAAAACAGCCCAGCGCAGCAGGCAAGCCACACAGCAGTAGCCGGACCGTCTGTAAATGAAGTCATGAATTATTCCGTGTAGGAGGTCAGCGGCGCGCCATGTAATCGGCGTAAACCTTGCGCGCATAGATCATGCGGCGGGCGGTATTGTCGTCGGCAAAGCCAGCGTTATAGCTGCCAAGACACTCCCATGTCACACCGCAAACCTGAAGGTGCTTGGCCAGAATCCAGGCACCGACCATAACGTTCAGGCAGGGTTTGGTCAGCAGGTCCTGCTCGCTCTGCAGCACGCCCATGGCACGCAGCTGCGGTACGTGCGTAGAATTAATCTGCATCAGGCCAAAATCCCGACTGGTAACCAGCCCTTTTTTATTGCGGTTATAGCCGATAGCTACAGGATTGAAGCCGCTTTCCACCTTACTGATAGAGCGCAGTAGTTGTGGATCTACGTGATAACGAGCGCCGGCTTCGTTATAGCAGAATGCCTGCGCGGAGCGGGAAGCGCACAGCATCAATCCGCTGGCCAGCAGCAGGGTGAAAAGTTTCTTCATGATGCATACCGTGAAAAGAGCAGAAATCAGTAAGAAGGTGCAGGCCGGGGTTTCCCCCGGCCCTCCCGTCAGGTACTGCTGGTAAAGACCAGCGTGTTAGTGCCGGTTGAGCCACTGTCAGCTGTGCATTGTGCGGCAGCTACCGACGCGCTGACCGCACCGCTTGTCGCGCTCCCGTTGATGCTGGTTGACGCTACGTTATTAGCGCCACTCATTTTCTGCGCCAGCTGCGCGCAGGCTTCCTGCGGTACCTGCGTATAGGTCAGGGAAAAGGCGGTATTCTGCCCGCCGGAGGTTGCGACCGGCTGAACCGTGACGCTGCCGCCCCAGCGGTTATTCAGCGATGCACTGCCGGATGATTTGGTCCCGATCACTGCCATGCTGCCCGGCGCGCCGCCGAACTGCACCAGTGCGCCGGTCATGGTGGCGGCCGAGCTGAACTGATACGTGCCGCTGGTTTTGAGCATGCCGCGGGTGTTTGTCATCAGCTCACCGGCGTTTGACATCTCCTCCGTATAGTCAGACCGGCTGAACAATCCGTTACCGGATGCCAGCACATATACAAGTACGAGAAGCGCAGCAATGCCCACAATCACCGCTTCCTGCAGGTTAAGGGCGCCGCGGTGGACGGCAGATCGTTTTAAAGGTTGTGACATGATAAAGACCTCATTGGATGAAAAGTTAACGGTTGCCGATTAGCGAGCCCAGATCCTGGGTTGCAATAAACGTGAGCATGAGATAACCGGCGGTGACGAGCATGCCGAGCAGCTGCAAAAGCCGGGAAATCCGCTTGATGCGGTTGATAGATTTGGTGAGCCACATGCGCGCGAAGTTTTCGATATTATCTTCGCCCCCCTGATTGGAGGTCAGCAGCAGCAGCCTGTCGATAGCCTCGCGCGAAGGAAACGCATAGCCACTGTCTGCCAGCGCCTGGCCGAGATGTTTGCCTCGGGCTACCTGACGCCGTGTCGCTGTCAGCCGTTCATACAGCCAGGGCGTAGCGTTGCGGCTGAGCATATCGAGCGCCTCCTCCGTACGCACGTTCGCACGCAGCAGCGCGCTGAGATTTAGCAGAAACGATACACCCTGCATCTCCCGGTAAAGACTCCACGGAAGCAGCCTGTCCAGCACGTGTTGTCTGATTTTCCCGGTAAGCCGGGGCAGCGACCAGATAACCCATATGCAAAAGGCCGCAAGACCCGCTGCAAGCACGTACCTGTTACCGATAAAGAAGTGGGTAATGGCGCCAAGCCACCACAGCGGGCCGGTCCAGAGATTGGGCGGAGCAAGCTGTTCCAGCCGCGGCAGAAAGCGATCGTAAACCATCTGCATCATGTAAAACGTTCCGGCCAGCAGCATCGCCGGATAGGTCAGGTTTACTGCCGCCGTGGCTTTCATCTCGCCAATGCCTTTCACTACCTCAATTGCCCGCAGCAGGGCCCCGCGCAGGTCTTTCGCCGCGCGACCTGCGCGCAGGATGGTTGCCTCCTGAGAAGGGATCCAGCCGGCAAGCCCCACATCAAGACCGCGGCCGCGGGTAAGCGCGTGCCTGATGTCAGCCAGACAAAGTGATACGGCATCGTTACGCCGGCGCCGGGTGCGCTGCATACCCGCAATTGCGTCCTCCGTCTTCTGGTTGTTCTCCAGGAGAAATGCCAGATCTTCATACAGCGTCATGCGGTCAGCTGTGCTGAAGGTTTTCTGTCCTATCCAGCGGCCCAGCCCTTCAGAACGCGCGCTGCCTTTCGCAAACGATCCCTGAAGCCGCTCACGCCACTGGCGAATAAAGTCATTCATGGCCACCTCCGGCCCCGTAAAGCGCCAGGGCTTTGGGCGGCAGAAGGTTCAGGGCGTCTTCATCGAGCGGACTGAGCTTATCTGCATCGATGGGGTCAGCCTCCCCGGCCGCGATATAACGCATAAGGTGTGCTCCGCGCGTAATACCGCCCATGTGATGTACCCAATAGCTTCGCGCCGCGAGCTTGCCATGATCGCGATAGAGCTGCATAAAGCGGGCGTCAGGACGGATGACTTCCGCAATAACCTTGCGCCCGGTGATTCCGCGCCAGCAGCCCGGTGCGCTGCAGCCTTCATGGTTGCGAAACGCAACGGTTTCAGTGTTGCATTGGGTCTCAACCAGCTCGCGATCGTCTTCGGAAAGGGTATCTCTGACGTCTGCCCACCCTTTTTTGCAGGATGGGCAAAGCATCTGTACCAGGCGCTGCGCGATGAGGCCAATAACTACCTGTGGATCCAGGACCATCCCCGGCGCTATGCCCAGCGTATCGGTCAGGCGATCAATGATGCCGGTTCCGTCATTGGCGTGCGTCGTTGTCTTGACCAGCGTTCCACTCTTTGCTTCGCTGATGCTGGCATTAGCAGACCAGGTATCACGTATCTCCCCGATCACCGCAGCGTTGTAGTCCAGTCGCTTGAGTGCAGAAAGGCGACGCTGCCAGGCGCGGGTTACAGATTCAGGATCGTTACGGTCGGCTATGATCGTTGTCTGTATAGCTCCCGGCACCTTACCTTCAACCGGGTCTTCCACAGTTATCAGCCTGCGCTTGCCACCGGTCATCTCTACATACATCTGACAAAAGGTTCGCATTGTGGTGCTTTTGCCTGATCCAGTGGGGCCCGCCGTGATGATGATGCCCTCAGGACGCTTAAGCATTCGACGGATCAGCTTTTGCTGTTCTGGCAGGTAGCCCAGCGTATCCAGCGAGGGTATATCCTGACTTTCATCAAGAATGACGCGCAACACGACGTAAAGCCCGGACTCTGTAGGCACAGCTGAGTAGCGCGCCGCATAAAGGTTCAGAGCCGACACGAACTCATTACGCAGGCGTCCGTCCTGTTCATCGGTTTCACTGAAAGCCTGAGGCGCAACGTCACACATAGACATGACGATGGTTGAGGCAAGGCTCATGCCCTCCTCAACGTCCAGCTCAGCTTGCAGTTCAAGATCACCGTGGATGCGGAATACTACCGACGTGATGTTATCGGTTCCGATGAGGATGTGGATGTCAGAAGCGTGCAGTTCCCCTGCGCGACGCATGAAACTCACAACTTGTCTCTGCTCCGGCGACCAGTCGCCTGCGGTGGCGATGCCAGCGCGACCAGTCTGCTGTCGGCGCAACTCGCTCAGGTGAACAGGTTGTATATCGAGACCCGGGATCTGGCGCCGGGCGCGGGCAATTTCAGACTGCACAGCCGGACTGGCGCGGTGTTCGGTTGAAACGTACAGCCTCACCTGCTCCGGATCTCTGTCGTCCAGGTGAAGCAAATTCACAGTTTCTTCGCTGAATTCCATGCGCTTACCCCGCGAATGCCAGTGACACGAGGCCTTTGTCAGGGCTGCTGACCGTCACCTCACCGAATGTGATTTTAGCTACCGTCCAGGCAGTACCAGGAATGCGGCTGCCTGCCTGCACGCGAACCTGATTTCCACCGTCAAGCTGAAGCGTCGCGGAAAGCTGCTGTCCGCCGGATATCTCCACAATCAGCGGCAGCGCGCGACTTTCCTCCGCCGGTTTTGCAGCGGCACTGTCCTTCGTCGGTGTTGCCGGCTGCGGATTGAAGGGGCCACCCAGCACCGCGTCATAACCGTTTTTTTGTAGTTCATTGAGCGCCTTAGCCTGTGCAAGCTGGAACTCATACAGCACCGTTTTGGTCTGAATATCCTCAAGACGTCCGAAGCTGTTGTCCTGCGTCACGGGATCCGCTGGCCTCACGGCTTCAGCTGGGGATGCAGGAATGCCAGCACCGATCAGGGCATTCTCCTTTTTAACCTCATTCTGCACGGCCGGCGGCACTGATGCCGTCGGGCTGGCAGCAGCCAGCTGGCTGATGAAAACCGCGGGCAGCAGCAGGGGGCGCCACTTATTTCTCTGCATAGAGCATTCCTTCCAGGGTATAGGTCAGCCGGCTGCTGTGCAGCTCGGCCTTTACGGAACTCAGCCGCAGTCCGTTGCCCGGGAAACGCGAGGCGTCAAACAGCCGGTCCGGCGGGATATCGGTAATGAACGTAAAGCTGTAACGCTTCCAGGGCAGCGGGATCTGGTCCTGGCCGACAGTCTGAGTCAGCAGGGTTGGTTCACTGAAGCGCAGGTTCGCCCGCAGGCGTTGCGCATAGCTGGTCATGCGTCGCAGCTGCTCGTCACCAGGCAACAGCGCCTCAGGCAAGACCGGAGTAAAACGCACAGATTCTTTGAAGGAAGCGTCATCAGAGGGGCCGGGCATGTTGAAAATAGCCTGCATACCTGGACCGTAAAGCTGTGGCAGCCGGGCGGCAAAGTCACCGACCGTTCCGCCATCCGGCAGAGCATAGTGAAGCGTGAGCTGTCCCGTTGACTCGCAGATAACCTGGCTGAATACCCAGCCGGCAATCGACAGCGGCGCCTGGCGCCACTGCTTCACGCACGCGCTGAGCATGCCTGAGAAGTCCGGCTGACCGCCCCAAGGCTTAGCCAGTGTGGCAGGCTTGAGTGCTGCCGCCTCACGGGCGCGGGTCAGTTCAGCCTGTACCCACGCGTCATGCTGCGCTTTCTTTCTGACTTCAAGCCAGTGGTTGCCATACCAGGCTGCCACCACACACACCACGCCCAGTAGCAGTAAGCGGGATGTTGTACGACTGTCAGTTTTATTCAGCAGTGCCCGGGATGGCACAGTTGCTGGAAGCAGAGCTGTAAGCGGATCACGGCGTGCATCCGGCATCTCCAGCATTGAATCCGGGTCGAACACTACCCAGCCCGCAGAAGGCGCTGGCGCCGCGTCCCGGAATTGTTCAGCTGCCCGGAGAACGGTGGCAGCATCGCCCGTCACATCGCCATAGGGCGAGGGGTGACCGCCGGTAACTGCCATAAACCAGTAATTTCCGCCGGGAAGCAGAAAAATGCCCCAGCAGTCGGCAGGTATGCTCCCGAGCACCGCTGCCGTAAGCGAGGCCGGGCGTTTACCCTTTGGCAGGCCCGCCGCGTCGTCGGCAAGCGCGCCGAGCCAGGTCGCCGGCTCATCAGCCGTACCCGCAGGCAGAGCCAGCCAGTAGCTCGCCAGTTGATCCCGGGCCTCAATTCTCATGCGCCGGCTACCCCGCGCAGCTACCCACTGCCAGTGCAGGCCAGCAATCAGCGCGTATTTCCCCGAAGGGACTACACTGATCGTCGGCTGCGTCAGTTCAGAAGCCATAACGTCTCCTTATCCCAGCACCACAGGCGTCACGAGAATGATGAACATGCGTCGCCCGTCGTCGCCGCGCGCGCCGCCGCCCAGGCCAAAGAAGCTGTAGCTGCCTGTTCCCTGCCGGTTAGCGGAGTCACTTAACTGCTCATAGCCACTCAGCACCAGCGTCTGGCCGGATTGAATGATCACTCGCTGAACGATGGTTTTAGGGGTTGTCTTGGCCAGCTGCGCGTTCTGGCCACCGGAAGTAAATGCCGTGAATGTCGGGTCGTCCGACATGCTGATGGAGAATTCCAGCTGCATCTTCGGTGAGTTAGGGAACAACAACGGCAATGCGGTCATGTTAAAGCCGGTGGTGATCGTTGCTGTGGTAATTGAGGTACTGGTCCCGACGTTCGCTGTCTGGCTTGTACTGATATTTGGTACGTAATCCTGTTGAATGGCGTTCTGTACCGGCACGGCAGACAGGTTAGTGGTCAGCGCCGAGGCGGAGGTAACCACGCTGAGCTTTGCCTGCTCGTCGAGGGCTTTAAGAAACGTCTGCGTGCCCTGGCCTTTGCCGTCCAGAATGGCCACACCGCCGCTCAGCGCATCCGCTGCAGCACCGGTAAACGGGCTGGTCAGTGACATTCCGACACTGCCCGTGTTCAGTACCGCATTCCAGTCAATGCCCAGCTGGTTCTGATGACGATTCTCGATGCTGAAGACCTTCACCGAAATCATCACCTGACGGTTAAGCTCGCGGTTGCGATCGTCTATGTAGCGGCCAATGGCATCGAGCACGCGCGGCGTATCGGTAACAGTAAGGACGCCGGCTGACAGGTTGAGACGCCCGGAGCCCGGCGTCAGCATCGACTTCACCGTATTTTCCACATCCTTAAAGATGTTAGATTTGATGGTCGCCGTAGTAGTCTGACTGGTGCTGTTGTCTCCTGTGTTACCGCCACCTCCGCCGCTGGTCCCGGTAGACGTCGTTGTGCCACTCACCGTTTTCGACACGAAACTCGCGTCGCTGTCCATAAAGTTGATGGCGAAGTTTCGGGTATCGAGCCAGAAGATAGCGATATGTCCGTACTCGTAGCGCCAGGACAGACCGAGACGCGTAGTTACGTTGTCCAGCAGGCCGCTGAGCGAGCCATTCCAGCTGACGCCGCGCAGACCGCCCTCGCCCTGAGGCACAGCAACCGGCTGACTGCTGGTCTGTCCCATTGCAGCCAGCGGCACCATGCCGCTGGCATCTGGAGCCGGCAATGGGCCGGAAATTTTTTCTGTTTTGCCGCCACCTCCACTGCCAGCCATCGCTGCCTGGGCGTCTGGCGTTACAACAACCGGAATGCGGCACTGGTCAGTAATGAAGGAGCTGACGTAGGCAAGCGACACCATGCCCGGGCGGTTGATTTTGATCGCGCACGGAGGGAGCTCAGAGCGCTGCCCGGCAACTCCGCTGATGGGAACCGGATTAATCCACTGTGACGTCAGATCGCGCACAACCTGCCCGCTTTCAAGCGCGCGTTTATGGGCATCGGCCTGCGCCTCGGCGGCGCCCGCCCGTTTTTCAGTGGCATCCACGCGATCAAGCGTGCTGCAGCCGCTGGCCAGCAGGCAGAGCGCCGCCGCCGCGGTCAGCCGGTGAGGTAATTTCATTGCTGTGTCCTGTAAGAAAGGGAAAGTCAGTTAACCCATACCACGCTGCCGTCGGGGATGACGGAGGGAACGGTAAGCTGCATATCGGTGCCACTATTGTCGAGCAGGCGGCGAGAGACTACGTGTCCTGCGAGGGCGGATTGACGGGTCTGCGTCAGCAGCGCCGCCATCAGCCCGGGTTCTCCGGCGCGCCACACGTATGTTCTGCCGCCGGCGATCACGTTACTGAGGCCCGAAACGCTCTTCCAGCCTGTGAGCTGCGTATCACTGACGCTGACGTTATCCGCCGTGGGGTTAAGATAGCGCCAGTCGTTGATGCGGTTCATATAGCGCACCATCTGCGTAGCCTGGAGACTTTGCGTCTGGTCCTGCAGCTGCCCTGCCTCATGCACGGCCCGCTGGTCAGTAGAAAGTCCGCCCAGCAGGAATCCTGCAAAGATAACCAGCAGCCAGTACATGAACATTACTGAACCTCCTTATCGTCCACCGACACCACGCACTGTGCGGCACGTACGCCGGCATAGAGAGGCACCTTTGCCGTACCGTAGAGGGTGAAAAGTCGGTTCAGCATTTCCCGGAAACTGCCGTCAAAGGTGAGAGGTGCATCAATCCGGTAGTTGGTCGGCGTCAGCCAGGCGACGGTCCAGTTTTTAATACCGGGCACGGTACACGTCTCTGTAGCGGCCTGACTGTAAAGCCAGTCCTTCACTGTGCTGCCGGTTTCAATGCGCCAGTGTCGCACCTGAACTACTGGTAACGGGGTAACCGGCACGACGGGAGCGCGTATTGCGGCAGGTAAAACCGGCACGCTCGCGGCGCCAGCGGCTTTTGCGGTGGCATCGTCGCGGAACGGGTTACGTCCGGTTCCCGTCCGGGTAGCTGTTTTTGCTGGCGCCGACGTGGCCGGATTATTGGGCACAGTGGCTGGTACTGGCTTAATGGGCCCCACCGCTGGCACGGGCGATGACGTTCCCTGACCGCGTGCGCGCGTTGTCTGCGCGCGCTGCGCAGGCTCAACGGTAACCGTTCCCGTTTTCTCGTTCACAGTCGCTTTCATGCCGCGCGTGGCCAGCAGCTTATTGATGACGAACGGCCAGCGATCGTTACCCGTCCATTGCCATAACTCCGGCGCGTCTGCTGAAACAGCCTTATCAAACACGACGGTATGCCCGGGCGGGACGATTTTGCGTAGAGCTGCACGGAGCGTTGGCGCCACGCCACTCTGCCGCACAAAGCCGTCTGCAGGCCCCGCTCCAGCAGCTGACGATGGCGAAAGCGTGCCCGATGTTTTCAGAAGTGAAGCAGGGGCGACAGCCGGACGTGATAACAATGGCGCAGTTGGTTTCACACTTGCCTGCGACACGGGACGCTGAGCTGAGGGGCTGCTCTGATGTATGCGGTACTGCATGGCGCTGATGTCGGCCGCGCTACGCGAGAGCATGCCGTCCACCACACCGCCCGACGGCGGCCCTGTGATGACCGCCTGCTGAGCACAGCCGGTCAGAAACAGGGCCGGAAACAGCCCTGCCCGTTCAATAAGTGACATAGAGAAGACTCCGGATAGCTCATGGCCGGCACTGTCTGCCCGGTGGCCTCAGGCTGCCCGGCATTGACTGTGCAAAAAGCGGGATACCCGCCATTCAGAAGGGATGTTGCGGCGCCGGGTGCCTCCCGGTGCTCTGGCCAGACTGACAGACGCCAGAGCGGCGTTATTTAGACTCTACGCATCGTATTAAAAAAATTTAAGCCGATGTCAGTCTGACCGCGTGCGCTGGCCGCAGGTCCGCCGCAACGAAAAGCGCACTGGCCGGTCAGGGCAAGTGCGCTTTTCAATGGGGCGTCATGTTTAGAAGTGACAATGCCGGTTGTGCGGCCGGCATCATCAGGTTCATTTTCCGGACTGTATGAGCCAGATAATGCTCCCCGCGGTGTTGTGCTGTACAAGCAGTAATGCCCCGCCTGAAGGCAATCTAACCCGCCCTGGGTTAAACGATTTATCATCAGGCGATTTACTTTCACGTAGAGGCACCGTGGAGCTCAGCTCATAACTAACTATGCGGGGGCCATTTTCTTTCAACTGAGGATAAGGGATAACCACAGCGTTCAATTCTTCGGAAGCATTATTTACGCTTACCGGCAGCGGCTGCATATCTTTAGTCCATGCGGTTGAAGACGTTATGAATTCAGCCCGTTTATTCAGTAGCACCTTGGTTGCATCTACCTGATTGGGCCTGATGACGCGTAAAGATCCTGAATTCAGCGACGGAATGACAGAATCTGAAGGTATTTTCAGTAACTCTTCAGGACTGCTGCTCTGCGATGAGGTGAAGCGCCATGCACTCACGCTAATGTTAACGCCGCTGCCACACTGATTGCTGCAGGACGATTTTTCTGGCTGCGACACATCTTTTTGAACACATGAAGTTAAAACCAAAGGAGAGACAAGCGCGAGAAGAATGCAGGTGCGCTGAAGAGAATTCATAATCATGTTTTCCCGGGTTTGAGTAAAGCGCTGAGGTTAGGCAAGCGGGCTGTTAAGGAAGGCTGAGTCTGTATAAGGGCGCGTAGTCATAGATTGTGATCTCTGCTGACGTTCAAACCAGAACTGCACCGGCTCTTTAACCTTACAGACCAGGCCAAAGCGTAAAGCTGTGCGAAAGTTGATGCTGCTGCGCTGCGCCCGTTCAACCTGCTCTGCCAGGATGGCTCTGAAAGCCTCAGGTGTTGCATTTCCTTTGGTAACACTGCAGTCTCGGCAAACCGCCGCAAGCCCGCCGCTGATATATTCCTCGCCAATAAGTTCTGCATGCCAGCCGCGATCGGGCAGCTGCTCACCGCAATAAGCGCAGCAGCCACCAAACTGGTTCCTCAGAGCTTCGCGTTTGTTTTTAGATAGATTCACGATTCACCCCAAAATTCTGCCCGTCATCCGGGCATCAGCTATCAACAAAAATTCAGTAATTCCGGGCTTACCCACTCACTTGAGTGGGCAAGCACAGACTTCTAAGTGTCACTGTGCGTTATGTGGATTGATACCGTCAGGGATGCCCGTTCACGACCGCACTCTGGTGCAGGGCTAATCTTCTCCAGATACAGGGAGCCCGACGGATCGCCCCGGGGCCTGAAATGAATACATCGCATTTGTACGTAGGGGTATAACGGTAACGCGCCACAATTCCGACTTTGCACTGTCCCGGCCAGTGAAATGAGTACAGTAGCTCCTTTCACTGCCCCGCCTCCCGGCAGGTTCCCCTGATGTGTTGCAGGCCATGACGTAGCCTCCGGACATCTTCCGCGCACCGGTATTGCATGCCGGCAAGAGAGGACCTTGAGATCAGGGTAATAACGGGCACGTTGTTAAAGAGCTGGACCCCGAAAAAAGATAATGGGATGCCCTGCGCGATTGCGCATTTTTGACAAAATAAGAGAGCCGGTATTAAAGACACCGGCAGGATTACTTATTTAATTTTTGCCGTTATCTTCGGCAGTAAAACGTTGCCCTGGTGAGGCGAGTGAATCATAAAGCTTCAGATGATCTTCCAGCCGAAATAGTGCTTCTGTTGTTTTTGCTCGACCTGACCTTTTAGCAGAGGCTGTCAGAAGATCATTAAGTTCAGACGGCATGTACAGCATCATAGCGATGCCTTTCTGAGGTTTGCTTGCCGCCATATGTACTCCGAGTTCGAATTTTGTAAGGATTAAGTAAGTGATGCGTATTAGATAAGATTGGTCCTAAAATTCAAACTACCTTAAAAGATACTGGATAAATAAACAGTATCAATGAGGATAGTCACAAAGAATAAAAAACATTAATTATCATATATTTAATCAAAAAAAAGGCGCAAAAATTAATTTGCACCCTGAATTAAAAAACCTTACAGAAGCTTAACTGTCCTTAACTAACACAAATCCAGAATAAACCGACTTGTAATTAACATCCTGAGTAAGATCTCGGATGCAACCCCCATAGCTGCCATTGCTTCAGCAAGCAGTTGCTCAATCTGAGCAACAGAGAAGCGACCTTTGACAGCTATCTCAGCTGCAGGAAACCCCACTGAGTAAAGAATTGCACCCAGCATTTGGTTTTTATTAAGCTCGGGGAAGAACGGTTTAAGAGAGATAAGAGCTTCAGTACGTAATGAAGTAAATACTTCATCACAGTTAATACTGTACTTAGCGCAGATCTGCCGGAAAGTGAAGCCAGCCCAAAACACAGTTTTGAGCTCAGGAAGGGAGTCAGTATTGAAATGCTTCTGTACAGACTCCAGAGACTTTTTGACTGTGACAGGAGCAGTTTCAAGAAGGCTTGAGATGTCCTGATGGTTTGCACCCATAGAATAGAAACAAACGTTTGTAGCCTGCTTTGGGGTTAATGCAGGAAAATACTTGCACAATTGTGCATATACAATAGGATCCACGGCAGCCATAGCAGCCTCCTAGTCAGGTTGATGTGGTTAGCTGGTTGTACAGGGGTCCAGCCTGTGCAATCAGCGACATAGAACTTTAATTTGAGTTATGTCTTTGTTTTAAATCTCCTCATGGTCGTGGTAAATCTTTATTCACAGGGCGCAATTCATCATCGCTGCTGAACTGAACCTGTGCCTGTTTCTGCTCCGGCTGCACTCCAGATTGGCTTAAGCTCATTTCAGTTGAACGCACGCTGGCCATCTGCTCGGGATCGCTGACCGAAAATGTATTCCCGTCTCGCTTAGTCAGATTACGTATCACACCCGAATACAGCACACGGTTCACAGCTCTCTGCTCACCAGTCAGGGTTACACTATCTCCATTGCGCCATGAAGTAAGCTCAGCCGCTAAATCATTATTGAAACGATCGGATTTACTGTCGGGCGCTGAATAGACCTCTACCCTGTCACCAAAATCAGTCACGGCGGGTTGTCCGTCACGCAAATAACTTACAGTGCCGTCACGTAATAGACGCGTCTCGTGTTCGCTCGACCTGAATGTCGGAACATTATCGCCCGGTCCAAAATGAATGACAGCATTAGCTTCTGGCCATGAGCTTTGTTGCTTACGTGCTGCACGATTATTGCGATAAGACCAGCCTCGTAACTGACTGAGTGCAGCCGCGTCTCCTTTAACTGCTTCCTGTTCAACCCAGGACTTCCAGCTGAGCGGACGAAGCGCGCCAGCATCGTGCAGCGTCTGTCGTTCTTCGCGCAGTTTCAGTCGCAGTTCAGCAGTAGCCTTCAACTTTTCAAATTCAGCAACACGATACATCAGCTTACGCATTAGCGGATCGCGAACAGCTTCACGTACGTGTGATTTCATCGCTATGCAGTGTGCAGAAATCTCACGGAACTGTTCACTGCCACGCAGATCAGGCTTTTGCCAGCCAGAGCGATAGGCATCATAACGAGCGCGGAGAATTTCGCGTGCTACAGCACGTGCCTCACGACGTTCACGGCGGGCTTCCTGATCGCGAACATGCAGCTGTGGCACGTAAAACTTATCAATCAGCAGAATGCCGTCGTCATCACTATCAGGGTTAGAAACCGGAGGTGCAGGCTGGAAAACTCCATGCTGTGCTGTCATTGCCTGATTGCTGATGGCTGGATGAATATCTGATGCCTTCACACTTACTCCATCAGGATTAAGCAGGTCAAACACGGCAAGGCCACCGTTCTGCTCGCGTACGCCAAGCCCGCGCGTATACATCAGGTTGTGCAGCAGAGACCAGTTGAGAGATCCCTGCTCATGGAAGTCACTAATCATCTGTCGAGTTTCACGAACCGCATAACCATGAAGGCTTTCTTTATCAGAAAAGATTTCACGCTTAGCCGCACCGCGTGGAGCCGCAGGCATATCACGATGAGTACGATGCAATTCGCCATTGGGATCCATTTGCCAGCTGCCGTTATCGACTTTAAAGCCCAGCTCACGTTCAAGTACGCGGCAGGATTTCTGCAAGGTGTCTGCATCATTCCAGATGTTCTGTGCGCGGAAAGTTTCAGGATGAACACGATTAGCAGAGACGTGGCAATGCACATTATCAGTATCGCGATGAATAGCAGCAACGTACTGATGCTCCGCCATCCCCAGCTCCTTAAGGGTGTGGCGCACTGAAGCAAAAATGGCATCAGGAGTTGGATCTTCGTCAGCCTGCCAAGAAAGGATGTAGTGATAAACCGCATCTTTACAGCGACGGTTCTGCATCGCCGTCATGTTCATCTCAGACGCAGCGGAATCAAGTGAAAAGCAGTTGGTTTCACACAGCACTTCACCAGAAAGCACGCGCTGAATGCCCTCTGGTGAAATGCTGAAAATCTGGGATTTACTCTCAGTTGTTTTGCGTCCGACGTAATCAACCAGCTGACCAAATCCGGAAGTTGATACATTGGAAGCTGATGAAGTATGCACATCATTATCAGACGTGACTACGTCAGTAGCTTTCTTATCATCTCGCGTACTCACATAGTTAACCAGCTTCTTAAAGCTGGTTTTTTTATCGCGGCGCTTTGGTGGAATGATGACGTTCATCAGTCTTTTATTTCCTTTGCATCTACTGGCGTCATGTCCAGCGCGTTAAGTGCTCTTGCAATCTCTACAAGCACCTCCGAAAACTGACGGCTTAGCTCAGTCGTCATGCCTTCCTGCATCTGCGTGTAGAGATGCTTTTGTAAACCGCCGAGGCGTTTAATCTCATTCATCATCCGGATGTCTGTACGCACCTGAATACGGCGGTTGAGTGCGGTACGCCTGAGATACTCTGACGTCGTCAGCCCGGCCACTATCGCTTTATTCTTAATGGCCTCTGCTTCAGCTTCAGTACAGCGAAGCTGAATGAGTGTGTTCTTCTGACGCTTCTCGCTTTTCGACATAACTCAACCTTGGCACATTACCCGGGTCTCGGGGCGGAGCGCTGAGCAGGTCGTTTTGGCGTTACCGTCTGCGTGCAGGCGGTAATGACAAAACATTTCCTGTCCGATGTTTTAATTCAATGGCAGAATTTTACCAGATGAGCTGCCGGTTCGCCACATGCCTGAAGGTTGTTTGCCATATGTTAGTGCTATTAAAGCCGGTTAGACTGGCACTTTTTGGGTGTAGAACGTCAAGTGAGGTGGGAAAATCTGGAGGATGGCAGTAAATACCGACCTAAATAAGCGGTTGGATGAGCTTTATCTTGAAATGGTAAAAGTGGAAAGTAGAATGATAATTTTCCATATCAAGGAATTATGATGACACTCAGCAAAGCAAAGCAATATAGCCAGACCGACATTGAATCGATGCGAGGGAAACTTTCCGATCTGCCGGACGTGACGCAGGAACGACTGCAAAAAAAGGACGTACTTGATGCACTTCGCGACGATATTAATGCGCTAATGACAAGCAAAGGTTACACCCTTAACGAGGTGCATGAGCACCTGAAAAATTTTGGTTTTGTAGATGTAACACTGCGCGATTTGAAGGAAATAACAGCAGGTAAAAAGAAGCGTCAGGAAAAGCGGGGGGCGGCAAAATCGGCTGGCGATAGTAAGACAGCGGCCGATAATCAGTAACTGATCTGATAATGATGTTCGGCGTGAATCATCATAAAACCGTAATCCTATAAAGTGACGGCGCTACCTGAGCGCCGTCCTTTTTACATGCTGTAACCCATATAATATTCAAGCCAGAAACAGAAATGTTTCCATTCAGTCCCGTTCATTGGCGGCACTCTTCGCCGCTCTCCCTTTGCAAGATCTTCAGCCAGGTGTACAATGGCAATCGACATATAAAATCCTCATATTTTGTTTTGTCAACTCGCCGGGCTGTTACAGCAGCCCGGCACCTATCAAAACCACTTCTTTGTTTCTTTTCCTCCTTCTCCTTAGCTAATGTTCTCTGTAATGCTCACTCTCCCAATGCTCAGACTAGTTACCATTCCCAGTAGTTAAGCCCTTTAACCACCTGCGCGCCTGCATCAAAATGGATCCAGTCAAAACCTGCCTTTTTAAGGGTTGCCAGATTGTGGATAGCAAAATAGCTGATGCCGCTTTGTATCAACTCCTCCTCCCAATCAATGCAGTTATTTATTCGCAGAATCCATCCTGTTGGCGTGTTTTGAATCCAGCATTTTCCCCGTTCGTCCAGGCTGTTCCAGCACAGTTCTGGCATGATAAGCGCGTCTTGCTCGTTAATGTGTCCGGTACAGATAACAGCTACACGAGGACATTCCTCTATACACAGATCTGGACAATTCAGTGATTGAGACGGCGGAATATTATTCTTCCCGACAGCACTATCTTTCGTATTACTTTTTAACTCCTTTTTAGACACAAGACCGCCCATGACAAATGCCGCTCCACTGTTAACAGTGCTAACTTCAGTCGTCTGATTGCCTTCTTCGGTGTGCTTTTGTTTACCCCGAACATAAACCTGTAATCCCGGAGACAGCTCATGACCGAGCTTATTAGCAAGCTCGCCGTAAACTACAACGTTATGCAGCTCTGTCGCAGGTAAATACCTTTTACGAAGTGGGTTATACAGTTTTTCGTAAGTTGCCAGGGTGAAACGTAGATACAGCTCGTTACCGCTAAAAGTTAACTTTAGATTGCCAGTAAGTTCGCCGAGAAGAGTCACTTCATTGATGTTTTGCATGTTCATTAACGCTCGCAAAAAAATATGACAAAAGAAATCTGTAGTTGGGGGGCTATGCCCCCCGTAAAATCAGTAGCGAACGTGTGAGTCAATGGCCTGCTGAAAGCCTTTAATGAAGTCGCGGGCAAACGTAAAATCACGCCAGATTAACTGGCCTGATTTAGTACGCCATTCCACCTGGATTGAGTCGGCTGAATAAAAAATAACGGTAAACTGATCGGCGATCAGGTGGGGTTCTGCGAGCGCCAGAATCGCGTTCACTTTTTTCTGATCGGCTTCGGGAAGGTGTTTTACTTCGGCTAATTTCATTTCCATTTTTTAACTCCTGCGCCAGTCGGGGCGCTGCCGTGAAGCGGCAATAGTGCCGCTTCAGTAAAAACATTATACGTCTTTTGACCTACTTTTTGCAAGCTATGGTTTCATCGTTTCTTTAAATCGGATCTCAACTACGCCGGAAAGATCGCGCGCCATCCCGTTTCTGATTTTCGGCACACTGCGTATTCGCCCCACGACTAGCCCTATCTCGATTTTGCCGTTTCGCGTTACTGTCGGCTCGTCCAATGATTCAAAGCTCACCCTGCTATGAATCCCTTCACTTCTAGCCCATTTAGCGGCAGCCTGGTCAAGGAGCTGCATCAGCGTGACGGCCTTACGTGGGTGATACAGTACGCGCGGATAGTTGCCTAATGATCGGCGGCGCGAGATCGTATCAATCGTTACTAAGGAATATTCCGGCATTTTCTTTCCCCATTTAACAAAGCGGCGCCCCTCCCGGAGCGCCTGAGATTTAGCTGTTTTGATATTTCTGGCGACGGTTCTGGCGTTTGCTGTATCGCCATAACAGAAGCCCGCAATCCACTGAACTGATGCCAGCACAGGTGATCACAGCTTCAACAAATGAAAAGGCCTGATGAGCATCACCGCAGGAAACCAGAAAGCTACCGGTAATGAATGTTAAAGCTGAGGTACTGAGAAACTGGAATTTGGCCAGCTCTTCCATGCCCTGTTTTAGGGTCACTCTTGGAAAAACAATTGCTGAGGCTGCGAAAGCAGAAAGGGCGACGTAAAAAGGAAGGATCGTAGTCATATTTTAAACTCCTGCACCAGTCGGGGCGCTGCCGCGAAACTGCTCGATGCCGTTTCGAGATTACATATTACGTCTTTTGACCTACCAAATCAATGATTTTGTGATTCAAAATAAAAAAAGGAAGTATCATTTTGATACTTCCAAGTTATTTTAATTATCCTTTCTTGTTATAGATTACGTCGAAATCCCGACAGTTCGGGTGGCTGTTTACCAGTGAAATACTGGTCACGTTATGAGCAACATTATTCATCAGCATAATATTTTCAACGGTGCTAAACAGATCCGCTTCAGCGAACATAGGAAACCAGAGATCAGCATCTGGCCCGCTTAGCTTCTCATGACAGCAAAAATGGATGCCGTAACCCGTGGCCAGGCTAATGACCAGAACGGTGATATTCGCGCGCGGACCGGAATGGTGTGAAGTAGTCATGATGTCAGTTCCTGCACCAGTCGGGGTGCTGCCGTATAACAGCGTTATTGCTGTTTCTGGATTCTATTATACGTCTTTTGACCACCCTTTAAAAGGCTTATATCAGCTCTTCAGGGCGTTAACCCCTTTGCTTTCTCTGACGTCGGGGGCTTCGCCCCCTGTCTTAAATTTCTTCGCTGCACAGCATAAAAAATTTGTGCCGCCGATCGAGATAAAACTCTGTCGCTGCCAAGCTGTTGCCGGGTTTTGCTGCCTCTTCGGTATAGCGGTTGTAGGCAGTCGCCTCCCAATGTTTCAGCGCGTACCCCGTATATGTCCGGTATCCGGCAGGTAATGGCGACGCCATATCCCGCGCCAGTTTTTCCCTGATGCGTGCCAGCTTTTCCAGTTCTTCTTTTTCGGTCATAGCCTTTGATCCTGCGCCAGTCGGGGCGCTGCCGGGGAATTGCTTTGTTGCTGTTCCCAAAGTCAATTATACGTCCTTTGACCACCAATCATCAATAGCGATAATAATAAAAAAGCGCCCCTGCCGGGCGCTTCTGATTAGTCGATGGCGCGATAAAACTGATGCGATTCGGGGTGCTGATCGGCATAGGCTTTTAAAAACTCCTGGTGCCTGATCAGTCTGTCGCATAGCGATTGCTGACTGTCATACATCGCCTGGCGATTTTTAGCCTTCGCTTGCTGACTGGCTTCATAAACCTGCCAGCTGAGGCGATTTAGCGCCATAGAAGTAATAAACATGCCAAAAACTTCGGCGCTCATACGCCCGTTAAAGCCATTCCCCTGAACATCAACCTGATAAGTGCGGTCGCCGTCTGGGTACATAAAACCGCCGCCGCAGGACAGTTCTGCAAAGCGCCAGCTGCCGCCCTGGTAATCCTCGCTATAGTATTGAGCCAGGCTGTAAACGGCTGATTCCCCCCGCAGATAAGCCCCCCCGAAGAGCGTCGGCAGAAATTTCATGCGCTCCTTGGATTTGACGTCTGCGGCGGTAATAGCGGGGATAGTAGGTTCAAAGCTCATATTTTTCTCCTGCACCAGTCGGGGTGCTGCCGTGAAACCAGCCCTGTGCTGGTTCAGATTAGTTTGCGGGCCGAAGACTGACGGCCCGCGCGATCATTAATGGGGTTTTTCGGCCTCAAAAATCTCGATAAATATCGCCCGCTCAAACAGCTGCGCGGTAATTGATATTCCGTTACGTACAGCCGTCATTTCTTCGACTGAGTATGCTAAAAAGGCTGTGCCATGCTCAGCATCCGGGTCTGTTTTGATCACAATTTTATGGGTGGGCTGGCGATCTGTGCGGGAGGTAAAGGTCTGATGATGTGAAGCCATATTGTCTACTCCTGCGCCGGTCGGGGCGCTGCCGCGAAACTGCATTCTTGCCGTCTCGATAAAGAACATTATACGTCTTTTGACCACCCTTGCAAGCTATTTTCAATCATTCTGATAAAAAGGGAAGGCGCAAAATGCGCCTATTTTTAATGTGTTACATCTTCTCTGACGCTGTCAGTTCTCGGATTCTTTACTACAAACTGTAGGCCTCCAGGATTTGCACCTTCGCCGGGGCGACATCGAATTTTGCCCCTTTATGAATGATGTTATCTGGCGCGCTTATCTCACCGCTGATCAAGCTCACAGCAAATCGCGCTTTCCCGCATGTTCGCTCGCTGAACCAGACAACCTTTGCCGCCGGTCGCTCAACCGGATGAACAATCTGCCCGGACACTTTGCAGCCCGTGGCAGGCTCGTCAAGGGGGATGGTCACCGGCACCGCATCCCGGAAAAAAAACCGCACCGGCAAAGCGTTGGCGTGAACGGTCAACGTGAGCAGGGTTAACCCGATCATAACGATTCTGGTCAGATTCATAATTTCTGTTTCTTCTGTGCCTGGGAGAATCGCCCCTTAACGGGGCGATGATGATTACAGGGAGCGGAACACGTAGCCGCCGGACAACGTCAGACCGTTGAGAAAGAGATCACGCCCGTATGCCTCGTAATCAAAATACATGCGCAGTTCTGCGGGCATTCCTTCCAGTAAGCAGTGATCTTCAACGTATTCGATCGCATACGCCTCTTCGTTTTCTGCTTCGCCTACATAGGCAGCCTGAAAGGCATCAAAATCGCCCTCGTTGCCTGCGTCATACCAGGCCATCAACGCCGCCTCACAGCGTTCGTCACGTGCTGCGCGAAACGCATCAATGAAAGTCCAGCTAATGCTGGATTCTGAAGCCATCAGGCCGGGAATGTCCTCTGTATCAAGGATCATCAGCTCAGGCTCGGCTTCGTCCTTGTTTAACTCACGAAAACGGGCAATGAACTCATCTTTATCGCTGAAATCGGTCAGATTAAGCGTGTGGCCGGATGACATGCCCGCGTTGTATTTGCGGTACGTGGTGACCAGGGCGGACGGGTTATAAACACTGCTATGCATAATGTGAACTCCTGCGCCAGTCGGGGCGCTGCCGCGAAACGTCATTGCGCGTTTCGATATAAGCATAATACGTCCCTTGACCACCAAAAGCAATAAAAGTCATCTGATAAGCGCATGATTTATATTAATTATATTGTTACCAGCATTAGCTGTTATCAGTCCGTTATGTCTTTCTGACGCCTCTTTTTGGTTTTAAGACCTTCCCTGACGCGGATTTAATCTTTCCGGTCTGGTCATTCGTGCAAGGGCAAATGAGTAAAGATTGGCCGGAATGCAGGGAAGCGTCAGAGACTGCCTTGGCCGTCTGCCTTTGGGCCCCGGCGGCACCTCTGCCTGGGTGAATTACGCACCGGCGTGAGCCGGTTGCAGGGTTTGACCTTTACCATCAGACTCTAGCCGGCAGGCCCGAACCCGCTTCTGGGTTCGGCGGAGCTTACCGGCTTTGCCGGTTAGCGGAGTGAGGCTCGACGACTGCCCGCGAGGGCAGGAGCCGAAGGGGGCCCGGGGTCGGGGTTATGGAGGGTTAAAACCGCAAAGCCGGAGCTTTAACAGACCGCGTAAAATGCGCTGTGCTACATTCTGAGACGAGGAAAGGATAATACTACAGGGATAAGGGAATTTTAAATCTGAGCGTCTGAGAGCGCGCTGAGGCGCTTGTATGCGTTTTTAAATTGCTCCCTGCGGTTATCTGATGCTCTGGCCTTCCCTGGCCCTTTTCAGACTAACCCAGCTGGCCTGCCTGCAGCGCGTCAGTCAGTCGGACACCAGCCCGGCGCTGTGCGGCAATGTCAGCCTGGATCTTCAGCCCTGTTTCGGTTTGCATCACACAGCATCCTTCCCATGCACTCAGCGCAAAAAATCGTTCCTTGGCTGCCTGGTCAGCACCCTTCGCTGTCAGGGCTATCTGTGCGGCCACCTCGGACGGTGAAAGTGACTGGCGGAGCGCCTGGACCGCCAAGCCGAACGCATTGATCATTACCCCGTAGAACTGGATGAATTCTTTGCGGTATTCACCGATCCTGATGCCCTGCACCGCATTTGCCCCGGTTAACTGCATCCAGCTGGTCCATATGGCGCCGATCTGGCCTTGGTCTAACCGCTCGTCACCTGTACCAATAAATCGCGCTGTGGCATCGCAAAGCGGTTTGAAGCTAACCAGGTGTTCGCTGCTGGCCGGCACGGTGTTGTGTTCATAGTCCGTGATTGCGGCCAGCGCCGGGCTGTCACCTAACATCGCCTTTACGGTCCGCGCCAGCTCGTCGCGGGTGTCATAGGCCATGCTGATCGCCGCGCTAGGCTTGGTGGCGGTGTTATTGATGTCTGAGAAAAATTGCTGGCGCTGCTTTAATCCAACGTTCTGGAACAGCATCAGGCCGATCTGATTGCCGGTGTCCACGCTGCTACAGTATTGAATGATCGCGTTACTGCGGTGCTGGCCGTCGAACAGCTCTATCACGGCATCCATTGGCAATTCTGCCCGACCAACGCCGCTAACGTCAGACTCGACAAACCTGATCGGGCTGTTACAGTTGCCAATCAGCGGCGGCAGGATAAAGGGCTGGCCGTTCTGCATCGCATCGGTGAGATAGCGACCGATTTTGCGCACGCGGGCCGGGTTCAGCTCGCGCTGTGACCGGTCCAGGACGTGACCGCTATTGTCCAGCACAAGAAGGCGGCGCAGTGCGCGGAACGGCACGCTGAGCAGCATGAAGGGTTGTGATCCCTGGGTGCCGATAGCGCACGGGACGTTAAAAACATAATCATCTGTCTTGGTCATGGGGTTGCTCACTCTGGCAGAAGGAGGCGGGCGGCGGCGTACCGGCCCGGAAGAAGGCGGCGGGCCGTGCCCGCCGCCGGATTTTTACGCGCCTGTTAGGGCTGCCGGCTGGCGTTTACGGCCGCTGAGGTGACGGCGGCCGCCAGTGCTTTCTCGGCCCTGCGTGCCGTGCATGTCGCGGATCTCATCCATTGAGTGACTTTTACGGTTCCCCAGGCTGCGGTGCTCTTCCGGGCGGAAGTACCAGCAGACCTTCTTAGCGGCATAGCGGCAGCCGATTTCTTTCAGCGCCTCTTTGTTGGCTTTGGTTTCGCCGCTGATCCAGATCCAGTTGCCGATGATTTCCAGCTCCAGTCCTTCCAGCGCGCGCAGCTGCTCCAGCACGCCGCCGAACTTCGCCGCGTAGTCATATGCGCCTTCGGTGTGGCTGAAGCCTTCGTTAATGCGGTCTGCGTTGCGGTTAAGCCACTCATAGGCGGCGTTGACCAGCTTCATCATGTCGTTGCCGGCCGGGTTGCGATCTGGGTGATATTTCAGGCACAGCTTTTTGTAAGCGTTTTTGATGGCTTCGGTGGTGATGGTGCCTGACAGGTTGAAAACGTTGAGGGCTTCCTGAAGGGTCATAATATTTACTCCTGCACCAGATGCGGGGTGCTGCCGCCAACTCAGCAATGTGCTGAATCGATGAGCTCATAATACGTCTTTTGACCTACTAATACAACCTTTTTTGATTTAATTCTCTTTTATTTCAGATAATTAATTATTTCACCTCAAACAGCATATGATATCTGCTTATCTGCTTCGCATGAAAATTTGCGCGATAGATCCAAGTATCAGACCAGCTCCCGCAATACAGAGCATAATTGGAAGCCTTACATCAGCAAGCGGAACAACCTCATCACCATCCAGAGGCTGCGGCGTGGCTATATACAGATTAACGCCCCATGCTAAAGCAGCTACGCCGGAAAGAAGTAAAAGGTAGGGCGTCAGGGAAGTTGTTCGGCCTGCGCTCTGGCTGGTCGTTTTAGAGCCTTTCCCGGTTATCGCCATAGCTACGGCCATGCACAGCGCGCCAGCTATCAGATTGGTAGCTATAGACTGCCTGGGGGGGCGGCCAGCGTATATAGCCCGACCAGGCCAAATGTAATTATGAAAACTCTCATACTACGTCCTCGGTCAGTTTTCCTCTGACGCCTTTCGGTTAATCAGTTTCAGGGTTGGATGCTCATCCAGAAGCAGCAGCATAAAGTTGTATTCAGCCTGCCGTAACGTGCCGCGCTTACTGGCCATTTCCTTCGATTTCCAGGCTGACAGGGTGTAGCCAAAGCGATCGGCGGCTTCCTGCAGCTTCAGGCCCATAGCCTTGCGCAGCCGTTTGACCTCAGCGGCCTCAGGCTCTGCCAGCAGAAGCTTTTCAGTGATGCCGGCGGCATCTTTCTCAGGTGTATAACCTTTTATCCGGTACAGCGGATGATTATCAGCAAGAAGCATCAGCAGATTGTATTCGCCCGGATAGGTCGCCCGATCGCACGTCTCCCGCAGCTGGTAGTTACGCAGGTTGATTCCGATGATTTTCGCCAGCTCGGTCTGGGTCAGGCCCGTACGTTCGCGCACGTTAGTCATCTGCTCGCTGTCAGGAACTTCTGTGATTACGTCATACATCGCTGTCGTTCCAGAATTCAGAGTTAAGAAATATTTTAACCTGCCGCGTAGACGGATAAGGCTGCTCGCGCAGTCCCGCTTTGTCCGGCGCAGTAAACTGTGTTTGCTCAACCACTTTGTTAACACGCGCGTTCCAGCGCGCTGCTACGGCACGATAGGAGCCGTCAGCCTCTCTGAAGACCTCGAAAGTAAACTTGCGCTGTCCACTGACGCCTTCTGTGTAGTAAACCGAATCAGGATGCTTCATCTGTTTTTTCCTTGCTGTCCCTGACAGACGACTGCAGCAATGCGCACGACGTCGTCTAAGGTAAGATTGTTGAGAGTGAGATCGTATCCGCCGCCGCGGCTGCTGGATTCATTGACCGTAAAACGAGGGCCGGCGGGTGGCGAAAACGTAAAGAGGTCTCGTGCATTAAAGCGGCTGTAAATTGAGTCGCAGAACTGGCGTAGCAGGTTCTGCAGCCAGAGGTTCCGCTCATTTCTGGCCTCGGTTTCGGCACGCCAGGCATGAGCTGTTGCGATCGTACCGGTCAGCCCGGGCAGTAAACGACGGTGGATTTCGGCCGCAACAGTGGCGGCTGGGCGGCCCAGCGCCACACTGATCTGCTCCTGGTCGCCGTAGGCGTAGAATTCCGGATCAAGACCCGCGCTGAGCTGGTAACGGCCCTGACAGATCATGAAGTGGATCCAGATGTGACGGTCCACGCGGCTGCGTAGCTTGCTGCAACGGGCATGAGATGAAAGTTCGTGATAGTACCAGTCCGGGCCCAGCTCGCTGGCAATGGACCGGATATGATCGATATGGACTGAACTTAGAATGTGATACTGCATGATTTATTCCTTCGCCTGTCGGGGCGCTGCCGTGGTCAAAATATAATACGTCTCATGACCAACTTTTGCACGTATTTTTTGCCAGTAGATCAAATTGACCATGCCTGATCTTTAAGCAGCAAGGCTGTAAACATCAGCTCCTTATGCTCATAGAAGAATGCTTAAAGTGACAACGTCACCTAAATTACAATAAATTCGCCCTGAGCTACTTGGCAAAACAATTAATAGAATCTAAGGTTGCCATCGCAGCATCAGAAAACCCAAGCCTCATAACATGCTGAAATTCTTATTTTAGAAGCCCATGAATTAGTCAGCTGAACGTAAATCTTGGACCGGTGCGATAACATTCATCATCAGCAAGCATGCGCTGTACCAGTGAGAAGTTATTTTGTACGCAAAAAACGTATTGTTCAGCGTATTCTACCTGCAGCGCGTTATAGTGAGTAACATGCTCCGGCCGCGCTGGCATAAGCTGATAATCGGTAAAACGTCGCGCATGCTCAAGCATTTCAAATGGTCGTATGTGCGCCGGTAAGACCTGCGACATGTGAGACACCAGATATTCGATTTGTTGCTTTTCTTTTATTTTCTGCGCCCGTATTGAAGGGCAGTACATGGCCAGCATTAACGTCGACGACAGCGGCAGATAAATTTCTATGCCGGGCACTCCGAGCCCAAGATTACCGTATAGCCCGAAATCATTCCGATTCTTTAGAACTACCGGATTGTCAGATATGTAGAATGGTTCTGCAGCGGTGGTTTCGAAAAGATACCAGTCTTTTGCCAAAATATGCTCGACAATCTCAGCTTGGTCGACAAGTAGGTGCAGAAAAAGATGCTGAGTATCACGTTCATCAGAAACCCCCAAAGCTTCACTTATCTGTTCCGGAGTCGCGCCAATCGCAGCAACTTTATTTCTAATCGCGGATATTACATCTGAAATACGCTGCTGTTCACCCAATGTGCGGGCGCGTTGCACAGCCACGAAAACCGCGAGCTTATAACGTTCTTCCGGTGTTAGCCGAAGAATATCCTTATGTTGCAATAGGGCCAAAATTACGGGCGCTGCTTTACTTTCATAAATACCGAGCAATGGCTCCAGACTCAGCCGGTCCGGATGATCAGCAAGGTTATAAAACGTATTACGGACGGTGGCATCATCAGGAGTTGTGCTATAAGCGCGCCCGCCTGCCTTATCAAAAGCGTGCAGTCGCCTACGCTTGCCTTTTCCGGGGGCGCTGAAATGCTTTAGCAAAAAACGGGGCACCGTGTGTTGCCTGACAACGTCTGTCTTCAAGTCCAGAAAGTTGGACATGGGTGAATAATCCTTATAGTCCGTTAACAATGTCTGCGCCTGCCAATCGGGCCAGGCCTGTCGGTTTTAAAAGTAAGCTCGATCCTAAGCCTTTTTTTGATAGACCGGATAGATTCACCCGGGAATTGCTTACTGACTGACGAAGGCAGATCCGGCGCCATTCAGGAAAATACGCTGCCTGAAAATTAGGATTTCGCATGCGAAATTATTATGCCCTTCTCAGAAGTTTAAGGACCTCATCAGACAGTCTGTAACGCTGCTTTGACCAACGACCACGCGATGTATTCTTCTCCGGGTTCTGGTCCACTTCGCTGACATTCTCGTCGTAATAAACAATTTCCAGCACGCCCTGCTCCCTCAATGCTGAGGCAACTGACCTTATATTTGTTCTCACATAACCACTCTGCTTTTCAAAGTCGTCAAGGTTGATGCCACTACGATTATCATCAAGTGCATCTGCAAGTGAGAAGATTAGCCGCGTGGCCAGCGACCGCCTGCCAGTACTCCCCAACGCTGAATCGAGTTCACCAAATGTCATTGTTCTCTGGCCGCCAGTTTCTTACGGGCACGATAATGATGGTCTTCCTCGATAGCCGCTGCAATCCACCCCGAAGCAATCTTAGGATCTACATTGGAAGGAAGATGTTCAGCCAGACTATCAATTTTCATAACCGGTGTTAGTTTAAGAATTAGAGACGCGAAGCCCGCCCATTCCTCATTGTTTTCAGGACGCCAGCCACGTTTTATTTGTAAATCAAAAGCAGCCAATGCCGCCCATAAGGGCGGCTGTTTACGTTTATTCCATTCAGATAATGCAGCCCCTGGCACAGCGAGTTCACGCGAAATAAGATTTAGTTGCCGCGCATGGCTTGTCAGAACCTCGGCAGCTTCAGCACCGCTTTTTTGCTCGGCGATGAGCCATTGCCGGACAATGTTCCCGCGGAACTTACCAGACAAACATGCAAAAGGTGTAAGAGGTATCGCTGACATTAACTGGACCTCAGTCCTGCTAACTGAACCTCACAGGCTTGAACATAGTGTTCACCCTGGGGGGTTTTAACCCACACCCAGCCAAATTCTTCAGGCTTCTTATCAAGCATCAGAATGCCCTCCAAGCCATCAAGTACTACTACCGGCAGAAGTTGTTCTGGGACTTGCTGAGCTCCCGCTCGTACTTCAATTCCCGTCTGAAGCAGTAAATCAACGGGTTCCGTTACGCTGGTACCTTGAGAACCGTCCGGCGTCGATTTCGCATGCGAAATTTGCGTCTGAGGTACTTTTTTGCCGCGCCCCTTAAGATTATCGAGTTCTTTTTTGACAAGAGCGCGTGTCAGTACTTTGCCACCGTTATGGTTTTCTATGAGGCGATCTGCCGTTTCCGTATCAAGGCTATCGATCTGAATTAAGGTATAAGCAAGATCAACGTCAGAAATAGACTTGTTTTTGAGCAACGTCTTAATCTTCTGTGGAGCAGAACCGATACGCATATGTTTACTGACAAAAGCAGTAGGCTTACCGAGTGATCGGGCGATTTCTTCCCCGGTCATATTAAATTCTGTTTTCAGCTTTTCAAAAGCAAGCGCGGTCGCCAGAGGCTTAAGGCCTGATTGCTGAAGATTTTCGATAAGTTGTCCCATGATGCGCTGCTTTTCATCTTTGGGCGGGCGACCGACGTAGATATCAATAAATTCATCACCGCGCTTTTTCATTGAGCGGACGCGTGTGGCGCCAAACCAGACGCGATACCCATTTCTGTCTTTAGGAAAACAGCGCGGCGGTGTCAGGTTACCGAATTCACCGAACGACTCAACCATGCCGGAAATGACCTCTTCATCAAAATCATCTTCCGGACGAACCTGCTCGACCTCATAGATCTCATCCGCTCTGACGCGCACGATCTGCCCATCAGGCTCCAAACCGGGGCGGGCAATTTCTGCCCGAATCTTTGATGCTTCCGGCGTTCCAACCGGAGCAGGTGTATTACGGGCTGCTACACTTGCGGCGACTTCAGGCATGGTGCTTACAGACGGACCGGATGTTTTAAGCGCGTTCAATTTCTTCTGAAACTTACTCGCAGCCATCACTTTAATCCCCGTGTAAGTTCAACAATCTTTTTACTCAGTTCCTGATACTGAAGCGCTGGCTTGCTTGATGGAGAGTACTCTTTAATGGTCATGCCCAGCTCAATGGCTTCTTTGGCAAGATTTTTTACCCAAGATATATAAGCCAGCACGGTTTCAGATCCATAGTTTTTCTCCTGTAGGATGTCAAAAAGACGCTGCAGGTTTTCTGTCTCTACAGCGGTCAGATAGCCATCAAGGAGAGGCTGATTGTAGTTCTGAACATTCGCCTGGGTGATATAGGTTCCCAGGTATTTAAGTTCCGGGTTGTAATTTTTACGAATACGTTGCATGTACGACAGCTGCTTTCCGACGCCAATACGTGATGATTTCTCCAAAAGAGTTGGGATCAGCAGATAATCAGCAACAAGATGAGAGGCAATCAGAAGGTTGTTATATTCTGGTGCCGAGTCGATAAAGATGTAGTCGTAGTGCTTACGCAGCTCACTGATGCGCTCTTTAAAATCGAAGATACAATCCTGCGGACGATAGTTAATTTCATGCAGTTCGTTGGTCGAACCGATGATGTGGCGTCCATCTGGCAGCACATGAGGATTTACTTCTGTATCAGGGAAGAATAACTGATAGGCATTTGCTTCGCCTGGCGTGAAGGTATTGCCCAGCGGGTCTTTATCGATTGAAAGCGGCAGAGCATCTGGAAATGTTCTTTCCGTAAGCCCTGAGGTGGTGTCGAAATCGATCATGCAGGTCTGCATTCCCATAACCTGAAGGTTGTATGTCAGCTCATTGGTTGACTGAGATTTAACGACACCCCCTTTTTGATTTCCGACAATAATGACGATTCCTGCTTTTGATTCCATCGCTACATCCTCAAGATTTCGCATGCGAAATAATTGTGATGGCTCGTCGCTGACTGGAGAACTCCAAAAGAAGTGTTAGGCTCCGTTGAGTCTGGCGTTTCGCCGTGATGCCAGCCGGCTACCCGGTGACAAATTCAGTATGCCAGGTCTCACCTAAAGAATCAATAATGATTCTTTAGGTGAGCTTTGTATGCGAATCTAAATCCATTGAACCTACTGATTACGGCTTGATCAGCTCATTAGGTTGTGAAAGTAATTAAGGATATTCAGGACATCTAACATAAAAAAACCCCCTGTCCGCTTTAACGAACAGGGGGTTTTATCAACGCCTTACTTCAATCAAAAAGATAATTACGTTGAGGGCAACACGAATTGCCTTAAGTGTAGTGATTAACACTTCCATAACGTCCTCCTTTCATTAAAGGACATTGCGGCGCAGCCAGCCTAAGGTTTCCCGCTGCGCTTTTTTCCGTGTTGCTGGTTTTACAGTGTACAGACAACACGTTCAGCTCTGTCCCGGTTGGGCTGCGTGCATCCTGCCAGAGATGCGCCGGGTAATGTTTAATCTGTGTGCTAATGCTATCAGTCCACCTTGTAAGAAAGAGCCAGATTCGTTATTCTTTGCGACACAGTGTACAGACAACACGTTCGGTGAAGTCTGAGGAATGATGAAAGCAATGCCATGCTTCTGTCATTCCGGAAAAAGGATCAGCATGCCAGCTGGTCCTTTTTTTTTGCATCAGCTGAACCTGACCTTGCCCACACTGCAAGTAACTACAATATGTATAGGTGCCGGACAGTAATTTCACTACATGTGTACAGATACTAAAGATTTACGGCAAGTTGACAAGAGCAAAAAATGATGGGGAGAGGGGTTGTAATTCTTGCGAAATTTCTTAGCCCACGCCTTGTAAGGCCTGGCAACATGTCAACCAAATCAAAATTTTTTTCTTAATATGATCGGGTGCGTGTTTTTTAGTCATCCATGGCTACCCAAGAGCCCCTAACGCATTCTGAGCGACTCATTTTTCCTGACAAGTAGCTACCCTAATTTTCTTCGTTTAAACCCTTTGGGGGGGCGTTAAAGAGAAAATAAGTGCAATGCCGAGCGTTTCGGTTGAAGCTAAGTCAGCTTCTCAACCTGATTATGTAAGTATGCTAATGCCGCTTCCTGCTTTTGATCCATTCCTGCGCCCCGACATTTCGCATGCGAAATGTTGAGTATTCAATGGCGTGACTTAGTCATCATCCCACGCTTCACTATGTCCTTCGCAGAACGTACAGCCAAACGCCGCACTAAGATCAGGAACGGATGTGCTGTGATAAGTACAGTTATGGCACATGTCCACCGAATCATGCAGCGCCAGGCAGGCCGTGCACAGGTAGCTATCACCAAACTCACACACTGTGTTATACCCCTCACAGTCTGAGCATCCGGCCGGCAAACCTTCATGCATATTGTGTCTCGTCAGGGGTACGGGGTTAATTAAGATGTATCGCTTATCCTGATACCCGCATCCGCTGCAGAGAAAATCGCCTCCATGCGGCCGCAATATAATAGTCGCGTGACATCTGGTGCAGGCAACGTCTATATGAGCGTCAGAATAATGGCACACACAGCAAAGATCATTATAGAGCGGCATATCCGCAACAGGCTGCTCAAGAATTACTGAGTCCTGACTGCAGGCAGGACAACGCAAAACAGGGCGCTTAGCATTACGTTCTTCAGCAATCCGCTGCTGAACGGATTCCTGCCGGAATTTGGCCCCCGCATAAAACTCACTGCTGCGAAGCATTCTGGTTTCATCTGTAGCCAGCTTCTCAAGTAACTGCCCGCCAAACAGTGATGACCAGTCTTCGCGCATCAATCGATTCAGCGCAAACCAGGCATCCGCCTGCTCAATAAGCACCTGCTGCTGATCCCCTTCACTGAGTTCATTATGATAGAAGTGCACCACGCGGTTACGGTGATTTTTAATCTTGCCGAACAGCCCTGCAGTTTTTGGAGGAAGCGGTTTGTCCAGAACGTCTCCCAGACGGGCGCAGGCCTCGTCATAGCTAACCGACTGGAAGTCTCCAGCAAGATATTTCTTTAGTTCTAACTTTTTACCTGAACAGACCAGCGTCCAATGTTCGTGAACCAGAGGTACCTTCATCAGAATCTCAACAGCCGTCCAGAAGCTGACTACTGAGAACTTGGCTTGCCCTGCCTCAAGCTCCTCGCGCGCCTTGTTAAGAAAATCCAGCCCGTTGGTTATAAGCGCTACTGTTTCCCGAGACAGTCCGGGGCCATCATCCCAGCCGTCATCAAAATCCATCATTATCTATTCCTATAGTTAGCGTTATTTTGAAGGCGGCCGGGAACACTTATAAGACTGATACCGCAAGCCTATACCAATCGCTTGCTGTTAACCGCCATCACCACCCGTCGAATGTTCATGCAGGAGGCCGTCGAGAATCTGCGCATCTACATTGTGCGTAAAACAGAGGACCTCTTTGGAAAGTTCAACAACGTCCCGCCGCTCAACGGATAACATATCTCCTTTAGTATCCCGGCCATTGCGATGAATAATGTCATGACGTAGTTTCACCGCAGCCCCAATAACTCGTAGCGACTCCTCTGAAAACTCCGTCAACAGCGTGCTACGGAACAAGCTTCTTGCAGGGCCAATGTTGTGAAGCGAAAGTGTATCGAGAGCTTTTTTTATCTCGGCGTCGATAGCTGAGAGTGCTTTATATAAGTTAGTCAGTGGAAAGCTTTGTTCTCTGAAAGGTTTATAGCTGGCCACAAACCTTTCTTTAACTGTTTGTCTGTCAAAAATTTCCCGTTTGAGAATATCACCCAAATAGGCTTCCATAGCCGTGATGATACTGGCATAGCACATGCGCTGTAGGGACAGGTTTTCCGGCTGCGTGGCGGAGAGGATGACGGTTTCTTCAATGGACTCGCGGCTGTATTGGTGAGGCCGCGTCTCCTGCTGCTGGATCTCCTCCAGGTCACGGAAGTCTTCCTCATACCCGCTATCAATCAGCGGCGCGATGTTGAGTTCACAGACTGCATCATCCGGGCAGGCAGACAAGAATGCAAAATGAAAGAAATGATTGTTAATACAGGGAAAGTTAAATCGATCTGTATAACTGAACTCTGCATACATCGAAGGTGAACTCAGCATCGCGTTTACAAGTGGTGTTGAACTATGATTAAGCCAGTATGTTTCTTCTAAGGGCGGGACAAAATTCTTTTCCAGCTCTGCTGCAGATGGAAAACACGCAATCCAGTCATCCAGTGTGGTGCCCTGCGTCGCCGCAAGAAAGCTACTGTTGGCTTTGGCAAATCCATTTACCCTTTGGAGTACATCGGGGTCCGAATCAGTTTGCTGCAACATAATATTCCAGCTATCAAGTGATTCCTGTACCAGAGCTGTAACGATTTTGAGGTTTTCATTGAAGTGATCTCTGCATGCGTCAATATCGTAACCGTCCAAAACCATACGTCTGCGGATCGTTGCAGCAGAAGCCCGGTAACCAACGAAAGCATCATCTGGGAAATAATCGTACTCGCCTTCAGCAGGACAGTTTTCTCTAACGCGATCACTTCGTTTAAAAAACCACGTATTGTGATGATTACGATAGGTTTCAATAGCTGTGCCGCAAACATTCAGATCTATGTAAGTGGACATGTACTTTCCTTTACTAGGCCTGTGATGCACTGCGCAGCAGTTTCAGGGACATTTCGGTGTCGAGGCTGAACCGCACCTGGTGGCTGGCAGCTACGTCCAGCGCAAACACCTTCGTATAAACCTCGGTTGACTCAAACTTCTCGTGCCCAAGCAGCGATTGCAGCACCTTGGGGGGCACGTGGTGATAGAGCATATGCATGGCGAAGCTGTGCCGGAAAGTATGCGGGGAAATATCGATGCTGAACCGCACGCCGGCACGGGCAGCTGCATCGATGGCCCGGTTTATCCAGTTCCTCACCGTGCGATCGGAGACGGTCCAGACCGGCAGAGCACGACGCTCACCGGTATCACTGTCAGTTTCAAATTCCTCCCTGACGCTGGCAAACAGCCGGCGCATCTCGTCAACGTAGGCAGGATCGGAAAGCGGCACCACACGGTTGGGACTGGTACCTCTTCTTGGACGTCCGCTGCCGGCACGCCGCTGCTTGGCAGTGCGGATTACCACGTGAGGGATCTCGTCGTTCAGCCGGAAGTCGCGGCGGCGAAGCGCCAGCACCTCGTTAAGCCGGCCGGCAGTGTTCCAGAGCGTATTCACCAGAGCATGCTGTGTCCAGTCAGGAATGTGATGGAGCAGGGCAGCAACCTCGGGTGCCAGAAGATACCGTGGCAGTTCAGTGTAGGCGCCAGCCATGGTTCGGAGTGACAACGCGCGGCCATAATCGTGCCGGGCGGGCGGCAGCGCGATCGGGCCGTTAACGGATGGTAGCGACATAAACCCTCATTCATCAGTGACAGCGCTACGTAAAATCTGGCGGAGTGAACCCCTACGCCTTTCTCAGATTTCACACAGCGACGTCTGCTCCTGTTCTGCCCATTTTCCCCTGTCTGGCGGGCGCGGGCCACCGGAAAAATCCGCTGAGTGGTCCTGCATCATTTTCCGACTTCTGGATATATACCATAAAACGGAACAAAACAGCAGGCGGGGCAGGGGGTTTAAGGGGCGACTCAGGCCAGTAGATGCCGGCTATCATGATGATCGTACACCATTTTTTTGGCTTCAGGCCGTAAATCACCCCCTGACGCCGGGTTTCCGGTTATAGCGGAAATCGGAAAGGCAGTACACAGAAGGGAGAGAGAACAACAAGCGGACTTATACTCTCAGACAATATGTGTCGCCGCCTTTTAAACTTCGCGAGGTATCTATACTTTTAAAAAGGTATCGGTTCAGTTCAACAAAAAATAACTTTCTTCCTGGTAAGCACTACTCAAAAAGCTTTATCAAACTGCGCACATAATACTATTAAGTGCGCAAGTTAAATTTAGAAAAATAAGCAAAAAATACCTCTTGACTCTTGACAAAGACGTATTATCAAGGTAAGATAGTATTATATTCAGGAAAGGAAGCGAAGCTGCTTCCGGGACATAAGTCGGGTCCTCTGCGAATAAAGATAATAACAACGTCAGAGAATCCGAATGGTGTGTTCACGCCAGGCTCTGACGACCGTCAGGGCCTTTTTTTATGTCCTGAACAAAATAGAAATCCGCATTATCAGGGTGCAACGCCCGGGGAAAAGTGCGCCCATTGGGCAGTCGATTGGCAAACAAAAGCGAGGTGAAACATGCGTTAGAGAAAACTGAAAATAGAAAGAGATTTATTTTTTTTAAACCAACAAGGATTTTCACATGAAAACCATGTTCAGCAGTAGAGAAATGTTCTTATCCACCCATTACACAGGAGAAACCTATGGGCCTATTATTAACCGTAAACTTCAACAAGTATTATTCAGGCGTCAATCCTGGGCAACCAGAAAACGAGCGCCCCCCCCGTAAGAAATCCCGCGTCAAAATGGTAGCTTTAGAGCTTCTGCTTGGTGTCGGGCTGACTTATAAAGCCGATCCATATATGAATGTCGCTAAAGCGACAGTGGGTAAGGTATTGGAAGTATTGACAGTTTCACCGGAGCACGCCGCCGTTGGTGGTGCATTGCTTTGCTACGCAGCGGTCTGCGCGGCTCCGATGATTATTCTGTGGATGGGACGTTATCTTCTTACTGAGTAGTTTTAGACTGTTATTACAGAGTCAGGGTTGCCCCCCTGACTCTGTTTATAATAACAGAGCACTGCTCATATAACAACCATGTATCATTTTATGATATCTAGCATGTGATTGTCTGGTTCAGGAAGCTGACCCGATAGTTATCACAGTTGGGGTATAGCTTGCACAGCAGCGTTCTGAAGGTGGCTGATGACCGGTTCTGATTTATAAGCGTTCACCTCTTTCATAAACGCCATTAAACTTGCCGCATACTCTTCCTTAAGATGGTGCATATATTCTTCCAGCCCATTATGCTCTTCCACACGTTTAGAAATCCCATCATATCGCATCAGGTTTCGAAATAGCATTCTGATAGATTCGCCCTTAAGTGTATGGACTTCTCCATCGAGATGATATCTGAAGGAAGTGTGATCATATTTACAGAAGCCCATAAAGGCGCGCATTTCTATTTCAGACAGGATAGCTTCTTCGACAGGCTCCCACATCACTCCTTTTGAAAACTTACCCTCAAATTCAGATGCTTTATTCGTAACATTTCTAGCAGTTCTTAGTTCCTCCAAGGCTTCTCTAATTTCCTCCTGGACCTTCTCAGACATATCATAAGATTCAGCAAGGCTAGCCAGTGCCTCCTGTGCTGCTTCAAGCATTGGATTTTTGAAAATCAATATGATCAGCATTAGTGGAGACATTAACCGAACCGGGGGAATGGTAAAAGAGCGGGTTTCAGTTGATCTCTGTTCATCCCTTTTATTCATAAAATCACTCTGCCTACTTAAAATTTGCTTTCTGACACTTCCAGTCCAGTCATCATTCCCGAACAACTCATTCGGTTTTTCGGGGAACATGAAGATTGCGTGCTCAAAGAAATTGAAAGTATGAAGTAATTGCTGGTAATACGGGTATGAGGAATTTTTTGCTCGCTGACTCCGTACATTAAGCGCATTTACGGCTATCAGCAGCAGCACGTCATTACGTATTGTAGACCTGACCGGAGATGTGTAATTTTTCTGAAAATTATAGTCAACAGCCCCATTATAAACACACTCCGTGTGTACAAACTTCAGCAGGTGATACAGCGTTCTCATATAGCGGCTGATGATTTCATGTCCGGTCAGGAAAGCCAGACAGTTCTCTAGGCCTAGCTCATGTATACTGATATGAAAAAACTCATAGATATCTACCTGACTCCTCTGCTTATCACTATGACTATAAGAATTAATAGCTTTAATATTATCATATTCTGATTTGCTCAATTTTCCTGTATCTAAATAGGAACATAACTGATTATGATAATTATCGTGCTGCGCAAGCAGCATGGCATAGCGGTTTTCAAAAGCGGCGTGTCGGTTTGAAGTCTGTGTTTCTTCAAGCGTCTTTTTACCTAATTCCATACTGTATTCCATTGACTGGCGGGCTATCTGCGCACTTTCTGCCGCTTTTCGGGCCGCAAGCCAGGTCGCAACAGCAGCCCATACGGTGCCCAAAGCGCTGGCTATAGCCACTATACCTTGCCACGACCCAATCGAATCTATAATGACATTACTGATAAATAACACAGCAATAACTGTAGCAATTACTATTATTAAAAAATCTATGAATTTATTTTCTTTAAATTTGTAATACATCTCTACTTCCTTTTAGATACTGAATTTTAATCCTCAAGAGAGGAGATGTGTTCAGTGTAAATTTATACTTAAATAACTTTCCGGGTCAGAATCCGGCAGATAAAGCCATACTTATCCGCTTGATATCAACCATGCTAATCTCGGATCAGCATTAGCTGCAGCTGCGCCAGCACCTGCGTTTTGGTCATTTTCTTCAATTCCGGCAACATCGCTTTAAGCGTTAATGTAGATGTAGCATATTCGATAACTGGCTGCACGGGTGCTGGAAGCCGGCCCACGCGTTTGAGTTCCATCCGCTTATAAGTCGGCAAAGAAATGCACAGCTCTTTTGCTGCTCGCTCCTGTGTCCATCCCATGCCACGCCGCCAGACGCGCAACTCATAGGAGGTCATCGTGCAGGACCATATGTGTGATGCAGAACTACTCTTAATGCCTCCCGGCCCCGCTGTCTTTCAGGCTTTATCCCTGCAATTGCCGGTAGCATCAACGAAAAAAACATAAAATGCATCTGAGAAAATCCCCTTAAAATTTATAAATCAAAAGTATCAAAATGATACTTTACGAGCTTTAGTTTTAAGATGCAAAAAAGCAATATATCTGCATGACAGGTTGCATCTGAGGAGGGTAGACCACCGCATGCTCTGCGCTACAGCCAGCATCTTAGTTGTAATCGCCCTGACACTCGCCGCCCACACCTGGCAGGTAAACCATTATGCCTGAGAAGGGGTTATCCAGATGCCAGGTCATATGATGACGCCTTTCGTTGTTGAAGCCTTTAGTGATTTTGCTAAATCTGCCAATAAAAAACCCGCCAAGCGGCGGGCTTATTAAACGTAATCGTCAGGGTAATCATTAAGCAGATCATCGCCATAATTGGATAACAGGCGTAACGCAAAGGAAACCTCAGCCAGATTGGCATCATCACTCGCAGCAAATACCGTCATTTTGACCAGTTCCTGAGAAGTTCCTAATTCATACCCATTCATCATTAAGAATATTGATGCCGCCTGAAACGCCGTACGCTTATTCGCGTCGTTAAAAGCATGAGCCTTAGCTATACCAATCAGGTATTGTGCCGCCAGTATGAAAATATCATCACAACCCTCATAATAATTGAGCGTGTGGACGCGATGCAGAGCCCCCTCTAACTTTCCCATATCAGGCGGCCCGCTATGAGGTAGCGTAGAACTTTGGATCTCTACTACCTGCGCTGTTTCAAGAAAAGTGATTTCCATTACTTATCTTCTAACGCTTTAATAATCCCGGCATGCTTACTTTGAGTACGCGATTTTGCTTCTTCAAAAGTAAGTCCCAAACCTAATCCCTTGCCAGAATTAGTATTTTTCTGTCGGATTTTTTCATAACCAATTCCACTTTTATTTTCTGTGTTACTTTTTTTCCAGGCAGGTTGCTCTGACGGATATATGCTCTTGCCGATTTGCGCACTAATAATGATGTCGGCCTTGCCGCGCTGGGTAATGGTAACAGGCTCCCCGCCGCGGAGTGCTTCAAGCACATCTGCCAGTTCGTCACGCATTTTTGTATAGCTAATCGTTTTCATGTTGTAGAACCCCTAACCTGTACATGTACAGGTTAGAGATTAGCAAACTAACCATACCTTTTGCCAGTGGCTGATAGTAAAAAAAACCGTGTACATAAACAGCCCGCCTCATCGGTGCATATCGCCGCTCTGTAGAGGGGTTTCGCGCTCTATTGAAGGTAAAGAGATGAATTTACATAGACGTGACCAAGCGCTTGCAGATTTCTGCTGCCTGGCTGAGCAGGTTAGCCATTAACCCAGAACAGGCCGCATAGTGGGATCAGATTAACGATTTGTTGTCCTCATCACTAATTCTCTATTCCTTTTTCGTTATTAAAAACAGGGTTCTTCTGACTCCCTATCAAGTTCTTTCTCCGTCTTTACAGAGGTGCAACTGGCAAAATTATGCCAGTCATATTACTGTATATAAAAACAGTTATAATTTTCCAGGCAAACTTATGAGCGCTTCTTTCACATTGCAGCTGGCCACTGATGAGCCGCAGGATTTGGCACTTCCGCTTTTTCTTGAGCGGGTTCCAGCAGGTTTTCCATCTCCGGCTCAAGACTATATTGAGTCAGAGCTAAACCTGCATCAGTACTGTGTAAGGCATCCTGCTGCCACATTCTTCCTTCGGGCTTCAGGAAACAGCATGACCAGTGCTGGTATGAGAGATGGCGATCTGCTGGTCATTGACCGTGCGGTGACTCCGGAACATGGTGATACCATCGTGGCCACCGCTGAGGGTGAGTTTATCGTCCGGCAGCTGCAGCTGCGTCCCCGCCTTGCGCTGCGATCGCTGACGCCTCCTTATCAGGCCAAAGATATCAATCCGGATGAGCTCGATATCTTTGGCGTAGTCACTCACTTTATTCATAGCACCCGGAGCAAATGATGTTTGCCCTGGCCGACGTTAACAGCTTCTATGCCTCCTGCGAACAGGTCTTCCGTCCCGATCTTAAAGGTCAGCCTGTAGTGGTTGCCTCAAATAACGATGGCTGCGTCATCGCCAGAAACAAAGAGGCTAAGGCGCTGGGTATAAAGATGGGTGAGCCTTGGTTCAAACTGCGTGAAAGAGGCTTTTCAAAAAATGTACATTGCTTTTCAAGCAATTATGCACTCTAGTAAGTTAAGTGGAATGCAACATTGACTGGGTAAACTTTGAGTAGCAATGCTGCTGTCAGAGGTAAACACAATGATGATTCCACCAAATGAGGACGTTCTGGTACTGGCGGAGCGCTGGCTGAAACTGCTGTCCGACCTGGGCAGGGCTCAGGCCACACTCTCCGCCTACCGCAGTGCCCTCAGCCATTATTTTGCGTTCTGCAGCCAGAACAGCATTGAACCTGAAAAGGCCCGGTTTGAAGACCTGGCCGCCTACATCAGCCCTCAGCTACCCGGCATGCCTTTTCCCGCGGCCAGCGCCACGCTCCAGCTGCGCCTTTCTGCGATCCGTCTCTGGTATGACTTTCTGGTTTATCAGGATATCTGCAGTCTCAACCCGTTACCCCGTTCGGGTTTGCCGGGGAGCGCTTATACGGGACGCGGTCTGGTTCCCCGTATCACACGTCTGCCCGTTATTCCTGATGATGAGCAATGGCTCAGATTCCTGATGCATGTCTCTGCCGCCTCCCTGCGTGACAGATTGATGCTAGCCCTGGCGTATTACGGTGCGCTTCGTCGCGCAGAAGTAGCCTCCCTCATGCTTGAAGATATTGATCCTGCTCATCGTCTGATTCGTGTTCGCGCCGAAACGACGAAAAACAGGCGGGAAAGGATAGTCTGCTACAGTTCCGCCGTAACACCGGTGCTGGCAAATCATTTCCGGCAGTTACGGCTCGCGGGTTACCGAGAAGGTGCATTGTTTCGCTCGGCTTCTGATCGTAACCACGGTGCCCCCCTGTCTTTCTGGAACTGGAGTAAAACCGTCCGGAAATGGGCACTTGATGCCGGCCTTCCACAAATCACCACACATACCTTCCGCCATCTTCGTCTGACGCACCTGGCACGCTTTGGATGGAAACTCCATGAACTAGCCGCATACGCAGGACACCGCGATCCGCGTACTACCCAGATTTACATCCATCTTTCAGGTTCTGATTTGGCTGGTCGGATGGCCGCTGCAGTAGCTGAAATTGATCGAAAAGTTGCCGGCCTTATTTTTCAGACGGAGACTCGCTGATGAAAGAAGAAATAATCATGTGTACTTATAGCCCCTTTGAACGTACAGATTATCAGCTGAATGATGTGCTCACTGCTGAAGAACGGGCAGCGCTAAGTACAGGCCATCGCAGATCAGCCGCTCTCGAACAGCCGGATTCTTTGTCATTGTTACTGATGCCTTTGCAGGATATTGCCACTCGCAGTGGAACCAGTGACAGGCTGATCAGAATCATAATTCTTTCCGTTCTGGCAGAAACACACCGGACAGGGAAACCCTGCTGGCAGTGGCCGCAGGAAAAATGGATTTATCTGTTACAGCAGCATGAATCAGGCAGGCCGCTGCTTGCCGCTTTTGCCTTTCATCTTGGCCCATTTTCTTCTCCGTTCAGTTTGCCGCATCAGGGCGCGCCGTCGCTGTATGCCCGAGCCATTTTTGGACAGAACATTTTCAGTCAGGAGCTCAGCCGTCTGACTGAAGCTCTGGTTTCGCTTGGGTATAAAAGTCAGAACCAGAAAAATGCTCTGTCAGCCATACTCGGCGTACTGATGCTGATGAATAAAAATCCTCAACTTGAAAGCTTTACGATCGATCTGCTGTGGCGGGCACAGAATTATCACGACCGGGGAATAGCAAAAACAGCTGGCAGGGTTTCACACGCACTTGCCGCAATGGGCATCATAAAAAATTCTGTGCGTATGCGGAATTATAAAGAATGGCATGAAAAACCCACGCAAGGTATCGCGGCAGACTGGGTCAGGTGGTGCCGGAAATGGAGGCATACGTCAGTGCTTCGCCCCCGATCGCGGGAGAACCAGTACAGTTTTATTCTCCGCTGTGGGCTGTGGCTTGCCCGTGAATATCCGGATATTCACGAACCGGCCGACTGGACAATGGAAACCTGTGCCAGCTTTATTGCGGCAGTTGGACGAATGAAGGTGGGCGAGCTGTCACTGGGCACTGAAGGAGGTGCCCGGCAATCTGCCCGGATAGGTGAGCCCTTGCTGCCGAATTCCCGTAGTGGATTTGTTTATGCGGTTCGCCGTTTCATGATCGATTATGAAAACTGGGGCTGGGGGCGACTGAAATTCAGTCCGGCACGACATCTCTCTACGCCTGGCACTCCACTGTTCCGTCAGAGTGTAAATCCCCGCGTCATTGATGATCCGGTCTGGCTGAAGCTGATCTGGGCAAGCCTCAATCTGCGCCATGAAGATCTCCTGAGTGACATTCACTATCCTCTGTCCATGTTGCAGGCGATGGCCGTTATCTGGACACATGCCGGGCTGCGCCAGAACGAGTTAATGCGTCTTACTGCTGGCTGCATCACTCTGCAGGCGGATGATATCAGGCGGGAGGATGGCAACATCATTCCGGCAGGAACGCTTTGCTACCTCAGCGTACCGGCAGGAAAAACGTCTAAAGCCTTTGTAAAACCTATCTCTGCCGTCGTGAAAAAGTACGTTGATATCTGGCTCAGCGAACGTCCACAGGAACAGGCAGCTCTTACGGATGAGCGTACCGGTGAAAAAGTCCGCTTCCTGTTTCAGTTTCGGGGCAAACCTGTCGGCAGGGATGTCATAAACCGGACTGTCATCCCGGTTCTCTGTGCCAGAGCGGGTGTGCCTGCGCAAGACAGCCGGGGGCCAATTACCAGCCATCGGGGGCGCGCTTCAGCAGTTACAGCCCTGGCCAGTGTTCCACAGGGCATGACTTTGTATGAGCTGATGCAGTGGTCAGGTCATTCTACGCCTCAGTCCACCATGCATTATATTCGTATACGTCCTACCCAGCTGGCTGCGTCTTTTGTGAAGGCGGACCGGGTGGCGCATATGATGAGCGTGCTAATCGATCATGATCCGGAGGCTGTCAGCCTGACCGGACCGGCAACCTATTACGATTTAGGGGATTCTTTCTGTACGAACCCATTCTGGAGCAGCTGCCCTCACCGTATGGCCTGTATCGGGTGCGATTTTAACCTACCTAAAGAAAGCGCCAGAGGCCTGCTGCTGGAAAGTAAGGCTTCAGTGAAGCGTTATCTGGAGGAAGTTCCTCTGACTGCTGACGAGCAAGAAATTGTCGTTAACGATATGGAAAAACTGGATTATGCATTGAAAAAACAGTAAGGCACCCTGTTTCGCCCCGGAGAAGCATTTTGCCTGAATGGACCCGGGGCGAAGGTTCAGACAGGTTATATTACTTTCTCATTAAAGATTCCCAGAGGTCCTCCGCCAGAAACCTGCTTTACGTTAACAGACCCCAAAGCGGAAGATGATTATTTTTTCAGCCACGTTTCCATATGCTCAATTTCACCTTTTTGCGCTTTGATAATGTCCTCTGCCATCTTCTTCATTTCCGGATCTTTCCCGTATTTCAGTTCCGTTTCGGCCATGGCAATAGCCCCTTTGTGGTGCTCAATCATGCCCCTGGCAAACGCTCTGTCAGCATCCTGCTCCTTCATGGCATTCATCATGCCGCTGTGCATCTTTTGCATACCAGACATGTACTCTTTTGAAGCCGGGGACATATTCATATCCTGGGACATCTTTGAATCCGGCTGCTGTGCTATAACGGCAGCCGGCAGGGCAAAAATCAGTGAAGCAAAAACAAATTGCGTTTTTTTCATAACGTCACTCCTTCATGTATTGGATTCAGACTTCAGATTTTCCCGATATCCTTTAATGTGCCGGGAAACCTATTACTGATACTAAGGCAGTACAAGACCATGAAAATTGCCGACCTGCCGGTAAAACGTTAAAACACCTCCCGGGGAGCCGGCATCATTGCCGTGAACGTAATTACATTATCGTTCATGGAAACCTGCAGATCGCCCTCATGAGCCAGTAAAACAGAACGGGTGATGGACAGCCCCAGCCCGGCACCGTCCGTATTATGCTGACGGGAAGCGTCGCCCCGGTAAAAGCGGTCAAAAAGCCGGTTCAGACTATCCCGGTTGATATTTTCTGTGGGGTTAGAGATATGTATAAAAACCCTGCCGGCGTGGTGTTCAGCCAGCACATTAATAGCTGATCCCGGTAATGAATATTTTATGGCGTTAGTTATCAGATTACTCATTGCACGACGCAGCATCAGGCGATCGCCTCTGACAACTGCCTCCCCCTGCAGAGAAAGCGTTTTACCGCTGTCACCGGCAAGCGGTTCAAAAAAATCGAGGAGCTCTTCCAGCTCTGCGTTTAACGAAATGTCCTGTTTCTCCAGAGGCATCAGCCCGTTTTCAGATTTAGCCAGGAAAAGCATATCACTGCTCATTCTGGCGAGCCGGCTCAGCTCTTCCAGATTTGAAAAAAGTACCTCACGGTAACTTTCGGCATCACGTTCACGGGACAGCGCAACCTGAGTCTGCATCATCAGATTACTGACAGGGGTACGCAGTTCATGCGCGATATCCGAAGAGAACTCAGACAGACGACAGAATGAATCTTCCAGCCGTTCAAGCATGCTGTTAATTTCAGCTACTGTTACCTTTAGTTCGGCTGGCAGATTATGGCCAGGGAGACGTTTGCTCAGGCTGTTAATCGTAATTGCTGAGGCAAGCCGGTTTATTTCATTCAGAGGCCTGAGTCCCATCCGGGTGACGAGCCATCCCAGAAAAACGGAGATAAATATCAGGGCGACATTAAACCAGACCAGCCATCTTTTAAGCTGACCGATAAACTCATCATGAAGGCTGGTATCATAGGCGGCCGTAATCAGTACATCGTTTAGTTTTCCTGCGCTCTTAGCATTAATTTTTCTGACCATAACGTTATAACGCCAGCTATCTTCCTCTACCGTCTGCATAATACCCGGACGGGTAGCTTCGCCGCTAAAGCGCTCATAAGGCACCAAAAAACCGGGTGATGAATAGTCGGCCAGCATCTGGTTATCAGTTGTTTTAACGGAAAGATAAAGTCCGCTGTGACCAACCATGGCATCCGAAAGCTTTCGTGCAAGCGATGCGCTGTCGAGCTTTCCGGCGTGCACCTCGCCCTCAAGAAGCTCTGTGGCAAGTTCAAGCTTTCCGGTCAGCAATGTGGCATCCTGATGACGAAAATAACTGCTGAGGGCGGCTACAAGCAGCACACTCGAAAGAAGCCAGACGGACATCATCACGCCGGCAAAGATTATGCTCAGTCGTGATGTCAGGGACCAGTTACGCTTCACTCTTCCCGTATCTCCAGCACATATCCGATACCCCGTACCGTGTGAATAAGCTTTGGTGTAAAGTCATCATCCACCTTACTGCGAAGTCGTCTGACGGCTACATCAATCACATTGGTATCGCTTTCAAAATTGATATTCCAGACCAGAGATGAAAGCAGGCTCCTTGGCAGCACCTCTCCGGTCCGCTGTAACAGTAGCTCAAGCAGCACAAATTCTTTAGCAGACAAATGTATCTTTTTGCCGGAACGGCTCACACTCCGGCGGGTGACATCCATAACCAAATCAGCAATGCGGTGCGTACCGGACGTTTGCGTACGGTTGCGTCTGAGCAGGGTGCGGATACGCGCCAGGAGTTCGGCAAAATCAAAGGGTTTGAGCAGATAGTCATCCGCGCCAAGATCGAGACCTTTAATCTTTTCACTGACGTTATCCCGGGCAGTCAGAAACAACACGGGCTCTTCGTGCCGGGCCATACGCATCTGCTGAAGAATATCCCAGCCGTCCATTGAGGGCAGCATTACATCCAGAATAATGAGATCATAATGCTGTCGCAGGATATGCTCCAGTCCCTGACGCCCATCGTTTACAAGGGTTACATCATATCCCGCTTCCAGAAGCCCCTGTTTCAGGTAGGTACCGGTTTTCAGTTCATCCTCAACGATCAGCATAGTGGTCATGGGCAGCTTTCCTGCAGGCTACGGTTAGTCGTTATTCCATACCGGTACCCGGCGATAGCGTGCCCAGCCAGGCGACGGTTGCCAGTATCAGTACCGAAACAGTAAATTCCGTGATAATGCTTTTACGCATCAGGTAAATACCCATCTTATATTGGCCCTGAAGCAGGGCCGTTTCCAGTCGCGGTGTAAGCCGGAAGCGATTGGCGGCGGCCAGCAGCAGCATCAGAAAAAACAGAACAGTTTTTATCAGCAGCAGCAGACCATAGTCACTGCCCGGCAGGGTACTCAGAGGCTTTTCAACGATAAATACGAAGTTAACCACGGCGGTGATGACAATGCTCAGCACAATGATCGTGCCGGCACGGGCAAAACCCGACAACGCTGCGGCCAGCTGGCTGGCATAGACAGCCTTTTCAGCCTTTTTGATGCATAAGAGCAGAGTAAAAGCCGCCAGTGCACCGATCCAGGCCCCGGCCGCTGTCAGATGAATGATATCGCTCAGAAGATGAAGATAGTAGCTGATGCCGTCATTCATTGCCGCATGCCCGCCCCATGCCAGTGTAGCAAGTGCTATACCGCCGGACAGGGTAAGCACATAACGTGACAGCCCGACATGCCTGAGCCGCAGGCCAAGCCCGATAAACGCCATGACCAGTGCAGCGAAGCGGATAACCCAGCTCATGCCCACTGCAGTTTCCCCGACAACCATCTCCATAATATGGAGAGTCAGTTCGCCGGGATCACTGACGCCACTCATGGCCTGAGCGACAAGCAGCATATTTGCAAGGGACAAAACCATGCCAGCAGAGATGAGCGTAAAAAAGAACGACCAGACGCTGAACAACGATACCGATTTCTTCAATACTCCCTTTACCCCATAAATTTCGAATAAAGGCAGGCCAAAAAGAAGCATAAGATCAAGGTAAAGAAAAAAACGGATGATAATAAAAGTCTGATCGTTCATGGTATTACTTCACGCTGAAACTGTAGTTGCCGGTCCGGGGGTGAGTATCAGAAGATACCGCCCGCCATTCCACTTTATAGGTTCCTGCAGGCAGAGTTTTTGCCGGTGTGATAATCATCGTTTTCGGATCGCTGCCCGCTGAGACTTTAGCCGCAACCGGCATTGGCGCATGAGAAGACATGCCCGGCATGGCGGTCATTACAAGACGGGCGCCGGAAAATTTCGTTACCAGATTTTCGGTGAAATGCAGTTCCAGTTTAGACGGTGCCGTTATCTGAGACTTATCAGCAGGGACAGCAGACGCCAGTTCCGGATGCGCCTGTGCAGCAAAAGCCGCGCCAGAAGCAATTAAAGCGAAGAAATATTTGGCAGATGAATGTTTCATAATAATACCTGTTTTGTTTGAATTAACTGCATCAGAACCACATGCGAGCCCCGAGGAGGAAGCGCACTTCGTTATCTTTTTCACCTTCACGGGCAGCCATATCAGCAGTATTGCCATAGAGCTGGCTCCACGAAACCCCTACGTAAGGTGCAAATTCTCTTTTCACTTCATAGCGAAGGCGAAGAGCAAGTTCGGTACTGGAAAGGCCTTTACCGGTTTCCCGTGCCTCATCATCTTTCCCGTAAATATTCGCCTCAAAGGAAGGTTGCAGGATCAGGCGATTGGTCAGCAGCACATCGTATTCGGCTTCCAGCCTGAGCGCTGTCCGTCCCTGCTCGCCGGCAAACGCAGTCAGCTCACTTTCAAAGTTGTACAACGCCATGCCCTGAAAACCAGCAGCCAGCCAGGTTTGCGGTTTTCCGGGCCTGAAATCCTGCCGGGCACCGGCAACCACGTCCCACCAGGGTGTCAGAGCATGTCCCCATAAAGCCTGAACTTCTGCGGATTCGGCTTTACCTCGGGTGGTTTCACCTTCGCTACGTAACCAGAGTCGATTGATATCCCCGCCAGCCCAGCCGCTTACATCCCAGCTGAAGCCACCCGGATCGTTGTTTTTTTGCCATTCAAGCTGATCGGCAAGCACAAAGTAATTTATGCTGTTGTCATGAACCTTATGCCCATGTACGTCCGGGAATGCTGCCTTACGGTCCGCCTCCGTAACCGGCGGAATGGGTGTACGGCTTTCTGCTGGCGCCGCGGGCTGCATGGATTCCATACCCCCCATACCGGATGTCCCAGGCGTCATTCCTTCCATAGACGCATGATCCATTCCCTGCATAGCAGAATGGTCCATGCCTGACATATCATGCTGTTGTAAATTGTCAGATGGTCCCGTAGGTGCTGCAAACGCGGGCATCACTATCGCTCCGGCAAACGCAGTGCAGGCCAGCAAACCTGCAGCGGAACGTGAAAAATACTTTGTCATATCATTCCATCCTGAAACTGACATTATCGCTACCTCACTCTGTAACCCGGACTTCACGAAACATGCCGGTTTCCATATGGAAAAGAAGATGACAGTGATAAGCCCACCGCCCGAGTGCATCGGCAGTTACCCGATAGCTTCGGCGGGTACCCGGAGGCATATCGATAGTGTGTTTGCGTACCAGGAAATTACCGTCCTCATCCTCCAGATCGCTCCACATACCATGCAGGTGAATGGGGTGCGTCATCATCGTGTCGTTAACCAGCACCACACGCACGCGTTCGCCATATCGCAACGTAACCGGTTCTGAATCGGAGAATTTAATACCGTTGAATGACCAGGCGAATTTTTCCATATGTCCGGTGAGATGTAGCTCGATGGTACGCGATGGCTCACGCCCGTCCGGATCGTCAAATGTGCTTTTCAGATCGGCATACGTAAGGACTTTTCTGCCGTTATTGCGCAGACCAATGCCCGGGTCACTTAATTTAGGCGCCGGCATCATGGCCTGCATATCAACCAGAGGATTGTCTGTTTCAGATGCAGGATGTTTCTGCATGTCCCCCATGCCACTCATACTGCCGTGATCCATCCCGGCCATGGCGCTATGGTCCATTTCCGGCATACTTTCTGCTGCTCCGGAGACACCAGAGCCATCCATAGCCTGCATAGCATTACCATCCATGCCCGTCATGGTGTCGTTATTCATGCTCTGCATCTGGCTGTGATCCATATCGCCCATGCTGCCATGATCCATGCCGCCCATACCCATATCGTCCATAGTCAGCCAGGGGCGAGGATCGGGAGCCGGTACCGGAGCATAAAGCCCTTCACGGACAGCCAGCGTGCCGCGAGCGTAGCCGCTTCTGTCCATAGACTGCGCGAAAATAGTGTAGGCATCTTCAGCCGGCTCCACGATTACATCGTAAGTTTCGGCCACAGCGATGCGGAACTCGTCAACAGCAACAGGCGTGACATACTGGCCATCAGCCGCCACGACCGTCATTTTCAACCCCGGAATGCGCACATCAAAGTAGGTCATGGCGGAACCGTTAATGAAACGCAGGCGTACCTTCTCGCCTTTACGGAACAGCCCTGTCCAGTTTTTTCCAGGGCCCTGCCCGTTCATGAGATAGGTATATGTGGCACCACTGACGTCAGCCAGATCCGTCGGATTCATCTTCATTTCCGCCCACATTTTCCGATCGGACAACGTACTGCCTAGACCTTTTTCCCTGGCGTCACGGAAAAAGTCAGAAACGGTAGGTTTCGCAAAGTTGTAATAATCGGACTGCTTTTTCAGTTTGGCGAGAATGTCTGATGCTTTTTCATCAGACCAGTCGGTAAGCATGACTATGTGTTCGCTGTCCCAGACAAACGGTTCTGGTTCAGCTGCATCAATAATAATCGGGCCATAGACACCTTCCTGCTCCTGCAGGCCGGAATGGCTGTGATACCAGTATGTACCGTTCTGCTTTATCTTAAAGGAGTAAACATAGGTATCGTCCGGCTCAATACCATGAAAACTCAGTCCCGGTACGCCATCCATATTCGCCGGCAGAAGAATGCCATGCCAGTGAATTGATGTCGGTTCAGAAAGGCGATTTTTAACTCTTAATGTAACGGTATCGCCTTCTTTCCAGCGCAACAGAGGGCCTGGCAGGCCGGCATTAATGGTTTTTGCATACCGGGTTTTACCGGTGATATTTAGCGGCGTCTCGCCAATAAACAGATCAAAGTCTGTGCCGGTAAGTGTGCGGGACTGCATCAGGCTTACCGCCGAGAATGCATCGAATGTTCGCAGGCCCAGTCCGCCCACAATGCCAGCGGCAGTGATCCCTTTAATGAAATTACGTCGTGAACTTTTAAGCTGCATGACTGAACTCCGGCAATTTTCTGTTATCCCGGGAGAATGGCTCTCTCCGCTCCGGAAGCACAAGCCGTGCTTACCGTTCAGGATGAAAAGTTTTTTGTTACCGGAAAGCTACCACAGCTACAGACTTTGTGTGATTACAATTGTGTAATGTTGGAACGCACTGTTTATAAATTACATTTCTGTCATTTTTCGCCGTAACGTTTTTTCTTCTGTACGATGAACATCACTAAGGCCACAGGTAAACCCGGCCGGTAATTGTTTATTCTTATTTTACATTCAACGTTAAGGACTGCCACCATGAAAAAAGTAAAGCTTATCCCTCTTGTGATCCTGATTTCCGCTTCGTCCGCATGGGCACAGCAGCATCCTGAAACAGTACTAGATAACACTGATAACCGTGTTTCTGTCTCTGCGATGAATGAGCATGAACGTGCCATTCTTGCGCATGAGAGCATGGATAATGCAAACTCAGCTGCGCATCAGAGCATTATCGATATGCACCGTAAAATGATGCTGGAAGAGAAATAACGGATAGTATGTGGACAGAAAATTCGCCCGGAGTTTTCTGTTCTTCCTTGCCACTGCATCCGGGATGTGTTGTGTATTACCCTCATCATTAATGTATTTCCGGTAAATCTTCTTTCAGGCTGATTTCAGCCGGCCCGCTGACTGTGGCGGGCTACATTTTTATATTTTAAACATTCTTTTTACCGCAGCCCCCGGTTTACTCAACGTGCAGTAAGGTGTAACTGTATTTCCCTTTTTTCACCCGGTTCAGGTCTTGTCTGCCAGCTAATCGCCCTAACCTGCACTGCAATCTGCGATTTATCTTCAGGTTAAGCCTGAAAGGCCTCATGTTGAAACGGTAGAAAGCATCAAAATGAATATACAACCGCTTACAGGATATCATCAGAGCCTATAGATTTTGTAAGTCAGTTTTTTACATTTCATGTCGTATACGCCGCTATTATGCATAATGAAAAACTCTAAACCGTTCAGAAAGGTGTGCTCTTGCTTCAGCCGTGAATATTTAAAATAATTGCCAGAGGAATTGATTAATGTGATTTGGCATCACTCAAAAAACAAGCGACATTAAGCAAATTATTTATTGAGAAACATCACACTCAGCCATGTAAAAAAACTAAGCTGATTGAAACAGCTTCAACAGAACTCCTCGCCATTAGTTCAAAGCGATAACATCTTCAATTGCAGCAGGAAAATAAAAATTAAATCTTATAAAAAAGATGTTTATTTTTTGTAAGCGTTGCAAAAAAGCCCCATATAGGGGCTAATTTGAATAAAGGGATCGTATCTTTAAGGTAAGAATATCTACATCTGCAAAAACATTAAGGACTGATATAGCAACCCGCTTCCGTCAGTTTTACTTCATACCGCGATGTATTGCAGCCATTGACTGGTGTGCTTCTGACTGGCCGTTACTCATATTTTCGTGGGCAACGGCGGCCCTTTCATGTTCATCCATTTCTGCAAAAGATGGCGCGGTACTTGATTTCATGCCGGCCATATCATCTGACATTTTCTGATGGTTCTTCGCCATTTTCTGATGGGCATCAGAAGCACCATTTTTCATGGAATTATGAACATTAAGGGCCTGTTCATGCTGATCCATACTCTTCATTTGTAATACTTCCCCCCTGACAGATTCAGGAACGGATGAAAACTGTTGCTGATGCGCTGCCGCCTGGGCATTATTAACATGCTCATGAATGTTGATATTTCCATCCGCCCAGGCTGAAGGAATTAAGCTAAGTCCGACAGAGGAAGCGAAGATTAAACTTTTCATAATAAGTTTCCCGTTGATAATGGAATAAATAACGGACTGTCAAAGATGTCATCAACTAAAGAACTTACAAGCCAGACTGATTTCATCTTAAAAAAAGATAATATGCGTAACTCAGTGCCTGTATTCCGTTGATATTGATCCATAAAGACTGTTCCGCCTGCTTAGTGAGGACGATTCTACCTGCTTAATTCTGTTGAAGGCATGACAGCTTAATGACATCTCTGTAATATATTTATTATTCATCGAAAAAACTGGAGACATTCGGGACACTATGCAGCCATTCTGGGTAATAGCAATATGAATCGTGTCGAAACTGTATCTGATTCGACCCACAGTTTCCCGTGATGAGCGTTTACGATTGACTTTACAATCGCCAGACCAATCCCACTGCCTTCTCCCTTTCTTTGCCGCGATGGATCGACGCGATAAAACCGATCAAACAAACGTGGCAGGTGTTCTGCAGGTATCGGTTTCCCTGGATTTTCAACTATAAGCTGAACACTATTCTCATTCCCCGCAATGGTTACAGTCACTGTCTTCCCTGACTGCGTATAACGCAGAGCGTTAGACAGAAGATTATTTAATGCCCTTCGGTACATAAGTGGGTCTCCTTTAATAAGGCAGCACGACCCGTTTAACTGCAGAGAAACATTGAGTTCTTCTGCCCAGGCTTCGAAAAAATCAAACACCTTGACCACTTCTGTGCGGAGATCAAACATTATCCGTTCGGGGATCAATTGATTATTATCAGCCTGTGCCAGAAAAAGCATATCGCTGACCATTTTTGTCATTCTGTTATACTCTTCAAGGCTGGAATACAACACATCCTCCAGCTCTTTCTGCGTTCTGTGCTGACTTAGCGCGATTTCAGTCTGTGTAACCAGATTGGTTATGGGCGTTCTGATTTCATGGGCGATATCAGCAGAGAAATTTGCCTGTCGCGTAAATACATCCTCAATCTTTTCAATCATATGGTTAAACGATATCACCAGTTGCTCCAGCTCGATGGGAACTTTGGACGGTTCCAGTCTCACATCCAGGTTCTCCGAGGTAATATTTTTAATGGCCTTGCTGACGTTGCGGAGAGGAAGATGACCCTGGCGAACCGCTATGCGGATAATGAAAATTATCAACAGGCTGATTACGAAGGCAATGGCAATTAAATTCTTTTTTAGTGCTTCAAGGTAATGAAGATGAAAGTCAATCGAGAGCCCAATTATCATCTGATACGTCTGTGGTTTTCCGTTAAGCGTTGCTTTGCCTGAAGATGCAACGATTCTGTAAGTCTCCATTTTCATGTCAGAGCCGTTGCGCATAAGTAAAGTTGGCTCTTTTACTGTCCAGAGGAATATTTCCCTGGCCCGACTATGCGCTGTAAAGTTTGATGCATTGACCACAGAACGTAACGTCGCTCCTTGTGGTGAACTGAACAACACGTCACCCCCATCAGTCAAAATAAGAACAGCGACGTTGCGGTAATCTGATATGGATTCTTTGATTTTACTTATTTTTTTTTGGTCCGGAGCTACAGGTGTCTGCAGTATTCTGTTCATCGCGATACTGATTTGTTTCAGATCCCGCACATCCTGCTCTGCAAAGTGTTTTTCAACGGAATGCAGCATAAACCAGGTAAAAGCAAAAAACGCAATTATGGTGGACAGGCTGATAAAGAAGGTTAGTCTCAGTGCGAGAGAGTAAGGGCGCCCTGAGAAATTAAAACGCATCCGGAACCTCCAGGATATATCCCACGCCGCGGACCGTCTGGATCAGCTTAGGCTCATAATCGTTGTCTATCTTTGCCCTGAGGCGTTTTACTGCCACGTCTATAGCATTAGTATCGCTGTCAAAGTTCATATCCCAGACCTGCGATGCAATCAGCGAACGGGGCAGCACCTCTCCCTGATGACGAATGAAGAATTCCAGTAGAGAGAACTCCTTACTCGTCAGCAAGATACGTTTCCCTGCGCGGCTAACCTTTCTTGAAACAAGGTCTACCATCAGATCAGCCACCTTAAACTGGCTTTCCGTGATGACTGTGTTACCCCGTCGTAAAAGTGTCCTGACTCGGGCAAGAAGCTCAGCAAACGCAAATGGTTTAATCAGGTAATCGTCCGCGCCCAGCTCAAGTCCTTTAACCCGGTGCTCAATGGTGCCGAGAGCCGTAAGCAGCAAAACAGGCATACCTTTACCTGCGGCACGAAGCATACGAATAATATCCCAGCCGTTTACATCCGGGAGCATGATATCCAGAATCAGTAAATCATATTCGGCTGTTATGGCGAGATGATATCCGGTCAGACCATTATCGGCGTGATCAACTACAAATCCCGCTTCAGTAAGCCCTTTACTGAGGTACTCACCAGTTTTTACTTCATCTTCAACGATCAGTATTTTCATCTTGCTCCCCTGGCTGACTACCCGTGCCATTCATTCTATTTAGCCTAAGCATGTAATCAACGGCTTACGTTAAAAATGACAGCATTGTCATTATCCAGTCACCTGGCAAACAGAGAGCATTCTGTAACATCCCCCTATCAATACTCTGGACTTCATTTGAACCATTTACCAGGCCTGCCTGGAAGAGAAGCGTTATGTTCAAATTAAAACTATTAAGCATCAGCATGATTTTTATACTGGCTGGCTGCGTTTCGCTGGCACCTGACTATCAGCGGCCGGCAGCGCCAGTACCACAGCAGTTTTCTTTGTCACGCAACAGCCTGACGCCAGCGGTAAATGGCTATCAGGATACGGGCTGGCGTATTTTTTTTGTCGATCCCCAGGTTACCCGGCTGATCGATGAAGCCCTGACAAACAACCGTGATTTGAGAATGGCCGCCCTGAAGGTTGAAGAGGCCCGGGCCCAGTTCAACGTCACGGATGCAGACCGTTATCCCCAGTTGAATGCCTCATCCGGGATCACCTACCGCGTTGGTCTGAAAGATGACAAGCCGACCGCACAGGAGTACGACGCGGGTCTGGAGCTCAGCTATGAACTCGATTTTTTCGGCAAGCTTAAGAACATGAGTGAAGCTGACCGCCAGAACTATTTTGCCAGCGAAGAAGCCCGTCGGGCCGTACACATCCTGCTGGTATCCAACGTTTCACAGAGCTATTTCAGCCAGCAACTGGCGTACGAACAACTCCGTATTGCGCGGGAAACGCTGAAAAATTATCAACAGTCTTATGCTTTCGTTGAGCAACAGCTGGTGACCGGGAGTACGAACGTTCTGGCGCTTGAACAGGCCAGGGGACAAATCGAAAGTACCCGCGCTGAGATAGCCAAACGAGAAGGCGATCTGGCGCAGGCAAACAATGCCCTGCGACTGCTGGTGGGAACCTACCGCGCACTTCCGTCAGAAAAAACGATGAAAGGTGGTGAGATCGCACCAGTAAAACTGCCACCAAACCTGTCGTCACAAATTTTACTGCAGCGCCCGGATATCATGGAAGCGGAATACCAGCTCAAAGCAGCTGATGCCAATATTGGCGCAGCGCGAGCGGCGTTTTTCCCATCTATTACCCTGACCAGTAGTCTTTCCGCAAGCAGTACGGAGCTGTCCAGCCTCTTTACGCCAGGAAGCGGAATGTGGAATTTTATTCCCAAAATTGAAATTCCTGTTTTTAATGCCGGCAGGAACAAAGCCAATTTGAAATTGGCCGAAATTCGCCAGCAACAGTCGGTGGTTAACTACGAACAAAAAATTCAGTCCGCCTTTAAGGATGTATCCGATACGCTTGCGCTGCGGGACAGCCTTAACCAGCAACTTGAGGCACAGCAGCGTTATCTCGATTCACTTCAGATAACCCTCCAGCGTGCCAGAGGATTATATTCAAGTGGTGCTGTCAGCTACATTGAAGTGCTGGACGCAGAACGCTCCCTGTTCACGACACAGCAAACCATTCTCGATCTTACATATTCCCGGCAGGTTAACGAAATCAATCTATTCACCGCACTGGGTGGCGGTTGGGTACAGTAAATTTATTTAATTAATCAGGAAATAAAAAATGCGTAATTCACTTAAAGCCGTTTTATTGGGCGCCTTCTCTGTCATGTTTTCTGCCGGTCTTCATGCTGAAATACATCACCATGGCGATATGAATGCTGCCAGTGATGCTTCGTCACAGCAAATTATTAATAGCAACGGTGTCGTTAAAGACATTGATATGAACAGTAAAAAAATCACCATTTCGCACGAAGCTATCCCTGAGGTGGGCTGGCCTGCAATGACCATGCGCTTCACCTTTATGAATGCAGACGACACCATTAATGCGCTGAAAACCGGTAACCACGTTGATTTCTCGTTTATTCAGCAGGGAAATATCTCCTTACTCAAAAGCATTAACGTTACGCAATCCTGACTGTCAGCCCGGAGCGAATACATCCAGTGTGCCTGAACATTTAAAAAGAGATTTCTGTGAATTAATGATCAGGCGCATATGTCAGGTGTTTTGATTTTTCAGCGAGAAATTGTATGGCTTCTTTAAAGATAAAATATGCTGCAATAATTATCAGCAGCCTGATAGCAGGAGGGCTGATATCGGTTACTGCCTTGCAGTATGTAAACCCGGAACAAAAAACAGTACAAACGGAACTAAAGGCACCGGAGCGAAAGATACTTTTCTGGTATGACCCGATGAAACCGGATACGAAATTTGATAAACCCGGAAAATCACCCTTTATGGACATGGACCTGGTGCCAAAATATGCAGATGAAAGCGGCGAGAAAATCAGCGATGGGATCCGTATTGATCCAACGCTGGTTCAGAACCTGGGATTAAAAACGCAAAAAGTCACACGCGGAATGCTGAATTATTCTCAGACAATACCGGCCAATGTTAGTTACAACGAGTATCAGTTTGTCATTGTGCAGGCTCGCTCTGACGGTTTCGTCGAAAAAGTGTATCCCCTGACGATTGGCGATCATGTGAAGGAAGGTACACCGCTTATCGATATTACCATTCCGGAATGGGTGGAAGCACAAAGTGAGTTTCTACTGTTATCTGGCACCGGAGGGACACCAACGCAAATTAAAGGTGTGCTTGAACGACTTCGTCTGGCCGGAATGCCGGAAAAGGATATCCAGAAACTGCGGTCAACCCGGAGTATTCAGACCCGGTTTACCATTAAGGCACCGATAGATGGTGTCATTACGGCGTTTGACCTGCGCACTGGTATGAATATCTCAAAAGATAAAGTGGTGGCACAGATTCAGGGGATGGATCCGGTCTGGATCAGTGCGGCAGTACCCGAATCCATCGCCTATCTCCTGAAAGACACCTCTCAATTTGAAATTTCAGTACCGGCCTATCCGGATAAATCGTTCCATGTAGAAAAATGGAACATTCTTCCCAGCGTCGATCAAACCACCCGGACCCTGCAGGTACGTCTGCAGGTATCAAACAAGGACGAACGTCTTAAACCGGGCATGAATGCCTATCTGAAACTGAATACCCGGAGCCAGGAAATGTTGCTGATCCCGTCGCAGGCCGTTATTGACACCGGTAAAGAACAGCGCGTGATCACTGTCGATGCAGAAGGTCGGTTTGTGCCAAAAAAGGTCCACGTTCTCCACGAATCTCAGCAACAGTCCGGTATCGGCACCGGCCTCAATGAAGGCGATATGGTGGTAGTCAGCGGCATGTTCCTGATTGACTCCGAAGCCAACATTACGGGCGCACTGGAACGTATGCGTCATCCGGAAACAACGGACGGCACAATGCCGCCAATGTCCGCTCCGTCTGCAAATACACATTCCGGTCATTGAGGAGACGATGATGATTGAATGGATTATACGGCGATCGGTTGCCAACCGTTTCCTCGTTATGATGGCCGCTCTGTTTCTTAGTGTCTGGGGCACCTGGACTATCATCAACACCCCTGTGGATGCGCTACCCGATCTGTCCGATGTACAGGTAATTATCAAGACCAGCTATCCTGGTCAGGCTCCGCAGATTGTTGAAAACCAGGTTACATATCCGCTCACGACCACCATGCTGTCGGTACCCGGTGCCAAGACCGTGCGCGGTTTTTCCCAGTTCGGCGATTCCTATGTGTATGTCATTTTTGAGGACGGGACCGATCTGTACTGGGCCCGCTCACGTGTGCTGGAATACCTTAATCAGGTTCAGCGGAAACTGCCTGCCGGTGTAAGCTCGGAAATCGGGCCTGATGCCACAGGTGTGGGTTGGATATTTGAATATGCTCTGGTTGATCACAGCGGAAAACATGACCTTTCCGAACTGCGCTCCCTGCAGGACTGGTTCCTGAAATTTGAACTGAAAACTATCCCTAACGTCGCGGAAGTTGCATCAGTAGGCGGCGTGGTCAAGCAGTACCAAATTCAGGTTAACCCGGAGAAACAGACCCAGTACGGCATCAGCCTGCCTGAAGTAAAACAGGCCCTTGAGTCATCTAACCAGGAAGCCGGTGGCTCATCCGTTGAAATCGCCGAAGCGGAGTACATGGTCCGGGCCAGCGGTTACCTCCAGTCCATAGACGATTTCAATAACATCGTCCTGAAAACCGGAGAAAACGGTGTACCGATTTATCTGCGGGACGTGGCCCGCGTGCAGACCGGGCCTGAAATGCGGCGTGGTATAGCAGAGCTTAACGGTCAGGGAGAAGTCGCCGGCGGCGTCGTGATCCTGCGGTCGGGTAAAAATGCGCGCGACGTTATCACTGCAGTGAAAGATAAACTGGAGACCCTGAAGGCAAGTTTGCCTGAGGGCGTTGATATTGTGACTACCTACGATCGCAGCCAGTTAATTGACCGGGCCATTGACAACCTCAGCTACAAACTCCTGGAAGAGTTTATCGTGGTAGCCATCGTCTGCGCCCTGTTTCTGTGGCATGTTCGTTCTGCCCTGGTGGCGATTATTTCTCTGCCCCTTGGTCTGTGTATCGCCTTTATTGTCATGCATTTCCAGGGGCTGAACGCCAATATAATGTCGCTGGGAGGGATCGCCATTGCGGTAGGGGCGATGGTGGATGCCGCCATCGTGATGATTGAAAATGCGCATAAACGGCTGGAAGAGTGGGATCATCAGCATCCGGATGAGCAGATTGACAACGCAACCCGCTGGAAGGTTATCACCGATGCCTCCGTTGAAGTGGGGCCTGCGCTGTTTATCAGTCTGCTGATCATTACCCTGTCCTTTATTCCTATTTTTACCCTGGAAGGACAGGAAGGTCGTCTCTTTGGTCCACTGGCCTTTACGAAAACCTACTCCATGGCGGGCGCGGCCGCGCTGGCCATCATCGTCATCCCGATTCTGATGGGATTCTGGATCCGGGGGAAGATTCCTGCCGAGACCAGCAATCCTCTGAACCGGCTGCTGATTAAAGCGTATCATCCTTTGCTGCTGCGGGTACTTCACTGGCCAAAAACAACCCTGCTGGTTGCGACCTTATCCATCTTCACGGTTATCTGGCCCCTGAGTCAGGTGGGCGGCGAGTTTCTGCCGAAGATAAACGAGGGCGACCTGTTGTATATGCCCTCAACATTGCCGGGCGTATCGCCGGCAGAGGCCGCTGCGATCTTACAGACCACGGATAAGCTCATCAAAACCGTACCTGAAGTAGCTTCTGTTTTTGGCAAGACCGGGAAGGCCGAGACCGCGACGGATTCCGCGCCGCTCGAAATGATGGAAACCACGATCCAGCTCAAACCAGAGGATCAGTGGCGGCCCGGCATGACGATTGACAAGATTATTGACGAACTCGATAAAACGGTCCGTTTACCCGGACTGGCTAACCTCTGGGTGCCCCCCATCCGTAACCGTATTGATATGCTCTCAACCGGGATCAAAAGTCCGATAGGTATCAAGGTGTCAGGTACTGTTCTGTCCGATATCGATGCAACGGCGCAGAGCATTGAGGCGGTAGCCAAAACCGTGCCGGGAGTGGTATCTGCTCTGGCTGAGCGACTGGAGGGTGGGCGCTACATTGGCATCGATATTAACCGTGAAAAAGCCTCCCGCTACGGGATGACGGTGGGTGATGTCCAGCTGTTCGTCTCCTCAGCCATCGGCGGCGCGACGGTGGGGGAAACGGTTGAGGGCGTGGCCCGGTATCCGATTAATATCCGTTACCCGCAGGATTACCGGAACAGTCCGCAGGCGCTGAAACAGATGCCGATTCTGACACCGATGAAGCAGCAAATCACGCTGGGGGATGTAACTGACGTTAGGGTCGTTTCCGGACCAACCATGCTGAAAACAGAAAATGCCCGGCCTGCCAGCTGGATTTATATTGATGCGCGCGGCAGGGATATGGTTTCGGTGGTAAACGATATTAAGACGGCCATCAGCAAGAAAGTGAAACTTAGACCGGGTACCAGTGTGTCATTCTCCGGTCAATTTGAGTTACTTGAGCACGCCAACAAGAAACTGAAACTGATGGTACCGATGACGGTGATGATCATTTTCATTCTGTTATACCTCGCCTTCCGCCGGGCTGATGAAGCCCTGCTGATCCTGATGAGTCTTCCGTTTGCCCTGGTCGGGGGAATATGGTTCCTCTACTGGCAGGACTTCCACATGTCTGTGGCGACCGGAACCGGATTTATCGCCCTGGCTGGGGTGGCGGCAGAATTTGGAGTGGTCATGCTGATGTATCTGCGTCATGCCATTGAAGCACACCCGGAATTGTCCCACCGAGAGACATTCACATCTGAAAGTCTTGATGAAGCCCTCTACCATGGTGCAGTTCTGCGTGTCCGGCCAAAAGCCATGACCGTGGCAGTGATCATTGCGGGTCTGCTACCCATTCTCTGGGGAACGGGAGCAGGCTCAGAAGTCATGAGTCGGATTGCAGCACCCATGATTGGGGGGATGATCACAGCTCCGCTTCTATCACTGTTCATTATTCCTGCTGCCTACAAATTAATCTGGCTGCGTAGGCATAAAGCAAGGATATTATGATATCAAAAGGCCCTCTGTCAGAGAGGGCCTTTATATCAGGATAGGTATCAAAACTGCACTATAGCCATTATGAAAAGAGCGGTGTCAGTGATGCTGTCCCTCTCTTTTTCAGAGCCTACCTTGGTAGCATAACGCAGACAATATAAGCCAACTACATCTCCTGTAACTGCCCGCCCTAATCCGATAGGCAGCAGCCCTGCTAATTACGCAACAGGCGCAGACCGTTTGCCACGACAAGCAGGCTTGCCCCCACATCCGCGAATACGGCCATCCACATGGTCCCCATACCGGCAATGGTCAGGGCCAGGAATACTGCCTTGATCCCAATAGCCATAACGATATTCTGAACCAGAATGTTATACGTCTGCCGGGAGAGTCGGACAAAAGCCGGAATTTTACGCAAATCGTCATCCATGAGGGCCACATCGGCCGTCTCGATGGCGGTATCCGTGCCCATTGCACCCATGGCAAAGCCGATATCGGCGCGGGCCAGCGCCGGTGCATCATTGATGCCGTCGCCTACCATGCCGGTCGTGCCCTGCGCCGTAAATGTTTCTACAGCACGCAGTTTATCTTCCGGCAGTTGATCCCCCCGCGCCTCATCAATACCAACCTGACCGGCAATGGCCTGCGCCGTGTGCGCATTGTCTCCGGTCAACATGAGCGTTTTGACGCCCAGACTATGCAACTGACTTATCGCCTCGCGGCTGCTTTCCTTCACCGTATCAGCCACCGCAAACAGCCCAAGCACCTGATGAGTGTCACAGAGCATGATGACCGTTTTACCGACGTTCTCCAGTTCCATTAATGCAGCCCTGACCGCTTCCGGGCAGCGCACCGTTTCTTCAGCCAGCCTCAGATTGCCCAGACTGTAGGTTTCACCGTTGATGACGCCACGCACGCCGCGGCCTGGCAGCGCCTCAAAGTTTTCCACTTCATAACGCTGAATGCCATCTGATGCCGCCGATACAGCCTGCGAAACCGGATGATCGGAGTAACCTGCCAGGCTCACAGCCAGCTTGCGCCCCTCCTCTTCTGCCACCCCGGTATAGATAATCGCATCCGTCTGTACCGGCTTACCGTGCGTCAGGGTGCCGGTCTTGTCGAGCGCCAGCCACTTCAGCTTTCGGCCCTCTTCAAGATAAACGCCGCCCTTGATAAATATCCCCCGGCGAGCTGCTGCCGTCAGGCCGCTGACAATGGTCACTGGCGTGGAAATGACGAGCGCACAAGGGCAGGCAATAACCAGCATAACCAGCGCCTTGTAAATCCACTCCTGCCAGCTTTCACCTGCAATCAGTGGCGGGAGAACGGCAACTGCGACGGCAATAGCAAACACCAAAGGGGTATAAATTTGTGCAAAGCGGTCAACAAAGCGCTGCGTAGGGGCTTTTGCCCCCTGCGCTTCCTCCACGGCATGAATGATACGCGCCAGCGTGGTATTTCCGGCAGCGGCCGTTACCCGGTACTCAAAGCCACCGGAGCCGTTGACCGTCCCGGCGAAGACCGGGTCACCTTCCCCTTTATCCACCGGCAGACTTTCGCCGGTAATAGGTGCCTGATTAATGGCAGTCCTGCCCCGGACCACCGTGCCGTCGAGGGCGATACGCTCGCCCGGCTTTACCCTGACCACGCTGTTAAGGGATACAGACCTGGCCTCAGTTTCTTTCCAGGAGCCGTCTGGTTGCTGAACCGTGGCGGTTTCAGGCGTCAGCTTCATCAGAGAGCCAATGGCATTGCGGGCGCGATCAAGAGACTTCGCTTCAATCAGTTCCGCAACCGTGAACAGTACCATTACCATGGCGGCTTCAGGCCACTGTCCGAGCGCCAGCGCCCCGGTGACGGCAATACTCATCAGGGCGTTGATGTTCAGGTTGCCGTTGCGAAGAGCAATCCAGCCTTTTTTGTACGTGGACAGGCCACAGGCCGCAACGGCAGCAAGAGCAAGAGCCGCTTCCAGCCATTCCGGCATGCCCGCCCAATGCATGGCTTCGGCGGCGATTGCCGCCACACCGGCAAACGCGAGCGGCCACCAGGGTTTTTTCTTTTCCTCAGTAACCGCGTGACGGCCATTGCTGTCAGGAAGTTCAGGTTCAAAGCCCAGCGAACGAATGGCGGCCAGAACAGGCTCCAGCGCATTCGGTGCGTGAACTACCGTCAGTACGCGCTGCATAAGATTGAAATCCAGCTCCTTGACGACTGACATGCCGTCCAGCTTTTTGCGAATCATGCCCTCTTCAACCGGGCAGTCCATCTGCATGATCCTGATACTGGTACGCACCCCTTCAGCGGTCACCAGCTGGGTCTGCAGCTCACCGAATGTGATAGGGGCAGGCGCGCAGCAAGAACCGCCGGTACTTTCCGCCTCACGGGCTGAACAGCAGTTGCCTTCAGGCTGCATTGCTTTATCAATCGGTTCCGGGTCAAAACCCAGCGAGCGCACCGCCTGCAGAACCGGTTCCAGCGCCTGCGGCGTATGGGTCACGGTGAGCACCCTCTGAATCAGATTGAATTCAAGATTGCTGACGGCAGGTAGTTTTGCCAGTTTTTTTCGGAGGAGCGCCTCCTCCGTCGGACAGTCCATCTGCATGATGCGCAGACGCGTCTGAACGTCATCGTTGCGGGGATGCTCTGCAACCAGTTCGGACACCTGGCTCAGGCCGTCCGTTGAGCAGCAGCTCCCGGTGCTGCAACAAGCCGGTGTGGTCTCAGTCGTTTTTGGTGGCATCTTCCCGGAAGCCTCAGTCGGGGCAGTTGCGGTATTTTTAACAGACGCCTCCTCTACGGTTGCGGCTGATCCACATTTTTTATTACTGCAGCAGTCACTCATTTTTTTATCCCGTTCATAACGTATACTGGCATTAAAGACCCTGATGTAACTACAGGGTCAAGCTCAGAAGAGGTGTGATATGAAAATTGGTGAACTGGCCCGCCAGGCGGGATGTCCTGTAGAGACGGTACGTTATTATGAGCGAGAGGGGCTTTTGCAGGCCGCATTGCGGGACCAGACTAATAACTACCGCCATTACGACAGCGCACATCTCGAAAGGCTTATGTTTATCCGGCGCTGTCGGGCGCTGGATATGACCCATGAAGAAATCCGGGTGCTGCTGCAGGCGCGAAGCCAGCCTGACGCAGACTGCGGTAAGGTTAATGCCCTGATAAATGAACATCTGAACCACGTTCAGGCCCGTATTCGTGAACTGAATATGCTGGAAAAGCAACTGTTTGAGCTCCGGAGCCACTGCAATGCCAACCGGGCAACACGGGACTGCGGTATTCTGCGCGAACTGGAGCAGGCAGAAGAGCCTGAGGATATCGTGCCGGTTATCACTGCAGGTCATCTGGCCGGAAGCCACTCTTGCTGATGCTGCTTTCTGCTGTAAGTAGAACGGTTCACTAAAGCAACAGGCTTTTTTTGTGATGTTACTTCGTCATGCCCGGCCATTCAGGTTGCTGAAAGTATGCTGCCGTTAAAATCTGTGTGACATCGTTTAACCGCTATTCCCTCATTAAGCTGTACAGAAAAGCCTGTAAGCACGTCACAACATATATGAATTTATCAATATAAAATTGACCTTTCGTCTGCAGAAGACGAGACTTGTTGCTGTCCGCCACGAAGGAGAAATTATGCCGTCACTTCTGCCCCTGCAACTTTTTAAGAATCTTTCTGACGAAACCCGGCTCAGCCTGGTGCTGTTGTTGCGCGAAAAAGGGGAGCTCTGCGTCTGCGAGCTTGTATCTATCCTGAAAGAAACACAGCCAAAAATATCGCGGCACCTGGCCCTGCTCAGAGAGAGTGGACTGCTTATCGACAGGCGCGACGGCAAGTGGATCCATTACCGGTTATCGCCACACATGCCTGCGTGGGCAGCAGCGGTCATTGAGCAGGCATATCTGTGTCAGCGGGATGAAATTCTTCATCTCAGTCAGCAGGCTGAGCGTGATAACGCAACCACCAACGGCAAAGCTGTCTGCATGTAAAAATTTTATCTAAACACATTCGATTAAACGAATATATTTACAGGGTACACTTAGCAGCCCGCTTTAACGGGCAGGTATAATTAAGAAGGAGAGAGTATGTTTCTGGCGGGTGCGATTTTTATCCTGACCCTGATACTGGTGATCTGGCAGCCGAAAGGGCTCAGCATTGGCTGGAGTGCCGTTATCGGCGCCGCACTGGCGCTGCTGACCGGCGTGGTACACATCGGGGACATTCCTGTAGTCTGGCAGATTGTCTGGAACGCCACGGCCACGTTTATTGCGGTCATCATTATCAGCCTGCTGCTTGATGAGTCCGGCTTTTTTGAGTGGGCCGCGCTGCACGTTTCACGCTGGGGCGGCGGCAGGGGCCGGTTGCTGTTCACGTATATCGTTCTGCTGGGTGCGGCGGTAGCCGCCCTGTTCGCCAATGACGGGGCAGCGCTTATTCTGACGCCGATCGTTATCGCCATGCTGCTGGCGCTGGGCTTCAGCCCGGGCGCCACGCTGGCGTTTGTGATGGCGGCAGGCTTCATCGCTGATACCTCCAGCCTGCCGCTCATCGTGTCGAACCTGGTGAACATTGTCACGGCAGACTTCTTTAAACTGGGTTTCAGCGAGTATGCCTCGGTGATGGTGCCGGTGAATATCGCGTCCGTGGCCGCCACGCTGGTGATGCTGCACCTGTTTTTCCGCAGGGACATCCCGGCCACTTACGACCTGGCGAAGCTGAAGGCGCCGCGTGAGGCCATTCGCGATGCGCGTACCTTTAAAACCGGCTGGATTGTTCTCATCCTGCTGCTGATCGGCTTCTTTGCCCTCGAACCACTCGGCGTGCCGGTCAGCCTTGTGGCCGCGGTGGCGGCGTTTATTCTCTGGCTGGTAGCCCGGAAAGGCAATGTGATTGATACCGGAAAGGTACTGAAAGGTGCGCCCTGGCAGATCGTTATCTTCTCGCTGGGCATGTACCTGGTGGTATACGGACTACGCAATGCCGGGCTAACTGATTACCTTTCTGCCGCCCTGAACCGGTTTGCAGAGCATGGTGTCTGGGGCGCAACGCTCGGCACCGGCTTTCTGACGGCGGCGCTTTCATCAGTCATGAACAACATGCCTACCGTGCTCGTTGGTGCGCTTTCGATTGACGGCAGCACCGCACAGGGCGTGGTGAAGGAAGCGATGATTTACGCCAACATCATCGGCTGCGACCTCGGCCCGAAGATCACCCCCATCGGCAGCCTCGCTACCCTGCTGTGGCTGCACGTACTGGCGCAAAAAAACATTACTGTCAGCTGGAGCTACTACTTCCGCGTGGGCATCGTGATGACCCTGCCGGTACTTTTTGTGACGCTGACCGCGCTGGCCCTGCGCCTGTCTGTTTAACCTTAACCCCGGTGTTGCGACTGTGCAGCGCCTTTACGGAGTACCGCTTATGACTGACATCACCATTTATCACAACCCGGCGTGCGGGACGTCCCGCAACACCCTGGCGCTTATCCGCAACAGCGGCACCGAACCCAAGGTTATTCTGTATCTGGAAACACCGCCGTCACGCGACGAGCTGAAGAAGCTGATTGCGGACATGGGCATCAGCTTACGCGCCCTGCTGCGCAAGAATACCGAACCGTACGAGCAGCTCGGCCTTGCAGAAGACCGCTTCAGCGATAACGAACTGCTCGATGCCATGCTGGCTCATCCGATCCTTATTAATCGCCCGGTGGTGGTGACGCCGCTCGGAACGAAGCTCTGCCGTCCGTCCGAAGCGGTTCTCGACATTCTGCCAGATCCGCAGCAGGGAGCGTTTACCAAAGAGGATGGCGAAGTGGTCATTGATGAGCACGGTCACCGCGTCAGCCACTGATTTTTCACCAGGCTGCAGACATAACGAGTGTGAAAAAAGCCGGCATCTGCCGGCTTTTTTATATGCTGCGCTGGTTGACCCGCTCTGAGAGCTGAGCGGCACTCTCTTTCCTTTCACTGTAGCGGTCGGTCAGGCAGTTGCTTCGCCCGCGCGTCAGCAGGGTGAACTTCATCAGTTCCTCCATGACGTCCACGATGCGGTCGTAATACGAAGAAGGCTTCATGCGGCCGTCCTCATCAAACTCGGCCCAGGCTTTCGCCACGGATGACTGGTTCGGGATAGTGATCATGCGCATCCAGCGCCCGAGAATGCGCATCTGATTTACGGCGTTGAAGGACTGTGAGCCGCCGCTGACCTGCATCACTGCAAGGGTTTTTCCCTGTGACGGCCGGACCGCACCGGACGTCAGCGGTATCCAGTCAATCTGCGTCTTCATGATGCCGGTCATGGCACCGTGACGCTCCGGCGAGCACCAGACCATGCCTTCTGACCAGAGTACCAGCTCGCGGAGCTCTGCAACCTTCGGGTGCGTCTCCGGGGCGTCATCCGGCAGCGGCAGGCCGGACGGATTGAATATTTTAACTTCCGCGCCCATGGCCATCAGCAGCCGGGCGGCCTCCTCCGTGGCGAGACGGCTGTAAGAGCGCTCACGCAGCGAGCCGTAGAGCATCAGGATGCGGGGCGGGTGTGCCACCTCTGCTGCCTTCAGCTTTTCTTCCGTCAGCGGTGCATCCAGGAGCGTCGGATCGATATTGTTCAGGGCATCATTCACGTTATTCACAATGGAGTCTCTTTAAGGGTAATAGCGGTGAACAGGCTGCAGTCGCTGCCGCCGGCGCAGCACTCTTCAGTCAGAAAAGCCATCAGCTGCTCAAGCTGCGAATAACAGGGCCTGCAGAACAGGGTTCGGCTCTGACGTTCCTGACTTATGAGGCCAGCGGACATCAGCGCAGAAAGATGATGGCTGAGCGTGGAGGCAGGAATAGCCAGTCTTTTCTGGATGTCACCCACGGGCAGTCCTTCAGGCCCGGCTTTCACCAGTTCACGGTAAACTCCCAGTCGCGTCACGTGTCCCAGTTCCCTGAGAGCATTAGCAGCATTTTGTATGTCCATGCCATCACCAAATCTATATTTCCAGAATAATGGAAATATAATTTAAAGCTTACTGAATGGTCAAGCCTCTTATTGCCATAAAAGGGCTGCACTCAAAAGGAAAGCCTTTTATACCCTGTTGACCCGGCTGCAGTGGCAGCGCATATAAAAAGGCCATAGCTCAGAATTTCGGTAAAATTTCAGCGATCTGACAACAGCTTTAGCCATAACCGTTTCGCTTCCTCTTGCCAGAAATTTCAGGCTCAATAATACTGTTCATATAAACAGTATAATTTAAAGGAGGATTTTTATGCGCTTTACATTTTTTTTCTTAATCCGTACTCGGCAGCACGTCCGGGACGCCGCGTTATGAAAGCGGTCAGTTGCGCTCAGGGCCTGACGCTGTTATGGCCGCCGATTTTTACCCCAACGGTAAAGGTGCCGCTGTACGCAGATCCCTGCTCAGCTGGTTTTCCCTCCCCTGCTCAGGATTATGTAGAGAAAGAGCTGGACCTGAATGAGCTCTGTATTCGCAGACGGGCGTCCACATTCTTCGTACGGGCCAGTGGCAACAGCATGCAGGAGCTGGGGCTTTATGACGGTGATGTTATGGTGGTCGATCGCGCAGAGCCACCCACGCACGGCGACATCGTCATCGCCGAGGTTGGAGGTGAGTTCACAGTTAAGCGCCTGCAGCTGATCCCACGGGTGGCACTGCTGCCCATGAACCCTGCTTACGCCGCCATCTATCCGGAAGAGCTCCAGCTGCTCGGCGTTGTCACCTGGTTCTTTAACAGTACACGTGCACGTCGGAGATAATTATGCCCATGTTCGGACTGGCTGACGTCAATTCTTTCTATGCCAGCTGTGAGACGCTTTTCCGCCCGGACCTGCGTGGCAGGCCAGTAGTCGTACTTAGTAATAACGATGGCTGCGTTATTGCGCGCTCTGATGGCGCAAAAGCACTGGGCATAAAAATGGGTGCACCGTGGTTCCAGATAAAAACACAGCACTATCCGGAAAAGGTACACGTGTTCAGCTCAAACTATGCGCTTTATCACAGTCTCAGCCAGAGAGTAATGACCGCGCTTGAGGACATAACACCACGCGTCGAACAGTACAGCATCGATGAGATGTTTCTGGATCTTACCGGTATTAACGGCTGTGAGGACTTCGAAGCTTTTGGTCGTCGCCTGCGCGCGCATGTATTTACCACAACGGGTCTTACCGTCGGTGTCGGCATGGGGCCCACTAAAACGCTGGCAAAATCGGCCCAGTGGGCGAGTAAGGAGTGGAAGCAGTTTCGCGGCGTGCTGGCGCTGACGCCGGGTAATCCGAAACGTACCGAAACTCTGCTAGCTAACCAGCCCGTTGAGGAAATATGGGGTGTGGGACGGCGAATCGGTAAGCGACTCAGCCTGATGGGCATCGAAACCGCCCTGCAGCTGTCACGCGCGCGTCCAAAGTTCATTCGCGATAACTTTTCCGTGGTACTGGAACGCACCGTACGCGAGCTGAACGGTGAGTCATGTATTCCGCTGGAAGAACTGCCGCCGGCAAAACAGCAGATAGTCTGCAGTCGCAGCTTCGGGGAGCGCATTACAACAAAAACAGCCATGCAGCAGGCGCTGTGTCAGTACGCTGCACGCGCAGCGGAAAAGCTGCGAGGGGAACGTCAGTACTGCCGCAACATCGGCGTGTTTATCCGGACGTCGCCACACGCCAGCGGTGAGGTGTTTTACGGAAACAGCGCCGGAGAGAAGCTGACACTACCAACACAGGATACGCGGGACATCATTGAGTCTGCGATGCGGTCGCTCGATTGTATCTGGCTTGAGGGTCGCAGATACATGAAAGCAGGCATCATGCTTGATAACTTTACGCCGAACGGCGTAAGCCAGCTAAATCTGTTTGACGATAATCGGCCACGGGCTAAAAGCGCACAGCTGATGAAGGTACTGGACGGCATTAATCAGTCAGGACTGGGAAATGTGTGGTTTGCCGGACAGGGAATTAACACTGAGTGGAAAATGAAGCGTGAAATGCTTAGCCCTGCCTGGACCACGCGCTGGTCAGACATTCCTAAAGCACGTGTGCTCTGAGACGATTATTAATTAAGCAGTTGAAACTGTATTCCACATAAATCATTCTATGTCGCAGCGCGTCATGGCTGTCCTCGAAGCGCTGGCACCACGCGTGGAACAGTACTCTATCGATGAGATGTTTCTGGACATCCGAGGGATTGATCACTGCATGGGATTTGAAGATTTCGGGCGCCAGCTGCGAACTCAGGTCAAGGGGTCGTTTGCGGGAGGGGGCGGAATCCTACGCTAAGGCTTTGGCCAGCGATATTCTCCGGTGAGATTGATGTGTTCCCATCCGAGCGGCGAAACATGGGCCAAGAGATCGGGCGATAGCAGCTTTCCATCGCGTTTCTGGTTTGCAACGACCTCGCCGAGCTTCATGGTGTTCCAGAAGATGATGATGGCGGCGAGCAGATTCATGCCGGCGATGCGGTAATGCTGGCCTTCGGCGGAACGGTCGCGGATTTCACCGCGGCGGTGGAAGCTGATTGCCCGCTTCAGCGCATGATGAGCTTCGCCTTTGTTGAGCCCGATCTGGGCACGCCGTTGGAGTTCGGCATCCAGAATCCAGTCGATCATGAACAGGGTGCGCTCGACGCGACCGACTTCCCGCAGGGCTGTCGCGAGCTCGTTCTGCCGCGGATAGGAGGCGAGTTTCCGCAGAATCTGGCTTGGCGCGACGGTCCCGGCAGCAATGGTGGCGGCGATGCGCAGGATGTCGGGCCAATTGCGCTCGATCATGGCTTGGTTGACCTTTCCGCCGATCAACGCTCGCAGGTGCGCCGGGGCGGCCGACGGATTGAACGCGTAGAGCCGTTTGGATGGCAGGTCGCGGATGCGCGGAGCGAACCGGTAGCCGAGAATGGCACATGCGGCAAAGACGTGATCGGTGAAGCCGCCCGTGTCGGTGAACTGCTCGCGGATATGGCGTCCAGCATCGTTCATCAGCAGGCCATCGAGGATGTAAGGCGCTTCGCTTGCCGTTGCAGGAATCACCTGGGTTGCGAACGGCGCATATTGGTCGGAGACGTGGCTATAGGCTTTCAGGCCCGGGGTATTGCCATATTTCGCGTTGACCAGGTTCATGGCCTCACCTTGCTCTGTAGCGACGAAGAACTGTCCGTCGCTCGAAGCCGACGTGCCCATGCCCCAGAACCGGGCCATGGGTAACGCTGCCTGTGCCTCGACCACCATGGCCAGCGCCCGGTCATAGGCTTCGCCCTCGACATGCCACCGTCCAATGCGGATCAATTCCCAGAAGGTGTGGGTGTTTGTCGCATCCGCCATTTTGCGCAAGCCGAGGTTGATCCCTTCCGCCAAGATAACGTTCATTAGCCCGATCCGGTCAGCGCAGGGTGCTCCTGTGCGCAGATGGGTGAACGCTTCGGTGAAGCCGGTCGCCGCATCCACCTCCAGCAGGAGATCGGTGATGCGCGTGGGCGGGATCTGCTTGTAGAGATCGAGCACCAGATCTTCGGCGCCTGTCGGCGCGGCGGCTTCGAGTTTCTCGATATGCAGAACGCCGTTTTCAATCGACCCGCCCGGGATCGTGCCTGCGCGAGCGGCACGGCCAAGCTCGCGCAACCGCATGTCGAGGCGAGCTTGCCGGTCTGCCAGCCATTCCTCCGGCCGCAATGGCACAGCGAGACGACCGCCTTCCGCGATGGATTGTGCCGGAACGAGTGCGTGTTTCAGATCGCCATAGCGCCGGGACCTAGTAAGCCAGACATCTCCGGAGCGGAACGCATCGCGCAGATGGAACAGCACCGCGATCTCCCATAGGCGAGCGTCGCCAGCCCTCTGGGCCCGAAGGTGGCGATGCCATTTCGAGCTGGGCCGCAAGAAGCTGGTCATCGCGGCATCGTTCAAACCGGTACGAAGGGCCGTCACCGCTTCCAGAAGCGGCAGTGCAACGGGCGCAGCTCGCAGATCGAGCAGGCGCAACATGCGTGGAGCGTATCGGCGGAAGCGGTGATAACCGTCGAGCACATGATTGAGCGGATCGTCGGCCATGGTGGCGGTCAGCCTGGTTGCCATTGCAACAAGGGTTTTTAAGCCGTCCCACCCTGACCCACTCGCGATGACATCGCCCAGCGGCTGGCCATCATCCTGTGCATCGACCAGGGCGCCCCCGATCTCGGCGAAGGATTTCAGGGTGTCACGCACCACCCCCGCTTCGTCTGCGACCTTTGCATGGCAAATACGCTCCGAAGCACGGTAGAGACGGCCGACGATCCGGTCGTGGGTTTCGACCACTGCGTCGGCCAACATCGCCTGCCATTCCGAGACGCAAACAGCCAAGATCGCAAGCCGCCTGTCCTCCGGGAGATCGCGCATGCCGTCGGCATAATACCGTTCACCCTGCCTGCGCAGACGAGTCACCCGATGGGCAGGAACGCCGGCAAGCAGATCCTCGGGGAGATCGATGCGTTGCAGATATTCGAGCCGGTCGAGCAGCCGGTTGGCCGACGAAGAGTTCGAGCCAGGCTCGAACTGGCGCAGCCACACAAAACGGGTCACCCGATCATCAGCCGTCTCCTCGAGCAATGCCAGCAACTGTTCTCGGATCGACATAGGCAGCCGACTGGCGATCCTCGTCTCGATGCGTCGCTCGGCATCGACGAGAGCCGCGGCACAAAGCCGCTCGATCGTGGATGTCGCGGGAAGGACAGTGCGGGTGCGTCGGCACTCGGCTACGAAGCGACGGGCGATATCCTCGTTCGACACCGCCATCTCGGCTTCTCGGAACAACCATTCCTTCAGCTCGCTCGCACCACGTCCGGAGAAGGTGCGGAAGCCGTAGAGCCCCCGTAACTCGGCAAGATGCTCGTGCCGTGTTTCCTCGCGGGCAGCATAGTCTACGAGATCGTCGGCACCCAGGCCAAGCTGCGCTCCGATAAATTCGATGACCTCTGCAGGGATCAGTTCGCCTGGAGCCAGCACCCGGCCGGGATAGCGCAGGACACACAATTGCAGGGCGAAGCCGAACCTGTTGTGAGCGCGCCGACGCAGCCTGATATGCCCAAGGTCTTCATCACTCAGCGTATAGTGCTTGAGCAAATCCGTCTGTGAAGTCGGCAAGCGCAACAGCGCGTCTTTCTGCCGATCGGTTAGAGTGACGCGACGCGGCATACATGTTCCTTTTTCAAAATCTGATAGCGTTCAAGACGCTTTGTTTATGAAGCTGGTTGAGATACATTTCCAGAGGTCAATGCAATCGTGGCCGAAGCGCCGCCTCAAACCAACGTTTGTGATACATGCTGATCGGATATGCCCGCGTCTCCAAAGCCGATGGCTCGCAGTCTCTCGACCTGCAGCACGACGCCTTGCGCGCCGCAGGTGTCGAACGGGACAATATCTATGATGATCTTGCTTCCGGCGGTCGTGATGATCGCCCTGGCTTGACTGCCTGCCTCAAGTCATTGCGTGACGGCGATGTGCTGGTGGTCTGGAAGCTCGATCGCCTCGGACGATCGCTTGCCCATCTGGTCAACACGGTGAAGGAGCTGTCAGACCGCAAGATCGGCCTGCGGGTTCTGACTGGAAAGGGCGCTCAGATCGACACCACGACTGCGTCCGGTCGCATGGTGTTCGGAATCTTCGCCACCTTGGCCGAGTTCGAGCGGGATCTGATCCGAGAGCGCACCATGGCGGGTCTCGCCTCCGCGAGAGCGCGCGGTCGCAAGGGCGGACGAAAATTCGCGCTCACCAAAGCTCAGGTGCGTCTCGCGCAAGCCGCCATGGCCCAGCGCGATACTTCAGTTTCCGATCTCTGCAAGGAACTCGGCATCGAGCGCGTCACTCTCTACCGATATGTCGGTCCCAAAGGCGAGCTCAGAGACCATGGAAAGCATGTTCTCGGACTTACGTAGCAACTCGTTTCTTTTCGCAGGTTGAGCCACCTCCGCGCTTCATCAGAAAACTGAAGGAACCTCCATTGAATCGAACTAATATTTTTTTTGGTGAATCGCATTCTGACTGGTTGCCTGTCAGAGGCGGAGAATCTGGTGATTTTGTTTTTCGACGTGGTGACGGGCATGCCTTCGCGAAAATCGCACCTGCTTCCCGCCGCGGTGAGCTCGCTGGAGAGCGTGACCGCCTCATTTGGCTCAAAGGTCGAGGTGTGGCTTGCCCCGAGGTGATCAACTGGCAGGAGGAACAGGAGGGTGCATGCTTGGTGATAACGGCAATTCCGGGAGTACCGGCGGCTGATCTGTCTGGAGCGGATTTGCTCAAAGCGTGGCCGTCAATGGGGCAGCAACTTGGCGCTGTTCACAGCCTATCGGTTGATCAATGTCCGTTTGAGCGCAGGCTGTCGCGAATGTTCGGACGCGCCGTTGATGTGGTGTCCCGCAATGCCGTCAATCCCGACTTCTTACCGGACGAGGACAAGAGTACGCCGCAGCTCGATCTTTTGGCTCGTGTCGAACGAGAGCTACCGGTGCGGCTCGACCAAGAGCGCACCGATATGGTTGTTTGCCATGGTGATCCCTGCATGCCGAACTTCATGGTGGACCCTAAAACTCTTCAATGCACGGGTCTGATCGACCTTGGGCGGCTCGGAACAGCAGATCGCTATGCCGATTTGGCACTCATGATTGCTAACGCCGAAGAGAACTGGGCAGCGCCAGATGAAGCAGAGCGCGCCTTCGCTGTCCTATTCAATGTATTGGGGATCGAAGCCCCCGACCGCGAACGCCTTGCCTTCTATCTGCGATTGGACCCTCTGACTTGGGGTTGATGTTCATGCCGCCTGTTTTTCCTGCTCATTGGCACGTTTCGCAACCTGTTCTCATTGCGGACACCTTTTCCAGCCTCGTTTGGAAAGTTTCATTGCCAGACGGGACTCCTGCAATCGTCAAGGGATTGAAACCTATAGAAGACATTGCTGATGAACTGCGCGGGGCCGACTATCTGGTATGGCGCAATGGGAGGGGAGCAGTCCGGTTGCTCGGTCGTGAGAACAATCTGATGTTGCTCGAATATGCCGGGGAGCGAATGCTCTCTCACATCGTTGCCGAGCACGGCGACTACCAGGCGACCGAAATTGCAGCGGAACTAATGGCGAAGCTGTATGCCGCATCTGAGGAACCCCTGCCTTCTGCCCTTCTCCCGATCCGGGATCGCTTTGCAGCTTTGTTTCAGCGGGCGCGCGATGATCAAAACGCAGGTTGTCAAACTGACTACGTCCACGCGGCGATTATAGCCGATCAAATGATGAGCAATGCCTCGGAACTGCGTGGGCTACATGGCGATCTGCATCATGAAAACATCATGTTCTCCAGTCGCGGCTGGCTGGTGATAGATCCCGTCGGTCTGGTCGGTGAAGTGGGCTTTGGCGCCGCCAATATGTTCTACGATCCGGCTGACAGAGACGACCTTTGTCTCGATCCTAGACGCATTGCACAGATGGCGGACGCATTCTCTCGTGCGCTGGACGTCGATCCGCGTCGCCTGCTCGACCAGGCGTACGCTTATGGGTGCCTTTCCGCAGCTTGGAACGCGGATGGAGAAGAGGAGCAACGCGATCTAGCTATCGCGGCCGCGATCAAGCAGGTGCGACAGACGTCATACTAGATATCAAGCGACTTCTCCTATCCCCTGGGAACACATCAATCTTACCGGAGAATATCGTTGGCCAAAGCCTTAGCGTAGGATTTCGCCCTCTCCCGCAAACGACCCCGTCAAGGCCTATACGGGCCTAACAATAGGTGTCGGTATGGGCCCTACGAAGACACTGGCCAAATCGGCTCAATCGGCTTCAAAAGAGTGGCCGCAATTCGGAGGGGTTCTGGCGCTGACAACCAGCAATCCGACACGTACCCTAAAACTGCTCAGCCTGCAGCCCGTCGAGGAGCTGTGGGGGGTAGGCCGCCGATTGTCTAAGAAACTGAATGCATTGGGCATAGCAACTGCGCTGGATCTTGCGCGGACACATCCGGCTTTCATCCGTAAAAATTTCAGCGTGGTCCTTGAACGTACCGTTCGTGAACTCAACGGCGAATCCTGCATTGACCTGGAAGAAGCACCACCTACGAAGCAGCAGATCGTGGTAAGCCGCAGTTTCGGATCACGAATTACGGACTATGAGTCTATGCGGCAGGCGATCTGCCAGTACGCTCAGCGGGCAGGTGAAAAACTACGTCAGGAAAGGCAGTTCACGCGTCATATAGGCGTTTTTATCAAGACTTCCCCCTTTGTAGAAGGTGAAGTTTATTACGGTAATGTGGCCAGCGAGAAACTGTTGCTGCCTACGCGGGATACACGGGACATCATCGCTGCAGCCATGAAAGCGCTGGATCGTATTTGGATTGATGGGCATCGTTATGCCAAAGCAGGAATTATGCTGGGTGATTTTTTTCCCACAGGTGTGGCGCAGCTGAATCTTTTTTCTGACGAACAGCCCCGGGAGAATAGCGAAGCACTGATGAAAATCATCGACAGCATAAATACTACGGGATTAGGGCAGATATGGTTTGCTGGAAAAGGCGTAAATCAGGCATGGCAAATGAAACGGGATATGTTATCCCCCTCCTACACTACTTGTTGGAAAGATATACCTGTAGCCCGTATTCACTGACTTTGCCAGGTCGAATGCGCCTTATTACAGGAGGAGTAAATTAAATAAGTTTTCACCGTTACTATTATGGTTGACAACTAACATTAAAATAAATTAATAAATCATCACAATAAAAAATTGCAAAAAATTTATTAAGCAGTGTTCCACCTGAATTATATTCAATACCGCCTTACCGCTAACAAAGAGTTATTATTCGAAAATTAGATGAAAAACGAATAAATAAAATCACCTTATTAAAGCATCTTAGCTTCTTTTTCTCCTTTACAAATAATATACTGCACCCTTTCATTCTCCTTACATAGTCCGTTTTATGTCAAATAAAAGCTTCAAAGAGACCTACCGAAAGGACATTGATGGCCTTAGAGCACTGGCTGTTGTTCTTGTCATACTTTTTCATGCCGGGATTAACCAGATAGCTTCCGGTTTCATAGGGGTCGATATCTTTTTTGCAATTTCCGGTTTTTTGATTACCGGAATTATCGTAAAGCAAAGAGAAAAAAACACCTTCAGTCTGGCGAACTTCTTCGTGCACCGTCTCTGGCGTATACAGCCTGCTTTTATCACGATGTCCCTGGCTACGCTTATAGCAACGTTCTATTTGTATCTGCCTGATGATTTTCTGGCATACCTGCACAGTAGTTACTACAACGCTTTACTGCTTTCAAATCAGTTCTTTGCACGTCAGAGTGCTGCGTATGCTTCTCCTGCAGCCGATCTGTTCCCTTTACTCCATACCTGGTCTCTGGCAATTGAGTGGCAGTGGTATCTATTTCTCCCGCTGGGCATTTTACTGTCAGGTGCCATCTTACGTCTTAAGTCGATTCAGAAGGTGATCAGTAACCCGGCAAATGCACTTGCTGCAGTGTGGTTTATCCTGACGCCGCTGGCAGCTGCTCTGGCGCTGATTATGGCCAGCCGAGAGGCCGATGCAGCCTATTACTCACTGCTTACCCGTATATTCGAATTCATGGTGGGCGGGGCTGCATTTTTTCTGACGCGCTACGTTCGCTCGGTCCCTTCAGCTGTCTCAAACAGTACAGGCATTTTATCGCTTGCCGTGTTGCTTTATATTGCGATTCACCCTGACGTTATCGGGTTCTATCCAAATCTCTATGCATTGCTGGTTGTCACTGCTTCAGCCTTACTCATGTTTACCGGAACGTACAGGAACAGCATTGCATCTAAGTTACTAAGCCTTTCACCCGTCGCATTCACGGGCAGGATATCTTATTCGTTATATCTCTGGCACTGGCCCGTTCTGGCCATAACTCGTTACCTGGGTTACAACCTGGCTGGCTCCACGCTTCTTTTGTGCCTGATTCTGACGGTACTGCTATCGCTGATTAGCTATTACTTCGTGGAACAGCCATGCCGACGGTTACGCTGGTCTCTGAAATATACGATTCCCCTGTTGATCATCGTCCCGATCGTTATCTTCAACTCTGCGTTCAAATATGCTGAGAACCGCGACGGCATGCCTGGACGATTCGGTGCTGAATACGGCCACGTGGCTCAAAGTATTAGTGCTGGGTTAGCTCAGGCCGGACACCGGCCAGACTGTCTGGATGGATCTCAGAATGCAGATAAATGCATGTTCGGGGATCTTAAAGGTCAGAAGACAGCCCTGCTGATTGGCGATTCTCACTCAAACCATTTCTGGGGATTCTTCGATGTGCTCGCTCAGGACGCTCATATTCGCATGACTGCGTTAAGTACAGCGCTGTGTTTAGCACTCCCGGATACATACCTCTATGACTGGTGGTCATTCCGGAACCAGACCTTTGATAAGTGCCATGAAAACACGGCTAAATATTATGAGCTGATCGCTAAAAATCATTATGATTACGTCATTCTGGGTCAGGTCTGGGAATGGTATGTAAGTGGTCCTCATCTCATTAACCATTCAGGTGATGAACGTTCAGATGCACTAACTAAGGAGCGATTCAGCAGAGCCATTCGGCAGGCCTTAAACGCGATAGTCGCATCAGGAGCACGACCGGTGATCATAAGGACCGTGGCCCCCATGCCCGTTAATTATCAGCAATGTATCCGTCACCACGTGATCTTCAGGGAACCGTATCGCCAGGAAGAATGCGACAACCAGAACCCACAGAGTCCTGAAAAAGAATGGACGCTGCCGCTGTTCGGCCAGCTTCAGAAAGAGTTTCCGACCCTGATCGTGATTGACCCAAAAAAAGTACAGTGTGAAAACAACTATTGTGTTACAGCACTGGACGGGACCCCAATCTACCGTGACGTTGGTCATCTGAATGACTTTGCATCCTATAAATTTGGTCAGGAATACATTCAGAAGTTTAGCAATCCTCTTCAGTAAAAAAAGGGCCTCTCTGAGGCCCTTATCAAGTCTTTTCCTGCGTTTTATCACCTATAACTTACGGCTAAGAACTGACAGCGTCTTTTTATTTTATTAATGCCGAAATATATTTATCCGAAACAATATAATTAAACAAGGCCGAGAATTGACATTACAGGTCCGAGACAATAAGCAAAGGAGGGGGATATGGGCGATTTTTTAAATGAGTTTGAATCTGACGAGGAAAAGGGAAGACACCTTGAAAATCTTCTCATAGAAGTGGCGCGGGGAGGTCATAGAGAAGACAGTACAGACTACATGGCGCTTCGCTCCTTTTTTTTCCAAAATATGGCAATAAAGCCCCTGCTCCCGGCCTTTGTAAGGGAGTGCAGAACTCTTAAACAATTCTGGGCTTTTATCCAGCCCAAGTATCCATCCTACAGAGAAAGAGAAAATTTTATCACTCATGAGTTTTCTCCCCTATTTGATTACTTTGAAGGCTTAGGGGCCAATCCTTCAGATTTTCACATAACCGACGGTCTGAGAAGTTATGATGAGAAAGGTGTGAATGAAGCATGGACTAAGGCGCTCGACCGCAGAAGCTCTGATCCAGAGGGGGCTATAACTGCAGCCCGTACTCTTATAGAAACAGTCTGCAAGCATATCTTGGATGACTTGAGTATTACGTATGAACGTAACCTGGACATGAGCGAGCTCTATAAGCTGACTGCGAAAGAATTGAAGCTCGCACCAGAGCAGCATAGCGAGCAAATATTCAAACAGATCCTTAAAGGTTGTTCGTCTGTTGTTAATGGCCTCGGCACTCTGCGTAATAGACTAGGTGATGCTCACGGCATAGGGAAAAAACCGGTAAAACCATCTGACAGGCACGCCTTGCTGGCGGTTAATCTTGCAGGAGGTATGGCTGTTTTTCTAATTCAAACATGGCAGCATTTATCTAAGAGCTAACCACTTGTTTTGATGCCGCGTAAGCGGCATGAAGGCGCCAGCTTATGTTAGCCAGGGTAAAGTGGCCACATGGCGCCGATAGCCCGGCGAAGCCGGTTCCGGTTTGATAGGTTCTGCCTAACCATACCTTCGCCCTGCAAAGCCAAACCCGTTATCAGTCGCACAGGAGCTATTTTGCGCGGTCGGAGTGGTCACGACAAGGCGTAGCCGCCGTCGGGGCGTATCTCCGCGTTAGCGGGCCGTGAGGGCCGCTTACGAGCGTGTTCTCCATTCTCACAGTAATAAAATCAGCAGCAACTCCTATTCTAATTACAACATCCATTCTTAAAGCGACTCCATCCCGGCCTTCGGCCGGGGCGGTGGCGCTTTTCAGGGTGGGTACCACTCGATGCTGAAATAAGCACTGTGAGTCTGAAGTCAGCTGATTGTTTGTTGTAACTACGGACAATGCCCGGCGCTTGCGACGGGAGCTATTTCTAACGCGAAGCGTTTTATCCGAACCGGCGCGGACGTCAGTCCGCAGCGAGGGCGGGCATTTTTCATCTGTCCACAGGACGGATGCTGAATAGGTTTTATCTTTAAAGGTAACTAATAACTGTTGTTTAAAAGAAAGGAGATCGGGTTTTTAAAAGGATCATCGCGGTTTGTAAAAAGTTCGGGTAGCGGTTAACTGACAGTCCGGTCAGAAGATAAATATCATACCCTCTCGCAGTTAATGTGGATAAGTGAGGACTACAGATTGCGGGCCTGCTCGCAGGTGAATTTTGTGCGCCCGGTCTCGTTTCTGGGTTACCGGTAAGAGACTGTTGTGATTAATGTTTGTGCAAATTGCTTTATGCAGGCGTGATCGGGCCTCCGACGCGAACCGGATAACGTGAAGGGGGGCGGAAAGGCGTAGGTGCCGGCTTCTGAAGCCGGATTACGTGCAGGGGTCATCCGGCGCGGGTGCGCCAGCAGTTTAAGAAGGAAGGCGTCAGAGACGCATCAGGTTGTGACCAGCAGGTCGTCACCGAGTCGCGTGTAGTGTCCGCGTGAAAGCTTCATGCGCTCCGTGACGCGGCGCTCTATCTCCGTGCGGACTGCATCGAGGCTGCCAAAAAAGGCGCCATTACGGATTTCTTTTTGCAGCTGCAGTCGTACCAGCTGCTCGATGTCCTTACGGGTGCGCGGTGCGTCTTTGCGTGCACGGTGGCGCTTCATGCCGTGCTCACGCCGTGACCTCTGATACTCACGGAAGCGCTCACGGACAAATGACCAGGCGGCGCCGATGAGCTCACCGGCGTCGGCGCGCGGTAAGCCCTTCTTTTCACGCTGGCGATTTTCCCACTCGATGCGGCTGCGGCGTGCGGCCGCAACGGCTTCCTCGGAGACGTCCAGCACCTGCCACATCAACGGCGTGAAAGTGATATCGGTAGGGATATTACAGCCGATTTCTTTGTCATATTCGGTGTTATAGGTGAGGAGCTTCAGCTGGGCCATAAACTGCACGGCACCGGTGAAACGGGTGATCGAGAGGCGTTTCTTCTCGGTGGCCAGCCCGCAGCGAATACTCATCGTAGTCAGTGAGGCGCCTACGCGATTGGCCAGCGGATTGAAATAATGGCAGAGAGCCTGCAGCGAGGCTTCCAGTGCACGCATGCGCAGTTCCGGAGGTCGGCGCTTGCGCTCCCCCCGGGCTATAGACATGGCAACCAGCGACTGAAACTCCATGCGCTGGGTGAAGCCTGCCGCTTTCTCGCGGATTTTTTCGCAGAACGGCAGGGTTTTCTTTCCGTTCTCTGGAATAAATTCCGGATTAGGATTCTTTACCTGCCGGTAAAATGAGGTTTTTTCAGTAAGTTGCTTATTCAC
>NZ_JBSZSY010000003.1:0-142146 GCF_057812235.1 Pantoea sp. ABR1s | reverse complement strand
ATAGTTATCTCAATTCTGCGTCACAGGATCTTTCTGTTAATAAAAATAGCTTCTATCCCAACAGCACACACACTACATCCCAACAGCACACATTACCAGCCCACCAGCACACACGAATATCCCGTCAGGACACATGTTTATCCCGCCACCACACATGATAAAAGTGCTTCAGACCTTATATGGCAGGGCCTCAGAGACAGTGGGATCTTTTAGGAGCTATAAGGATCTATATTGGTAATTTATGGGATCGAGCCTGTGCAAATGTGGATAAACGATCTTCTTTGCTAACGCGCCTTCGGCTTGTTCAACTTGCGGTGCCCATACAAAGAATTTGTATGGGCACCGCAAGTTATCAGTAAACCTTTTGCTGCTTCACACAATATCTTATTCGACCAATTTCCATACATCCGCTGGCACGCGATCAAACAACTTTCCGACCGTTAACTCAGCCTTGCGGTGATCATATACTGACGTAATTGCGAATTCTTCTTTCGAATCAGTTTTATATTTTAGGTGTTCGTATACCGTCTCGAGCGTATCCATCGAGCGACAGCGCCTGAAACGCATTAACCAGTCTGTTTTTGTCATTTTTCCCTTATGCCGGCTCTGACCTGCAGGCGGGCTTTGACAGGACTGCACCGCTCTGGTACTCATCATAATATTTTATACGGCCAGGTGCCGGTCTGCCGACGTGTCTCTGTACGAATTTACCAATGTGCCCGTAGCAGAAGCGCTTGAAAACCTATCACAGCAGGGTGTACTCGTAAGAGTTGTGGTTGATGAAAAAAGTCACGATCGCTGGTCACTGGTTAACAAGCTGGCCTGTTCAGGTATTCAGGTCAGAACAGATGAGCAGTACAGCATTATGCATAACAAATTTATTGTGACTGGAAATAACGGCGTACAAACGGGATCGTTTAATTACACCTCATCGGCTGAAAAACGTAATGCTGAGAATGCCCTGGTTATCCGAGGTAATTCATTCCTGAGTCAGCAGTATCAGAATGAATTTAACCGCCTTTGGGCAGAGTCATCGCCCGTACAGTGCAACAATTCATGATCGACAGGCGAAATATAATTTGCTGAGCGGACTGTATATGACAAAGAAAAAAGTTTATCCGGTTCACTTCACGGGTCAGCGGGGCCAGCAGGAGGCGTCTGAAGCTTTCCAGCAAAATGAAACTTCCACCTGGCAGCGCTGGCTGAAACACTCCAGGGATAATAAAAAAACTACAGTGGTGACCTGCAGGTGTCTGCCGGCAGAAAACGATCCTGTCAGGAGACGACTGAAGGTTCATTACTCCCGGGATACCGAACGCTGCTGGCTATCTTCATACGCCTTCACGGGTAATGAGCATAAACCTGACTGCCGGTTTTATTCTGTGTGGTCTGATGAACGTCAGGCAGAGATTTATCAGGGGGATGCGGTCCGTGCTGCGACGGATGGCTCCATTGTGATCAGACTGCCCACGGGCCTCCAGAAAAAGGCACCTTCTGATGTAAAACCGGCAGAGAACGTCTCAGACGACGAACCTGTGAAACGCAAACGGCGGCCATCAATGAGCCTGCTGGGGCTTCTGCACCTGCTGTGGGAGCAGTCTGGTATCAATGTCTGGCACCCCGCTTTCGATAAAAAAAAACGCACACCTGGCTGGGTGAGCTGGCGCCTGCAGCAGACGGCAACCCGGATCCGTATTGGTCGCGTGCCGCTGGAAGAATCCCTGCTGCTTATGGCCACGAAGGGCACTCGGCAGGTTATCGCTAACCGGGAACACCTGAGAGCCGCCGAAAAGAACAAAAGACGCCTCATTGTCATTTCTGTGCTGGCTGGCTGGAGTGAGGCCGGTGAAGCACGACTGAAAACTATGTTGCCACTGGGGATGTTTTCTGGTTTTCCTGACCTGGCTCTGCCGGAGGACGTGCGCCTGCGCCTGGAGAGGAGTTTTAGTCGCGAGCTGGGCGACTGGCGCCGTGGAATGAAAGTAGTGGTCATTGCGGAAACGGAGCCTCCCGAAACGACGTTCAGGTACTTTGACGGACGCAACCGGCCATCCAGCTGCAGCACCGTCGTCGACATGGCGCTGATGACTGTCAGCCCACGCTTTATTCCGCTTGATTCCGGTTATGAGGGAGCTGTGGAAGAAAAACTGTGGCAGGAAAAACGCTCTTTTATCAAGCCTCTGAGCTACGACGGTGAGGAAGATGTGTTTCCGGATTTTGTGCTCAAGGACGTTCCTGGCGTGGATGCGCTGCCGATGGAAGTGTTCGGAATAAACACACCCGAATACCTGCAACGTAAACAGGAAAAATCTGCCCATTATGATGCGGAATACGGTCAGGGTCGTTGGTGGTACTGGGAGGCAGCAGGCAAAATGGAAATGCCACCATTCCCGGCTGTCTGAAAGTACTGACGGGAGTGAGACGTGAAGGTGATTAGCAGGTCACCTTCACTGTGAATATTTAAACAAACTTCAGGACCATATGAGACCCCTGAGTTTTTTTGACTGCTTCATCGATATAGTGCTGACGAACGGCATCAGTTACGGGTTCACTTTCGTAGGGGGGTTCAAATTGTTTCATAGTACTTGTTTCAGCCACGAAACCAGCCACGACCATTTCACCTTCTGCCCTGATTTTCTTTCCGTCTATATCGAGCATCACATATGAACTGGTGCCTGTAATTTTCATATCAGTTATCCCTTACAAAAATGACTTTTTCCGTCTGCGATACCGGATCGATTGTAGTGATTTTCGTGACGTTATCATTGCCCATCAGGCGCGGTAACTCAACGTTTTCCCATATATTACCTTCACGCAGCGACTGTCCCACTACGGCCCTGACTTCTCCTGATACCTGTTTAGCATAGGACGCGGAGACGTCCTCCCAGGCCTTGATGCTCTGGGGGTTATCGAAATCCCATTCAGGCATTTGAATGTTTTTATCCTTGATTGTGGATTCGAGCGTGACTCCGCCCCGGGACTTGGCTATGCCCTCTGCGACATCAGGGCCACCGACACCTTCAGTCCGTCCTGACCAGAAAAAGGCACTGTCCGGATCGGTCGCCAGCTGAGGTTCTATTTCTTTCAGGTTGATGAGGCTCTTAGGCGTGTTTCGCCACGTATTGAAGGCTGCGCCTCCTTTTGCGCCGGCAAGGCCGCCTGCAAACGCACCGCCCAGCGCAAGCCACTTCTGACCGTCAGAGCCCTCTCCCCATAATTTCCCGCCTATATAAGCACCACCATAGCCTCCACCCAGTCCTCCCGCAAAACCTAGCAGGGCTATCGCCGGCCCAGCCAGGACAGCTGTGGCAGCAAGGCCTACGCCCAGTAGTACTCTGTCAACCCAGTCCGGAATTTCCGGACTGATTGCGTCAGTCTGCTCTTTACTGCCACCAATAAAGACGTTGGGTGAGCCGTCGCTGATCACACCGCTGCATGTCAGGCGATCTCCCGTTCGGGCAGCAGGCAGTCCGTTGATGTAGACGCGTGAAGACCCTTCTGCCACGCGTTGCAGGGCCGGACCGTGTTCGTCACAGTCACCCACGGACATATGCGACATCACCGCCGGCCTTCCATTAATAAACACATTTGATGAACCGGTGACCAGATGGCCGGTTTCGTGGTGGGGTGCCCATGACATGCTGCCAAGAACTTCTCCCAGCCCGCCACCACCTGCAGCACCGGCGACCGTCGCCGCCAGGGCTACCGCTCCGACACCCCCTGTGGCCAGCGTGAACGCCGCGCCGGCAATTGCCCCGCCTATCAGACCGAGCACCAGCCAGCCTTTAGAGGCAGAGTGTTCTATGCCATCCCCCACCCGTGCAGCGGAAAAGGCTTCTGCTGCACCACTCATTTTTCATTTATCCGCTGACTGAGGTAGGCCTCAACGGCTTCAGTTGTATCCAGACCGTCAATACCCCGGACACTTCTGGCCAGAAGCAGGCTTGATATCAGTCCCGGTATTCTGGCACCGGTCATCTCCCACAGCGCAAAGCGGCCTGCATGCTCACCGTCAGGTATCGGAGATAGCATCAGCGGTTCGCCGGCAGCGTCAAAAAACAGATAGCTGCCGTTCCTTGCGCGGATAAGATCAATGGATGAGTACAGGTCAGAAATTGAAGGGAACACGGTCAGTTCGCGGCTGTCACGGTCAAAGCTGAAAAAGATTTCCTGACTGTCGGCAGGGATCTGGCTGCGCCGTGCGGGCGAACCTTGTGCATCGTCCGGAAACGTAATGCTGTCCGTGATGCTGTCATAAATACGGCTATGGTAATCGTCAAACGCATCCGGGCAGGTGCCAATGAAGCAGAGCAGCTTTTTACCTGTACTGTTTTCAGATGTCAGTACAACCCTTTGCTTCTGAAAGATGATTCTTTCGCCGGATTTGAAACTGTAAAACAGTTCCAGCGCCTGCCTGCCATTTATTTCGGTAAGCCGGGCATGATTGAGTGAGAGATCCTGCAGAGTAGCCTGCAGTTCAGATGACAGCTTCTGGGATACGGACTGAAGCGTGTCTTCTGCCGCAGCTGTTGCACGTGAAATCACGAAGGTGAATTCATTGGCATTCGTATGGCTGAGGGTAAAGAGGTTCATGGTGCGATCGCGAAATACGTCAGGCACCGTAATGTTGCAGTCCTGCAGGGTATATTCAGACATGTAAAGCTTCTCCGTTCCGTGAGTCCGGACCAGAATATCAACGTTTATAAAAATGATCTCCCTATGATCCTGTCCGAAAGTTAATCCTGGAGGAGATGCAACAGGCCGTGGTGCTGTATGCCTCACGCAATATTATTCCGCGGCCTTTGCACCATCTGGCGGGAAGGCTACCGGTACGCCAATGCAGTCGTCATGCCAGATGACTTTCAGAAACGTAAAAAGGCGGGGTGCCCTTTTCCGCCTTAATTCAAGTTCCTTCAGTCCCTACTGACGTCCGGTCAGTCTGAGCGCCCCCGGTCAGGTCAGCACTGAACTTCAGCGCAATGCCAGCAGGAAAAGTGTCATACTGTACACCGGTTACAAAATGTACCATAAGGCCTGCAGTATCCATCACAAGATCTGCTTTCTTAAATTTTTTATGAAGGTTAGTTGATGGAGAAGAATTAAGTTTCGCTTGGTCCAAAGAGGTAATCGACGGGCTGGGATACCAAATGTCATCTTCGGCATTTTCGTACATTTCAACCCTGTATTTTACGCCATTCGCACCTCCATTTCTCACGCGAGACGAATTTCTGAACAGAACGATATTATATTTAGCATCATCCTTATTTTCGGGGTGTGCACTCTGCGTTGAATGAAACATTATGCCGTCCAGCTTTAGTGAATCAGAAATGCTGAGGTATTCGGATACGGCCTGCGTTATTAGATATTCGCTGTCCGTCCGGGCCGCTGTTACGGGGACCGTCAGCTTTCGAGATAATGTTCTGAGGAACGAGGTGACTTCTATCTGGCCACGAGTTTCCGGATCGAACAGGCTGCCCTCCTTTATTACAATGTTCTCAAGCGCCGACAGGTCAAGAATACGCATCGGGCGTGTTGGTCTGAAGGGTGCTACTACAACCACGCTACCTACAGCGGGCCTGACCTCGGCAATTGCCGTTTCACGACTGGCTGCGCCGTAGAATACCGGCACACCCGGAGCGTTCATCCTTCCGGCTCGAGCCTTGGCCGAAGGTGGCGGACCGAAATTGCGCTCAGGATGTTCTAGCTCTGCTTTGATTTTATCGTAATCATCAAAGGCTCTCGCCCTGTACATAACATCATTTTCATCAATGGTTCTGACCGTCGCACCGGATGAAATGTATGCCTGTTCTACGCCTGAAAATATCCGGTCAAGAAAGGTGCGCAGACTGCTGTTGAAATAGCGACTTTCGGTCTCTAGCGATGTCTTGAGTTTTTTCCATGTGTAATCAAACTCCGTCACTTCAAACGCATCTTTAACATAAACGTAGAATTCACTGTACGTTTCATTGTCCCATTCATTATGTTTCTCACAGAGAAGATCAAATATATCCTGGCACGCCGCTTCATCCACGCCCAGTTCCTCTGAGATGACTTCCTCAGTTGTTGCTCCAAACGCATAGTTTTCGTTTTCAAAATATGATGTGTAATAACCATTAAATACTGCATGCATACGGTCCGCAATGTCACTTAGCTCAACCGTGCTTTCAGCCCGCCCGCAATAACTACACGGTTCCCCGATTTGTCCATGCGAACGGATGTGCTGGCTGACGTAAGAGTCTTCGATGCAAACGTCACAGATGTACTTTTCTTCGTCCATAGTTTTTAGGCTTTTATCTGACCGGATGATGTCTTTTCATTTTACCGGATAGTTCTGCTCTGGCACGCATTTCTTTGTTTAAACAGTGACCAGTCATGAGGCAAAAGGTGACTGGTAAATAGGCCTGACATTGACACCAGATGCAGGCATACTTTATAGCTCTCAAGTTACACTTTTTCGTTAGGAGTGATTGGTGATGGAACAACACACCTTCATAGACCGTTTTTTTCAGAGCAGTAAAGAACTAACTGACTTCAGGAACATGGGGGAACGTGACATAAACACGCTCTTCAGCTTCCTTAATAACCTGCATTCATTTCAAGATCGCATTCGTATTGAATTTGATTTAAGCATTGCTCAATATCCGGAATTCAAGCTTCTGAGAATTATCAGAAATTATTTCCATCATGTCGGGGATGTTGATGAATTCAGGGTGTTTAATGCCAGGAATGAATTCTCACTCAGTCATACAGAAATGATTATTATCCCGGTCTCTGTGATAGCTAAAGCCGTAATGAACACAAAAAAAAGACGTGATGGCTTAAAAGATGTTGAGTCGATATGTGAGTTCATTGATGGGTTTGAATATATATCAGAGCAGGACTCTTTTCTGGCTCAGGGGCGATATCTAATTCACGAGGGAAAAAAGTATTTTCCTGGGTTCGACCTTTTTAAGTGTGTTTATAATATAACAAATATAATAGCTGACATTTGCCGTGAAACGACAGAGTTTTCACAGAAAAAATGTGTGCTTTCTCTCGATAGTACTTATACCAGTGATAATAATATTGGGAAGTTCAATTTATACTGTCACGCTGGGAGTGTTCCATTTCTCTCAACTGAAGGATATATATTTCCTTCTTCAAGTTGAATATATGAAGAGGTCGCGTAGTGATAATAAATCTTGAAAGGATGAAACATGCCCTCACTGAGTGGGCTATAAAAGAGGGAATGTTTGGTGACGCCCGTTTTTATACCCAAATGGAATGGCACGAACGAAAAGAAGATGTGCATGACGATGCGCTGATGGTCATGGTGATTGACGGTAGCGGGTTATGGAGCCTGCTGAACACGGGCTGTAACACCACTGAATTTGAGGATCTGATTGAGTCGTTTGGTTTCTGGTATGAACTGGGTTATTCCTGGAACATAGGGTTTTATCCAACCGATAATTATGACTATCGCAGGCTCAATGGTACCTATGCATCAAAACTCTGTGATCCGAGATGGAAACGGAAAGCCTCTCTTGTCAAGGATGTGGCAGGGCACGAGTGCCAGGACTGTGGTGCAAAAGACTATCTGGACGCACATCACTGTTATTACACCACGATAAGTCAGGGCTATGAGCCGTGGGAGTATCCGCTCAGTGCATTTCGCGCGCTATGTTCTGACTGCCACCGGACGCGCCCTGTTCCTGAAATCAGGATGCGTGCCTTCCTAGCTCAGCTGACCCAGTCCCAGCTGGCAGGACTTATTGATGGGCTGGACAATGGCTTTAACCGTTTTGAGGCAGATTCGTTCATTCAGTTTATGCAGAAAGCGACATTTCTTAAAAAACCTATGGATGAGGCACTCCTGCTTCTCAAAAAAAATACTGATATCTATGACTGAATTATCTGGAAAAAGTCATAAAAATGTTATTTCTCCAAATTAATATTTAATTTTTTAAGGAAGGAAAATGCAATCACGTGATTTTAATAATCTTTTTGTCAGGGACGTTGCTAGGAAGATCAGGGAGTTAAATAATTTAATATTTATGCTGGCCTTAAGAGCTGAGGATATCGATAAGGGTTTTTCTTTCAATGAAAGCGCCAGGCAAGTCTTAGGCTGGCCTGCTCATATAACTAACATGTATGAATATCGTATGATGTGGGACGCTGACTACAATCGTTTATATCAGATATGCATAATATCTCACTGTTCAGAACTATAATATTTTTTAAAACGCTTTTTGATAAATACTCACACCTTCCAAAAAAAATAATAACTTCTACCAGAAGTTTGGTCTTGTTATAGAGGAACTGCAAAAAACGGGGATAGATTTTACCTCTATTCATCAAGATATTGATCTAGTAAGTATTGCCTTTCAGGTCAGGCATATTGGTATCCATAACATGAGCATTGTGGATGAATATTTTAAGAAAAACACGAAGGGACTTGGAACGCTGGGACAACCCTTCGTCGTAACTCAGGAATTTGTGACAGATACCTCAACGGCTATCGATAAGATCCTCAAGCACCTCGACGACGCTCTTCCTCCTGTACCCGCCTGATTTTGCTTTTCCCTGCGGTACCAGACATTGAGAGAAAAGAGTCAGGAAATTTTTTTTTAAAGTGTAAGCTGGGTTGGGCCTCATTTACATAGCGCTGTTTCAGTCGGCAGGTAGTTGCATTACATCATAGCTGAAGCCTGCAACAGCATCCTGTAAAAGCAAGCTGAATCTGCTATTGCGGGGGATAAGTATTTCTTCAAGCCCTAAACTGTTGTCATCAGAATAGAGAGAAATGTTTCTCCCTGTATGGGAAAAAATACGTATAGAATCACAGTCAAAACTGCTTCCGTCATATCGTTTGGTATGCAGATTTGTGCTTGTATAACCGGCATTGATAATCGGCTCTCCGGATAGTAATAGGTTTATATCCGAGGCGCTTATAGTACACCATCTGTGAACCACCGAGCTCTTATCAATTGGCAGCTTGCTGAGTGCCGAGTCAATTAATTCTACAAGATAATGGTTTTCACCGGACCGAAGCGCGTCATTAATTTTTTCATAAAAAGGTGGATAAACATTGGTATATGTATAAACTGCAATAGCTTCATCATAGTCGAGTGATATATCTTTCTTTGCTTTTTCATGTGAATTACAGATAGCCAGCCACCACATGTCAAGCAGATACTCCTGCACTTCCATTCTTATGTAATTTCTCCCTGCACTCATTTATATGCCATTTTCATTTTCTTTCTAATTAAAAAAACAGATGCTTGAATATTGATTAGCTCAAATGGAAATGACAGAAGTACTCACATTAAAGTGCTAATGATTTAAAAAAGCCGCAATACGCGGCTTTGAAGGCAATCATTTTTTCATCGGCGGGATTTTCGGTCCGTTTGCCGGCGCGAAGGTCTGCCGAGGAGCGACTGAAGGCGCAACCTGATGTCCGTATTCTTTAGGGTGCAAACCGCCAGTTGGCATGCTCTGGCCTTTTTGAACACCTTCCGTCATCATCTGTTGTCCGCGTTCAGCTACCTGAAAGCCCTCCATCCCTGCTGTCTGGCGACCATTATTCACCAGCTGCTGCGTTGTTTTCGGATTGTGATTCTTCGTCATCTGAAGCTGCCTCTATGAAGTTTTCAAATATGATCATTTTGCCGTACTCTTTAGACAGATATAAAAAATTTGTCATCCAGAGAACTTTCCCGCTTTCTGCATTTAACACAGTCACATTCAGCAGACCCAACTCCTGCGTTTTCTCACTTTCATTGTAAAGATATATCCTGCCATGAACCAGCAGATTGTCTTCGTGCAGCAGTACATAACACTCTCCGCATCGCTGATGCATCAGTTCCGCCGAACGAATAAATGCATTGTCATCACCGTATTTATTCGAGATCCCTTTTCGTAAAAGGTATTCATGCAGTGATCTTTTCGTTGAAATATAGACAGCAGTAAGTCCGAAAGGAACAGCCAGAAGGCCGCCGCACAATATTTCCAGCGGATTCAGCGTGATTTTGTCCTCACCGTTTGCGACTGTCCAGACAGAAAGTAAATGCCACTGTATGGATTTAGTATCCAGAATTCCGGTTGCAAGCTGATAAACAGATAACCCCGCCTGCATAACAAGATACGTCGTAATACCGAAAACGACCGACATCAGGATATAGCGAAATGAATCCCACGGTTTATGCTGCGTATAAGTGTCATAAATAAGGGCCATGATGACACCGGGGATCATGATGGCAACAAGCGAAACGGTCAGTGCGTTCATTCATGCTCTCATTATTGACTGGTGCAGTTATTCTATCATTAAGCAACCTGACAGTTGTACTTCATAACGTTTGCTCTGCCTTATTTTACTAATCCTGCTTATTACCAGGCGTTGAGCGAAGAGTGCCTGGTATCGCTCTCGTAATCATATCCAGCTCGTCAAAAAATCTTGACCCGTTATCATAATTCTGATAGAAATCCTACCAGAGTTCAGAGGAGTGAGCGGGACGGGTCAACTGACATGAGTGTTTCAGTTAACGTAAGCGTAAAAGTTAACGTTAGCAGCAATATAAAGGTTAGCCGTTCTGGGGGTTCAATTCCCCTTAGTAAGAAGAAAACGAAATCCAAATCCACTACTGCTCATAAAGGAGGCCGTAACAATGCAAAAATATGTCGCTAAAGTGAAAGCCAAACTCAAAAAAGTATGTCGTGTCGGGTTGATCTTCCTGCTACTGGGTGGGACTGGTGTCCACTTCGCTCAACCCTGTGAGCTCTAATATAAAAAAACCTCTTTTGAGGTTTTTTTTTGAAACCTTATATCCATTCTGAATAAATAAAATAAATATTTAGCTATCATCATGGATACTTCACTTGATGAATTATAAGTGATTATTTATCTTGCTCAATTTATTGTATTTTTTGGCTATTTCTCCTGCTGCTTTTTCTATGCCAGGATAAACTGTGCTCTCATTAATACCAAAGCGTGATAGTTGCTCCATGATTTTATTCTTTTTGCCACTTGTTACTCTGAATTTTTTTATTTTAATTTCACTGAGTCCCGTTTCAGGAAGCACAGCATCTTCACCAAATATCAGAAATGCGCCTGACTGAGAATTAATTCTTGGATTAGACATTCTGCCTTTAACAACTATCAATCGTTGTAAATCATCTGGCTTTATAACATCTTTAAAATATGATTTTTCATCTTTAATAAGATGAAGGAGATGAGAACATGCTGCAGTTTCATTGAAGGTTTCTTTAGGCTGCCTGTAATTCAGCTCTTTTTTAACAATTTCAGGTAGGCGGGAAAGATTAGCAATACAGCTGACTGTATCAGAATCGAAGAATTTGATCTGACTTTTCTTCGTTGTCATAATGATGACGTTTCCATCGATTTCAATTTCTAAGCCGGTTTTTTCATCTTTTTCTTTTTTTATTGTTGAACAGGCAAAATAAAGTGCAATCAATGGATTGGATGTGACATCCAGCAGTCGGGTCGGTAAGCCATAATGCTGCATGCGAACGAGTTTATCAAGCATATATCTGTCATTCATGAACTCCGCAGGCTGAACGGTGAGAAGTTCATTAATCATTTCGCTTTCATATTTTTTATACAGATAATTGCTTTGCTTATCCATTCTGAAAAGAGAAGGTGTCAGCTTATAACGATAATCAGAATGTCCACGATAAAATATCTCTTCATCATGTGAAAAAGGATGTGATAATATCTTTTCGAGATAAATGTTCACATCCTCTATAACTTCGTCGTCTGGAACCATTTCAACAGTAAAGGTAATTGGCCTGGGCCCTACCCATTTAGCTGAAATTAGCTCAACCGGTTTCAAATAGTCTTCGACCCCCAGCAAACTCAAAACATCATTTATTGAGGTTTTTTTTACTGACCAGTGAGTGCGTTTAAGGCCAAAACTACCTAAACCTAACTTCAGATTATAATTGTTTTCGCTCTCTAACCTGCGCCTGCCTAAATCATTATTAATAATGAAATCAAATCTGAGACAGGACTCTCTACCGTTGTGTGCTAATCTGAGATTATTAATTGTACCGATACGAATTATTGAGATTTCGAAAGTATCTGTCTCATCCGGTTCAGGTTCTGTAATAAAGAGAACTTCCATTTTCTGCAACACTGCTAACGAGTTATCATTTATGGGGAGAAGCGCATTTCTTATGTCTTCATCAGTGGACTCAAAAAGGCGCGATATGCTGAACTCTTCAGTTCCTGTCCTATTTTGAAAAAATGCATAAGTTTCACCCGCAACAATAAAATTAAACATGTTCTTTCCCTGTCTTCAGACGAACGTCTATATGTGTTGTAAGCCCTGATCCTTCCACTCAAATCCGTGGGCAGTCAACTGTTGTTTATAGTCGTGTCTGTTATTGCATGTTACTACCAGGCATCCAGCCAAGAGTGCCTGGTACCGCCCTGCCCAGGCCATTCATGGCACTGAGGGCGGAAAAAGGTAACCTCGTCAGAGAGATAGCTGTGCTGAGAACGTGCTGATCACAGCTAATGGGTTGCGTGCGTGCGCAGGCCTACCAGGTTATATTCCGTATAGCGGAAAAAAGACCGATCCCGCCTTACCCGATCACCGATTTATTGCAGTCGGTTTTTCTGGACAGATGCGCGAAAATACGTTCCATGACCACGGACAGCGGAGAATGAAAAATTGAGAGGGTTACCCCGCGAACTTTCGCAGAATCCAACCAGCGTTGTCTCTGAACACAGTGTGACCGGCGGTAGTGCAGCACGTTATTTTGATTACGCATCCGCATTAGCCCTGCGAAACCTTGCTACGCATTACGGCACCGCAATGCCCCGCTACCTGCTGGCTCCGGAGGTGGCGCTGCTGCTCGATGCCGAACGTGACCAGCGCAAAAGGCTGCTGATCGAGACGTTCTGGAATACAGGCGGGCGCCTCAACGAAGTGCTGCCTCTTACCACTGAGGACTTTGCTCTGGATGGACCGGACGGGCGCGCACTCGATGCGCCTTTCGTTGTGTTGCACACTCTGAAGCAGCGACGCGACGGGGACCGGCAGAAGCAGCGCGGGCGTGGCAGGCCGACGAAAGAGGAACAGGCAGCGCTGCGCGAGGCAGAGGCTACTCCGCCCCGGGCCGTGCCGCTCACCGATCCCGGTTACGTTCGCCGACTGCGTGAGTATTTCGCTACCGTCAGGCTGAAAAAAGGTGAGCGCATCTGGGATATAGGCAGTCCGGACACCGTACGAACCTGGATTAGGCAGGCCGTCAGCGCGGCCGGTCGTGAAGGTGTCACCTTTAGCATCCGCCCGATCACAACCAAAACTTTCCGTGATTCATTTGCGATGCATCTGGTGCAGCACGGCGTGCCTAAGAAAGTCATTCAGGCGATGATGGGCCACAGGGATGAGAAGTCGACTGAATGGTACACGCAGGTCATGGCGTTGGACGTAACGCGCCAGCTCGGTGTTCGATTCTCTATGTCACCAGAAGATGCCCGGGCGTTGGTGACACCGTACGGAGGTGGGTGATGGCTGATCCGCTTCTGACCTGCAGCACACTTCATTTTGAAAATGGAGTGTGCTGCAAGAGCGGTACAGAAATTAGCTTATCGTTTCAGCTCAAAGTTAAGGCTCGGCGTTCTCAGAAGCAAATCCTTAGCGCGATAACTTCCTTTACCGCTTGAGTTGAAATCAAGATAACCTTGTTTAAGCAGCCAGTCCGCCATTTCAGTAATGTCTACATAGAGCAGGTCACGCTGATCTTTATCGAGCAAAAACCGCTCAATGTCGGTTCGGTGGCCATTGACTGCCATCTGTGACATACCCGGTTTGGCCATCATCAGCGTCGAACCTGACGCTTTGAGATGTGCATTCATGATTTCATGCGGCTCGCACGCAGCAAACTGGGGTAATGCAGAGATATAAAAGTAGCGAATAAAGCCGTATACGCTGTCATAGTTGTACTGGGTATTCTTCATGAGTATTTCCTTATCATTCTGAGTTAAATGACAACTATCCGCAGATCATTCATCCTTTATGGGTACATACGTTAAAGCAACCCCACATCTTTGCATACAGTGTGCTCAACGTTATGCGTCCGTTCATCATGCTGTCCCTGTCGTTCGTTGAGTCCGCTGGCCTGCTACGTCCCTTTCAGGAATGTAATGTTCGCTGTCCGGAAGGTTATCGGCAGTCTCCATTTTTTCTATACCCCTGCCCTTACGCATAGGCGCAACTGCTTTCACCTGTTACAGCATTCTGCTGACAGTTGCTTAAAGTATATCCAAATTCATATTATTTTAATATTAAAAACCAATCATAATGATGTTATTGCGATTGTTATATGGTTTTTTTTACACTACAATCGGCACAAGATGATTAACCCAAAATGATATCGTTTTAATATTAAAATGGAGCTTTTTTGATATGATTTTAACTATTGTTAATACCAAAGGTGGCGTGGGTAAATCCACTCTTGCAGTTAATATTGCGATCGCCCGAGCGCATCAGGGAAGGAAGGTTTGGCTCGTTGATGGTGATAAACAAGGGTCGTCTCAGACAGCAATTCTTATACGTTCTGAGGCAGATGTGCAGCCCGGTATAGCCTGCTCTCATTTCCCTGATGGACCAGTACTGAGAACGCAGGTTTTGCAGCAGAAAGACAACTACGATGACGTAATTATTGAATGTGGCGGACGCGATTCTACGGCCATGAGGGCAGCGCTCACGCTAACAGATTATGCACTTGTACCGTTTGTTCCTGGCAGCTTTGAAGCCTGGGCAATGGAAGACGTTGTAAAAATGCTGCAGGAAGCCCGGAGCATACGAGAACCTTTCCCTGCGTTTTCTATTCTTAACAGGGCTGACGTTAATCCCCGCAGCAAAGACAACCAGGAAATGGTGACTGCTATGTCAGAGTATGCGGATGAGATCCCCGTGCTAGACCATCTCCTCCATCTGCGTAAAGCATTCGCTAATGCAGCCGGCAGCGGTCGATCTGTTGTTGAGCTAAAACTGAAACCTCACGAGCGGCCAGCTAAGGATGAGCTTGATAAGCTTATATCAATAGTTTTTAAAGATTGATAAAATGTTATTTTAATATTAAATCAATATCGAGGTGATGTGTAATGGCTATTACTGCTAGGCCTAAGTCTATTGTGGCAACTCCGCCGGAACAGGCTGATATAGAAAAGTTCATCAATGATGCCCCGGATGGAAAAAAGGCTGAAAAGCGAGGGGTCAAGAAAGGGCAGCGTGAACAGATTACAGTGACATTTGATACCGCCATCATTGCCCAGCTGGACGATCTGGCTCTGCATGAAGGATTGTCTCGCGCTGCACTTATAAGGATGGCCGTGCGTCAGCTACTCGACAAAGGTGCGCAGGTAGGGGGGTAAATCATAATAATGTTATTTTAATACTATTTTAATATTAATTAATAATTAATTTAATATCATTTCGGTTGGTTTTTGATATGCCCGTCAGGAGCGCAATGAAGAGAATCCTTAAACTAATTTCCGGCTTTTTTGGACTCAGTAAACTCAGCGCGCCTGAAAGAAAAAACGCTGCTGAATGGGGATTCCTGCTGAGCACACTGTTTATTGTGCCACTATTCTTTCTGCATGACGCCAGTGAGCTGATCAAAATCGGTATGCAACTGTTGTGGGGTGCCTGTGTTTCGCGCGCTGCATTCCTGGCCAACGGTGGCTGGAAGAAGAAAAACCCCGATCTATGAATGATTAACTCAGAGGTATTGATGGCAATTCAGGAAATGCTGATGCAGATGCGCAGCCCGGGGATGAAGATTACAACGTTTACCCAGTCAGGCGATATGCTTAAGGGCCCCGTCCGCAGGCGCCATCCGGCCTTTGATGACTGGCTTCATCAGCTTTCGCGTAAGGACAGGGCTCCGCGTGGACGATACTTCCGCGGAAAGCGTCCGGGCAAACCTCTGATCATTGTGGATGAGTTCTGGCAGCAGTTTTCATGAGAAGGCAGGGCAACAGATAGGCTATTTTCTGCTGTGCCCTGCGGTACGGGTTACATCACGCGCGCCACTGGGATGTCACTCCAGCGCGTGGTCCACGCAGGAGAGAGCATGTCCCGCTTCATTTTCCATTCCGTATTCACGCCCTGACCGGCAAACCACACACAGCCCAGCCCGGACTGATTGATCCCGTCAAGAACCTTCATCAGCTGCGCACTGTTTGCACGTGGCTTATCTTCATCAAACAGGCTCAACTGACTGACACCATTCGGCGTGAAGTCATCGAGCATTATCCCGGCCTTCATGTAACGTCTCCCTTCAAGCCAGATGCGGTCGAGAGAACGCATGGCCACTGCAATCACGTCACGTGTGTCCTGGGTAGGAATCGTGAGATTCTCGCCGGCGCTATTGCCATAAAATATCTCACCCTGCGCATGTGGCGAGGTGCGGATAAAGACGCTGATGCGCCGGCAGAACTGCCGCTCCTTTCTGAGCTTCTCCGCAGCCCGGGTTGCGTACTGACACAGCGCCTCCTGCATCAGCACCTTCGACGTAATTCTCTCGCCAAAGGACCGGCTGCAGACAATCTGCTGTTTCACAGGCACAAACTCTTCAAGGGGAATACAGGATTCTCCATTAAGTTCCCGGACAGTACGCTCCAGCACGACGCTGAAGTTTTTACGGATAAGGGCAGGGTGGGCGCGCGACAGCTGCAGGGCGTTTTCAATCCCCATCAGATTAAGTCGTTTACCGATGCGCCGGCCAACGCCCCAGATTTCCTCCACGGGCTGGTTCGCCAGCAGGGTTGTGGTGCGCTTAGGATTACCCGGCGTCAGCGCCAATACACCGCGGAACTGTGGCCACTCTTTGCTGGCCCACTGAGCTGATTTGGCCAGAGTTTTTGTCGGCCCCATTCCAACACCGACAGTAAGGCCCGTCGTAGCCAGCACGTGCACTCGCAGGCGCCGGCCAAAATGTTCAAAGTCTTCGCAGAAATCAATACCAGTCAGGTTTAGGAACATCTCATCAATGGAATACTGCTCAACGCGGGGTGTTATCTCTTCCAGCGCGGTCATGACGCGCTGAGACATGCTGTGGTAGAGCGCGTAGTTCGAACTGAATACATATACGCGCTCGCTAAAATCCTGATTTTTAATCTGGAACCACGGTGCACCCATTTTGATGCCCAGTTTTTTTGCGCCCGCGCTGTGTGCGATGACGCAGCCGTCATTGTTAGACAGCACAACAACGGGTTTACCGCGGAGATCGGGGCGAAACAGCGCCTCGCAGCTGGCGTAAAACGAGTTGACGTCGGCGAGCCCAAACATGGACATGGTCACCTCCGCCGGGCTCGGGTACTGTTAAAGAACCAGGTAACAACACCGAGCAGCTGCAGTTCCTCCGGATAGATTACCGGATAGGCCGGATTCATCGGGAGCAGGGCAAGCGTGGGCTGTAGCTGCAGACGCTTGACCGTAAATTCGCCGTTAACCTCAGCGATCACGATGTCGCCGTGTACCGCATTCTCCGCCCGATCAACAACCATTACGTCACCATCGCAGAGACCGAGGTCCCGCATACTGTTTCCACTGGCGCGTACGAAGAAGGTCGAGGCGCGCCGGCGGATGCAGAGCTCATTCAGATCAAGTTCTTTCTCGACGTAATCCTGAGCGGGAGAGGGGAAACCGGCGGCGCACGGATCAGCATACAGCGGCACCCGGACGCGTGGCGTAAATAGGGGTGGCCAGAGCAATGTCAGGCCTGCTGTATAGTTACCCGGATTCATGACCAGATGCTCCGGTCATGCTGTCTTATCACTGTAGAAACTCTGTTGAAATTGCGCATAAAATCCCTCCTCTTATTTTACTGTTTATATGTACAGTATTATTGAGGCGGATTCATCTGGCAATAGGGAGCGAGACGGCCACTTATTAAAGTGAATCTATATATCTGAAGGGATAGGGAATTTTATGAAGATCAGCCTGACTTTCAGAGCCGGGCTGAGCTAACAATAATGCGTTATATATGTATGCATGATGTGTAAGCAGTCCATGCCGGCATCGGTGAAATGACGCTTCCTCGCCACGGCTGTTCGTTCCTCGCTGCGCTGCGGTACGCCTCAGCCGGGCCTGCGGCGAGCGTTACAATTGCACGTTCAGGGAAAGAAATACGCACCCTTATTACTCTTATGGCTTGCCCATTCCGGCAATAATAGCAGTCTGAGAAATGCCCTATATAAAGTTTTGTGAACTGTAAGCGAGTCAATCCTTATCGGCCGGTAAGGGCTCGATAAGCTCACTGCCCTGGTTATGAATATTGCCTACTTTTTTGCTGACAGGATGCCAGGTAAATGCTTTTTCCGGAACGGCTGCATCGCGGGCAATTTCTTCTGCACGCGCTGGAGACGTTTCGTCACTGAGCCATTCACGAACAGCATCAGGCGTAATCACCAGCGGCCGCCTGTCATGTATAGCGACGTATACTGATATCAGGAGTATTAAATGCGCCTGCGCGACGGAGATCTGGTCGTTATCAGGTTCACCTTAAAAGGCTGAAAAGCTGTAAAGAATGGAGCAATTCATGGCCTTTCAGAGTCCGGCCCAGAACTACACCGAAACGCGCCTGAGTCTGGGCGATCTGGTGCATCTTTCCCCTTACTCTACCTATCTGATGCGCAGCGAAAGCGACTGTCCAGATGCAGGTATTATTAAAGGGTCCGTGCTGGCCATCGATCGCGCGCTGACACCGGCACACGGTCAGTTAATCGTTGCCGAGCTCGAGGGAGAACTGACACTGAGGCGGCTGCTGCTCAATCCGGTTCCCGCCCTGCAGGCGCTGGACGTGGACGAAACTGTTACGCTGCTTGATGTAAGCCAGGTGCTGCCCGTGTGGGGTGTGGTCGCCTATGCCCTCACCGATGTAGCCGGAGTGGGATTTAACGGACCTGCAGGAGGTTAGAAATGTTTGCGCTGGCCGATGCCAACAACTTTTACGCCTCATGTGAAACCATATTCAGGCCCGACCTGCGCGGCAAACCGATTGTTGTTGTGTCGAACAACGACGGATGCGTTATCGCGCGATCGGCAGAAGCAAAGCGTTTAGGCGTCAAAATGGCCGCTCCGCTGTTCCAGAACGAGCGTTATTTCAGGCAGAATGGTGTGCATGTGTTCAGCTCCAATTATGAACTGTAGTAAGTTAAGTGGAATGCAATATTGGCTGAGTAAACTTTGAGCAGCAATGCTGTTATCAGAGGTGAACACAATGCTGATTCCACCGGATGAAGATATTATGTTACTGGTTGAGCGCTGGCTGAAGCTGCTGTCCGACCTGGGCCGGGCACCGGCCACACTTACCGCCTACCGCCATGCCCTCGGCCATTATTTTTCGTTCTGCAGCCAGCACAGGATTGCCCCTGAAAAGGCCCGATTTGAAGATCTGGCCGCTTACATCAGCCCTCAGCTGCCTGGCATGCCTTTTCCTGCGGCCAGCGCCACACTCCAGCTGCGCCTTTCTGCGATCCGTCTCCGGTATGACTTTCTGGTTTATCAGGATATATGCAGTACTAATCCGCTACCCCGTGCGGGTTTACCCGGTGCCATTTATACCGGGCGGGGTCTGGTCCCGCGTATAACCCGCTTACCCGTAATACCTGACAATGAGCAATGGCTGAGATTTCTTAAACATGTTTCAGCTGCCTCCCTGCGTGACCGGCTGATGCTCGCGCTTGCCTATTTTGGTGCACTCCGCCGTGCAGAGGTGACAGCCCTGACGCTTGAGGATATCGACCCTGCCCATCGCCTGATCCGTATCCGCCCGGAAACAACGAAAAGCGGGCGGGAAAGGGTTGTTTGCTATGGTCCGGACGTGACGCCGGTACTGGCAAACCATTTTCTGCAACTGAAGCAGGCTGACTGGATACAGGGTGCGTTGTTCCGTTCATTTTCTGACCGTAATTACGGCGCCCCCCTTTCTGTGTGGAACTGGAGTAAAACCGTACGCAGATGGGCTCTGGATACCGGTCTTCCACAGATTACAACACATACCTTCCGCCATCTTCGTCTGACCCATCTGGCGCGTGCCGGCTGGAAGCTCCATGAGCTGGCGACTTATGCAGGACACAGGGATCCGCGCACCACACAGATTTATATCCATCTGTCAGGTTCCGATCTGGCTGCCCGGATAGCCGCAGCCGTGGCTGAAACCGACAGGAAAGTCGCCGGACTTATTTTTCAGGCGGGTGCTTACTGATGAACGAAAAAAAAGCCAGAGTCACTTATGTACCTTTTAAACGCACAGATTATCAGCTGAGTGATGCGTTAAGTCCTGAGGAAAGAGACGCGATAAGTACAGGCTACCGGCGGTCAGCAGCGCTCGGCCAGCCAGGGGCCCTGCCGTTTTTGCTGTTGCCTCTGCGGGACATTGCCTCACGCAGCAGTATCAGTGCCAGACTTGTCAGAATTACCCTTCTTGCCGTTCTTGCAGAAACACACCGGGCGGGTCAGCCCTGCTGGCTGTGGACGCAGGAAAGGTGGTTAACGCTCTGTCAGCAACACAGTTCCGGCAGGCCTTTGCTTGCTGCCTTTGCCTTTCATCTGGGCCCGTTTCCTTCTCCGCTCAGCCTGCCAGTGCATGGCGCACCGTCGCTGTACGCCAGTGCCATCTATGGCCGGAATTTTGTCGGCCATGAAATTAACCGGCTGACGGACGTTCTGATCTCACTGGGATATGTCGGGCAGAATCAGAAACACAATCTGTCGGGTATGCTGGGTGTTCTGATGCTGATGAACAATGATCCGCAACTTGAAACTTTTACGACAGAACTGCTGTGGCGGGGGCAGAACTGCCATGACCGGGGAATCTCAAGAGTTACAGGAAAAATATCCTATGCACTTGCTGCTATGGGAATTATAAAAAGTCCCCTGAGAATGCGGAATTATAAAGAATGGCATGAAAAGCCAACAGAAGGTATCGCGCCTGACTGGGCCCGGTGGTGCCGGAAGTGGCGGGAAACGTCGGTGCTCCGCCCCCGCTCCAGAGAAAGTCAGTACAGTTTCATTCTCCGATGCGGCCTGTGGCTTGCCCGGGAAAAGCCGGAAATATGTGGACCGTCTGACTGGACAATGGAAACCTGCGCCAGCTTCATTGCAATGGTCGGCAGAATGAAAGTGGACGGGCTGTCACTGAACACCCATAAAGGGGGCAGGCGATCAAACCGCTCAGGAGAGCCTCTGATGCCGCATTCCCGCAGCCGGTTTGTTTATGCAGTTCGTCGTTTTATGCTTGATTATGAAAGCTGGGGGTGGGGGAACTTAAAATTCAGTCCGGCCCGTCACCTGTCCACGCCTGACACACCGCTTTTTCGTCAGAGTGTGAATCCCCGTGTTATTGATGATCCGGTCTGGCTGAAACTGGTCTGGGCAAGCCTGAACCTGCGTCAGGAAGATCTGCTGAGCGAAATTCATTATCCCCTGTCTATGCTTCAGGCTATGGCGGTTATCTGGACACATGCCGGGCTGCGACAGAACGAGCTGATGCGTCTGACAACGGAGTGCGTTACTCCACAGGCGGATGACATTCTTCAGGAAAACGGCAGCGCTATCCCGGCGGGCACTCTGTGCTACCTCAGCGTGCCCGCCGGCAAAACGTCTAAAGCTTTTGTTAAGCCGGTCTCGGCTGTTGTGAAAAAATATGTTGATATCTGGCTCAGTGTGCGTCCTCAGGAGCAGGCAGCACTTACGGATGAACGCACCGGTGAAAAAGTCCGTTTCCTGTTTCAGTACCGGGGTAAACCGGTGGGCAGGGACATAATAAATCTCACTGTTATTCCGGTTCTCTGCGCCAGAGCAGGAATGCCTGCAGAAGATTCACGCGGTCCGATTACAAGCCACCGTGGCCGTGCTTCTGCCGTTACAGCACTGGCCAGTGCTCCCGGGGGCATGTCTTTACATGAGCTGATGCAGTGGTCAGGTCACTCATCCGCGCAGTCGACAATGCATTATATCCGCATCCGTCCGACTCAGCTGGCTGCATCGTTCGTAAAAGCAGACAGGGTCGCTCACATGATCAGCGTGCTGATTGACCACGATCCGGAAGCCGCGAGTCTGACCGGACCCGCGACGTACTATGATCTGGGTGACTCATACTGTACGAACCCCTTCTGGAGCAGCTGTCAGCACCGGATGGCCTGCATTGGCTGCGATTTTAACCTGCTCAAACAGAGCGCGCGCGGACTGGTACTGGAAAGCAAAGCCTCTGTCAGACGTTACCTTGAAGAAGTTCCGCTCACACCCGATGAGAGAGCCATTGCTGAACAGGACGCAGATAAAATTGAACAGGCTCTTAAAAGGATGCCCCTTAAACCCGAAGGGTAAAACGGGCCGCTATGTGCCAGAAGCGGTCCTTTAAGTGCTATTCATCCTTTGGGAAACGGCCAGAGTAGGTTCTTACGCCTTCGCTAGATTACTTCTTCAAAGGAAAAAGATGCAGGGTATTAGCAGCCAGCGGGTATATCCCCAGCATTCGGGTTGACGCCTTCAGTTCCTCAAGACTGGCATTCTCCAGGGGTATACGGCCCCCCCATATGGTTATTCCTTCCGACAGGTGTGCGGGTCGGCCCTGTTTTTCTTCACTAATTTCTATTGTTTCACCATTACTCAGAGTGATAACCAGAGATGCTACTTCCAGAGGCTGGTTTTCTCCGGTAGCGTTCTTAAGTTCTACTTTCATCAAAATACTCCTGTGGTGTGTCTGTGAATGCTACTACACACATACCAAACAAACTTTATCAGCAACAAAAAAGTCCACTTTGGCTTAAAGCGGATCGTTCACCCTCTTAGGTCCGCTTTTCGCTCATAGCGGACCTATGCTCCATGTCAGTCCGCTTTGTGCCAGAAGGGGACATCCAGCAATGAGCATAATCGCCTTATATGATAAAACTGATTCTTACTGGCTCGTGTTAGACATCCTTCCTGTACTGATTTTGAGGCTTTATGTTTGACTGGGAAGACCTACGCTATTTTTCAACTTTTGCGCAAACGGGTTCGCTTGCGTCAGCGGCAAAAAAACTGGGAGTGGATCATGCCACCGTTGCCCGCCGAATTGCTTCACTTGAAGCATCAGTCAACCTTAGACTGGTTGACCGGAGACCACGCGCTTATATCCTGACAAAAGATGGCGTTCAGGTAGCAATCTACGCTGAGCAGATGAGTGAGTCGGCCCATTCACTGGTGCGCTTTTCAGGGGCAGGACAGGGGGTGGTGGAAGGGGATGTCATTATTGCCGCACCCCATGTTTTTATGGGCAATCTCATTGCGCCGAACATTGGCAGCTTTTACAAAGAGTATCCACGCATTCGTTTAAGCCTGACGGGAACCAAAGAGCGCCTTTCGCTGGCACGACGTGAAGCCGACATAACCCTCGGCATGGTTCGCCCCGTTGAGTCTGCCGTCGTCACCAGACGGCTCGGTCAGGTTAACTTCACGCTTTATGGCAGTGCGGACTACCTTGCATCGGGGCAGGAACTGAACATCATCGCTTACGATAATTCTGTAACCGAGACGCCACAACAGTCCTGGCTGATAAAACACTGTGCAGGACGTCCTGTCGTCTTCTTCAGCAATGATTTGCGCATACAGGCGATTACGGCAGCCGGTCATGCTGGCATAGCCCTGCTGCCCGATTATCTGGCAAAAGAATACGATCTTGTACCTGTGCAGCCCGGTGGCCCCGTCCTCACTCAGGACATCTGGATGAGCGTACATAAGGATGTGCGCCATGCCAGTCACATCAGCCCGGTGACAGATTTTTTAATCCGATGCATTGAGCCTACATATGGCTTGTGAATTTTTGCATAGCTGAGATGAAGCTATACTGAATATCGCACAAGCAGGCCCCAGACTATACTCGCCCCGACTTGATATCGGATGGGCCGGAAACTCTTTTTTACGCAGCCTCATCCTTTATATTTTTATTTTTAATAGCCCATAAAGGAAATCCTCCATGACCCGTAATATCAGTGGAAAAGTTGTTGTCATCACCGGCGCAAGTAGTGGTATCGGCGAAGCCACAGCCCGTCAGCTAAGCTCTGCCGGTGCCTGCGTTGTGCTGGGCGCGCGTCGTCTGGACAGGCTTACGGCTCTGGCTGAAGAAATTACTGCTGCCGGAGGAAAGGTGGCAGTAGCGCAGACGGATGTATCAAATTTTCAGGACGTCGAGGCCTTGGTAAAAAAAGCAGTTGAGGTGTTTGGCCGGGTTGATGTCCTCATCAACAACGCCGGCATTATGCCTAACTCGCGCCTTGATGAGCTGCGGATCGATGACTGGAACCGGGCGATTGACATCAACCTCAAAGGCACGCTTCACGGAATCGCTGCGGCACTTCCTTTCATGAAAGCGCAAAAGAGCGGACACATTATCAACGTCTCCTCTCTCTCAGGACATCGCGTCCGTCCGACAACGGCTGTCTACTCCGCCACGAAATTTGCTGTCAGAGCAATATCAGAAGGGCTGCGCATGGAGATGACCCCATATAATATTCGCAGCACGATTATTTCTCCCGGCCCGGTCGATACCGACCTGCCATCCAGTGTGACGAGTGCAGCGGTAGCAGAGCAGGTCAGAAAGATACATGAAATGGCCATTCCTGTAGAAACGCTGGCCGATACTATCGTATTTGCGATCGGTCAGCCGGAAACAGTCGACATCAACGAAATTATTGTTCGACCTACTGCTATGGAATAATCCTGCCAGTACCCTACCGTTCTGAACGGCACAGCTTATTTGCCGAATCCTGCCGTTCTGAGCCGGAGCAATAAGTAAATGTGTATTCGCTTTTCGCTCATAGCGGTCCTTAAAGCACCAATAATTTCTGTAGATTTTCCATTCCACATAAACGGCGACATATCTGCACGCATGATGGCCATACTGGGCGAGATGGCCGCGGGACAGGAAGTCTATTCCATCGATGAGTCATTTCTGGACGTTACCGGGATTGATAACCTTATCCCGCTTGAGGCATTCGGGCAGCAGATGCGCGAGCGTATCCGGAAGGAAACCGGGCTGATAATCGGCGTGGGGTTCGGGCCGACCAAAACCCTGGCCAAACTTGCTAACCATGCATCTAAAAAGTGGACGCAGACGAATGGCGTCGTAGATCTGTCAGACAGAAGCCGACAACGAAAACTCCTTCATCTGACTGATGTCAGTGATATCTGGTGCATTGGCCGGCGGATCAGCCTGCGCATGAACCAGCTGGGAATCACCACGGCACTGCAGCTCGCTGACAGCAATGTCAGCATGATACGTAAGAACTTCGACGTTATCGTCGAGCGCACCGCGCGTGAACTCAATGGTGAGTCTTGCCTGGCACTTGAAGACGCACCTCCGCCTAAGCAGCAGATAGTGAACTCACGTTCTTTTGGCCAGCGCGTTACACAGTTAGAAGATATGCAGCAGGCGCTCGTGCTTTATGCCACGCGTGCTGCGGAAAAGCTCAGGCAGCAGAATTCACGCTGCCGCCATATAAGCGTCTCGATCGCCACCGGTCGCCACGGTGATGAACCGCAGTATTCAAATACGGCCTCACGCATATGCGATTATCCGACGAACGACACGCGGGACATTATTGAATCAGCACTTCGAGGCCTCAGCACTATCTGGCAGGAGGGTTACCGGTATGCGAAAGCCGGCGTAATGCTGGGTGATTTTTACCAGTCAGGCGTGGCACAGTTCGACATGTTCAGTGAGCAGCAGCCGCGTGCAAATGCAGATGCATTAATGGCAGCGCTGGACGGCATCAATCGCGCAGGCAAAGGAAAGGTCTGGTTCGCGGGTCAGGGAAATCGCGACAGTTCATGGCAGATGAAGCGTGAAATGCTGTCGCCGCGCTATACCTCGCGCATAAAAGATATTCCGCGAATTAAATAACTTTAAGTTATAAAGCTAGGTGAAGCTGTTCATGCAATTCACTTCACCCTAGCGCTATTTTATGAATAATGCTGTTAAGGTTGATTGTTTTTCATTTTTGTAGTTGTCATTAATATTTCTTCTATTTTATCTATGGAAGTAAAGTCTACAAGGCTCACTTGATTGATATGCGCATCAAGCTCTTTCGAATTAAAGAGGCCTCGAAGATGTTTTAACCAATCGTCAGCAAGAGATCTTTCTTGTTGGCTGAATAGATTAAATAGTTCTGTCGCTTTAATTGATCTCTCGTCGATGTCTCCATCATTATCATAAAACACACTATAATCGTTGATGAATCTATTTGTTCTAAGTGCCAGCGCTAATATTTTAAGATTTTGAGCACTAATTGATGCTTTAAGATCATAGCTTTTACTTTGCAGATCAGTTATCTCAGTTGCAAGGGCCTTTTTTTCGGCTTCCAAGGTTTCAATTTTAGCATCAATTTCTTTTTTCTTGTTTTCTCTAATTTTTTTTGCGATCTCCTCTCTATCTATAGCCTTTTCGTCAGCATAATGAATTTTCGCTTTGAAGTATGCAGTAAAATTGGAAATCAAAGCATTAAGTCCAGGCATAGTGATTGAAAGAGCGATGCCAGTCAAGACAGGAAGAACAAGGTAGTTATAATATAAGTTATCTTGACCATATATTGCAGTTATTCTTTTTTCAACAGGTGCTTTTGACATGAATAAAAAAATAATATTTGACCAGTTATAAGCGAGCCAGGATGTTGTTATATAAGCCGCACAAGGACCAGCAAACCGCCCAGCTAATCCTTTAAAGAACTCCGCGCTTCCTTCTTTTACGCCGTCAGTTTCTTCACTCATTATCAATGCCTATTCTAAAATTCAGTAGGAAAACTCTTCCCGGTTTATAAAATCTTATCGCTTAATAAATTAACTTTGTCCCCGCAACTAGGAACATCGTGATACCCACACTTCACGTAGTTGAATCAGTGGTCAGTGTCAGTAGGTTCGCATTACAAGGTATAGACCCAACTACCATAACCGCTAAACAGCTGAATCAGACAGTACCTAAAATAATAACAACGGATGTCATTTTTTAACAGCTTCTTGCCATCTCATGAGTAACAGTGCTGCTGCTCTTTCGAGCATAGATTTACAAACTAGATATGCACATGTGTTCTGGGCAAGAAGACATAAGGAAGTCGCTTCGCTCTGCTTCTTTTGCCGCTCCCCGTCCTGCGGCCGGAAACCGGCAGAGGTAAAGTGCCGTGCCCTTACTGTAGCCGGGCGGCTTCCCAAACAAGCGAAGCTGTCGCCGGCCTTCTCACCCGTTCCCCGCCGTGCGCGGGACATTCAGTCCGCTCCGGCGGCGCGTGCGGCTTCGCGTCCGCCCTTGTTTGCTCAGCTGTTCGCCCGTCTGCGTGTTGGTCACGGCACCACAGGGGTGCCCCCTGACATTAAGGAGCATAACTATGTCCCGATTCATGCGTGGCGACAGCGTACAGATCATGGCCGGCTTTCCGGATAACAGCATCGACTTCATTCTGACCGATCCCCCGTACCTCGTCGGCTTTAAGGACCGGTCCGGCCGTTCGATCGCGGGCGACGTGAGCGACGAGTGGGTACTGCCGGCCAGCCGTGAAATGTTCCGCGTGCTCAAAAACAACAGCCTGGCGGTAAGCTTCTACGGCTGGAACCGCGTGGACGTCTTTATGCAGGCGTGGAAATCCGCGGGCTTCCGCGTCGTCGGGCACCTCGTCTTCACCAAAACCTACGCTTCGAAATCGGCGTTTGTCGGGTATCAGCATGAAAGCGCCTACCTGCTGGCCAAAGGGCGCCCGCCGCTGCCGGCAAAGCCCTTACCTGACGTGATGCCCTGGAAGTACACGGGCAACCGGCACCATCCGACCGAAAAGCCGGTGAGCGTATTGCAGCCGCTTATCGAAACCTTCACGAAGCCCGGGGATTTAATTCTGGACCCGTTTGCCGGTTCAGGTTCGACCTGCGTCGCCGCGGACCAGTGCGGCCGCCGCTGGATAGGGATCGAACTACTTGAGGAGTACCACGCCGCCGGCCTGCGCCGCCTGGGTGAACTGCGCGCCGCCCGTGCCGCATAACGCATATTCTCTGACCACGCCATAAGGACAGCACCATGACAGACCAGACACTGACGACCGAAATCACGCAGCTTACCGACGACATTAACGACCTGGAGGAATCGCTTTACGAGTTTCACCTTCGATTGCGGAACATGACAAAGCGGCATCTTTACCGCGGCGCGGCGCCGGCGCAGAAAATGGCCGGGATGCTGATCGAGCAGATAGATACAGAACTGGTGGCGCTGTACCGGCGGGCTGCCGAAATGCGCAATCACCTGAAGTAACGGGCAGGCGGTCATTTTATGACCGCCTGCTGTCTGTGCGCTGATTCAGCCGCCGCTGCGCTTTTGTCCACAGGGTTATAGCCAGGCTATGCACCCGGATTGTGGACAAATGGACATAAGGAAGTTGCTGCGCGCCGCTTTATTCCGCCATTCGGCGGGACAGGGCAGAAAACCCGGTCCGTGCGTGCTGCGGCCGGTGCCGTGACTTCACTGTAGCCCGATCGCCTTGTGGTCAAGCGCGCCTCCTTCGCCCGTTCGCACTCCCTCCACCGCACTTACTTCCGTCGCGCTTCCGCTCAGTCTTCGCGTCAGCGCCGTGCGTAAGCACGTCTCCGCTCGCTTGCGCTGCGGCCTCCTCGTCACGCTTGACCACTGCGTCTCTCCGTCGGGCTGTCATTCAGTCACGGCACAGGCCGGAACTGAGACAACTTTGACTGCGGAGGATTTCTTATGACATTTAGCGGACCAGCGGTATACGTCGGGACTTACCATAAATATAACTGCGGCAGTATTTTCGGGAAGTGGTTTGATCTTACTGACTTTGAGGAAAAAACCGAGTTTCACAACGCGTGTCGCGAGCTCCACGCCTCTGAAGAAGATCCTGAATTTATGTTTCAGGACTGGGAGGGCATTCCGTCTAAATTCGTGTCTGAATCCTTTATCGACTGGGATTTCATCGCGGCGTGGAAGCAGGCGAAAGAAGAGGGCAGGGAAGACGCCTTTGTTGCCTGGGCGGATTATTACGGCGAATGCGATTTCGATGCGTTTGATGATGCGTACAGGGGGAAGGCGGAAAGTGAGGAAGATTATGCGTATGAGCATATTGAAGACTGCGGCCTGCTGAATGACGTTCCGGAGCCGCTGCGCTCTTATTTCGACTATGAAGCCTATGCCCGTGACCTGTTCAGCAGCGGATATGTGCTGCACGACGGCTTTGTATTCAGCAACTAATGATGCCGGCAGGGGAAGCCCTGCCGAAAAGGAAAAAATGAAACTGTCACCGCAAACCCGCGACATCCTTCGCCAGTATAAAACCCTTGTGAATGCGCAGCGTCGATCCAACGACCTGAGAGAGCTGAGGACGTAGGAGCTCATTGATGAAATCTGTTATTTCATGACCTGTAAGAGTGCCGTTTACATCGGCGGCCACTTTATTAAGCAGGGCGGAAAAGGGTAATCAGCACAGTCAGGCGGTTCCGGCCGCCTTTTAGCCCGCGAAAACCGCGCCTGCGGCAGCAGAAAGAAAAGAGGCGCGCCTGACGGCGCGACTCCCGTCTTTCGGCCTGTAAGGGCAGCGAGATTGATATCATGGAAAGTAGAACCACGCAGTGGAGATAAGGTCATTTGTAATTTCGAAAACGGCAATGCTTTCGAGGGGGGCGGGTGACAGGCCATGGATGAATTCGTGATCAAACACTTTGTTACCCAGCACCGTCCTGGAAATGAGTTCTGCCCTGAGTTCCGGATTATTAAAACGATTACTTATGTAAAACTCACGCAGCGCTGATTTTCCGATCGTTGAGGGGGTTTCGGCGGGCATACGATAGCCCCTGAAATCCTCAGAAAAGCACTCAATTAAAGCATTTATATCGTGTTTGTTGTAAGCCTCAAACTGAGCGGCGACGGGACGTGTTACTGACATGTTTAACTCTCTATTTTTGTTTATTTATGCTATTTGTTAGCATAAATATTCATTAATTTGAAGGCTTCTTAAATCCTTTTTTCGGTGAATCGCCGATTAATCATAAAAAGTCCGTTATCCCGGGCGTCCAGTCGGCTGTCATGCTTCGCACAGAGCCGGCAGGCCGTCTCTGCCCGGCCCCGTTCCGGGGCAGCGGGTTTCTATCCTGACGCAACACCTTCCGCTCGCAGCAGCCGTTCCGGCTGCGCCGCTCAGTCCCGCCGTAAACGGCGCTCCCTGCATCCCGCCACCACACACGGCGGGATGTAAGGGGCAACGCTGTTTCGCGCCCGCGCGTCACACCGTTGCGGCGGGTTCCTGCTTTCCTCATGGGTTGTTTCGCCCGTCTGAGTCCTTTCGCCGGGGCTGAGACAAGCACAAACCGCCTGGCTGTCCAGGGACGGCTGAAGCCTCTCGCCGGAAAATTTTTTATGTGGCCAAAAATTTTTCCGCTCGCTCCCGGACATCTGCGCCGGCCCGTGCTCGTTGCGCCCTTTGCGGCGAACGGCTCTCAAACGGGTGAAGGTTACAACCAGGGGAGAAAGCAGCAGTTCCCCGCAAAACGTCAAGACCGCGGCCCCGGCAACTCAACGGGTGATGGTTTTAAGGGCAGACAGACAGGAGATTTAAGTGGAACAGCCAGCAGTTGTGCGCTTACCGGATGACACCTTCACGCGTGAGCAGGCGATGGAAGTCGCTGCGCAGTATTCCAATGTGACTATCGAAGACGATCAGGGTACGCACTTTCGCCTGGTCGTGCGTAAGGACGGCGGTCTGGTCTGGAGAGCATGGGATTTTGAATCAGAGGCGGGTTACTGGCTGAACCGTTATATCGGTGATTACGGTATTCGCAAAGCGCAGTAAGCCGTTAAAAGGTGCCCTGCGGAGCAGCCACTCCGCAGGGCGGGACAGTCAATAATCTAACGAGGTATTAACGATGTCAGTAACCGATGTTAAAGCAAAAGCCCCTAAAAGAACCAGCGTTAAAAAAGTGACCGGTGCCGAACAGGCGGCGGTAAAAGCGGCGCTTGAGGCCGCGCCGGTTGAGTATGCGCCCCTGTCAGTGTTCGTCATGTCACTGCTGAATGCCCGTACCATCCCGTATTCCACTGAAAGCGTTGAGAGCATGGCGGCAACCATCAGGTCGGTCGGCCTGTTGCAGAATCTGGTTGCCCACGAACTGCCGGACGGTGAACTGGCGGTGGCTGCAGGTGGCAAACGCCTTACTGCCCTGAATCTGCTGCTCTCACAGCAGTTTCTGACCCCCGATTATCCAGTGCCGTTCAAGCGCGTTTCCCCGGAAATGGCCGCGCTGGTTTCCTACATCGAGAATGCGCAGCGCAGCGATATGCATGCGGCAGAACAGATTGCCAGCTTCGGTACCCTGGCTTATCAGGGAAAAACCCCAGAGCAGATTGGTGCAGAGCTGGGCTACAGCACCCGTCACGTTCAGCGTATGCTGAAACTTGCAAACCTCGCGCCGTCACTGCTTAAGCTGCTGGCAGACGATCAGCTGACAGTTGAGCAGTGCCAGGCGCTCTGCCTTGAAGACGATCAGGCCCGTCAGGTGCGTGTTTATGAAGAGGTGAAAGCCTCCTGGCATAACCTGCCCGTCACCATGTTAAGAAAACTCATTACCGATAAAGAAATTTCGATCACTGACAAGCGCTTTCTTTTCGTAGGTCGTGAGGCGTATGAGGCAGCAGGCGGTGTCGTGCGCGAAGACCTGTTCAGTCAGCAGGAAGGTGAGGGAACGGCTGACTCGGTGCTGCTGGAAACCCTGACCGTGCAAAAACTGACCGCAATGGCGCAGGACATTCAGAAAAGCGAAGGCTGGAAATGGAGCATGGGCCAGCTGAGTTCGCTTTACCCGCACAGGGATGCACTGACTTATCAGCTGACTGACGAGCCGGAGCCTGTGTACATCGGTGATGAAGAAAGCCGCATCGATGATCTGTACCAGGTAGCTGACGATTGCGCACAAAGCGCCGACGACGATGGCTACAGCGCCGCCAGCGATGCAATTGAAATCATCGAAAAAGCAGCACTGGTTCGTGCCTGGACCCCGGAAATTCGCGCCATGTCGGGCGTGGTGGTCGGGTTCGATAAATACGGTGAACTCTGTGTGCAGCGCGGCGTTGTGCGTATTGCCGATCTGCAGGGCGAAGAAAGCAGCGAAACAGAGCAGGGCGCAGAGTCTGCCGTACCTCAGATCAGCCCCATCAACGTGGCTAAAAAGCCGGATGCGGCTGAGGGTATCAGTCTGCCGCTTCTCACAAAAATGTCCTCTGAGCGCACTCTTGCTGTGCAGGCTGCGCTGATGCAGCAGCAGAAAAAGGCGGTTGCCCTGCTGGTCTGGCAGCTTTGCACTGACGTCTTCACCTCCGGCTCACATTATGGCAACCCGTTTGGCATCCGCGTGACCGTGCCTCATTACAGCCTGACGCAGAATGCCCCGTCCGGTGACAAAGGCCCGGGGTTTACCGCCATGATGCAGGAAAAGACCCGTCTGGAAGCCCTGCTGCCGCAGGGATGGAATAAAGACTTCACCACCTTCTTCGATCTGAGCGGTGAAACGCTTATGTCACTGATGGCGTTCTGTGTCGCCTGCTCGGTTGACGGGGTACAGACGCGTGAATCTCAGCGCACATCTGACAGCCGCCTGGACTCACTGGAAAACGCCATTGGCTTCCACATGCGTGACTGGTGGCAACCCACAAAGGCGAACTTCTTCGCTGACCTGAAGCATACACAGATTATGGATGCGCTGACTGAGGCCGGTTTTAAAGGCGCGGCAGCAGACGCGGCGAAAATGAAGAAGGGGGATGCTGCAGAACTGGCAGAGGGAAAAATGCGGGATACGCGCTGGGTGCCAGCCTGGATGAAAGGGCCGGAGCCTGAAACGACCGGCGGGGCCGGATCTGCTGAGGCTGACAGCGACACTGACAACAACGATCCCGCTCACGCGGCCTGATAAGGAGCGCCGCCCTTCGGGGCGGCATGGAGACAAACATGAAAAATAACAATGCTCTGAACCTGACCGTGCTGACCGGAATGCACCCCTGCGAATTTGAGGAGTGGCGCGAAAGAGGCGAGCACGATCGCCATATTCTGACCAGCGCTGTCGCGCAGCTGCTGCACGTACCAGCGGGCTGGAATGTCAACGGGGAATACCGTGGCGAATTTGGCGGATTCTTTCCGGTTCAGCTGCGCTACACGCCGCCCGGAGAGGCGTTCAGTCTCTGCGTATGCAGCCCGGGAGACGTGTCCGGGGAGTGGCTGATTGTACTCATGTCAGCTGACGGTAACTGCGTGCGCGAGGTGCTCAGGCTGACGCCGTTCGACACGCAGCGCATCAGCGACCTGATCGCCGCAGCGGCGCAGGCATCCCTGCTGGAACACTGCGCAGCCGGCATAGCGGAATATCTGGCAGAAGGAGAGTTCGCATGATCCCGGTCAGCCGTTCACTGGTTCCGCTTTCACCTGCACGCCGTGCAGCGATGCAGGCCATCGCCTTCGTTGAAAACAGGCATGAACGTAACGTGTACTGTGCAGACTATCCGTATGCACACGCCTTTTTCCGCCTTCTCAGGGGCAGCAGGCGGGTAACCCTGAAAGAAATCCGCTTTTTCCGTCCCTCAATGCTTGAGGCCGAATTCAGGGGTAACAGACAGTCATGGCTGGCAGCGATTGACCGGATGATTGCCAGTTCAGGTGAGGACTGTCCGCATCCGCTGAGCAGTTATGATGTTCACGATCTGTTTCCGGGATGGCGTTTTCAGGGCACCGAGCGGCAGCGGCGAAAAACGGAGCTGCGCGATGAGAAGTATTCCCGCCAGTATCGCCGGGAGAGAGAGGAGAAAACGCGGATTCATCAGGCGGTAAAAGGGCAGGCTGAGATTGACCTGGCATTCCACACGCCAGCCAGTGTCAGCAGCTGGATATCACGCTGGTCTGACTCGCAACTGCATCATACCGAGCTGGAGATCATGTTTTATAGGTGGAGTGAGAGATTCCCTTCACTGAAATCTCTGGAGCGCTGGGAAATGGCAGGCCAGCCGTTATGGAGACTGGGGGCTGAGGCCGGGTTCCTGTCAGAGGAATCGACCGCGATGACGCAGGAGCTGGAACGCTGGATGGTACCAAACAAGCTGATGTTCAGGGCGGTAGCGGTATGAGCCAGGGAGATTACAGCACTGAACTGAAAACGGCACGGAGTCATGGCCCCCTTCGGCTCCCCGGCTTTGCCGGGTCGTCAGTCCTACTGCGCTAACCGGCTTTGCCGGTAAGCTCCGCCGAACCCCTTCGGGTTTCGGACATAGGGCCTGATGGCTGAGGTCAAAAGCTGCAACCGGCTGTCGCCGGTGCTTCAACCGGGCGCGCTGCGCCCTTTAAGGGCGTCACGCCGTTCCGTCGTGACGACTGTGTTCATGCTCATCCCTGTGCTGTCACCCTTTTCCGGCTGGTACGGAGCGGAGGGCTTTTCGTAGCACAGTCATCCGTTCGCCCACTAGGGGTACGCTTCGCCGTTCCTCGCCCGTTCGCACTCGCCACAAAGACGGCTCGCTTGCGCTGCGGCCTGCGGTGACGCCCCGTGTTCGCCCGTCTGCCGGTGCTACTTATGCCCTTCGCCGCTCCATACCAACCGAAACAGGGTTTTAGTAACCATCAGAGGAGAACCAGCATGAACACACAGAACGTCAAAACCGCCGCAACCAAAACCACCGAAACCTGGGCTGAAGGGCAAAACATCAACGGCCTTGATCCGGCTCTGGCTCAGAGCCTGGATTATCTCAGGTTATTGAAGTCGGAGAGCATGAACGAGGAAGAACGTTTTGTACTTCTCACAGGCACTCTGATGAATATGGCTGAACAGGTTTGTAACACGGTTACTGACTGGTCACGCCCGCGCCCTATGATCCCGCTGGCATCATTTAAAGCGTGGATTGAGGCGGCACACATTGCGCACGGCTATCCAGACGGAATAGGCGATGCAGCATGGGGATACGCAAGCAGTGAACTGGCTTTGATTCTCAAAGCCGGATACGCCATGCATAAAGCGGATATTGCCTGATGAGAGAAGTGCAGATGTAAAAAAAGCAGAGTTTCCTCTGCTTTCTTCACCGCCGGTATTTACGAGATACCGGCAACATCAAAACCAGAATCTGGAGAGATATATGATTTTTGACATGCAAATCGTCGCACATGCCATCGCGGTTGTAAACGCAATGCGCAGCGGCCAGCTGGCACATTTAGCGGCAATGGTGTTTTCACAGTGGATGCAGGTAGCGCGTAAGGTGGAGAAGCAGCCATGAGCCAGATTATTAAGCATCCACATTCCACAGCATTCACCAGCCTGATTCAGCAGGACGATATCACCAGAGTGATGGGCAAATACTGCCTTATTCGCCTGGATAATGGTGCAGAGTCCTTCTGGCACAATGGCCATTATGTCTGTGAGGCAAACGGTGCATACGGTGAAACGGGTGTGTCAGACATTGCCAGGCTGACCGCACGGGCGGGTGGTCATTCGTTACGGTGCATCGAGCTGCCGGTGCCTGATGGAGAGTGGTGCTGGGGTGATATAGCGGAAACACTGGCTCGCAGTGCCCTGAGTGAAACGGTACGGGCCTCCTGCATCGTGACGGGCTGCATAACAGCGCAGGGCAGGGGGGTTCACTTCTGCAATCATCCGCTGCTGAGCGGCGACAACTCGAATCTGTGGTTTCCAATTGGCAACAATGAAGACTGGTTTGCGGCTGTGGAACGGATTCTAATCATGAACGGTTTAGCCGAAAATCTCACCAGTCTTTCACCGCTTCGTGACGGACCAGATTACATGGACTGGAAAGCGACCTATAACAGGAAGGTCATAATCTAGGGAGCTAAGGCCGGTTTACACCGGCCATTCTGTCCATGAGCGGGGTGCTGAACCGCGAAAAAAACCAGCAGGCCTTACAGGCCAGGCAAAACCCGGTGCTGACGCACCGGCTCTCCCCCTCCGCGTTCTCTGTAGTCTGCCAGTGATGCCGGGTGTTTCACTGCTGTCCGGATGGTGTCGCCGGTTATGCAGGCTCAGATGCAATTGCTGCCTTTACTGACTAAACATCAACTTCAGGGGCCGGGACATGGCCCCCTTCGGCTCCCCGGCGTTGCCGGGTCGTCAGTCCCACTCCGCTAACCGGCAAAGCCGGTAAGCTCCGCCGAACCCCTTCGGGTTTCGGACATAGGGCCTGATGGCTCAGGTCAAGGGCTGCAACCGGCTGTCGCCGGTGCGTTCACTGGCCCCGAAATCGGGGCCGCTGAGGACCGGACCGGCAAAGGGCCGCCGTCCGGTGCTGTGTCCTGTTCATCTCCCGCGTTCTGTTTCGTTTCCTGAATTCCTCGCCGTGCAGAAATCTGGCACACGGGCGCCTTCGCACAAGGGACGCAAGCTAAACGGCTGCACCCGGTCCCTTCGGGCTGCGGCTTTGCCGTTTCCCTCTGCGCTCAGCCTGATCCCCGTGCGCCCGTTCTGCCCTCACGGCGAGGAACTCAGAGAAACATCGAATAAACCACACGGGAGACACAACATGTCAAAGCTGAACGTCAACACCCCGGCTTCAGAATCTAAAGAATCATCTTCTTTAACGGCAAAACCATCAGAAGAAATCAGCTACGAAGCTATCCGTCGTGCATTACGTCGCAGTCTATTTTTCAAGGATCATCCGCAGTTCAATGTGAACACCGCGGCGCTGCGTAGCGATTTTGCTATGAATCTGGAGTATCTGACGGCGGCAACCTTTACGCGCGAAGAGGCAGATTTTAATACGGGAAAATTCCGCTCAGGAATCGAGATGCTGCTGATTAACGCGCATGAAAAACTGCAGATCACGGTTTTTGTTTATGCTCCAGCGGCAGGCTCTGCACCGGAAATCTATGAAACCCGGATCGTGCATTCAGCTAATCCGATTGGTGAAGAAGAGTATGCGGAAAATACCGAATACCAGACTACTAACGTTTACAAAGCCACAGGTGAGCTGAATGTTGCGGCGCTTGATCTGTTCTGGTCTGAGCATGAAGGGCTGATTAAATATGCGAAGCAAAACCTGCCCCGGACTAACGAATACAGCCCATTCTGCCACTGGCAATTTTCGCACCTGAGAGGATGAAAAAACACTACCCTGCAGCGTTCTGCAGGGAAATGAGATATCTGATATTCAGCAAATCGCTGGCCACTAGATAAGTTTTTTATTTGACAGCTGACACTATTTCTTTATGAGGTTATTAATTATGGTCCGTTTTTCTTCCCGCTATGCAGCCCCGACTGCTATCCGTAAAAACAGCCCGCTCAATAATGATGAGCTGATGCGCATTGTTCCGAGCGCATTTTCCGCCGAAAAGCATGATTCACGCTCTGAGCGTTATACCTATATTCCTACCATTACCCTGCTGGATAAACTGCGTGAAGAAGGGTTCGAACCTTTTTATGCCAGCCAGTCGCGCGTCCGCGATCCGGAAAGACGTGAGTTTACCAAACACATGATCCGCCTGCGCCGGGGAAATAATAACAGCGGCGAAGAGGTGCCGGAAATCGTATTACTGAACAGCCATGACGGCTCCAGCAGTTATAAAATGATCCCCGGTATTTTCCGGCAGGTCTGCACGAATGGCCTGGTGTGCTGGAAATCGTTTGGTGAAATCAGCGTGCCACACAAGGGGGATATTGTATCGCAGGTTATTGAAGGCGCTTATGAGGTGCTGGGCGTATTCGATAAGGTGGAAAATAATATCAGCATGATGAAATCCATTCAGGTTAACAGTGAAGAACGCCGCCTGCTGGGCCAGCTGGCGCTGGAATATAAATATGACGGCAAAGAGCCGCCGGTGTCAGCTGAGCGTATTATTAAGCCGCGCGCCTGGTATGACAAAGGCACCGACCTGTGGACCGCGTTTAATATCGTGCAGGAGAACCTGATTAAGGGGGGGGTGCCCGGCAGAACGTCGAAAGGAAAAAGAACCACGACCCGACCGGTAAAGGGCATCGACGGCGATATAAAGCTGAATCAGGCGCTGTGGAAGATGGCGGAGGAGTTCGCAAAACTCAAATCATGAAAATAACCCCGGCATGCCGGGGTTATTTTTTGTCAGGCATTACGTCCGCAGCTAAGAAATTTTCAGGCGCGGGCGTTTTTTTATTCTGCTTCGCCATTGCGGTGTAAACCTCATCCCGTGCAATGAGCACGCGGTAAATACTCTTGATGATTGCAGCATATTCACGACGCTGTTTGATAAGCTTCGGGCTCGGGCCGGTGTTGTACATCCCGACGCTGTCCCAGTTTCTGCCATACTGTCTGAAATTTCGCGCCTCGATCCACGCACCGGTATAAATGCAGATGCACGGATCTTTCAGCAGCCTTTCCCGCGTAATATCGAAATTTTTCAGCTGATTAAAGTGAGAGCTGTTTATCTGCATATTGCAGACATCATGCGTGCCGCCGCTGCTTTTCGTATTCAGCGCATTATTACGCATGCGTGATTCCTGAATGGAATGCGCCATCAGGAGACGCGGATCAATACCGAAATCCTGCCCGGCTTTTGTGAAACACATTTCCGGCGCAGCCTGCGCGCTGAATACAGCGGCAAGCGCGAGAGCAGCAAATATTTTCATTCTGATAATCTCACGTACGTGCGCGTAAAGCGCCAGGCGGGTTCGTGTGGAAAATACCCGCTCAGATCATTGCTTGCAAGATAATTCGTTACAGACGCGCACGTTGCGCTGACCGGCTGGTGACGAACCTTGTCAGGGATATAAAGAATTCAGCAGGAGAGCTTTATTTATCAAGCCGCTCTTCGGGGGTAAGATTTCATCACACCCCACGCAAGATGAAATCTTGCAGTTTAGTTGTTTAAAAACATGAGATTAACTTTATTTTTTAGCTTATTTTTAGAGGTATGATGAAAATTGTGTGTTAATTAACACACTTTACAGTGCCTGATTGTGTGTTAATGCAGTGCTGGATTGTGTGTCATTACAGTGCTGGATTGTGTGTTAATCCGGCACTGTAAACGGCACTGTAGTGTGTGCTGATTGTGGCTATTGATTAAAAACATAATGTTATGCATGGTATGACAGTGTGCAGTGCCGGATTAACACACATAAAAAAGGCCTGTAGTGCCGGATTAACACACCTCAAAAGCCGGTGCAGTGCCGGATTGACACACATCGTTCACAAACTTAAGGTGCGATTTACGTATGAAAAGTGTGCATGGTGCCGGATTGACACACACAGGATTGAGGTGCAGTGCCTGATTAACACACCTGCCGGATGAAATGAACGGTGCCGGATTGACACACAATTCAACCGGGGTGAATAATACAGGTTTAGTGAGCTTGTCCGAATGCGGCAGTCAGGCTGGCTCCGTAAAGAGGATAATTATAAATAAGTAACAAAGGCACGGGTAAATATACCCTGCCTTACAGGGAATACTGTCATGGCGCGCAGAAATATTTACTTCAAAGAAAAAACCGAAAGGGAAGTGCAGGAACTGGTGCAGATAGAGTTGCAGAACGGCGCAAGCCACGGCGAGGTTAACTTTTCCTCTGTAGTGAATGAACTTGTCGGTATCGGTCTGATGGTCAAGAAACATCAGGGTGAAGGAAATAAGTTTGATACAGAGGGATTCAACCGAGACTTAATACGTCGTGTTGCCGGAACGCGCGAAGGAACCAGCATCATGATGGCTATGCTGACGGAAATGTATCTGCATATCCGCGGTGAGTCCGGGCCGCAGGCGCTTGAGGAGATGATTGACCAGAATCTGACAGGAATGAGCTCTGCGGAAGATAAAGCGGAGAGTAAGCACTTTATTGTTGAGTAATAAAGAAGTCCGGAAAGCCCGGACTTCATTTTATTTTCATAAAATCAGTTAACGATATTAATCGGGATTCTGACCATGAAAGTAGAACCTTTACCAATCTCAGAATGCGCACTGATTCTTCCTTTCATCGTTTTGAGGTAGCTTTTAACAATCGAAAGCCCCAAGCCAAGCCCTTGCCTTGTTTGACTCTCTAGACCCTGATTGAATGGCTTGTACAGCATGTTAAGTTTTCGCATGTCAAACCCACAACCGGTATCGCTGACTCTCAGGAATAAGTGAGATTGAGCTACTCTTAATCGAACCTTAATCAAACCGTTATGAGTGTTTTTATTGGCGTTATCAATAATATTGTGGATTATTGATATTATTTTTAGCTTGTCTGCATTAATCAGAACGTTCTGCGGATATACATCGCAATCAATTTTATTTGCATTGCTTTCATTAAAAAGAGATAAGCCCGCCTTCAATGCATCTTCAGTGTAGAAGCTAACATTATTAACACCGACATTACCAATCTCAATTTTTGAAAACTCAAGTATTTCTTTCGTTTGCTGATAGAGTTTATTAGAGTGGTATGTGATTTTTGTAAGGTACTTTTCTGAGTTTAAAACATCCCCCCTTACATCAATCATATCTGAAGATAATTGTATTTTCTGAATAGAACCTGATAGCTCGTGATAGATTGCAGATATGAAAATGTTCTTTCCTTTTATAGCTGAGTTTAGCTTCGCAATATGTACCCACAATAAAATAATTAAGGTGAAGAGTAGTATTATGCTGGAAAGAGCCGCGAGTTCAGTATAAGAAGAATTATCAACTATAAGTGATTTTATTGTGTTGAAGTTTCTTATCTGGATTCTATATATAATTTCCTGCAGATTGATAAGTGTGTGCTGCATCTTGTTCATCTGCTCTAATAGCACATCCTTCCTTTTTATTGGCGGTGTGGACTCATTAAGCCTGCTTAGTTCAGCGCTTTGCTTTTCAAGAAGCTTAAGGGCACTCAGAAAATCAGGCTCATAATAAAAAGAGTTAATACGTAATGATTTGTTTTTAAGGATTCTGACTTTTGAATCAAAAATTGATTTCTTTGTTTCGAAAATATAAGGGTTTTCTATCTGGTAAACAGATGTCCGGGTTCTTTCAAATGCCAGGAAGAGGATTTCAGCCGTCGAATAGTTATCAAGGTTTGGCTCGATACTTTTATACTGGTTTTTAATCTCATTAAATTGCTGGACAGTAAAAAAAACTGAACCAGAAAAAAAAAGAGTCAGTACTAAGCCAAGCGCGACGGGAACAACCCTACGTTTCATTTGATAACCTCAATCCTGTTTATCTGCCAGACAGTTTTGGCATTCAATTCAAGTTTGTTCAGATCCGGATGCTCGTCTCTTGGGTAGATAACGGCAAATGGACCAAGGTCAGAAACCGGTATCATTTGGCCGTTTTTACGGTATGCCAGGATAACCTGGTATTTCAGCAGCTCCCCAACTGGCAGCGTGTAACTGTAGTCATCAAGTGCGTAGACTCTCAGGGATGAGCCCGTAATCGAGTACTTTGATAGTAACTCTGTGAAGGTCACGCCTTCAAAAGTAGATTTAGGCGTGAAGTTCGTAGCTGTAGTGATTGAAGTCACTGGTAGCTTCAGTAAATCCTCAGTAGAGATGTTTATCTCTTTACTGCCATCTGCCAGAACAAAGGAGTCAGCATATGCTGCTTTGGCTGATATCAGAGCGATCAAAAACGCTGTGAGCACCTTCATTGGTTCATTTTCCTTTTCTTCATGATTAACTGTCCATATTCATCATGACCGCAACTATGCCAGCCTCTCCCTTGATAGAAACGAGCAGCTGAGGAGTGTTCGTCAGTGGTCAGTTCAATCTCAGTGTCTCCCTGTTCAAAAAACCACTCAGTGATTTTTTCCAGTATCACTCCCCCAATTCCTCGACCCTGATACTCTGGCCGTACAAACAGACCACCTATCAATGCATGGGGTATGTGAATGCCGAGGCCATAACCCACATAGCTATCCTCAATTCTGCAGATCCATCCGCCACCCTGAGCAACGTCAGCCAGAATTACTTCTCTCTGCAGATACTCAATCTGATGGGCATGGACAAAGTTTTCCGTGACAGAAAACCTTATGTCGTACAATTCTTTTATATGTTCAGCCGTTAATTTAATTAATTCCATTTTAGTGCCATTTAAAAAAATAGGTTTGCCAGCAATATGGATGAAAGTATAAAAACACGAGTCGGCTTTTCAACCAGTTCAACTCCGTATTCTATAATGGTTTCTCCTATCTCTCGCTCATGTTGATTTAGTTGCCCTGTGAGCAGGATGATCGGCACTGTCTCGCTTTTAGAGCGGATCTTCTTTATGACTGCCTCAGAGTTTTCGCTGTAGTCCAGTAACCAGTCAATAACATATCCATCATAACCTTCCCTGTCGACCGCCTCCATCATTTCTTGTGCTGTCTCGTAAACCGATGCATCTATACCGTATCTGTTAGATACTGATTTTAATAGTTCGAGTAGTTCTTTATCATTATCGAGTATCGCCAGTTTCGGAGCAGGTAAAAAATCCATTCTTATTACCCGCTTCATATCTTTATTGAATTTAACGCCAGTCGGATTTACTACATAATAATTTTTATGAAAGTGTGCATAGTTAATGCCAGGCTCTTTAATATCAACTTCTTCCTCACTTACAATAACGTTGCACCTTACATGCATGTCATTAACAATGAATATTCCGTTATAGGGTTTTACTTCTTCTAGTGATTCGTGGAAATAATCATAAACCGCTTTCAGTTCGCTATAGAAAACCCCTCTTTTACCATCGAGTTTTTGTTTGGCGCTCTGATATTTAATGCCGAGGATATCAGCCATTGTTGAAGCCTGCTTCCTTTTGTCGATTCCTTTCCGCTCGAAAAGTTCTAATACCTTTTTGAGGTTTTTATTAGATGTGTCCAAAGTCTACTCCCGCCCATCGGTTACGTTTCACTCAGCTAACGCCATGACTCAAAATTTGGGTTAAACAAAAGATGATACACGAATGACTATCTTTTGAGGGTTTTTTTAGCTTTGTAACTTTCTGTTTAGTAAAGCTTTTTTCGATATTCTCAATATCTATATAGGAAGATACTCAAAAACTACTCGATATACTTTTCATTACATGCATAATTATTTACATAAACGCATCAAAGGTGAGTTGATTATGAGTTGTTTAGTTAAGTTTTTTAATCAGTAAGCGAAACGGGTTAAAGCAAGCCTTAGCGGCTAATGTCATGAATTTATTGATTTTTATTCACGAAAGAGACGCCTTATGTCCAATGAAAAATCCATCAGAGGAGGTGCAGTTTTAGTCCACCTGTCAGAGGAGACTAACCAGCTCCTGGTGGAATCTTCGAAGCGTTCAGGAAGAAGTAAAACACGAGAGGCAAAAATCAGACTTGAAGACTCACTCAGGTCATTTTCCGACCTGGCCGCCACCGGTCGGAGATTCGAATCTGCCACTGACTGTGAGTAGTTTTTGAGTATTTTTCGCCGCCCGCACCTCTCATTTAAATGTGTATTTGTAACGCTGATAATAACTTACTGTATATAAGGAGGTAGATATATAAAGCCCACCCTGAATTAGAAAATTCGTATTCACCAAAATGTTTCTCAGACTGCATCAGATGTTGCCGGTGCAGGGAATTTCTCGCCATTATAAAAATGGTGAGTCCTTTTTTTAGAGCTTGATTCGGATTAAGGATTAAATAATGCAAACTTCGATTTTCGCTTCCGGTAAAACGGATAGCGTGGCGGTAGCATTGTCTGATGTCTACCAGAAACCCTTCTCTGGTAAATATTTCTCCATTAAACAAAGGCTGAAAGGTCTTACCCATACTGCCTTTAAAAAAGTTTATCGGCATCGCGCAAATGTAACCCTGATAGCTCTCGCAATGCTGTTCTTTGCGTTGCCACATTTTGCCGGGGCTACTGACCTGCTGGCCGCGCAGAAGCAGGATGCCAAGGATACGTTCGGCCACGGCAGTACCGTTGAGTGGGGAATGTACATCGCCGAAGTCATCATCTCGATTGGCGGATACATCAAAACGCGCAACCCGATGCTGTTCGTCGGCGGTCTGGCTTTCCTCATCGTTATCACCCGCACTTTCTTCGCCCTGGCCGGTTAATCCCGCATGGACAGGGAATCGCTTCAGTACCAGTTCCCGGAAACCCTCAATCAGCAGAAACGCCTTGGCGGACTCCCCACAGAGGAGGCCGTGCTCATCCTTGCGTGCGCGGGCATCGGCCTGCTCTGCGACCTGTTCATTGTGATGCTGATTGTGGCCGGCGCACTCTGGCTGTTAGTCCGTCACCTGAAGAAGGGGCAGGGCACCTGGTGGCTCATGAACCTTCTTTACTGGTACCTGCCGACCGCGCTGCTCCGGCTGCAGTTTCGCCGCGTGCCCGACTCGGGCAACCGGCACTGGATGCAGTAACCCGCGCGCCATCTCCGGATGGCGCTTATTAAAAGGATAACGCTATGAAGTATCAGATCCGGGAGGGGCGCAACAGGGTAATCATTCTGGCCCTGTGCGCACTTTCGCTGCTCGTGTTTATTCTCGCCGTCAGCAACGTCGTCACCGGCGCGCTGGCGTGGCACTTTGCAAAAAAGCAGAAGACCCTGACTACCCCGATGATGTTTGACCGCCCGTTCCTCTCCGATTCCGCCTCCGGAGACGCGGCCTTAAACGGCATGCTGGTGCGCTCTTTCGTCAACCTCCGCCTTTCCGTCACGCCTGAAACCGTGGACAGCCAGCACGCCGCCCTGCTGCGCTTCGTTCCCGCTGAATACCGTGACGATATGAAAAAGCAGCTCGCCGCCGAAGCTGAGTACATCAAAAACAACGGCGTCTCTTCCGTGTTCCGCATCGATGACGAAATCACCGACTCCACCACCGGTGACATCACCGTGCAGGGCACGCTGAGCGCAAGCACCACTAACGGCAACCTGAATATTTCACTTCCGGATGCCAGTAAAGCCTACCGGCTCAGCGTGCACTACGTGGACGGCCTTATCCGCCTGACGGCCTTCCCCGAGGTGCCCTGGACTCAACCTGAACGCCGCCCGCAACAGGACTGAACCGATGAAAAAGACCCTTTCCGCCCTGGCCGTTGCCGGCGCGCTGGCGCTGCTGCCTGCCGCCGCGCAGGCCGCCGTACCCGGCCCGGCCGGGACCCCGTTTGAGAATAATGCGCATCTTAAGGCGCAGATGAGTAATACCAGTCCTAACAAAATCATTATCGACGGCGAGCTGATTACCGGCATCACGGGGCCGGACAATGCCTACACCAAAGCCAACACCGCCGACGGCGCGCTGCTGATTACGCCGCTGACCGGGCAGGACTTCACTATCTTCCTGGAAACGGCCGGCGGCGTGGGCGTTTCCATCGACGTGTTACCCAAGCCCGGCAACGGCCGCACGCTGCACCTTATACCGGCGGATGTGCCACTTAAGCCCAATCCGGACGCGAAGGTATGGGAGGAGAGTCAGCCCTTCCAGAAAACGCTGGTAAGCGTTGCGCGCAGCATTGTCAGCGGCGAGGTTCCGGAGAACTACACCGAGGTAAAGGCCTCGCGCGGTCCCGCGTATACCCCGCCTCCGGGCTTGCTGCTGACACCTGAGCGCCAGCTTGCCGGCTCCCACCTGCGGGTGATGCGATACCGCATGAAAAACACCGGCTACGTGACGCGGTCGCTGAGTGAAAAACAGTTCTGGCAGAAGGGCGTGCGGGCGGTAATGCTCTCAACCCGCACCCTTTATGCAAACGGCGAAGGTTTCGTATGGGTGATTTTCTCCACTGACGCGGAGGGCGGGTCATGAGCAACATGAACACAGCCACGCGCCGTCGCCAGTGGGTGATTGCCGGCGTGGCCGCCGCGGTCATGCTGGCCGTGGGCGGGGGCATCTGGGCGTACTCACACCATCAGGCGGAGCTGAACCGTCCCGCGCCGAAGGCGGCACCGAACATGACCGGCAGCCTGGTGAACACGTCCTTTACCGAAGGGGTGGCCACCTCCGCGCTGCAGCAGCAGCAGAACAAGACCGCCGGCCTTGAGCACAACCTCGGTGCGCTGGCAGACACGCTGAAAAGCCAGAATGAGGAGCTGCAGAAGAAGCTGAACACGATGGCAGACGCAATCAGTCAGCTGCAGACGCAGCAGGCGGGCCGGCCGGCAAACGGTCCTGCCGCTACCACACCGGCGGCTGGAACCACTCCTGTTAATGCACCGGTCTCCGCCGGGCAGTCCGGTCCGGCGCAGTGGAGCATCAACAATCCGGGCAGCGGACCGGCCAGAGGGCAGGGCGGACAGTTTTACCCGTCGCAGGGTCAGGCCTTCTATCCCGGCGCCGGTACGGTGCGTCCGGGCGGTCTGAGCCGCGATACCTTCACCTACGCTGCGCTTACCGAGAAAAAAACAAAGCTTCCCTGGATACCTTCCGGCTCCTTTTCTGAGGCAGTCATGATTGAAGGTGCTGACGCTAATGCGAGCGTGACCGGCCAGCAGAACACCGCCGCAGTGGTTATTACGCTGATTGGCGATGTCTCTATGCCAAACGGTAAAACGTACAGCATGGACCAGTGCCGCGTTACCGGAGAAATCTGGGGTGACATCTCCAGTGAACGTGGTGAAGTCCGCACCAGAAACATCAGCTGCATCCTGAAGAATGGTAAACACATCGATATGCCGTTTAAAGGGCATGTTGCTTACCAGGGTAAACAGGGGATTCGCGGCAAACCGGTAATGCGCAATGGTGTAATTGTCGGATATGCCGGTGCTGCCGGGCTGATGTCAGGCTTCGGTGAGGGAATACAATCCGCCGCCACACCTACAGTCGGGCTGGGTGGCAGCGCCTCGGTGGGCGCGGGTGACATCTTTAAACAGGGCTTCGGTGGCGGTGCCAGCAAGGCGGCTGACACGCTGAGCCAGTACTGGATTAAGCGTGCCGAGCAGTATCACCCGGTCATTGATATCGGCGCCGGCAACGCGGTCACCGTTGTGTTCCAGGATGGCTTCCGTCTGGAAACGATTGAGGATGCCGAAGCTGAAAAGGCGAAGCAGGAGGCTCCGCAGGCCGCCGTGCAGCAGGCCTCAGCAACTGCACCGGCAGTCAGCAGCAGTAACGGCAGTGCGCCTGTTCTGAATCCTGACGAAGTTCTGCGTCAGGCCAGCCAGCTGCGCCTCGGCGACACCATTAATTAAGGAGATGACAGATGAAACAGTGGTATGTACTTAAATCGTTATTTAATCAGGAAAAACGCGCCGAAGCCCATCTGCTCAACCAGGGGGTGGAGTGTTACCTTCCGCTTTTCACCTGTCAGCTTGTTGCCGGGGGAAGCGTTAAACCGGTTAAACCCCAGCCACTTTTTCCTGGCTATCTGTTTGCGCGATTCGACCCTGAAGAAATTCATACAACGACGATTAAAGCAACGCGCGGAGTCTCAACCATAGTCAGTTTTGGCAACCGCATCGCAATTATGGGTGATGCGGAAATGGAGCGTATGAAGCGGGGAGCTGAATCGGCGGTGCAGGCGGACATGCAGGCCCCTGAGCATGGCGATACAGTACTGATAACAAACGGCACGTTTGAAAACATGCAAGCTATCTGGCATGAGCCGCAGGGTGCAAAGCGTGCAATGCTTCTCCTGAACCTTATGGGGAGACTGGTTGAGCTTGATCTCAAAAAGGTCAGGTCTCAGAACATCCAGTTTCGCAGGACGTCAACTCACGGACAGGTGGCAGCATGAAGGCACTGATTCAACGCTGGCGTCATCCGGACAACAGAGATCATCTTTACCTGTCTCTGATTGCAGTCATACTGGCGGCTAACTTCATCCTGTCAGCTCTCACTATGCGCGAGGGTCTGCCCGGTTTCCCGGGTTTTCCGGGCTGGCAGGTCTGGCGGCTGGCCCTGTTAACGTCTCCCGCTATTGTTCTGCTTGCGTACCTGTTCAGGGACATGTCGGTCATGACCTTCTGGGGGATGGCGCTGTGCTGGCTGATACTGGCGGCATATTATTTTGTCAAGGGTGTGTGGTTCTGGATGGTACCGGTACCCCACCCCATAGATATTTTATTCATGGCGGGCTTTACCACCGGTATCGCGTATTTTTTAACGCTGTTCTACTTCCTGCTTAACCTCAGATAACGAAATCAGGCTGAGGAGGCAATCATGGATAAACACAACCAGCGTGAACTGCGTATCCGGCTCTGCGCGCTGCGGCTTCGTTATCAGCGTGCCTGGCAGGCACAGGCGAGCAGCTGCCGGCTGGCCGCTATGCTGACCGAAATCGATATGGTCCGTCAGCGTTTGGCGTCTGACAGTGCCGGGCCTGATGCCGTGTGCCGCAAGGTACTATCTGCCGGCGCACCTGATTCTGTCGCCGGGTCCGGTGACGTAACACGCTTTTCAGTGTAACGGAGGTTTCTGATGATTCAGGATAAAACGGCACCGGAGCCGGATGCGTTATTCATCCGCGTCTCTCACCCTGCCGGTAATATGCTGTTCCGGCTTGAAAGGCTTAACACCCGCCCGGTGCCGGATGCGGCAATACGCCCGATGGCTGAGCATTCCGGACACCAGCCCGCACTCGCAGACCTTACGATTGATCAACTGGCGGCGTACATCGCTGACGTCATTCATCAGGTCTCACCGGGCACACCGCGCGCAGACGTCTGGCTACGCACAAAATCGCCGGTAAAAAACATGCCCGCAGCCAGCAGCCCTCGCGTTATGAGCGAGGATGCGCTTAAGGACCTGCAGATGGTCAACGCCTTCATGAAAGGTAAACATACCGGCTGAACCCGTTTTTTTAGTGCCTTCACCAGGGCAACCTGCATCAGCCGGCATTATCACCATACCCTTCATCTTTATTACCGCTGCGGCCATGCTGCCGCTGAGGATATTCAGGTGGTTAATCAGACAAGTGTGAAGTTCTGCTCCCTGCTTAATGGTTGCGGAGACCTCACGCAAAGGCTGCCCACGATACCGGGCACTTTTCTGTTTACTGTTGCCGGAGGCTTTATGGTCTGGCTGCTGATCGCACTCCACGGAGGGCGGCCAGTCGTGTTGACTGCGATACCTGTAGGACTGACGGACCTCTTCATGTATGTACGGCTGGATGCCGCCCAGTGGCCGCAGGGGGACGCGACTATGGCAACGCTGTTCAGCGGATTTATCATTATTAACACGCTGGCCTTTGAAGAAAGGTCTGTGAGTATCTTTCCTCATCTTCGTTATGGTCTGCGACTGATTACGCCTGTGCTGTCAGTGGGTATTACCCTTGTCCTCTGGTTGCAGCATGGCGTGCGCGGGTGAGTCTTTTTATCTGAAATCAGGAATAAAATGCATCAGGCTGACCACCAGAAGGATTTCACATACCAGTGACCATACGATCATCATGAACGTACCTCTCTTACCGATAAGCGTCTCAAGCTCATTAAAGTAAATTGTGACAAGGGAAAACATCCAGACCATCACAAGTAACGCTGAGAAACTGAGCACAGGAAAAAGCAGATAGTTAAATACTTTCACCGAAAGGCTGTTCCTGGCCAGTGTAACCAGCGCGAAAGCGATACTGTTTCCCAGTGCGGTTTCGCTGAGTATTTTTTTGAGCAGCTCGAGCACATCCTTATTTTTCAGCAGGCTCAGTAATTTCATTTCGTTCTCTCTGTATCACCGTGAGTGCCAGTTTATTGTGTAACGGCCTCCCGTCGTCAGACTTTTCCTTTTACACCCTAATCCGCGGCCCGGCCGCCACTGAGGATTCCACCATGCAGAAACTCTTTGCGTGCGCACTGCTGTGCGCTGCGCTGACCGGCTGCGCCGGCATGAACTCTGACTTTGACTGTAACAAGACCGCGACCGACCAGTGCCTGTCGATGTCCGATGCCAGCAGGCTGGCATCAAAACATCAGAGCCTGGACGACCTGACGGCAGAAAAGGAGGCCGGCCCAAAGCCTGCCGCTGAGGCGCTGGCGACGCCCGGCAACGTGAAGCCCGCCGTCAGCCCTTACCGCCCGGTAAGCGTGGCAACGCTTGCCCCGCGCCCGGTTAAAGAGCAGGGCGCGACCGCAGACAGCCTGCGGGCATCCACGGTGCCGGTCCGTAACGGTGCCACTGGTCCTGTGGTCCCGGGTGACTACAGCGGACCGGGACAGGTGGACGCCCGCCGCATCCCGGATGCGACGCAGCGCCTGTGGATTGCGCCCTGGGTGGATGAGCAGGACAGCTTTCATCAGCCTGCCGTGGTTGAGTTCGTGAAAGAGAAGTCCCGCTGGGATGAAGACTTTCGCGTAATCAGCGAGGGGGAGTAATGAAAAAGCGTTTTTCATTCAGCAGCGCGCATGAACGGCCGGAATCTGCATCGTCCGCTGCAGCGCTGCATCACCGGGTCCGGCCCGGGCTGATGTTCGCGGATGCGCCCGGTTACGGACACGTCTTTGCGCACAGTACGCCTGGTACCGGAAAGTCCGCACTCTTCCCTGCCCTGATAAAGGCCGTGCTGAAAACAGAGCGCGCCGGAGGCCAGCATGCTCAGTAACGTTATCGATCACCTCAACGGTATTTTCAGCAGCAGCCGGGATGAGGGCGGCGCCAGAATGGCGCGCCAGAGGCTGCAGGAGAGTTTCAGCTACCCGTCGCTGACCAGCCTGATGCCGTGGCGCGAATTTGACGAAAGATCTGACCTCTTTATTAATACACGTTCAGTGGGCTTCATGCTGGAAATCGCACCGCTTGCTGGCGCGAATCAGCAGGTGGTGCAGGCGCTTGATGACCTGCTGCGCAAAAAGCTGCCCCGTAAAACGCCGGTCACGGTGCTGATGGTGGCCAGCAAGTGCGTGGGCGACATGCTGGAGAACGGGCTGAGCCGGGACATGTGGAAGGGTGACATGGCGCCGCGCCTGAACGCCATCACCAAAGCCTTCTGGGAGCGTTCGGCGCTGAAGGGGCTCGCCAACGCGCGCGAGTATCCGCTGTACCTGCGTAACTACCGCGTGTTCCTGGTGTACGCGCATCCGGGCACCGGCGGCATCAGGGCTATGGACACGGTGTCACAACTGCGTGAAACCATCCGCGTGTCCCTGATGGCGGCATCAATGGACACGCGTCGCGTGGGGCCGACTGAGTTTTTATCCGTCATCCGCGAGCAGCTGAACTACCGGCCGGGGCAGGTCAGCACGGCCAGTGAGCACTGGAACCCGGAGCAGGAGCTGCACCGCCAGTGCGTGGACACCAGTACCGAAATGGAGGTGCATCCGGATCACCTTAAACTCACTACCGCCCGCCAGAACGGCGACCGTGCGGTCAGCGACAGCCGCGACAGCGCGGTGGTCAGCACGCGCATCGTAAATATGCAGCTGACGAAGGTGCCGAAGCAGTTCGCACTGTGGCAGGCGGCGGACAACCTGCAGAACATGCGCTTTCCCGATTTAGGTATCCCCTGTCCGTTCCTGCTGAGCTGGACCATCTGCGTGGAGGATCAGGTCAGCAGCCAGAACGAGGCGTTCCGCAAAGAGCAGGACATGGGCAAAAAGGCCAACTCCTCCTACGGCAAGCTGTTCCCTAATACGCAGCGCACCTATGAGGAGTGGCGAGACCTGCGCATGGGGCTTGCCAGCAACGAAATCGCCATGTGCAGCTTTAACCTCAACCTGACGCTGTTCACGCCCGACAGCGACATCGAACAGCAGCGCTGTGAGCTCTCCGCCATCAACGTGTTCCGCAAAAATGATCTGGAAATGTCCGCGCCGCGCTATCAGCAGCTGCGCAACTGGCTGACCTCGCTGCCGTTTCTGATGCAGGAAGGGCTGTGGGACGACATGAAGCACATGAACGCCACCCTGCGCTGCAAGAGCTTCAACGCCGTCAACCTGATGCCGGTCGTGGCCGAACGCCAGATGTCGCCGAACGGGATACCGCTGTCAACCTACCGCAACCAGGTGGCCTTTTTCGATATGTTCGATGAGGACAACGGATCGACCAACTTCAACATTGGTGTGACGGGCACGTCGGGGGCGGGCAAAAGTTTCCTGATACAGGGCATTCTGCGTGAGGTGCTGAACGCAGAGGGGTTTGCATGGGTTATCGACATGGGGGGCAGCTACAGGAACTACTGCCGGCAGGCGGGCGGCTCGTATCTTGATGGCGAAACGCTGCGCTTTAACCCGTTCGCCAACGTCACTGACATTGCTGAATCAGTTGAAGGCATCACGGGCCTGCTGACCGTTCTGGCGAGTCCGCATGGCAATCTGGATGAGGTCAGCGAAGCCATACTGCAGAAAGGTGTGGTGGCAGCGTATGAGGCGAAGCAGAACAAAGCGCGCATCGATGACGTCGTGCTGTACATGAAGTCTGATGCAGTGAAAGAGGAATATGGCCAGCAACTGACCATTATGAGCCGCATCAACGAGCTGGTGCTGCTGCTGGACCGCTGGTGCACCTGGGGCAGCGACGGCGAGTACTTTAACTCCGACAGTCCGACGCTGGATGGTGAGACGCGTTTCACGGTACTGGAACTGCTGGGTCTGGAGAAGCGTCCGCATCTGCTGTCAGCGGTGCTGTACTCGCTGATTCTGGCGATTCAGGAAAAAATGTACCACTCGCCCCGTGATCTGAAAAAGGTCGCCATTATCGATGAGGCATGGCGCCTGTTCAGCGGTCAGAACCCGCACGCGGCCCGCTTTATCGAAACCGGCTACCGTACGGTGCGCCGCCACCGCGGGGCGTTTGTCACCATCACCCAGGGTATCAAAGACTTTACCGGCCTGCCGGACAAGCCCGCCCCGTCTGCCGCCGCCGCGGCCTGGGATAACAGCGGGACTAAAATCACGCTGCTGCAGGAGGCGAAGGCGTTCAAAACCTATCTCAAGGAGTGGCCCGATCAGTTTACCGAGATGGAAACGCAGATCATCCGGGGCTTTGACAAAGCCATTCTGACAGGCTTCAGCTCGGTGATGATCTCGATGGGCGAACAGAGCTCATTTTATCGTGTCTTCGTTGACCCGGTCACGCGCGCCATGTTCAGCACCACGGGCAGGGACTATGAATGGATGACGGAAGCGCAGAAGGCCGGAGCGACAAGTGAAGAAGCCGCCTACCTGCTGGCATGCGAGCCGCACATGTATCAGGCCGAGATGCAGGAGCTGGAGCGCTGGGCGGGCCTGACCACTGCTTAAAGAGGATTAAACGATGCAGGAAAAAAGACAGCCGCCTCAGCAGGTGGCTACAGAAACCGCGGATAACGCAGGGATGAGTGACAGCGTTCGCCTGACAGCTGCAGCGGGGCTGATGCGCAGCCGCGGCGCCCGGCTGGCGGCGTTCGCCGTGCTGGTCATCGCACTCAGCGCCGGCGTCAGCGCGCTGGTTGCCAGGGTCGTGCAGCCCGATTACGTGGTGTTTGACATGAAAGGTACTATCGATACGTTCCGGCAGCAGACGGCGCAGCAGCCGGTGGAAAAGGGGGCGCTGGAGACGCTGACGAAGCGCTTTGGCGCCGCGCTGGACTCGAGCCTGTCTGACTGGCAGGCCGTGCACGGCGGCGTCATTCTGGTGAAGGGTGCGGTGGTTGCCGGCGTCACCGATATTACCCCGGTTATTCAGGCCGATATTGCCCGCCAGATGCAGGGGGCACCATGAGGCAACTCGCCACAGCGGTTGTTCTGCTCGCTGCAGTGGTTGCTCAGCCCGTGCAGGCGAAAGAGCTCGGCACCATCGGCCACCTGTTCCCCATCGCCGAGCCGGACCTGCTGACGTTTATCGGGCAGCGCCTGCAGGGTATGGAGGACAGCGGCGAGATGGACCGCCTGCAGCGTGAGGCTGAAGCCCGGGTGAAGGCCCATGCCGTTCGTCCGGCCCCGGTGGCCGGGCTGACGCCGGCGAAAACGGACCGCGCCTTCCTGTATGACCCGACCTTTACCGTGCGGGAAACCATCCGTGACATGCGCGGCAACGTCATCGCGCGTGCGGGCGACAAGGTTAATCCGCTGGATAAGGTCGCCTTCAGCGAGACGCTGTACTTCGTGGACGGTGACAATCCGCAGCAGATGGCGTGGCTGAAGCCACAGCTCGCGGGGCAGCAGAACTTTAAGGTCATCCTGGTGAAGGGCAACGTGCACGACAGCAGCATCGCGCTGGACGAGCCGGTGTACTTCGACCAGTACGGTACGTTAACAACAAAATTCGGCTTTGAGCACACGCCGGTGCGCATCTCGCGCGCGGACAGGATGCTCCGGGTAGAGGAGGTGGCACTGAAATGAGTCACAGCACACAGGGGCATACCGCGCCTCATAAAGTAAAGCGTCATAATGCCCAGGTGCGCCTGGACGATGACGATAAAGCCGGGCTTCGCCGCATGACCGCCGAGTTTCCGCTTTATTCAGAGTCGGTGATCCTGCGCGCCGCGCTGCAGACGCTGATGGCGTGCAGCGGAGAGGTCCGGTCGGAAATCGTGCTGGCTTCCCTGACGGATAAGGACGTGGGTGAGATCATGCGCCGCCACGGCATGCAGCCGGCACCTGAAGGGGAGGGCGCGCATGCAGGCTGATTCTGTGCAACAACCAGTGAATGACGGGCAGTCTTCAGCTGAACCGGCTATGGCGTCGTCCGTTCTGTCTCACGCTGAGCCGGTGATGCAGACAGAATGGACGGTCCGGGCCCCGCCTGCCTGCCGCGCCGAATTCTCACTGGCGCCGGAAAGCATCCGCGCGTTTACCGGGCAGCTGCCGGCCGTGGGGGGCTTCATCGTTCTGATAGCGATGGCCATTGTTATCTTCCGGGCCGGAAGGCGAATGATTCCTGAAAGGCCCGACACGATGCGCGTGGCTTTTGTCTCATCATCTACGGCACCGTTTGGCAGTCGCGAGATGGTGAAACTGGCAGCTGATGAGGCGAACAGTCACTACTGGCAGTGCATGCTGGCAGCATTTAGCGGCGCGCTGGAGGCGGAAGGCTTTGCGCTTCGCACCGAGCCGCGGGCAAAGGTTCCGCTGCCTTATGCAGTCCGGGCGCGTGTGGGTATAGCCATCGTAAAAGCGCGTTCCCGCTATCTGAACCCGCGCCAGAGCGACGACGCTGCAGAGGCGATGCTGCGCGATGCCGAACAGGATGACTACACCGGCGGCTGGACCGACTGCTGTCAGCGGGGAGCCGAGGCGGCCGGCTGGTACGTTGTCAGGCGCGACCAGGGTCCAGATACGACAGAATAGCGACACTCAGAATACTAAGCTGGTTCACAGTGGCTCGGGGCCGTGGCTGACAGCGGCTGGTCTATAATTCTGCGTGTGAATAATCACCCAAAGGGATACAGGCAATGAAAAAAATGACATTCGGCCTTTTACTGCTTGCTGCCGGCAATGCCACCGCCGCTTCGTCATTTACGCAGGACTGGCCGTCATGCGACGTAAAGGCTCAGCGTGACGTGAAAGGGGAAACCGGCGGCAGTATTAAAGACCCGCTTCAGGCGCACATATCGGTACGCGTTAACGTGCTGCAGGCCGATATCGGTAATGCCCGCAAGGCACGTCATTTAACAGAATCGCAATCCGAACAGCTATGGCGTCATGCAGACCGCGTCAGAAAAGAGGCTGACGGCTACGTAAAGCAGCAGGGCTTTCTGAGTGCGGCCGAGCGTGCCAGCTATGACCGTGAGCTCGACACTATCGCCGGCAGGCTGTGCCGCGCGGTGAAGTAAATCCTCCCCGGGTGGCTGCGGCCACCTGAATGCCTTTTCTGCCCGCAGTGCGCAGGCTGTTCGTTCCTCGCGCTGCTGCGGTACGCCTCAGCCTGCACCCCGCAGGCAGGCCCGTTTAACGTCTGACCCCGGCAGTTCCGCTGCCGTCTTTACGGAATATCACCCTATGACACACCCTGCTGAAATATCGGCTCAGCCGGTCGTGCGCGATCGCTGGGGCGGCTGGACGCATCCTGAATTTTTTGTGCCCGCTGACGGCAATGAATATCCGCAGCCCTGCGAGTTTGAGGCCTGGCTTACCGCACACAACCTGACGGCCGCGTTCACCTGGATGGAAAACGACGCGCCGGACTGGATGATGCAGGCCTTCCGGAGGACCGGCAACTGCAGCCAGTGGCAGCCATCCGGGCCCGGGGGCGAAGGCTGGTTTACCGGCAGCATTCATGACACGGATGACGGTCCGGTATGCGTCTGGCTCCGCAGTAAAACAGAGGTCAGAGACTCATGAAACGTTTACTCCTCATCATGTGCCTGCTTACGGCAGGGGTCATGGCAAAGCCTGTCATGGCAGCGACCAGCAACGCCGGCGACGGGCGCTGGGTAAACCCCATCAGCGACGTCTGCTGGAAGTGCCTGTTCCCGATGTCGCTGGGCAGTATCCAGCTCGCATCAGGTGCACATCCGGATACCCCGAACCCTGCCTCGCCGATTCAGATGTGTCCGTACGGTATTTTCTACCGGCTGGGTCTGGCCATTGGCTTCTGGGAGCCGCTGGCGCTGACGGATGTGACGCGCGAACCCGGCGTCATGGTGAACATGGGTGGCTTTAAAATTAACCTCGGTCGCACCGGTGCCGGACGCGGCGGGCAGAGCGACTCACCTACCCCCGGCAGCTTCTATCACGTTCACTGGTACAAATATCCGCTGATTTACTGGCTCAACATCATCACCAGTACGGGCTGCATGCAGACCGGCGACATGGACATCGCCTATCTGTCCGAGGTTGACCCGCTGTGGAACGACAGCACGCTGGCCATGATCCTGAATCCGGAAGTGGCGCTGTTCAACAACCTGCTGGCGCAGGGTGCCTGTGCGGCGGACTCGATTGCCTCCACGGCGGGCGTGCCGCTGGACCCGCTGTTCTGGTGCGCCGGTGCACAGGGTTCGATGTATCCGTTTACGGGCTTCACCAGTAACGAATTTTCGCCGCTTGAGGCCTCGCTGCTGGTCAGCGAGCGCATGGCCTTCAAGCTGCACCGGGAAGGACTGGTGATGGAGACGGTCGGGGCGGATGTGGCGGTCTGCTATCAGTATCCGTCCCCGATCATCCCGAAATCACGCTGGCGTTATCAGATGGTGAATATGTACCCCGAACCAAACGACTGTCATCCGTTCGGCACCACGACCCAGCTCTGGGGCTCTGTACACAACTCACCGGCGACGAAAAAGAACTTCGGCTACCTCATGTGGCGAAAGCGTAACTGCGTTTATCTGTAAGGACTCACCATGAAACAACCTCTGATTACGGCGCTGCTCGCGGGCGCCGCGCTGCTGTGCACAGAAATGGCGAAGGCCGCTGATCAGCCGGTCGTGTCAGGCAACGACATGGCGTACATGAAACAGCAGCAGCGCGACCTGGAACTGTTCAAAAGCCAGCTGAAGGGCATGAATATCACGCTGCCGGATGCGCAGCAGGGACGGGTCTCGCAGCTGCAGAACGAAATCGCCGCCGCACAGGCGGATCAGAACAGCGCCGCCCGCCCCGCACCGCGGGCTGTGTATTTCGTGAGCCTGGGTATCCCGGAGGAGGGGCTGCTGCCGATGCTTGCGGACGCCCGCCGCTTCGGCATACCGGCCACGCTGCGCGGTCTGCTGAACAACGACTTCCGTCAGACCGCTGAGACGATGTTTGAACTGTCTAAAAAAGATAAGCAGGCCGGGGTGCAGATCGACCCGACCCTGTATGAGAAATACAACATCAGGGCCGTGCCGGCGCTGGTCGTCACCTGTGGCAGTCAGTCGGACGTCATCTACGGCAGCCTGCCGGTTAAGCAGGCGCTCGAAGAGGTCAGGCAGCGCGGTGACTGTGGCAGTACGGCCGCGCAGCTGCTGCAGGATGCGGAGGGTACGAAATGAAGCGTGCCCTGCTGCTTTCTTTATGTCTGATGGCGTCCGGCGCATTCGCTGATGCGTCGAGTGACGCTTACAACGCGGGTGCGGGATATGCCGGCTCAAATAAGGGGCAGGACACCGCTGCGGCGAAGGGGACCGACCCGGCGTCAGTGATCCCGGGCTACACCGCCAGTCCTCCGCAGGGGGGGTATTACGGCGGCGTACAGGGCGGGGACGGCGGGATAAAGGATAAGGGACAGACCCAGATTGGAAGTAACGAAGCGGGGCAGGCCGTCACCGATTCTTCCGTTAAGAATCCGGCCGTGACTATTGACCCTGACGCCGACTTTATTCAGAACGGAAAAAACGCAGAGGCGAACAGTGGCTCCATCGTGGACGGTACTAACAGCCAGTGCACCGCGAAAGTCGTGTCGAAGTCAGTATTTGAAAACTTCACCTGCGACAGGGACGTGGCGCAGGTCCAGACCTGTGCCCGCACCGGCAGCGTAATTGTCACGGGCTCAAGCCATACGGAAACCCGGACGATGAATATGCTGCTTAAAAACGCGCGCCGAACGGGCAATCAGGTAATAGTGGATTTCACGTTTCCTGAAACGGCCACGCTCATCAGCGGCAGCACGCAGCTGGTTTATACCCCGGCTCCGTCCTACAACTCGGGAGCCGATTACGTCACCTCGATACTGAACAACAGCGTCACGCTCCGGTACGGCAAGGGAGCCGACAGCCTGGGTATCGCGGGGCTGCAGGTTAACGCGGGTCAGGTTTACTCTGCGGTGATTACACCTAAAGGGTCACGTCTCGATGCCACCATTAATACGCTTATTAAATACATCAACGACGGCACCACGCTGTTCCACCTCGACGTAACATTTAACGTAACCGTATCGGATAAAAAGGCCGACACGACCTGGTCCGAAAGCTGCAGCTTTGATAAATCACAGGCCACCGCCAGCACCGGCAGCGTCTGCACCGACCCGGGCGGCTCCCGCTCGGTTACCTCTGACGGCCAGACCTTTACCCAGACGCAGGGCTGCTGGCAGTACCAGGACAGCTACATCGTGCCGGTGAACTCCACCGGTAACTGCGCTCAGCTGATGTCTGACCGGAACTGCACCATTGCCGGCCGCGGCTGTACCGAGGCGGAAGGCGGAACGTGCATGCATGAGCAGGATACTTACCAGTGCCAGACCACCTACAGCTCGCAGGGCCTGCTGTGCGGCGGACAATATCTGTGTCAGAGCGGCGACTGCAACGGAACGGACGGTGCCGGCGACAGCGGCTTTGATACCGCCGTGGCCAAACTGGCCGGCCTTGCCTCCGCCGGCGATGACGTCAGGAACGGCGATCAGATAGATATCAAGGCCTTTACCGGACAGGCGCTCTACTGCCGTAAGGCAATGGCGGGCTTTTCAAACTGCTGCGTTGATACCGGCTGGGGTAACAGTTCGGGACTGGCTAACTGCAACAGTGATGAAATGGCCATCGGTAAGGCGAAGGCAAAAAAAGTCACCGTACTCGTCGGCGAAGCCTGCAACAGGGCGGTGCTCGGGGTGTGCGTGCAGAAGAAGCAGGCCTACTGCGTGTTTGGCGGCAAGCTCGCCCGCATTATCCAGGAGCAGGGACGTCGCGATCAGCTGCACGTCAGCTTTGGCAGCGGAGACTCACCCAACTGTCGGGGTATCACGGTTCCTGAACTGCAGGCCATTAACTTTGACCTGATTAACTTCCAGGACTTCTACAGCGACCTGATGGCTAACCAGAAAATCCCTGACTCAGCGACGATGATCAAACAGGCAAAAGACCGCATAGCTGCACAGGTTAACGCGCAGACAGGAGGCAAAAAATGAAACCACTGCTGATTGCCCTGTTGATGGTGGCGTGCACGGGTCAGGCCGTGGCGGACGATGCGCCGCCCGCTGACGCGGTGGTGACACCGGCCGACCCGTTTACCGGCTGGCACTGGTACAACGAGCCGAAGAAAAAGCCGGACCCGCCCGCGCCGAAACTGCAGCCTGCGCCGCAGGTCCCGGACTTCAGCAGACTGTCACCGTCAGAGCAGGCGGACGTTCTGAAAGGATACACAAAGGAGGCGCTGAATAACGCCATCCTTCATCCGTCAGCCGAGAACACCGCCACCTTTCTGCGCTGGCAGAAGTTCTGGACTGACCGCGCCTCGATGTTCAGCCAGTCGTTCGCCGTGGCGCAGCTTGATCATCCGGATCTCGACTACAACCTTGATCACCCGCACTACAACAGCACTGCGCCGCTGCAGCAGGCCCGGGATCAGGCCGAGCAGACCGCTGCGATAAGTAAGCTGTCAGGTGAGTACGGCCTGTTCTACTTCTACCGTGGCAGCGACCCGATTGATGCTCAGATGGCCGGCGTGGTGGCGGACTTCGCCCGCCTGCGCCACATCTCCCTGATACCGGTCAGCGTAGACGGCACGGTGTCGCCGCAGGTGCCCGACAGCCGGCCGGACGCCGGTCAGAGTGCGCGCATGGGGATCAGCCACTATCCGGCGCTGTTCCTGGTTGACCCGAAGTCAAAAAGCTTCCGTCCGCTCGCCTACGGCTTTATGACGCAGGACGACCTGGCGAAGCGCTTTCTTAACGTGGCCACCGGCTTTAAGCCTAACTTCTGAGGACCTGATTATGCTGACACTCTCACCTGTCTGGCACGGGCGGTTTCTTACCGCAAGCCGGGCAGGCAACTTTCTGCTGCAGACGCTGGTTATCCATCCGGCGATGCTGTTTTTTCTGCTGTTCCTGCTCAGTGCACACGGTCCAGGAGGCGGCGGACAGTGGCTGCTGAATGAGGCCAAAAAGCTGGTGCGCGACGCCCCGACGGGACAGGTGTGGGGCTGCGTATCGCAGGCCATGCCCGTGGAGACCTGGCCGCCGGTTCCTGATACATCACGGGATAAGGCCGCACCGGTCATTAGTGATATCAGGCCTGCCCCCCCGCCTGCCATGTGCGTAAAGGCGGCGGTGAGCCGTGATGCGTGGGCTGCACAGACTAATGACACGCTGCTGTTCCTCTATAAGGCTGGCGTGGTGCTTTCCGTCATATCGGGCCTGGCCGTGAGGCATTTCCGCCGCCGGGTAAATGGAGAAAACGTATGAACAGACTTCCCCTCATTATTACGCTGTTTATGACGGGCATCATTTTTAACTGCCTGCGCCAGCTGCTGGCGTGGTCAGTCAGCTTCACGTACGACGTGCTTGCCGGCGTCTCGGTAGCCTGTCTGGTTCTGGTTGCGCTGGGCCTCATCGCGGAGCTGATTGCCTGGCGAAGGTCGCGCGGCGGCCGGGGAGGCCATCATGAGGCTTAACGTGCTGCTGACGGTACTGCTGACGCTGCCGGTATTCGCACAGGCGTCGGTGGCCTCGGACATTGCCGCGCTGGAGCAGGCGAAGGGGCAGCGCGGTGCGCAGCTGCCGGATTTCGGGCTGCCCGGGACGCGCCCGGTGCGTGCGGTGCCAACAAAGCCGCCCAGAATGATGATCCTGACCGACGGACGTCAGGTCAACCTGAACGACTATGCGGTGGTGGTTTTTATGCAGCGTGGCTGTCAGTACAGCGCGAAGTTCGATCCGCTGCTGAAGTCCTGGGCTGATGAGGAGGGAATCAAGGTGTATCCCTACAGCCTTGATGGCTATGGAGATGCGGCTTTTCCTGTTGCGCTTATCCCGCGCAAGGCGGGGCCGAATGAGCCGATTGCCGGTGAGATCCTGACGTTCTTCGGCAACGGGCTGCCCATCGCCACGCCGACCACCTTTATGGTCAACGTGAACACTAACGTGGCCTACCCGCTGTTTCAGGGGGAGACGGACATGGGAACCATGAGCCAGCGCCTTGCACAGATGATCGAAGCCGATATCGATAACCTCCCGCCGGACACGCTGGGTCCGGTTCCCAGCAGTGCCTCACTGACCCCGCAGTAATACGGGCGGCTGTGCCGCTTACGGAATACCCATGACTGAAAAAACGTTAACGCTCTCCCGACTGGAGACGGCGCTGCTGCTTGTCTGCGCCTCGCTGCTGGCCGCCGCCGCCCTGTATGCCTGGATCGCCTGCGAAATTGCCGGCCGTATGGATGGCATAACTTACGGTTCTGATGCGCTGGTGCTCAGCGGTCTGCAGCTTTATCCGCTGCTGTTCCTGTTCTCCCTTGCCGGTGGCTTCGGCTGCGGCGTGCTGATCAGCATCACGCTGCGCCGGCACGGATTTATGGCCGACCGTAACGCTTTCTGATACCCGCAGGAACACACCTTACTTACCCTGAACCCACGGAATGAAACATGACTTATATGACGAATGCCGGGCTTTCGCCTGAAAAGTTGCTGTGGCTGAACGCCGAAGAACACGTAAAAAAGCTGATCGGGTTGTATCAGGAACGTAAAGGTCATTTTTACGTGCAGGGATGGACAGGCACCGGTAAATCGGTGGTCGGGCGCGAGCTTGCAGCGCGTCTCGACGGCGACTATTTCAGCTATGAACTGCTGACATCACACGAATATGAAGCCGGATTAAATGAAATTGTGGCGAGGCTACAGGCCAGTGACAAAGCGGTCATCATCCTGGATGGCTTTTTCCCTGCGGTCGCTGCAGAGGCAATGAGTCATCAGCTGAGAGAGCTCACAAAGAAAGGTGTGAGCCTGTTTATCTTTTCCCTGGAGCCGCTGATGAAGGACAGCCCGGACAGGCATCTGCTTACACGGGAAATAAACACCATCGCGGAGTTTCGCTATAGCAGGCAGGCCGGCAACTGCGTCACTTTCTGCCAGGTGAAGTAAGCATGATGCGTCATGAGGAAACGGGTGATGAAAATACACAACAGAACGGATAAAAAACACTTTATCAGGGAGGGAACGGTCATCTTCGCTGCATTTGTCTGGGTGGTTGCCATGGGCTGGTTATTTCAGTTCTCTCCGGTTGCTGAGCCCGCACTGCCGCCTCCGGACGTTGCCCGTTTTCTGGCTGAGGTCAGAATGTTCTGCCTTCCCGGATGGTTACTGTCATTGCTGCCGCTCTGGTGCCTGTGGCTGGATTACCGGACGCTGGGGCAACTGCCCGCGCTGAAAGGCTGGCTGCGGCGTTATGGATTGCCTGTTGCAGCCAGTCTTGGCACAGCGGGCTGGATTTTCAGTCAGCGTGCATATCCGGATGTTGTGGCTGAAAGTGGCTGTTTTTCTTACCTGTTGTTGTGGCTCATCTTCTGCGTGTTATGTCTGCTCCGGCGGTCTCCAGAATAACTGCCCGGAACGCTGCAGACCGGCTTCTGAGCCGTCTCCCGCGCCTGAGCAGACAGATGGCATGCATATCTTTCCGGCATTTCTCTTTCGCCGCTAAAACTGACAGACAGACACTTACCTGCTGCCGGTAACGGCACATATCTGTTTATTTCATTCAGAGCGGGCAACAAGCCGTTTCCCGCTACGGAGCGTCTTCACATGAAACTCAGGCAGTTCCTTCTCTGCGCCGCGACGGCGCTGGTCATCAGCACGCCGACTCTGGCCGACGTGCAGGGTGACCTGAACGGCTACTTTGGCAGCCTCGGCTTTGACGGCAACGTCTCAAAGGCGCAGGCATGGCAGGGTCAGGCCGCAGGCTACGTTACCGGCGGCTCCATCTATCTGCGTAACCCGGTCAAACAGGTGCAGCTCATCTCAATGCAGGTACCGTCACTCAACGCCGGCTGCGGCGGCATAGACGCCTATCTGGGCGCCTTTTCCTACATCAACGGGGCCGAACTACAGCGCTTCGTTAAGCAGATCATGAGTAATGCGGCGGGTTACGCTTTTGACCTGGCACTGCAGACGATGGTGCCGGAGCTCAAGCAGGCTAAAGACTTTCTGCAGAAGCTCGCCTCGGACGTGAACTCCGCCAACATGAGCTCCTGCCAGGCCGCGCAGGGCATCATCGGCGGCCTGTGGCCGGTGTCTCAGGTGTCGAACCAGAAAATCTGCCAGGACATTGCCGGTGAGAGCAACCTTTTTTCCGACTGGGCGGCGTCACGGCAGGGCTGCACCGTGGGCGGTCAGGGTGACAGCGTCACCGGCCGGGCGTCCGACAACATGAAGGACCAGGTGCTGAAAAACAAAAACCTCATCTGGGACGCGCTGGGCCGCAACCACCTGTTCGACGGTAACCGCCAGCTGAAGGAGCTGGTGATGAGCGTGGTGGGCTCCATCATTTTCAATAAGGCCGGGCAGGTCACCGTCCTGACGCCGCTGGTTGATAACCGCGACATCATTACCGTACTGATGCGCGGCGGCACCGCGAAGATGTACGGCTGCGACGAGCCGGACCTGTGCCTCGGGCCGACGGTGGCCAGCGTTACGGTCAGCAGCGACGTGGCCCTGGTGACCCAGGTGCGTAACCTGATGATTTCCATCGACAGCAAGCTCACGGCTGATACCGGCCTGTCAGACAGGGAGAAGGGCTTCATTAACACCACCTCGGTGCCTGTGCTGAAGTACCTGACCAACTCACGCAGCATGGGCATGAGCCCGACCTACCTGATACAGGTCGCCGACTTTATCGCACAGGACATGATGATCCAGTACCTGCAGGAGCTGGTAAAGCAGGCGAGCCAGTCTCTGGCCGGCAAAAACTTTCCCGAGCAGGCGGCCGGCGAGCTGCGTAACAACGTGCTGGCTGCAACCTCGCTGCTGGCACAGATGAAGCTGCAGAGTACCGCCGACCAGAACGCGCTGGACGGTATCGATCGCAATATGCAGTACCTGCAGCAGCAGGTATCAACGATTATCTCGACGTCCTATCAGGGCAACTATCAGTGGGGAACGGGCAATGACTGAGGTCTGGACCATCTACGGCGGTGACATGTGGCGTCAGGTGTTTAACGGCGTCGTCACCGTCATTGGCAGCGACACCTATGACACGTTAAAACGTATCGCCGGGCTCTTTGGCGTACTGGGCGTGATCGTCAGCTTTATCAAATCGCGCAACCCGATGGTGTTTGCCAGCTGGCTGGCCATCTTCTTTGTCATCACCTCGGTGCTGCTCGTTCCGAAGCGCAGCGTACAGATACTTGATGTCACCGATCCGGCGGCGGTTTATCAGGTCGATAACGTGCCGGCCGGTCTGGCCTTTATCGCCGGGCTGACCACGTCCGTACAGTTCGGCGTGGCGCGGCTTTATGAGTACAGCTTTTCGCGGCCGGATTCGCTGACCTATACGAAGACCGGCATGCTGTTCGGTTCGCAGATTGTGGCGCAGACCACGGACTTCCGGTCACAGAATCCGCAGCTGGCCGGAATGCTCACTGACTACGTGGAAAACTGCGTGGTGGGCGACATTCTGCTGAATAACAAGTACACCGTGTCACAGCTGCTGAACAGCACCGATCCACTGACGCTGATAACGAACAACCCGAGTCCGCTGCGCGGTCTGTATCAGGATACCGGCAGTGGCCGGCAGTTCATCACCTGCCAGCAGGCGGCTGCCGTCATCAAAAACCTGATCGGGGCGGACGTGCGCATCGGCGGCACGACCTGGCATGCACTGGCCACGCGCGTATTCGGCAGCCGCGTCAGCGGGGACACGCTGCTCGGCAATGCGATGGATGAGAGCTACAACTTCTTCTATGCAGGCGGTCTGAGTGCCTCGCAGATTATGCGTAATAACATCACCAATGCGGCCATCCGGGACGGCTGGAAAGGGTTTGCGGCGCGCTCTTCCGACACGGCCAATCTGCTGAATCTGGCCACCGAGTCCAGCATGACCAAACAGCGCATCAGCTGGGGCGCGGGCGGCGTGATAGCGTCGCGTACGCTGCCGATGTTCCAGTCGCTGATGATGCTGGTACTGATTGCGCTGTTCCCGCTGGTGATTGCGCTGGCACTGGTGAACCACGACATCTTCGGGCTGAAAACGCTGAAGCTGTACGCCGGCGGTTTCGTTTACTTCACGATGTGGCCGGTGATGTTCGCCATCCTCAACTCGCTGGCCAACTTCTACCTGCAGACGAAGACCGGCGCCACGCCGCTGGTGCTGGCCAATCAGGATCTGGTCGCCCTGCAGCACTCAGACGCGGCCAACATCGCGGGCTATCTGAGCATGTCGATACCGGTGCTTGCCTTTTTCCTGACCAAAGGCGCGGCGTCGGTGGCCTCACAGGCCGTCGGCGGGGTGATGAGTTCGGCGGCGTTTGCGACCGGCGGACAGGCCTCCACAACGGCGGACGGCAACTGGTCGTTTAACAACATGTCGATGGATAACGTCAGCGCCAACAAGTTTGACACCAACATGCTGCGCCGCTCGGGGTCTCAGGGCTTTCAGACCGGCAATAACGCGATGATGACGCAGACGGCGGACGGACACACCGTGGTGGATACCAGTCAGGCGATATCAAATCTGCCGGTCAGCATGCGGCTCAGCTCACTCGCCAGCAGCGGATTCTCCGAGCAGGCCCGGCAGGCACAGCAGCAGGCGCAGAGTTCGCTTGATGGCTATAACCACAGCGTGACCAGCGGCTTCCAGCAGATGAACCAGCTGACGCAGCAGAGCGGTAACAGCGACAGCATGACGCAGGGCAGCGACAACAGTGTGGCAACGAATGTCTCTAAAGGCGCGAGCAAAATGCAGTCTGCCGTTGAGAACTATGCGAAGTCGCATAATGTTTCTGAACAGCAGGCCTACAACCAGCTGATGGATATCACCAATCAGGGCAGTGCGGGTGCAGGTGCCAGAGGCTATGTTAAATTTGACTCCGGTGACCAGCTGGCCGGCAAGCTCGGTAAGTGGGCGACCGGCCTGAGTGCCGGCGGGGAAGCAAACGTCAATACAGACTGGCGGCACACGTCCGGCAGCTCGCACGGAACGCAGGACAGCCATGCTGAGGGCCGCGATAACCGTCACGATCAGAGCAGTCAGGAGGCGCGTGACTTCCGCGAAGGCGTGGACATGGTTACCTCAACCCGCCTGAGCGAATCGGGCAGTCATACTGATAATCAGTCCAGCTCTAACGCTCAGCAGTTCGCGGCGACACTCAACGATGCGAAGAGTCAGTACCATCAGTACACCGAGAGCAGCACGCGCAGTCAGGAGTTCAGCCGCATGGCCACGCTGTCACAGACGCAGAGCGCCAGCCTGGACGCCAACTACAACCAGGAGTTTGTGGACTGGACTACCGCGAAGTACGGCAGCGATGCGCAGAACATCCTGACCAATGTCAGAAGCGCGCAGGGCGCGGCCACTGAGTTTATGCACGAGCGGCTTGAACCGGAAATTATGCGCAACTATGGCGCACGGACTGACCAGGTTAACAGTGAGCCACTGCAGCCGGCACGTTCGCTGGATGCAGCAGGGACATCTGCGGGCCGTGGAGCCACGCTGCCCGCCGGAGCAGAGGCTTCCGGACAGGCCCTGTCGGGTAGCTCACCGGCTTACAGTCACGGACCCGCTGAAGTTTCATCGCAGAATGCTGTTGCCACAAATGGCCAGGCAACTGAAGTCAGCACGCGGCAGGGAGAGAGGAATCTCAGCGTTCCGGCGGGTGCACCTTCACAGGAAATGAGGGAAGATTTCCGCAACGGGTCAAAACGCGTGAGTGAGCAGGCCGCAGGCGCCGGCATTCAGAATAATGTCGCTAATCAGGTCGCAGCACAAAGATCTGGCCTTATGGAAACTCTCAGGGAAAATGACGGTAAAATCGCCGAAAACAAAACCACTGTTCAGACGTCCAGCGATATACTCAGAAATGAGCATCAAGGTGCTGTCAGGAGTCAACAGATAGGAAGGACTGAAGAAGACTTGAAGCAGACAAGATTTGGTACTGAAAGCAACAAACATGACATTTTCAAAGAAAAGCTCGAGAAATTGAGAGCTGATCAGAGTAAGGCATCATAAAATTTTGCGAAGGGAGGATGGGGCATGAAAGGTTTAGTGGCATCAGAAATAAATGCCGATTTGTCTATGGTTTTAGATGGATTTAAAACTGATGAAAGGATTGTTCCATCAGCCCTTGAGCTATTTAAATTAAGCGGGTTAATACCAGCTCTATCGTTACTTTTAAGTTTTATCAGTTCATCAATTGTCTACTTTTCAGGTTATGAACCATCCCTCACCCTTAATGGATTTATAGAGTACTTCTTAAGCGATGGATGGGTTTTTTTAGTGCCGACATTGCCAATTGGGCTGATATTCATGCTCATGGCCTATAACAACATGATTCTGTATTTAGCTATACCCAATGACATCCGTACTCGCTCGTTAGTGATTGAACATCTTAAGATAATCACACAACGGACTGTCCTTTTTTTCGTGATTATGATGCTGATGGCTACTTCGTTATCAGCTTTCTCAACTTGGTTGGCATTTGCTGTTCCAGCTTTAGAGTTCGCATTACTATTTGTAGTTAATATAATTGTAGGGATGGAAATTAACCGACTCGGAGCTGGTCTGGCTCTTGAGAAAATCATCAATTTTATCAAAAAGATTTAAGTTCCTGCGGCTTCTGCCGATACCCCTTCCGGCACTCTGACGGAAGGGGTTCTTTTCAACCCCCCATTTAAAACAGCGTGCCCCGGGGCGCGCCTGTCCCTTTTTTCCATTTAACAAGGATACGTCAATGAAAAATCGTAATGCCTTCGTGGCAGCAATTGCAGCTGCCTCTCTGATGCTTTCCGGATGCAGTGCCATGAGCACCGCCATCAAAAAATGCAATCTCAATGTCAAAACGCAGATGAGTCAGACCGTGTAGCTTGAGCCGTCCAGTCAGAAAACTGTTTACCTGCAGGTGCGTAACACCTCCGACAAGGACATGAGCGATCTGGAGTCGATGCTGGCGCAGGACCTGCGCGCTAAAGGCTACACCGTGACCTCAAGCCCCGATGCTGCTTATTACTGGATTCAGGCCAATGTGCTGAAGGCAGAAAAGATGGACTTACGTCAGACGCAGGGATTCCTGTCAACCGGATATGAAGGTGCCGCTACCGGTGCCGCGCTGGGTGCAGGCATTACCGCCTACAACAGCACTTCAGGCGGCGCCATTCTGGGTATAGGCCTCGCGGCAGGCCTGGCAGGTATGGCAGCGGACGCAATGGTGGAAGACGTCAATTACACAATGGTGACCGATCTGCAGATTTCCGAACGTAGTAAGGCAGCAGTAACCACGAACAACGTGGCGGCGCTGCGTCAGGGCTCCTCGGGCATCAAGTTGCAGACCAGCAGCGAAGAGGGTAATCGTATGAAGTATCAGACACGCGTCGTCTCAAACGCCAACAAGGTAAACCTGAAGTTTGAAGAGGCCAAACCGGTGCTTGAAGCGCAACTGGCTAAATCCGTCGCCGGCATCATGTAGCGCAATAACTTGACGCCCCCCGGAGTCCATCATGCTCAGAGGAATTGAACGAGCTGCGGCCTTACTTCCCGCTTTGCTTAATCTTACCCTGGCAGGCGCCATTATTACGCTGCTACTCGTGAATTTAACGGACAGCTGGCTGCCGTGGTACTTCATCAGATTTCTCCGGTGCCTTTACGCAGCAGAAGGGGCAGAAGGGGCAGAAGGGGCAGCAGGGTCGGCAGGGTTCTGCCTGTTTATGCTGGCTGCGATGTTTCTTTACGTACTGAGCCTGAGCGCGTGCGGACTAGCCTTAGCTGCTGCACTCCGGGTCACCTTTATAAAGGTATGGCAGCTTGCAGGACGCTGAAATTCCTGGTATTAAGTAATGACCGGTTGCAAAGCCGGCGGCATGCGCTTTAAGGGGAAATAAGAAAACCTCTCCTGACAACGGGGCGCCTGCCGACCCCCGTCTGCTGCCCCGGGCAGCGGACACCGGGGCAGCATCAACACCACGGGTGCTGCCCTCCTCCCTTTCGGGACCTCATTTTTATACGTCTCTCCCGGATATTCGGGGTAGCGGAAGCGTGGCTCAGATTCTCCGGATACCTTCCCCGCATGCTGCACTGGCAGATATCTGCACGGATGGCGTGCGTCCGGGATAGCGCTGTACCTGTACTGCCCCTCCGTTCTTAACTTTCTGAAGGAAACCCTATGCTCACTTCCAGCGGTGCGGTACGCACCCTTATTGCCTGGCTTACCCCGTTTTTCGTTTTCAGCGCGTACGTGCTGCTGCACTGCTGGTGAAATTCCTGATGATGCAGAGCAGCTTCTACGCCTGGGACCTCGCCATGCGACTTGACCGCCTGCGCAGAACCCCTCAGCTGCTGAAGTAATTCTGAACGTACTATCCGCTTAACCTTTCCCTGTCGTCTGCCTGCCCGGTTCCTCCGGGCGGGCTGCGCCTGCGTGCTTTCCGGAGTTCCCCATGAGTTTTACACCCAAATATCTGACGCAGGGCGGCCAGATGACGGCCTACCGTCTGCGCATGTTTGTTCAGGTCAGCAATTGGATTTTTCACTGGATGCTGCTGCTGTTCGTGGTTGCCACCGGCGTGCTGTTCTGGCTGACGACGCCCGACGACGTGCTGCGTAACGGCTTCTGGTACTGGGCTGCGTGGCCCAGCCACTCACTGCTGGGCCTGTCGCCCCGTGCTGCCGAAGCCACGTGGGACATCTTCTGGCACTGCGAAGAGGGTGCGCAGCTGTGCACGATAAAGCTGACGCCGGCGCAGCTGCTGTCCAATCCGTGGATGCAGGATATGGGCCGCCAGTTTCTGATGAATCTGCGCTTCATCGCCAGCGCCTGCGGTATCACCGCCAGTCTGCTCTGGTGCCTTATTGCCTGGTATGTGGGTCGCATCGGTAAGAAGGAGAGTGAGGACGAGTTTATCTCTGGCATGACCCTCACCGACAAGCCCAAAGAGGTAAACCGGCTGCTTAAAAAAGCCGGCCAGAAGTCCGATCTGCAGATAGCTGGCCTGAACATGGTGAAGAACGCCGAGATCATGAACTTCCTCATTCACGGCACCGTTAACGTGGGCAAGTCCACGCTCATCCGCTGGCTGCTGGACTATATCCGCCGGCGCGGCGACCGGGCGATCATTTATGACTCCGGCGGTACCTTTATTGAGACCCACTACGACGAGCGCATCGACAAAATCCTCTGCGCACACGACAAGCGCTGTGAGAACTGGGTGTTGTGGCGCGAAGCGCAGGACGTGGTGGACTACGAGAACATGACGGCCGCGCTGATGCCGGTTGAAGGTGACTCCGACCCGTTCTGGGTGTCCTCATCGCGCACCATCTTCAGCGACACGGCCATGCAGTTCGCGTCCCGTCCGGACCGCAGTATTGAGGCATTCCTGAAGACCTGCCTGTCAATCGATCTGAAAAGCCTGCGCGAGTTTCTGAAAAACACCCCGTCGGCCAACCTGGTCGAGGAGAAAATCGAGAAGACCGCCATCTCCATCCGCTCGGTGCTGACCAACTATGCCAAGTCGCTGCGCTACCTGCAGGGACTGGATAAGGAGGGTAAGCCAGAGTTCAGCATCCGCGAGTGGATGACCGACGCGCAGTACGACAGCAGCTGGCTGTTTATCTCCACCACGGCCCGCCACCGCAAGGCGGTGCGCCCGCTGATCACCATGTGGCTGTCGATGGCCACGCTGCTGCTGCAGAGCATGGGAGAGGACAGTGAGCGCCGCGTGTGGGTCGTCGGCGATGAGATTGCCGGCCTGCAGAAGATACCGGAGCTCAACGAAACGCTGGCCGAGGGGCGAAAGTTCGGGGCCTGCTTTGTGATTGGCATTCAGAACATGCCGCAGCTGATCCACATTTACGGCCGCGAGATGGCCAAAGCCATCTTTGACCTGCTTAACACCCGCGCCTATGGCCGATCGCCGAGCGCTGAGGTGGCAAAAATCGTGGAGGAGGAGCTGGGGCATCAGCGCCGGCGCGAGGCGCGCGAACAGAACAGCTACGGTCTTGACCAGGTGCGTGACGGTATCTCCATCAGTAAGGACAAGGTCAACGAGCCCATCGTGGACTACGACCAGATAATGAAGATGCCGAACCTGCAGTTTTATATTCGCCTGCCGGGCGAATACCCGGTGGTGAAGCTGAACCTGAAGTACCGCCAACAGAAAAAATATCACCCCGCACTGATTGAGCGCGATTTCCGTGACCGGCTGAGTCCGGAGCTCGAACAAATCATCGAGAGCAACGAACGCAGCTCCCGTGCGGCGAACATTTCGTTTCCGACCGGCGAAGAAATACTGGAAGACGATGACCGCACCACCGCCACATCCGGGCCGGAGACCGTGCCTGCCTCACCGGCTGCTGCGCCGTTAAAAGCTGAACCGCCCGTGAGCCGTCCGGTTTCACCTGCCGAGCAGGAGGTTGTGACGTCAGTACCTGCTGCGACGCCGGCTCAGGCACTACCCGCATCGGAGGCCGCGGGTAATACGCCGCCGCCCTCAAACGTGCGCCCGTTCCCGCTGCGTACTGTACCCGCGCCGGTCATCGCGGCTGAGGCTGAGCCGATGCCGGCAAAGCAGGCTGCCGCAGAGGCACCGCCTGAAACGGAAATGACGCCGCCGGCACCTGTCCGGCCGGTCACGCCGTCAGACACCGGGCGGGAAGCATCGCCGCCAAAAGCTCCGCAGCCCGCGGTGCGACCCGCCATCAGAACAAAACCGTCCGGACCCAGCGCACTCGACATGCTGGCGCGCCGTAAAAGCCGGGCTGCAGCAGAAAGCAGTGAAGGCAACGCTGAGGAGGCGATGCCGCAGGATGGCGCGGCGCAGGGTGAAGCGCCTGAGCTCAACATGCAGATGGAAAAGGACGACGGCGGCCGCCTCATCGTCCGGCACATCAGCCCGCGAAAAACCGACCAGGAAAAGCGCGAAGAGGCTGATGCCCGGCAGTACAGCGACGCCAACGCACGCATGGCCGATGACGAAAAGAACATCCTGCGACACCGCGACGACTACGACGCGTATCAGGAGATGAGTGACAGCCTGGACCCGGGAGGGTATGAACGATGATGACCGTTGCTCCGGTGGCTTCGGCCGCCGACGCTGCCGGCTACTACAGCAGCAAGGATAACTATTACTTTCTGGATGACATGCCCACGCAGTGGATGGGTGAGGGTGCGCGGGAGCTGGGCCTGGAGGGACCGGTTGACCTGGACACGTTCACGGACATCCTGCACGGCAATCTGCCCAACGGCGTGATGCTGGGTAAGGAGGTGCAGGGTGCCCACGTGCACCGCCCGGGGCACGACTTTACCTTTTCAGCACCCAAAAGCGTCTCGATGCTTATCCTTGCCGGCGGCGATAAACGCCTGCTGGAGGCACACCATGACGCGGTAAAAGAGACGCTGGCCATCATGGAGCAGACGGTAAGCGCCCGGGACACGAAGGAAGGCGTTACGCGCATCGTGACCAGCGGTAAAATGGTCGCTGCCCTGTTCACCCATGACACCTCCCGCAACCTCGATCCGCAGATCCACACGCACGCGGTGATGGCCAACGTCACGGAGCTGGACGGCAAGTGGAAGGCGCTGGCCACCGACACCATTCACGGCGCCGGCTTTATTGAAACGGCATACCGCAACCAGATAACGTACGGAAAAATCTACCGCAACGTGCTTAAAGGCAAGGCGGAGGCTATCGGTTATGAAACCGTGCCGACCGGCGGCCGTCATGATTTGTGGGAGATAAAGGGCTTTACGGAAGCGGTGCTGGATGAGTTTTCCTCGCGCCACCGGGAAATCCACGCGCGTGCCGGCGAGGATGCCTCGCTGAAAAGCCGCGACGTGGCCGCACTCGATACGCGCCAGCGCAAGCAGGACATCAGCCGCTATGGCGAGGACGAAGCGGCACCGGGGCGCAGCCGGCCAGAATCTTCCTCCATACCCGAGCAGGCTGAGCCTGCGCCGGCGCACGGGATGACCGCTACCGGAAAAGCCCCTGAAACGGCGGATAAAGTGCCTTTAACGGCGCCAGCACAGGAAAAAAATGGTCCGGCAGAGCCTGAACCGGCACATGGGGTGTCAGCCGCAGAGAAAATCCCTGAAACGGCGGGTAAAGAGCCTTTAACTCCGCCAGCACAGGAAAAAGACATGGCGGCAGAGCCTGTGCCCGGTAGCACGGTGTCAGCGGCAGAAAAAGCCGCTGTAACAGCGGATAAGGACATATCAGCGCCGTCAGCACAGATTCAGGATGAGCCGATCGTGAAGCCCGAAACGGCCGATGGCCGCGCACGGCTTCAGGCGCGCTGGCAGCGCCAGATGGAAGACACCGGCTTTGATATTCAGGGCGTGATGAATGAAGCCCGCGAACGTGAAATGTCCCGTCCTGAAGCGGGTGAGGTGCAGGACGCCCCTGTGCCGGCGATGGACGCGGTCCGCACCGCCATTTCCGTACTGAGCGACAGTAAAACGCGGTTTACCTACGGGGATCTTCTGCTGACCGCTCATAACGCCGGTGAACTGCAGAACACTATTCCGGACCTGCGCAGGGCGCTTGACCAGGCTATTCATGACAACCTGCTCGTGCCTCTCGACGGTGATAAAGGCGTATTTACCTCGCACATCCACCTGCTGGATGAGTTGTCGGTACAGTCACTGGCAGCGGATATCCTGAAAGAGAACCGGGTAATTAACTTCAGCCCCGACGGCGGTCTGTCCCCCGGGCACCCTGAGCACATTGCCCGGGAGCCCGCCGTCATCATCAGTGCACCCGCATCTGTCGGGCGTCTGCGTGAAGTCACGGAGGAACTGGTGACAATGTCACGTGAGCAGGGGCGCGAGGTCAGCGTGCTGACCAGTTCAGCCGAGCGCGCACTCAGCTTTGCCAAATCACCTGAGCTCAGGGACCGGCTGCTCCACCGCAGCCGGATGCTTGATGGCACCTTCAGCCTGATGCCGCAGAGTACGGTCATCGTGGAGAGCGCGGAAAAACTCAGCCTGAAAGAAATGCTGGTGCTCACCGGTGAGGCGCATCAGCAGAATGCGCAGCTGCTCTTTCTGGACAGCGCCGGACGGCAGTCAAATGCGAACGCACTGTCCGTGCTGACCGCGGCCGGTGTAAAGCGTCAGAGTCTGAACGCACCGTCTGACGGAATCGAGGTGCGCGTGACCAGTATTCAGGACAAGCGAGACCGCTACCAGGCGCTGGCAGAGCGTTATGCCGGAATGGACCCTGCGGAGGGGACCGTTACGGCCGTTGTGACAGGCCCGCGCGAGCAGAGCCAGCTGACCGGTGTTATCAGGAGTGCGCTGCAGGATGCCGGCAGGCTGGGCCAGGAGTCGGTCAGCATCGTGGCACGTACACCTGTGTTTGTGACGGCCAAAGAGCGCCGTCTCCCCCGGACCTACCGCGCCGGCATGGTGCTGGAAGACCGGTCGGAGAAAAACGAAACGCGTCACTACGTTATCGACCGCGTGCATGATGAGACCCGCATGCTCTCGCTGATTGACGGGGACGGGGTGCTGTCACGGGTAAAACTCAGCGCACTCTCCGGCGACTGGCGGCTGTTTACGCAGAATGACATGGAGGTTGCCGCCGGGGAGCGCCTGTTTGCGCTCGCCGGCGATAAGCATACGGGCCTGAAGGCGCGCGATCGCCTCACGGTCACGGCCATTGAAAACGGCACGCTCATTATGCAGCGCGAAGGGCAGCAAAAGCCGCTGCGGCTGGATGCGTCCCGGCCGCTTTACGTGACTTACGGATATGTCAGTGCGCCCGGCAGCCGTGACAACGACCACGGCACGGTACTGGCCAGCCTGGGCGCACAGGATCTTTCAGTGAGTATGGTTAATGCACTGGCGCAGTCCGGTCATGAGGCGGAGATTTTTACGGGCGAAGCCCTGAGCCGGGCGGAAGAGAAGCTGGGGCGTATGCGCTCAACGCGCTCGCCGTTATCTCTTGTACGGCAGGCCAGCGGAAAGGAGGATGCCAGTGAGGCTGTGGACACGCTCACTAAGCAGCTGCTCTCTGATGCACAGAAAGCCGTCACCCGAAGCGTGGCGCAGATGCGGGAAGTCGCTTTCCCGTGGGCGAAACTGCTGGATGAAGCGCTGACGTTCTGCGGTGACCTGAAACTTATCGAAAGTGAAGTTGCCCGGCAGGTTAAGGATGGCGATCTCATCGAGGTGCAGACCGGTGCCGGGACTCACTTCGTTGCGCGCTCCACGTGGGAGATGGAAAAAGCCATTGTGAGTGAAATAGAGCGGGGTAAAAACACGCAGGTACCGCTGATGGCACAGGTAGATCCGATTCTCCTGTCAGGCCTGACTCAGGGCCAGAAAGAGGCCACCTCGCTTATTCTGCAGAGTCCGGACCGGTTTACGGCCGTGCAGGGGTATGCAGGCGTCGGTAAAACTACCCAGTTTAATGCGGTAAAGGCGGCAATTGATAGCCTGCCGGCTGACGCGCGTCCGGTCATTGTGGGTCTGGGACCGACTCACCGGGCGGTTAAGGAGATGGCAGGCACCGGCATCGATGCGCAGACGCTGAAGTCGTTTGTGCTGGACTGGCAGATGCGCAGCGCGGCCGGTGAGGACGTCCGCTATGACAATATGCTGTTCCTTATCGATGAGTCATCCATGATTGGTAACCAGGACACCGCGGCGGCATACCGCGCGATCGCCGCCGGTAACGGCCGCGCCGTGCCGGTAGGGGACGTTGCGCAGCTGCAGTCGCCCGAGAGCGGTGCGCCGTTTCAGCTGATGCAGGAGCGGAGCCCGATTGACGTGGCGGTCATGAAGGAAATCGTGCGCCAGCGCGACCCGGACCTGAAGTCTGCGGTGTACAGCATCATCAGCAATCATTTCGCGGCGGCGCTGAGAAACATTGAAAAGGTTTCGCCGGACGTCGTTCCCCGGCGCGCAGGCACGGTGCTGCCCACAGGATCAATTGTCGAGTCAGCAGATCCTGTATCCACAATCGTGGCTGACTTTATGAGCCGGACCGATGAGGCACGGGCGCAGACCATGATCATGGTTCAGCTGCACGCAGACCGCAGAGCCATCAATGAGGGTATTCATAACGCGATGGTTGAATCAAAAGAGCTGGGCGAGGCGTACCGCACCGTCCCTGTCCTGGACCGTATCAACGGCGGACGGCACGACTTTAACCGGGTTGACGACTGGGAAACCGGTCAGGTGGTGATGGCCAATCAGCGGTACCTGCACGTCACCGGCGTTGACCAGGCTAACGGCAACATCACCCTGAAGGATGACGCGGGGCGCACGCAGTTCTGGTCGCCGCAGGAGCTCAACGCCACGGAAATTGAGGTTTTTGAGACCCGCACAATTGAGCTGCGCACGGGTGACAGCGTCCGTCTGAGCAAAACCCAGAAGCAGGCCGGTCACGCTGCACACGAACAGTATCGCGTCGAAGAGCTGCGCGACAATGGTGAGATTGTGCTGCGCAATGCCGGCGGGGTGAAGGTCATCGATCCGGCAGCCACGCTCGCTGACCGGCACGTGGACTACAGCTGGGCGGTCACCGGCTATGGCGCGCAGGGGGCCAGCGCCCGGTACTCACTGGCGCTGGAGGGCGTTGAGGGCGCACGTGAGCTGATGAGCGGCACGCGGGCGTTTTATATCAACGTATCGCGTGCAAAGGACCACGTCCAGATTGTTACCGATGACAGAGCAGGCTGGACAAAGACGCTCAGGACCGGAAAAGACGGGCCGGCCACGGCGCATGACGCGCTCACGCCCGAGCCGGAGCGCGATCGGGCCAGGCGGATCTGGGCGATGGGTCAGCCCGCGTCTAAAACGGCAATGGGCCGCGCGTTTCTGCGGTCAAATGGCCTGCGCGGCAGCCCGGTTACGGCACGCATCATCCCGCCGACACGGAAGTTCCCGGAGCCTCATCTGGCCCTGCCGGTGTATGACGGTAACGGAAAAGCGGCGGGCCTGACGATGATGCCGCTGCGTCACGATAAGGGCGCACTGCTCGCCGGGCAGACCCGCCAGCTGGTCACAGAGGGTGCACAGGCCGCCATGCTGCAGAAAAGCCGCAGCGGCGAGGTCCTGCTCGTCAGCGATCTCACGCAGGGACTTGCCGCTGCGCGTGAAAAACCGGAGGCGGGAATATTGATAATGCACGGACGTCAGATTCCATCCGCACAGCTTCTGAAGGTGGCGGGTGGCAACCTGGAAGATTTGCGTCGTCCGGAGGCCACGCTTCTGAGTCAGGTGAAAGATGAGCTGCAGGAGATACTCGCCGTTCTGCCGCGAACGGAGAGAGAGCAGGATGAGCAGGCTACGCTGCGCAGTGCAATAAAATCAGTCAGCAACGGCAACCTGATGGAAAAAACCAGCCTGCCGGCAGTGCCACCCGGTCAGGACGAAATGGATAAGGTTACGCTGGCCGTGCAGCTTGCAGCACGTGTGGCAGAAGTTATGGCGCAGAAGCTGCCCCGACTTCCGGGCGAACCCCGCCCGGACTACAGCGCACTCGTTCGTCAGGCTGCCCGGACGCTGGCGGATACGCCGGATGCCTCTGCTGATGCAGCCATGCGCGCCGTGCTCGGTGCGCTGTCAGTCAGCGGTATACCGGACAGCATCAGGCAGGCAGCGACAGCAGGCAGCGACGGCGCGACCCCGGCTGCCGTGGTCCGCCAGGTTCAGGAAGAACTTAACCGTTCGCGGCCTGCAGTTAAAACGGCTCAGCCGGAAATTCCGTCATCGGCGCTGGCCAGTGCCGCGCGCGAGCTCGACCGGCAGGCGCAGGTCAGCCTGCCACCGGAAGCACGGGGCCGTGAGCCTGATAGGGAGTTACCTGGTCCGGAAATCACCCGTCACATACAGAAAGAACGTTGATATCCTTTGCGGCCGTACGCAGTGCGGCTGCGTCACCTTCGGCCTGCTCCCCGCAGGCATGTGAGATAATTCATGAAACAGCCCCTTAAGATGGCCACCGTTGCGCTGGCCATGAGCACTGCTTTGTTTACAGTACAGGCCGGTGCCGCCGGCGGTGAAGCCTTTACCCCGGAGCAGCAGGCCCGCATCGGCGAGATTGCGGCGGACTATCTGGTCGCGCACCCGGACGTGCTCATTGAGGTGAGCAAAAAGCTGCAGGCGCGGCAGCAGGCCATGCAGCAGCAGGCTTACGTGCAGTCAGCGCTGAAAACTCACCGGCTGCTGATGCAGCTGGATGGCGTGCCCGTCAAAGGGCCGGCGGACTCAACAGTCATCGTGACAGAGTTTTTCGACTACGAATGCATCGCCTGCAGCATGATGGCGCCGGTGATGGAAAAGGTGATGGCTGCAAACGCCGGCGTGCGCTTTGCGTTCCGGGACTGGACCATCTTTGCCGCCCGCTATCCGGAGTCAGCGCAGGCATCGCACCGCGGACTGGGTGTTTACCGGAAGCAGGGGGCAGATGCGTACGTGGCATTTCATAACGGCATTTACCGGACCGGGCATAACGAAGGGAAGCTGACGGCAGAAGACATTGAGAAGGTCGCCTCGGCCGTCGGTGCAGGAGCCGCTTCAGACGAGGATAGGACCGTGTCTGACCACGTTACGGAGAACAATGCAGGCCTGGCTGAGATGCTGGGGCTGACGGGGACGCCGGGCATTATCGTGATGCCGGCTGAAAACGCCACGCCGGACAACACCACGGTCATTCCGGGTGTGGTCAGCGAACAGGTCATGCAGCAGGCCATAGCGCGTGCAGAAAAGAGCTAAAAAAAACCGGCTCCGGGGGCACCGGGCCGGTCAAACTTTTACACAACATATTAAAGCCGTCGGACGCAGAGACAGTCCCGCCGACAGTCTGAGTGAGTATCGGCCAGCCTGTAAAAACCTTTACCGCATGTGGCCATAAAAATTCCGGGCACGGGGCCGGGAAGGTCAAGTCTGTCAGTCTGCCTTTTAGCGCCAACCAACAGGCATTGTCCGGGGTATCGGCCATTCCGGCAGAACCTTTACCCCATGACGGCCATGTCGCTAAGGCTGTTCGTTCCTCGCGATGCTGCGGTACGCCTCAGCCTGACCGCCCTGTACGTCGTACTGTAAATGCGATCCTATGCCATCTCAACTGAGTATCACCGTCCCGCCAGACGCGTGATTTGGATTAAGTCAGCATGTAAGTTTGAAGGCGGACACCACAAAGTTTATCGGTGATCTTTTTGGATCCTTACGATTCGTGCTATGAGCAAACTGTGCTGGATTTAAGCGGGTGAGATGGGTATTCTTTTCAGAATTCGCCGGGCGGCGATCCTTTTCAGATCCCTGTTGATTACTGTGGTGGTTAACGACGGGGTGTGCAGTAAACCTGTAGCCGTACATGCGCGGAGCGGGAAAGAATCAACCGGATGGGACGTATCCGTAAAAACGTCCAGGGTATGGAGCCCATGTTTCACCGGGCTCTGAATGCAAAAACCCCCTGAATTCTGTCTCAACTTGGCGGAAGGTTCAGAAATCAGGGGGTCCAAAAGCAGGCGCTGGCCTGTGAAGGATTATAACGCATGCTTTTCATAAGGCAACCCCTGTCCGCCATAAGTTCGGGACAGGGTGAATGACCAGATTTTAATCGGGTTAAACCGCCCGAACCTCAAAAACGACGGGCGCCATCGCGGCGATCACTCCGTCGCCGTCAAGCGTACTGAGCCCCGTTTTATTCCGGCATCAGGCTTTGTGCGGCCCCGTTTCTGCCGACAGCTGATGAAAAAAGCCGATGGTTTTCCATTCAGCTTTCGCTTCGCTATTTACGGTTATCTGATGTGCGCAAGGGGGGAACGTAAAAGGAAACCCCGGCATGAACTGCTCTGTGCCATAAACGCACTGTTGCAGGGCATGAGTTTCTACTACGACCCACTGACGAACTGCGTGGACAGGTCTTTGACTGCACTTGCGCATGAATGTGGTCTCGCGACAATTTCCCCTAACGGCACCATCAGCGTGACAAGGGCTTACCGCGCCGCACGGTCTCTGGAAAAAGAGTACGGATTTATCGTGACCGGAGATGATGGTATCTGCTTCACGCCAGCATTTTTCCAGGCGCTGAAGGTCAGACCAGACCACCTGCATGCAGCCCGCCTTAAATCTGAAAGGCTGCATCATAAAAGGGGGGCACTGTAATGATACAGAAGCTTCCTAAGCGGCACTGGAGTCAGCTCAGTATTGAAGAGCAGGTACTCTTCTGGCAGGGAGTAGACGGGGGCGAAACAGATTCTTTCCTGGTACCTGTTCATAAGAAACGGACTCGCCGGGTTCGCGGTCAGCATTCCACTCAGCCTAAATGCGGTAAACCGGAGTGGTTTCGTCCTGACCACTACAAGCGACTTGGCGGCCAGCTTGGCTACGCCTACAACCGGCTGGTCAGAAAGGATCCTGGCTCCGGCAAACAACAGCTTCGTATGCGTATGTCGCTCCATCCTTACTATATCAGCCACCGGCAACTGGCCGGGCGCAAAAACCATTTTAAACCTGAAAAGGCCAGGCTGCTGGATACGCTGTGGCCAGTACTGGTCAGTTTCTGCGACGCGGGCAAGCATTCGGTAGGCATGTGTCAATCCCGGCTGGCTGATGAAGTCAGCCCTAAGGATGATAAGGGCAACGTCATTCCGGGAGCGGGCGTGACGGTAAGCCGCATGTCGCGCCTGATAAGCGAACAGGTCCGGTATGGCGTGCTTGCGCAGTCGGAAGAAAAAATGTGGGACCGCGAGTCGGGGCAGTGGCTGCCAAAGTACGTCTGGATAACCGATACCGGTTTCCGGATGCTGGGCGTGGACATGGCCAGACTGGCGAAAGAGCAGGAAAAGGCGCTGCGCAGAAGCGAGGAACGCCGGCAGCTGATAGCCGAAGGGTTAATGAGTGAGGATGAGGACATTTCGCCTCAGGCCGCCCGACGCCGCTGGTACAGCCGCAAAAGAACCGAGTCGCTGAAGTACCGCCGTCAGCAGGGGGCCATGCGTAAGCGGGCCAACCGGCTCAGCAGCCATCCGAGAGACATTCAGGTGTTTGAAATGATGAAACACCTGCGTAAAACGCTACCTGCAGGCGAGCTGCTGTACTGTACGGATGACCGGCTCGAGACGCTGGCCATCGGGCAGCTTTTCCAGATGCAGCTGTTTGAGACACATGACACCCACGTTTAGCGTATAACCCTTCCTTACAGACCATGCCCCTTAGCTGGGGCTTTTGCCGTGGTTTTTTTTTCAGCACCCCTGACGCATTTCCCTTTTTTTACCGTTTTACACCCGTCCTGACGTCTTTGCTGTGCCGGCAGCATGCAGGAGGCACAGCCGACGGAGCTTTATTCACAATAATCCGCAACCGGATAACAGATAAAAACGGCAAATGAATACCAGATAATCTGCAAAACATTCTTAAACACTACTTTTAGTTCTTCGGGTAAACCCGAAATGATCTCTATCACGCGTGACATTGTGGATAAATTTAATGCCTTCGCTTGCAGCGGCCGCAGGCGACCGCGCCGCTCAGAATCTGAAGTAGCTCCCGCCTGTGGCGGGCATGGGAAGTTATTAGTTACAACACTCATATTCACAATATAAAACCACATCAGAGTAGACCTGAACCCTCCAGCCCCTCTCAGCCCGAACCGGAGCAGACCTGAAACTCCGAGTGCCCATTGACAGGCCGCCCCCGCCCCGGCCCATCGGGCCGGAACAGGAGTGGCTGATTAATGGGTGTTGTAACTAGTTGGTTTTACATTGCTGTGAGAAGTGCCGCGGATCCTTCCTTTCGTCTCCGACCGTCTGGCTGATAAGCTGCTGACAGGACGCTGCGTAAACGGCGTCTGGCAGGGGGGGGGGAATTTTGCCACCATCAGCCCTGTAACCGGCTCTGCCGGGCTTACGGCGCCCGATGGCATCTGAGCCGTCCTTAACAGTTTCTGGCGCCTCCATGCCGCTGACGCGGCATTCACGGGACAGGCTGCGCACTGCTCGCCTGTCCGGCGACGTCTGAGAGGTACATGCTATGCAGGTTACTGAAGCAGAACAGCGGGATTCAGAAGAGGCATTCCGCCTGCTGGGTGAAGCCGTGCTCATGCTGGCCGATGCGGGACTTGAAACCACCCGTATACGGCTTGCGGGGATATTCCGCTCGGAGCTCGCCATACCCGGCAAATGGTCACCAGGTATGGCGGACGTCATGCAGATTGTTATCGATAAGCTGGAAATTCTTCCGGATGTGGACAATGCGGAACCGCTCTGAAAGCACAGGCCGGGTTCACTCCGGTTATCCCTGGTATTGAAACCGGTGGCCATAATTCTTTTTTCGCTGTCCTGTTCGAGGACAGGCGCCAGGCTGCCGCCGGTTTGCAACCTGATGCCGTGCCGGTTATAAATTGAGTAAATGACGTACCGGTTACGGAAGGGAGGATTCTATGGAAGAAGAACAGGGACTGAGGATAGCGCTTTCGCCGGTGCAGCTGGCTGCTGTACTTTCTGATCGCAGCGTCAGTGAAGGTGAGTCAGCCAGTAACCGTATATCCGGCGGGCTGGGGCTGGCGGGTGGCGTGGTGGAAATGTTCGGTGCAGGCGCCCTGTGCGTGGTGCCGGAGCCCACCATGCTGACCAAAGCCGGCTGCGTCTTTGTCGGAACGCACGGACTTGATACCATTCAGGCCAGTCTCCGGCAGGTCTGGACCGGCAGGCAGGTCAGTACCGATACCTTTAATTCCGCCGTGGCGCTCGCGGAATCGCTCGGTGCTGACCGCCAGACCGCCATGAAGGTTGGTCTGACGGTCGATATCGCCATACCGATGGCGTTTGCACTGGCGGCCGGCGCAGAGCGGGTCATTGCGGTACGCCGCGGGCGATTCAGAATCGCTGAGCATGAGTCACTTTCAGGACGTGCGCCCGGTGGCCACACCATCGAGCGACACATCGGTAAGTCGCCGGATGAGTTGCGCGAAAGGCTTATCAGGGAGCCCAGACTTGAAGAATCCAGCAGTTTTAAATCACTCCGTGAGGCAGAGGCAATCATCAGCCGGGTGCTGGCTGATAATAAAAATCAGATAGCGATGTGGGTGAAGAACGTTCCGCCTGGCATGCGGGCCCGCATGCGCCTGAGCCGGCGGTTTGCACACCCCACGGGGATTATGGTACGCAGAGGAAATCAGGAGACCGTTACCTGTTATGGCGTCCGCGTGGTGATTGATTTCAGGTCGTTTAACGGAAAACCCTATTTTATTCTGACTGCGTTTCCGGAGGTATAGTGGACCGTATCAGCATCAGCGAACTGGATAATTTTATCGGCGTATATTTCGGTCAGGATTACGTTATGGCCGAACCCGGTCATGAGATAGAGCCCAAAATTCAGGCCTACATTCACGACATGCCTGACGCAAATCTTCACGCCCTGCTGGCAGATATTGAGCTGTTTCTGGACGGGTGCGACGATACCGAGCTGGATTTCCGGACGCATTACAAAGGGGAATTTGTGCCGGCGAACTGGGACACCACGGCGCAGGCGTTTCTGACGCTGGTACAGGCGCGGGTGTCTGCCGCGCTTAAAAACCGTGAACGCTGACGTCTGGCCGTCGATCCCCGCGAAGCAGTCAGCGTAGCCGGGTCCCTGTTCCTCCGGATTCCCTTTTTACAGGCTACAGTGAATGCCCGGGGTGGCTCAGAATAACGGACATGCAGCGGACGAGCCGCCAGTGAAAAGCCGGATACAGACCATTGTATTTTACCCTGCACGGGCATTCTGTACGTGCGATCCGCACTTTTACGAGCAACGATTTCATTCATCTGGGACCTGCCAGGAATAACGCCATGAACAGACATAAAGTGACGTCTGCGCTTTTCAGCAGTGCGGGATACGATGCGACCACCGGCGTGCTTGAGCTGGAGTACCGGAACGGCGCGTGCCGGCGCTGGCGGGCCGTGCCGGCAAAGGTGTATCAGGCCTTCTGTGCGGCCGCAGACAGCGACACTTTTTTCAGGACCAGCATCGATGGACGCTACCTCTCTGTGCGGGGCAGCCTCAGCCTTCGGCGCGATGTCTGAGGCCATCATCTGCGCGTACGCATCATAGTTCTCCTGCGCCTGCTGGCGACAGTATCGGACGGGCGCCCTGCGCTCAGCCCGTACACGGTAGCCACAGCGGCGCTGCCGGGCTGATTCCGTCAGCGTGGCCTGCGCCCACGACCAGAACGCGCGGCCGGCATGCGGCGTCACACTGTAGCCGGCCTTTTTCATGATTTTAGGGGGCAATGCTCTCATTCCATTTACAGATGAGTGAAAGTGCCCCGTTAATATCACCGCGTGATGTGAGCATGTTTATTTCGTGAAATTCGTTCATGGTTCCCCCGCTCCCCGTCTGAATTATATTATCGGCAGGGGTTAATAATGACTTAACCCGTATTTGTTATATTTTTTTGCGACAGTAACAGGGCGTTATTTAATTAAGTAAATGCGCTGCGTGATAGAATGGTGACTTATTTCTCCTGCAGGAAACTATCCGTGAATAATCATAAAGCCAGAGTAATGGTGCTATCCGCGATTGCATTTATACCCTGTTCGTTCGCTGCGGTGACGGCAGGGTTCTCTCCCGGCGGCACGGCGCTGAACCTGATACTGCAGTTCGCCGGCAGCGCGCGCCAGAGCGTGGACGTGGCGGCCTATGATTTCACCAGCCAGCCCGTGGCGCAGGCGCTGGCTGCTTCCGTGGCGCGGGGCGTGACGGTACGGCTGGTTGCCGATGAAAAGAAAAGCCGGGACCGCTGGTCACTCGTCGGCGCGTTGGCCTGCGCGGGTGTGCAGGTGCGCGTCAACGGAATGTACAGCATCATGCACAATAAATTTATTGTTGCTGACGGAAGCGCGGTTGAAACCGGGTCGTTTAATTACACGTCATCGGCTGAAAAAAGAAATGCTGAAAACGCGCTGGTTATTACGGGCGAGCCGGCAACCGCGCGACAGTATCAGACGGAATTTAACCGGCTGTTGAATGAGTCTTCACCTGTAGCCTGCTCAGCGGACAGGCTGAATTAAGGATCATGCAGGTCTCATATTCAGTATTGTGATCGGGAGGTGGTTTATTATGGCGGCAAAGAAAACATTTCCGGTGCGGTTTACCGGCCAGCGCGGAACGCGGGAGTGTGCCGCAGACCTCCGTGCGTACAAGCCGGAACAGTGGCAGCGCTGGCTGAAATACGCGCGGGATAATAAAGCCACGACGGTGGTGACCTGCCTGTGCCGGCCACCCGATGAGGACGCTCGCTGCCGGCGCCTGAAGGTGCACCTTTCCCAGAAAACAGATCAGTGCTGGCTCGCGTCATGGCCGTTTTCCGGCCATGAGCACGCGCCGGACTGCCGCTTTTATTCCGTCTGGTCTGATGAAAGGCAGGCCGCTATTTATGCACCTGACGTCGTGAAGGCGGCACCGGACGGGAACATTGTCGTACGTCTCCCCACAGGCCTGCAGAAGAAAGATATTCAGGAAAAAAAACCGGATGCTATCCCGGTCAGCGCCGGACCCGTTAAGCGGCGCCGGCAGCCCTCAATGCGCCTTCTGGGGTTGCTGCACCTGCTCTGGGAGCAGTCCGGCATCAACGTCTGGCATCCTGCCTTTGACCGGAAGAAACGCTATCCGGGCTGGGTCAGCTGGCGGCTGAATGAAACGGCCGCACGCGTACGTATCGGACGGGTCCCGCTGCAGCAGTCGCTGCTGCTGATGGCCATGAAGGACTCAGCGCAGGCCGTGCAGAACCGTCAGGCTGCCAGAGACGCCGGCTACGGATCACGCCGTCTCATCCTGATCTCGCAGCTGGCTGCCTGGAGCGACGCGGCCGATGCGCGGCTGGAGTCCACGCTTCCGCTGGGACTGTTTGCCGGTTTTCCCGCGCTGCAGCTGCCTGATGACGTCAGAGCGCGCCTCGCGCGAACCGGGAGACTAGCGCCGCGGTGTCCTGATCATGGTTATCTGCGAAACCGAGCCGCAGGTAACGGTCTTCATCCGCAGTGACGGGCACAACATGCCGAGCAGCAGTTGCAGGATAATCGTAAGCGTCTCATCTGCACCGTCTTGCGCTTTGAACTGTCTGCCCGTGCCCCGAATTCCCTCACTCTGACAGCACCAGGTGATGCCTGTATCTCCTAATCGACTGTCAGTGACGCATATTTTTACTAAGATTAATCCGGGCGTGGAAGAATCCCGCCTTTTCATACGTTTTTAAATGGAGATTACAATGGAACTTGTAAAAGAGGCGGAACTGAACAGGCACGTCTCATGGGGCAGCATAATTGCGGGTGTGGTAACGGTAATGGCAGTGTCCCTGTTGCTGACTACGCTGGGGTCCAGCCTGGGTTTTTCACTGCTTTCACCTCAGTCTGACGATGTAATCAACGGTGCCGGCAAGGCTGTCATCATCTGGTCGGCTATCTCAGTAGTACTGAGTCTGGCCTGCGGCGGTTTTGTGGCCGGCAGGCTGGCGGGCGCAGATGGAACCATCCACGGATTCCTCTCATGGGCAACGTCTCTGCTTGTTGCTTCCGTGCTGGGCTTCGCCGCCGCTGGCGGCATTCTGCACATGGCGGGAAGCGCGGTTGGTGCGGCCGCATCAGCCACCGGCTCTGCCGTGAGCGGACTGGGCAATGCCGCAGGCAAAGCATCTGGCGTAACAGCAGACATCGCTCAGAATATCACTGACAGGCTCGGACTTAACACTCAGCTCGCGGCTACGCAGGCCGACACACAGGTGATGGATGCGCTGCGCAGGAGCAACATTAAAGAACTTCAGCCGGAGTTTCTGCAGTCTCAGCTTGAGGCGGCAGCGAGCGACATTGCGGATTCGGTCAAAAACCTGGCCGTCAACCCTGACAACAGCGACGCCATTTTTGATACGCTGAGCGGTAAACTGAAGTCACGGGCGGAAGCGGTCAGCAATGGTGTCGACAGGAATGAGGTGAAAAAGGCGCTGGCCGAAAATACCCGTCTGTCACCGGAGGAGGCGGACAAGGCAGTCGATAACTTCCTCCAGGCGCGTGACAAAACCGTTCAGGAGGTAAGCGCCCGCATGACGCAGCTCCAGAATAATCTTAACGATGCGAAGGCGCAGTACGCTGAATTTAAAAAGCAGGCAAAAGAGAAAGCAGATGAAGCTGCCAGCGCGGCTGCAAAAATCGCACTGTGGTCATTTATCGCTCTTCTGGCGGGGGCTGTTGTCAGTGCGCTGGCCGGTTTTTGGGGAGTAAATACGCATCCTGCATACCGGAAAATCAGGGCCTGAAGAAACCGGAGGGCATAATAATTACGCAGGCATTCCGGTGACCTTTTGTGACGTGCAGCTCACCTCCGGATTCAGCATAAATAAAAAGGCCTGCGGGTAAAGCCGCAGGCCTTTTGTCTGCTGAAAACTGCAACTGTCCCGGACGTGTCGGGTGCCTCCCGATAGGTCAGAAAAGCCAGAACCTGACCTGCCGTTTCTGCTCATTGCCAGGATGATTATGTTTGTATCTGACTTGGCCCCGCCGCTGAGGGGGATTCACGTCCGTTTGTTTACATCCATCAGTCCCGAAAGGAAAGCTGAGCGGTGCCGGGTGCCTCCCGGTGAGTCAGGAAAAGCCACAACCTGACCCGCTTATTGGCTTAGGCTTGCACCCTTTTGTGACTTGGCCCCGCCGCTGAGGGGGATTCACCGCATAAGAAAAATAGCACAATTTCAACAAGAACCTGAAATTCCTCTATTTATAACTGGTACTATTCAGCGGTATGCGCAACAGCATCTTCAAAATATCATTCGAACTCACTTCTAAAGGATCGTAAGGGCTGCCGATCTGCTGCCCTGAAAACCAATCCCACGCCAGTCTAAACGTCAATGAATTCTATATGTGACACTTACGTTTTTACTAAATCGTACTCGTGAAAATCTGCGTCCGTGGGTTATCAGTATGAAAATAAGTACCTTCTGGCTAGGGTGCGTCAGGGTCTACCGGCACAGCCTTTACCTTGTATCTAACATTATGTGGTGATTAGCTACCACCATAGCACATCAGGTTGAACGGTTACCGGGAGCACGACTCCGTATGTACAAGGCGAACAGTCGTGACGGTTTATGGGAGAGAAGTGAGGTTGGGCATGCACATGCTGGTAGTGCTCCGCAGCCATAACTTTGAGTCAGTTGAGCAGGCTGCCGACTTTCTGGGAGTGATGACGGTAGAGAAGTGATCAGGCACGTCAGTACGGAGTCGCCCCGGCATGTCGACAATCGGACCGCCTCAGCTGAGAGCGAAGCTTTACATGTCAGCTCTGTGCGGGAAAATTCACAATTAAGGGATGCGCAATAACTTCGATGAGTTGTGTATATGGGACAAACAGAAAATGGTAGCCATCGATGCCCTGATGAGAAAACTGGTGCGCTGGTATTATGGCGTACTAAAGACGAGAACCGCATTCTGTAACGAAAATTTAAGCCCCTTTTTATCCTCCCGAATAATATGTTTAACGCTATCAGTGCTTTCTTACGACAGTTGTACAATAAAATTCGTCACTGTCTGCCTGTCGGTAATGAATAAAAAGCCCTGCAGAAGAATCCCGCAGGACTTATGTCTGCTGAAAACGGTCGCTGTTTAGAGCGTGCCGGCTGACCGCAGGTATCTGCCCCGTTTACCTCAGTTTGTTTACATATGTCATTTTCCCTCAGAAAATCTAAGCGGTGCCGGGTGCCTGCCGGTGAGTCAGGAAAAGCCATAACCTGACCCGCTTATTGGCCAAGGCTTTCACCCCTTTTGTAGCTCAGCCCCGCAGCTGAGGGGGATTCACCGCTAGGAAATAACTGACCTCCCACGAAACGGCGGCATTACTTAACTTACTACTGGTATTGAAAAGTGGTGTGCAAAACAGTATTTTTACAAAAGCTGTAACCGTAACAGCTAGGGCTGAATTCTGGTGAGCTGCTGATACTGAACGTCCGGGTGGTTTTTTCTGGTGGATCCTGCTGTATTACCAGTTATGCTTTACGCTCAAGTTTAGTTCCAGCTGGTATCTGGTCTGGTAAGGGCAATGCTGCTAACTTAAATAATCATTGATTATTTCTTACTAAAAAGGGTTCGATAGAGCCGTGAGGATACTTACTATTCAGTACGTGCGTGGGCTGGCTGCATTGCTTGTAGTGATTGCCCATAATTCTGCCTTTCTGAGCGAATCCTGGGTAAACCGCATTCCCGGCGCCCTGGGAGTAGATATCTTTTTCATCGTCAGTGGTTTCATTATGACGTTCATTACCCGCCAGATGCCGGAGGGGGCCAATACATTTTTAATAAAGCGTTTTTTCCGCATATGGCCACCTCTGTTTATGGTGTGGCTGGCCTCGCTTCTCTTTGTTTATCATGATCGCACATTTGGCGAGATGTCATGTGTGCTTTATTTCTGTCTTCAGGATTACAGCAGGCAGGGCCCTACATTTGGTTACAGCCCTCTTGGCCCCCCCTGGACGCTGTCCTATGAAGTCATGTTCTACGTCGTTTTTGCCCTTTCCATGAGTCTCTGTTATCGCTACCGAAGCTATCTCTGTGCGCTGGTTTTTATGGCTGCAATAGTGGGATTTCAGCTAATTTATAACGGCAGTTTCAGCTTTTCCTCACAAATGTCTCCTCAAATTATTGTCTCGCACTGGTGGCAGGGCTGGATTAAAATTGCCAGTAACACGGTTGTTTTTGAGTTCATTATGGGTATGTTTCTGGCAGAACTGATGGTGAATGACAAAATCATTAACTCTCGCGTCATCCGGGCAGTGGCATGGGGCGCCCTCGTTTTTGCCATTGCCTTTGTCACTATCACTGGGCCGCAAGTTTTCGGCATGAGCGGCGGCTTCTGGCCTGCACTGATAATTATGACTTCAGTCATTACACTGAGCTGCCATAAGAAAACAGTAAACCTTCGTGTACTGTCATTTCTGGGTGATATCTCTTACTCACTGTATCTGGTTCATTACCCGGTGATGCTTTATATAAAAAATTCTTTACCGTCATCAGCGCTACAAAACGGAAATCCGTCAGTCTTTTTACTCTCAATTGTAGTAAGCACCGGAATATCGTCTGTTATGTTCAGACTGGTTGAAATACCCTCAGTACAGTTAGGAAAAAAAATTGCCGGAAATATCTCGCTGAAAAGAGCGCCCGAAGACAGCAAGCCATAGGGAACCATTCATTTGAATCGAACTTATCAATGGGTCTGGGCTGAACCTGTAAAAAAATCATTGAGCTAAGGCGGAGGTGAAAAAATCTTGCACGGTAGCAGATTGCGCTGTCGGTTAGCCGCTAGGGCAGGGGCATGCCAGCTGGCTATATCTGTAGTGGGTGACCCCATCAGATATGGTACTAAACTGGATAATCAGACAGCCTGATGTGCTCCTGTTGCGCAGGTGGCAGTCAGATTTCATGCTCAGCAGTTCTTTAATTTCATTCAGCCGCGTTCTCAGTCTTGCCATGTCGACACTCCTCCGGAAAATGAGTTATCAGGAAGATGTGTTGTCCATTGTTCCAAAAGTGAAACGCGCGAGATTCTGACAGATGGCCATACTTGGCCAGAAAAAACCGGAATCTGTGGTCGAATTAAATCGAAAAATGCGATCAAGCCACATCGGAATCAATGATCGGTTTGGGCCAGAATACGTACAACATCAGATATGTGTATCTTTGAAACTTGACTTCGCTATTTTTTTCTATGAAATTTTTCCTGACCGGAGTACATAATGACTCATGAAAAAAAACATGTAATATGGACTGTTAGCCTGATGAGTTTGAGTTTACTGTCATTTTCATCTGTGGCAGCCAGCATGTGTGCTTCAGCTGACGATAATGAAGCTCAGACTATTACCAGTCAGGAAACCGAAGAATGTACGGTCTCTCCATCACTTGGTTTTTTTACTGTGGCAGAAGGCGCATCTGTTGACGTCACCCGTGAAGGCAACGGTTTCGTTGCGGTTTCTATTCTTAATAATAACCTTGAGAGTTTTGGCAACGGCGGAACGATAGCTTCTGCATACACTGGTGTTCGCATAGCCAGTAATGGACCGGGTTCAGAAAATGAAACTCATATAGACGATTTTATTAATGACGGATTGATATCAGTCAGTGGTGGCTCAGGTATTGCCGCGGTGTATAATATTTCAGGATTTATTGGTGATTTTACAAATAGTGGAACGTTGCAAAATGACTCCGTTAACACCAGCATGGCGCTGAACAGCGACCTGACCGGTAAAGATAATTACACTACCGCCCTTTATAATCTTTCATCCATTGATTCGGTGCTTAACAGCGGGGTAATAAGGGCTGCGACCGGCATTACCAATCTGACAACGAGTGGCATAACCAATCGGATAGGTAAAATTGACAACGCGGGCACCATTACGGGCACCGTTGGCAATGGCATCCTCAACGAAGGAACGGTCGGCAGCATTATAAACAAGCCTGGCGGAATAATTCAGGGAGCAGACACGGGAATTAGCAATGCCGGAAATCTCACTCAGATTAATAACAGCGGTACCATTAAAGGGGGGGACTGGTCTGTATTTAACTCCGGCAACATACGTGACGGAATCCATAACGCCGGTTTACTTGATGGCCCGGTTTATCTCGGGCACTCTTCACTGTTTATCAGTGGATCCAGTGCGACTGTGAACGGTTCAGTGACCGGCCTGACGGGTTCTTCTCTGTCCGTGGGGGATGAAAGCACGAACGCGACCTTCACCGCTACGAATAACGTCAGTGTGGACGATATTATCGTCAATTCCGGCAGTACACTGACCCTCACACCGTCGGCCCGCTGGACTGCCGTTAACGGTACGGTAAACAACGGCACACTGATGCTGGAAAACGGCAGCATCCTTGACGGAACACTGTCTCAGAACGGCACACTGCTTTTCAGTTCTGAAAAAATGGCCTCCTCCACTATAAATTCCAGCCTCACCAACCGCGGCAGCCTTGTGCTGAACCCGACCCCGACCAGCGCCGGCAATACCCTGACTGTTAACGGTGACTATACCGGACTGTCCGGCAGTTCAGTGTCGTTCGGCAGCGTGCTGACCGGTGATGACTCGCTGACCGACCGTCTGGTGGTAAGCGGGAACACGAGCGGCGCCAGCACCCTTTTCGTGACCAACGAGAACGGCGGCGGCGGTCAGACGCTGGACGGTATACAGCTCATCAGCGTGGGCGGGCGCTCTGATGCCGTGTTCTCGCTGGGTAACCGCGTGGTGGCCGGTGCCTACGACTACAGCCTGCGCAAAGGAAATGTTTCGGGAACCGAACCGGCGGGCTGGTACCTGACCAGTTTTGCCTCCGCACCGTCTCCTGCACCTACACCGTCTCCTGCACCTGCACCTGCACCGTCTCCTGCACCTGCACCTGCACCGTCTCCTGCACCTGCACCGTCTCCTGCACCTGCACCGTCTCCTGCACAATCACCTGAAACTGAACCTGTCCGCATGTACCGTCCAGAGGCGGCGGCCTACACGGCTAACCTGCAGGCGGCGAATACTCTGTTTGACCTGTCAATGCGCGACCGCAGCGGGGAAACGCGCTATACCGACCCGGTAACGGGGTCGGTCCGTACGACCAGCATGTGGATGCGTAATCTGGGTGGCCACGGGCACGCGGCCATGACAGACGGGCAGAACCGTACGCAGACTAACCGCTACGTGCTGCAGCTGGGAGGGGATGTTATTCAGGGGTCAACCAATGGCACAGATGCAGTTCACGCCGGCCTTATGGGCGGCTACGCCCGGGCGGACAGCAGTTCGCACAGCAGCCTGACGGGGCATGACGCGAAAGGAAGCGTGAGCGGATACAGCGCAGGTGTATACGGCACATGGTACCAAAACGCAGAGGCAAAAAGCGGAGCATGGGCTGATACGTGGGCACAGTACAACTGGTTCAAAAACGAGGTGTCAGGCGACATGCTGCCTGCGGAGCGTTATAACAGCCGAGGGCTGAAAGCCTCTCTGGAAGGCGGATATGCGTGGCAGATTAAAAGCTGGCAAAGCGGCTCCGGCATGGAAAACCGACTGTTCATCGAGCCACACGTGCAGACCGTCTGGTCCGGCATCCGGGCGGATGACCACACAGAGGCTGGCGGCACGCACGTGCAGGGTGCGGGAAACGACGGAGTCACCACCCGGCTCGGTCTCAGAACTTACCTGAACGGGAAAAGTCGGCAGGACCAACAGACAGTGCGCGAATTCCAGCCGTTCGTGGAAGCGAACTGGCTGCATAATACAAAAGTGTACGGCGTGCGTATGAATGGAGAAACAGATGATGTGCGGGGGAGCCGGAATATCGCAGAGCTTAAAACGGGCGTTGAGGGACGTCTTTCGCAGAGCCTGACGGGAGCCGTGGTATTCACGCAGCAGGCCGGTGTCGGTGGCTACAGAAACAGTCAGGGTTCGCTACAGGTGAGTTACCGGTTCTGAGGCTTCACGCCGTGGCGGGAGACAGTTCAGCCTTCCAAGACTCCGTTTGGGAAACAGAGAATATTGTACGTTAAGATTGTTTTTGGTTCTGTTGACTTTAGCTGGCCCTCGGTTAACGAAACCAGTGAGAATTACAAGGTTGAGTTTACGATTTTATGGATTCAGTTTTTTAACAATCGATACTGAACACTTAACGCCACAACGGAAACGGGATATGACTGTTCAAATCAATAAGCAGATAATGACGGATTTTGTAACATTTATTAACTCATTAAGCGAAAGCCTCGCAAAGGAGCTTATTGCGCCTGATGCTGTTTTCCATGTGCCCGGACGCTAGCAGCCTTTAACTGGTCCTGAGGGCTAACTTGATGTTATCGGGATGATGCGCGCTGGATTCCCAGACATACAATGGACACTTGACGAAATGATTGCTGAAAATGACAGGGTTACTGCGTGCTTCACAATGCGAGGTACCCATCAGGGAACATCTTTTGGTGTACCAGCAACGGGAAAAAATATCAAAGTATCGGCTGTTAATTTCTATAGATTTTCAGAGGATAAATTGCGCGAAGAACGCGGGCAAACTGATCTGTCAAACCTACTCCAACAAATAGGTGGCATACCTGCCTGACGACTTGGTGTAGAAGTGTAAGTATCCCAGCTTTAGTTCCACACACTTTTTGAGATTTCCGGTTTCTCAGCCATCAGCCGGTATTCTTCCGGTGTCAGGTTATTCAGGGATTCATGGGGCCGCTCACTGTTGTATTCATTCAGCCAGCGCTCTGTGATTTCCCGTGCTTCGTTCAGCGTTCTGAACAGGTAAAAATCCAGTATTTCTGTCCGGTACGTCCTGTTAAACCTCTCAATAAACGCGTTCTGTGTCGGCTTACCCGGCTTGATAAATTCCGGCATCACACCATGGTCTTCAGCCCATTGCGCCAGAGCCAGTGATATCAGTTCCGGGCCGTTATCCATCCGCATCTTCAGCGGATATCCGCGATTCGCCACTATCCTGTCCAGAACCCGCACCATTCGTTGCGCAGGAATATTCAGATCGATTTCTATCGCAAGGGCCTCGCGGTTAAAATCATCCACCACGTTGAAGGTCCGAAAACGCCGACCACAGACCAGCGCGTCGTGCATAAAATCGATAGACCAGCTCTGATTGAGCGCTTCCGGCGTTGCCAGCGGAGCCGGATTGCGCACCGGAAGACGTTGCTTACCCTTGCGTCGAAAATTCAGTTTCAGCAGGCGTCTGCGGCCTTCAACACGATGATACAGATATGGAAAAAGCCCTGTCTGTAGCCGATCAACTTCTATACAGCGCAAAGCATGAAGGCCGGAACAGGGTGATGACTTCAGGAGTAGTTCAGTCACCCTGAACCGGATTTTAATGACGTATTCAGTTCTCAGAATTGTGCCGCAAAGGTGGGTTCGAGGAAGTGAAGGCCGTCAGCGAATGTTTTCGCAAACAAAAAGCGGACTGGTTGCAGAATAAAATAACCAGGCATTTTTGCCATAGGGTTTTATCTTCAGCAACATTGCCGCGTCACGGTTGATAAAAAATTCAGGCAACCACTTCTTCTGCTCGCTGACACTCATCGTCATTTGTGGCGAGTTCATGATCATCTCAGACCGAAAATAATAAAACTCTTTATTTTGTCTGTATGAAAATGAGATTGTCTTGTCCAGATAGGATTTAGTTTTATCACTGTTATAAACAATGCCTGACACTGAGAGAAACCCTTTTCCACCATCAAGGTCCTGCGAGATGCGCAGGTCAAGCCGCTCTCCATTCCAGAAATAAGAGACGCTGGCTTTACACGTGATGACGTGCCCCCCCTGACGTTTTACAGGACAAAAAAGATAGAACAAAAAAAACAGCGAAACCGGATAAATTATCTTATTCATCGTTGAAATTCTTCACATAGTAGAAAGAGCGGCAGTTTGCTCGAAGACTGCTATCAAGGGGATGCTGACAGCTGAAATATGACAGTCTGTCAGCATTTTCATAAGCAGTAAGATAGACATAAGGTGCAGTTCTGCAATCTATTTTAAGCTGATCTACTTTTTTTAGAACATTTTCAGTGCTTAGTAATGCGTCCGATTTACTGAAAATTTTACAGCCTTTGTAATCTGTGCTGTAACTGAATAATACATTTTCATCATCCATGCCCGTTCTGAGAGAGAAAAAATAAACAATAACAAACAGCATAAGCGTGAATGAGATTATTGACATAGGTTCTTTAAAGGATAAGGCCGACCAGAACCGGGTGCCTTTGATAAAAAAAGAATGTGTGAGTCGCCTCCTGGCGGAGTGTATAACATTGGGATTTTCTTCAGATATTGTCTTCTTAAGAGGATTTTCTGTATTCACAAAGTTGCTGTTCTCATCGGACCTGACAGCCTGAACACTCTCTGCCTGCACCGGAACGGAAGCCGGAGCAGAAGTAATTTCTCTGGATATAGTCGTTTTAGGTGACAGAATAAACCCTTTCCTGGGCATAGTCCGGATAATATCCTCCTGGAGACCGGCTTTATTCAGCGCTCGCCTCAGAGCTGATATATTCTGATAGAGGGCCGTCGGCGCAGGCTCTGTTCCGAAACGACGCCATACAAAATCGTAAAATTGCTGATGTGTGATCAGCTGACCTGCGTTCTCAATCATCAGCTCCAGGCACAGTGATGCCGATGCACTGATAATCACAGGTCTTCCCCTGCCGGTTATTCTTTTTTTTTCCGGTTCGAAAATCAGAAACTCGTTGAGAGTGATTTTTCTGCTCAAGATATTCTCCAGTGACGCGAAAGAAAACCATAAACCCACAATAAATATAAGGAATAAAAATTCTTTAAGATATTTCTGTAAAAAGATGAGCATAATACTTAAAACTGTATGAATCAATTTAAATGATATGATTCATATTTTTTTCGATGCTAGGCCCCTCTCCTGCTATGTTTAAAAAAAAGAACATTAAAATATAACTCATTGATTCTTATTAAAAAAAACTAACAGAATAGAACTAATATAAGATAAAACATATTTAGAGATATTCAAAGGTGCTTTTTTACCCCTCAGTGTCTAACATGCCGGTGAAAATTTAATGTACCGGTATGAAAGTGATACTTCGGTATTAACAGCAATGCAGGTAATTAAGCTGGCTGGTTATTCGGCTAAAACAGTAATCAGTTTTTTATGATCCTTAAAGGAGAAAAAATGTTTAAGAAAACTCTAGTCACGATGATTGTTGCTTTGACTGCAAGCAGTGCATTTGCAGCACAGCAAAACAGCATTCGTTTCAAAGGAAGTGTGTCGGCTCAGACATGTAATATCAGCGTCAATGACTCAACTTCTGCAGCGCCTGTTATCCTTCTGCAGGCCGCAAAAGTCAGTGACCTTACTGCGGCGGGTAATACTTCAACTCCCACAACTTTCAGCATGAAGCTGACAGGATGTGCGAATCCGGGAACCGCTGGGGAGGATATCAAAATCAACTTTGTATCTAATAATGTTGATGCTTCTGGCAACCTGAAAAATATTTCCACCACATCCCCTGCGACTAATGTGGCTATTCAGTTACTGGATCCAGACAGTCACGCCATCAATTTATCGTCTGGCCAGGCTACGTCAAAAGCGTTTTCACTGCTATCAGGTACTGACAGTGCAGAAGCACAGTTTACCGCGCAGTATATTGCCACTGGTGCGGCCACAGCCGGTAATGTCGAGGCATCAGTTCAGTACGCCATTAATTACCTTTAATTAAAGTGCCCCGCGAATATTCGCGGGGCCGGAAAACATCATGAAAATTATATCATTTATGAAGACGATGTTGCTTTCATTATTCTTTATCAGTGGGTTGTCGCAGGCTGCCGTTGTGCTGAATGCTTCGCGGATCGTCATGGAAGGCAGCATGGAGAAAACCGTTACATTCGATAATACCAGCGATAACCCTTTCATCGTACAGGTTGAATCCGATAATACCGGGGACCCTGATTTTATTGCCATGCCACCTGTATTTAAAATTAAAGAAAAAGGGGGGCAGACGGTAAAAATAAGACTGTTGCATTCATCTCTTCCAGAGGATAAAGAGTCACTTTTTTACCTTAATTTCACTCAGATCCCTGGTGCCAAAAAAAGTGAAAATGACGATAACCATTTAAACATTATCATCAAAAGCCGCTTGAAAATTATCTACAGACCTGAATCAGTTAATGCGTTTTCTGCAAAAGAAGAAAATAAAGTATCATACCATATTCAGAATGGAAGGTTATCCATCAGCAATCAGAGCCCGAATGTTCTTTCCATCAGAGATATCAACAATGGAAAACTGATAATTGCGAAAAATCTGACCCTGAAGCCTGGTGATTCTTTCTCTAAAGATATTAAAGGTGGTTCTGTCAGCGGTCCGCTTCATGCGGTAATGATCAATGATTACGGTACACCAGTAAATTTCCTGATCACCGATAAATAAACTAATGATTTCAGTGAAATGAATATTAAGATATTACTGTTTATTTTTTCCTTCTGCCCATTTCTTTTACATGCGGAAGAATACGAATTCAGCCCCGCCATGCTGAAAGCAAGTGGCCTGACGGGCGTTGCTGCTTTATCAGATGGAAATGCTTTTTATAAACCGGGAGAGTATGAGGTTTCTGTTTATGTGAATAACAAGCTGTACTCTAAAAGAACGCTACTTTTTAAAATGAAAGGTAAAAACTTAGTTCCGTTATTTACAGGCGATTTTATAAACGGCATGCCCCTGAAAAAAAAGCCTGAGGCTCTTGACGGGGATAAAAAATATTTCCTGGAATCAGTCCTGCCCCAGTCAAAAGTTGGGCTTGATCTCTCCTCTCTGAGGGTCGATATTGCCGTTCCACAGTCTTTGCTGGAAACACGACCGGATGACTATATTCCGGCGAGTGAGTTTGAGGCGGGCAGCAGCGTTTTATTCTCAAACTATACGGTAAACCAGTATGAGTCGCACAGCGCCTATGGAAGCGTGCTGAGCTCAACATACCTTGGACTCAACAGCGGCTTTAATGCAGGCAAGTGGCAGTTCCGGCAGCAGGGCAATTTCAGTCGTAACCGTTACGGTTCACGGTGGAATTCATCGCGCCTGTATGTGAGACGCGGTTTACCCGCGCTGAGAAGTGAACTGTCGCTCGGACAGCTCAGCTCGGGATCAGATACTTTCAGCGGGCTTAGTTTCACGGGATTAAGCCTGAAGACGGACAACCGCATGCTACCCCCCTCGCTTGTCGCCTACGCCCCCACTGTAAAAGGGACGGCGCGAACTAACGCGAAAGTCGAGGTTTTTCAGAAGAAAAACAAGATTTATGAGACGACTGTACCACCGGGCGCCTTTAGCATTGATGACCTTGCACCCGCATTCTACGGCGGTGACCTGAGTGTCAGGGTCACGGAAAGTGACGGCAGTACAACCGAATATTCAGTACCTTATTCTACATTGCCGGGTTCGGTCCGCCCGGGTCGACTGGACTATGCATTTTCTGCCGGGGAAATTCGCGACTATTCCCGCGATAACCAGTTTTCTGAACTATCTGTTAATTACGGTGTTTCCAATACGACGACGGCCAACAGTGGATTACGTATTGGTCGCGGTTACCAGGCTGTCAACGGCGGGGCCGTTTACTCATCATCGCTCGGAGCCTTCGGGGGCTCCGCAACCTGGTCAAATGCCAGGCTGAGAAATGGCAGTACCACGCAGGGATGGATGGTAAACACTCAGTACAGTAAGACGCTGGGGCCAACCGGAACCACGATCAGTTTTGCTGGCTACCGGTATTCCACGAAGGGGTACAGGGATCTCCAGGACATTGTCGCGCTGAATAATTACGACACCCCGCTGTCGTCGGTTGAGGGGGGAACGTTCATGCAAAAAAATCGCATTCAGGTGAACGTCAGTCAGCCGCTGGCCGGGCTGGGGAGCATTTATGTTTCGGGTTCTTCACAGAATTACTATGACGGACGGAACAAAGACACGTCTTACCAGCTCGGATACACCACGGCGCTGCCCTACGGTATTCACATGGATTTCAGCATTTCCAGACAGTACCGCACCCGCGTATCAGATGCGCAAAGATGGGGGGCACGTGATAATGACCGTTACAAGGAGTATTCCAAAGATACCCAGTTTGCCCTTAATTTTTCCGTGCCTCTCGGACGGGATACTCGGAATACTACGCTCAGTACCTCATACATTAACAGCAACAGTGAAGGCAGCTACCAGACATCGCTGTCTGGCAGCGCAGGCAGGAATAATAATACCCAGTGGGGCGTCAATTACAGTCGGGACAGAACGGGCAGTGGTACGGGTCTTAATCTGGCCACAGTTTTGCCAAAAGCCAACGTAAGCGGAACGGTCTCAAAATCCACGGGCAGCTGGCAGGCATCGGGTTCTATCAGTGGCGCGGTCGCCGTTCACAGCGGCGGTATCACCCTGGGCCATACCGTAAGCGACACCTTTGCCATCGTAGAAGCCAAAGGAGCTGAGGGTGCGACGGTGCTGAACGGCCAGAATATTAAAATTGACAGTTCAGGTTACGCCATCGTCCCTTCGCTGATGCCGTACAGACGTAACAACGTCAACCTTGATGCACCGGAGGGGGAGTCCGCTGATGTGGATATTATCGACGGTCATCAAGTGGTTACTCCCTATGCAGGTTCAGTCAACCGGGTGGTCTTCAAAACCCGTCAGGGAATACCGGTCATGATGCAGCTGAAACGCCGGGATGGCAGCTACGTTCCCCTGGGATCAGATATCTTTGATTCCAGTGGCAATAGTGTTGCAACGGTCAGTCAGGCGGGGAATACCTATCTGCGGCTGGAAAACCGTGAGGCGCTGAGCGCCCGCTGGGGCAGCGCACAGGATGAACAGTGTATTATCCACTATGCGCCAGTGAATGCTACGCCCGTAAAGGCCCTCAATTATGTCACTGCACTCTGTGAATAAGGTCAGAACATGAAAAAGCATGTAACTATTTTTTCCTTGCTGATGGTGATGTTCTTTACATCATCAGCCCTGGCAAGATGTCAATCTGTCGAGCACGGCTCCCCGGGGGGGGATGCTCAGGGAGGTGTGCCTCTCAGCTACGGTAACATAAAACTTACCCCGGCAGAATTCATGCCAGTCGGCCTGATAGGCGTCACAAATGTGAGAGTGGGGCAGGCCCAGGCGTTTCAGGCAAGACAGGGGCCGGATACGTTGTTATATACCTGCGATCTTGCCGATGAGGGACAGACCTATGAGTATTTTGCCACCAACGGAGACAGTAACGTGGGCGGCAACATCAGCGCGGGTGACAGCGTCTATCAGACCTTTTTCCCCTTTATTGGCATAAAGCTCATCCGGGATACTGATGGAAAAGTATTTTCAAGGTACTGGCAGAGTTCGCCCATTCGAGGACACAGAGAAGGTAATAAACTTAACTTTTATGCCAGCGACTTCAGTAGCGTGACGGCAGAAATTTACCGTCTGCCTGCGACGCTCAGGGGCGGTGATCCGATCGCACACTGGGGATGTAACGGCCCCGCCGATGATACTGCCAATGGGATAGGCTACACGTGTCCCCAGCCAAATGGTTATACAGTTTTTGTCGGTCCCGGCTGGAATGACACCCGAAACATCAAGCCCGGCACCGACAGCAATACCAACTGGGATGGCTTCAGCGCCAGTAACTGGATTGGCTTTGGGATGCACTACGCTGCGGATAATTCCTTCACACAGAAACAATGGGGATGCCGTGTTTTCAACTACACCAATCCTGTAACTCTTCCTCCAGTCACTCTCAGTGAACTGAAGGCTGGCGTAGAAAGAGGCGCTAACTTTAATGTCACTTACAGGTGTGGAGGAACAGCCATTGCTCAGCTTATTGACAGGTTCGCGGGGGTGGGAGCCGATAAAATATCGGTGGCATTCAGTACGAACCATCCCGTACCGGGTGGGGTTGATTGGTCGCGTTATACATTATCGGATAATGACGGGCTAGACGGCTATGCTTCTAATGTTGGCATCGGCTTATCTGTTGCGGGTAAGGAAGTCGGGTTTTTAACCAACGCATATAAGGATCTGGGAGTCGGATGGTTTTCTCCACTCGACGGGGTCGTCTCCCGTTCTAACAACGGCAATAATCAGGTAGATATTACGTCACAGTATTTTGCATTTTACGGCATCATTGACCCGTCTAAACCAGTCATACCCGGTCAGGTTGACGCGACAGCCTATATTAATGTGAGGTACTGGTGATGAGACACATGGTTCACCTTTTCAGCGTTGTCTTCATGTTTATTTCACTCGGGGTCCACGCAACGGTTGTTCCTTTGCAGGACAGGGTGCTGTTTAGCAGTACCGACAGCGACAGGCGCCTGCTCATCGTCAACAATGACGGACAAGCGCCGGTGCTTCTTCAGAGCTGGATTGATGACGGTGCTACAGGTGATATGAACAAAGAAAAAAACTATCCTTTTGTGGTCATTCCGGCGGTGGCCCGGATGGCACCGGGTAAGGTTTTAAACCTGAAGATACTGCCCACGGAAAAAATCAGTGAATTACCAAGAGACCGTGAGTCCGTCTTCTGGATCAACCTCTATGAAATACCGGGCGTCAAGCAAACTAAGCAATCGCACCATATAAATAAAATAGAGGTCGGATTAAACTCGCAGCTGAAGATTATTTACCGGCCATTCAAAGAAGCCATGAATATTAACACTACTGGTGAATCCATAGGGTTACGTTTAACGGACGGAGGAAGAACACTGGAAATAACTAATCCTACACCGTATTACATTACGCCTGTTTCGGTAAAGTTAAATTCGCCTGACGCCGGGCAGTCAGTAAAACTTGGCATGGACCGGTTGATTGCACCTTTCAGTCATAAGCGCTTTAAATTATCAGAAGCTGTAAACAGTAAAAAGACGCCTGTTGAATACACCATCGTTGATGATGTCGGGAAAAATGCCAGCTTTATGAAGGTGCTTAATTAAAATTTAAAAATAAATGTCTGTTTTCTGGCTGTCAACCTGCTCTGGAGCCGGGGCTCATATGATTATTTAATTAATTTAAAAATGGAGGATCCGTGACGTTTATGGATAACGCTGAGCGCTGTCTGTCATTCACCGAGAAGGAAGTTGCAGTGACCTGGTTCTTTATGACAGGCATGACAATGAAGGAGATTGCCGAATGGTCCGGGATACCCGAGAAATCAGTCAGCTATCACAAAAGGAGGGTAATGAAAAAAATTGGGGCGGTAAACAACAATGAGTTTATTATCTGGTTTTTAGAAAACAGAAAGAATTACCAAGGGGGCCGCGCGGAATCCGGTATTCTGCGTCGCAGAATCCCCGCCTCCCGGAATTAACGGATAAAGGACTTCGCATGTCAGTTTACGGTAAAGGAATTAAATTAATCCTCACTTTCTGGTTCTGTTTCAGCGTGCTTACAGGCTGCAGTACGCAAACATCTCAACGCGTCAGCATGAAGGATTATTTGCTGGACAAGACCCGATTCTCAGCAGCACAAAACGAACGGATACGTTTCCTGGTCTTTCATTACACGGCAGTCGACGAGGCCACCTCGCTGAAACTGCTTACCGGCGAGAACGTCAGCGCACACTATCTGATTTCAGATCAGACAGACAGCCGCACAGACAAACCTGTCGTCTACAGGCTGGTCAGTGAAAACAGGCGGGCCTGGCACGCCGGTGTAAGCAACTGGAACGGGCGGATCAACCTAAATGACTCCTCGGTGGGTATTGAAATCGTGAATCCCGGTTTCACGGAAGATATGCTGGGACAAAAGACCTGGTATCCTTACCGTGAGCAGCAGATTAGCGCCCTGACAGCCTTGGCCAAAGAGATTATCCGGCGCTATGGCATCACGCCGGATAACGTGCTAGGCCACAGTGACATCGCACCACTACGTAAACAGGATCCGGGCAGACTTTTCCCGTGGAAGGCGCTTGCGGCTCAGGGTGTGGGAGCCTGGCCTGAGCCACAACGTGTGCAAAAGTATCTGGCCGGACGGGCAATGAACGCCCCTGTGGATGTCCTGAGCGTCCAGACGTTGCTTAAGCGATACGGTTACGATCAGATCCCGCTCAGCGGCTTCCTGGATGAAGACACCCGAAAAACCATCAGCGCATTTCAGATGCATTTCAGGCCGGAAAACACTGACGGCACACCCGATGCAGAAACCGAGGCGATTGCACAGGCGCTCAATGAGCAGTACCGTGCTCCTTCTGTCTGAAAGGCAGAGTGTCAGCCAGCCGTTTTTCTTCCGGATCACGGGCAGCAGGATGCGCGCTCTTCAGAGAAGCCTGACCGTCTTTCTGATGGTCAGTAACCAGCTGAAAGTAAAAGTCATTCCCGGAAAATAATACTCCCGGTATCTGTGTGTTCTGTTCCCGGAATATGCTTCTGCGTTCCGTCTGGCTTAAAGATTAAAGATTAGGTAAGTGAGGTATGCTTACCTTTTTAAAAATGAAGGCTGGAATTACAGGTTGATATTAAATTCCTGTTATAGTGCTTGCGTTTTAATAATGATGCTGATTACATCGTAAAAAATCCAGTACCGCAGATTTCGTTATTATTTAAGATCACCGCTTTTATCTTCGCCTTATTTAGTCACGTAAATCAGCCGGTACTTACTGACTTTGCTGACGTTCTCTCCCGACCAGGTAATGAGCGGCTCCAGAATTTTAATCAGTGAAAAGCCAAAATCCGTAATGCTTAAAACCATTTCTACGGGCATTTTCTCTCCATAGACGCTATGCATTACCATGCCATTCTCTTCAAGGTTCTTTAGAGTACGGGAAAGCATTTTTGTGAGATACCGTCATTGCGTTTCAGTATCTGATTGAAGCGGCCTGCCCCGGAACTGAGAATATATATGACTGCCAGATGCAATTTGTTAGAAAGTCTTTCAATAAGCCTTTTCTGAGGTGTTTTATCATTATTGTCTGAAAGATAGTTTTTTCGCGTGTTCGGTTTTCTTAATTGGTACTGAATTCCTTTCAGGTCTCTTCTTTACAGTATCAGGAAACGGGCGTTATACATATTTGAGACCATTACTGTCAGGGTTAGTAAAAAATATCACTCAGAAAAAATTTTTTTGAGCAGCGATAATTGTAACGGCTTCGGTATCACGTCAACAGTCATTTATGACGATAGAGAATGCACACTGTTTAGTGGCCGAACTGATTGAGATCGACCGTAATATTATATTTATCTACATTACTCATCTTCACCGAGATCATTATCTGGGTATGGAAGTGAACAAGCAGAAGTATCCTGACGCCAGAGTGATTGCTTATAAAAAAGTATCTTCAGGTATCATTGAGGTGTATGACTTCAAAATTCAGTACTGGGAAACACGGTTCTTGGACATAACGGTGTGAATATTAAATTTTCTGTTGAAAAATGGACTTAAGATAAAATCCTGCTGGAAGGTGAAACAATTCAGATCCTCGGTTTTATGGCCGGAGACTGTACTGACATTGCGCCCTTATGGATCCCGGCCAGCTGGACGCTGATTGCTTCTGATCTGGTATTCACCGACTGTCACGTATGGATTGCACACTCTTCCAGTGCAATGACACTCTGTAGTGGCATAGTAAATTTGGCCACCTGAATAGAGGTGATATCATCACCTCATATTGAGATAAACATCCAGAATAGGAAGGATATGGTGCTGCCCAAAAGAAAGCGGCGCACTCAGCCGGAGAGTTCCCGTTGGCTTACCTCTGCGCATGGCCATGGTAGCATCGACCTCTTCCAGGTCATCCAGTATCTGTTGGCAACGTTCAAACATGATCCTCCCTTCATCGGTCAGACTCAGACTCCGGGTGGTACGGTTAAGGAGGCGTACCCCCATACGCGTTTCGAGCCTGACAATACTCTTGCCAATGGCTGAACGAGTGAGTCCGAGAGAACCCGCAGCGTGGGTGTAACTCCCGGCTCTGACACCCACACCTTGACCCTGCCTGGAAACTGCTTATTGTCACCGGCTTGTGCGGTGGACCTACAAACTTTTCCACGTTCTCTGCAGAGATATTTACCCTCCTGCAGACGGGTAATTACGCCTGGGCACTGACGTCAGTATTTGTTCATGTTGCCGGGTCGGTGCTCATGACTGCCGCCGTATTTTATCTCGTGTCATTAATGTTCTGACGCAGTTTACATGGTTACAGTAAAGGCAGTAACCCGATGCCAGGGAGGCCTGAACGGGTTCCGGAAGCCTCCTCATTTAAGCCTTCCGGGTAAAGGATGTGTAATCATCCCGGCAATGAGACTCAGGAAAAAACCTTGCCGATTTAAAATATCTCCTACGGTGAATATAACTTCCTGTAACAGTTACTCATTAAACGTTTTCTGAATGAGGCCGATAAGAACCCTGAAGGGTCTGAATATTTCGGACCCTCATTTTAATAGCTCCCTGCTTTCAGGGGATAACCATTTTCATCAGCTCAGGCTGTTCGCATCTGGCTGCTGATGCCTTACACCTTGGGAAAAATATGAATAATATCAGAATCGGAATCCGGCTCGGGGCTGCCTTTGGCTTCATGGCGCTGCTTGTCATCTTTATGGTGCTGATTGGCATTGTCAAAATGAATTCGCTTGGCAGTATAAGCGACGAGATATCTGGCAGTATCTACAACAAAGCTTCCTCCTCCTCATTGCTGCGTTATTACACATCAGATATGAGCCGACTGGTACGAAATGCCATTCTTCTCAAAGATCAGTCTCAGAGAGAGAAAGCCATCAGCGATTACCGCAAAGAAAGAGCAGAGGTTATCGACCTCATTGAACTCATCGGGAATCAGGTCAATATTCCAGAGGGAAAAGACATCTTTAACCGCCTGAAGTCCCGGGCCGAACTTTTCCTGCCTTTTATCGATGATGTAGTGGCCCTCGCGCAACAGGGAAAAAGTGATGAGGCCACACAGCTGCTGTTTGGTCCGCGTTATCAGACGCAGGGAGACTATATGGCATCGCTGAAGGAAATGCAGACCTTCCAGGAATCGCGCATGCGCACTGCTTCTGCAAAGTCTCGCGAGGACCGTTCCAGCGCTATCGTGATGCTCACCATAGCCGGCGCAATTGCACTTCTTCTTGCAGTCATCTCGGCATGGATAATTACACGCAGCATTACCCGCCCATTACTGGAGGCTGTAGAGGCTGCGGGACGTGTGTCACGTGGCGACCTGAGTGGAGCAGTTCGCGCTGAACATAAAGATGAAACCGGCAAATTGCTTATGGCCATTCGTGACATGCAGGACTCACTGATTAACACTGTCAGCCTTGTCAGAAACAATGCTGAAAGCGTGGCATCTGCCAGCACTCAGATTGCACAGGGCAACGCAGACCTTTCACAACGTACAGAAGAACAGGCCAGTGCGCTGGAGCAGACCTCTGCGACCATGACACAGCTCGGTATGACGGTTAAAAATAACGCAGATAATGCACGCCAGGCAGGTCAGCTCGCCGTCAGCGTACGCGACGTGGCTAAGAAGGGGAGTGAGGCTACTGGCGCTATCAACGGTACCATGAAATCCATCAGCGAAAGCTCAGGCCGAATTGCTGAAATCACAGCAGTGATTGACGGAATTGCATTCCAGACAAACATCCTTGCGCTGAATGCGGCCGTGGAAGCTGCACGCGCAGGTGAGCATGGTCGGGGGTTTGCCGTGGTGGCAAGTGAGGTCAGATCCCTTGCGCAGCGAAGCGCAAAGGCAGCTGGCGAAATACGTCAGCTTATAGAATTGAATGCGCACAGTGTCGGTGAGGGTAACGAACTGGTGGTACACGCCTCCGAAACCATGTCAGATATTCTCTCTGCGGTCGGCAAACTGACGGATACGGTAGAAGAAATCACTTCAGCCAGTGCCGAACAGGCCCGCGGTATTGAACAGGTGGGGATTGCCGTGACCGAGATGGACAGTACCACACAGCAGAATGCGTCACTGGTTGAAGAGTCAGCCTCTGCCGCAGCCAGCCTGAAAGAACAGGCGGTCCAGCTTCTGCAGGCCGTATCGGTATTCAGTTTGGGTAACCAGGCACCTCCTTCAGTCAAAAGTCCGGATGTGAAAGCGTCCCCTAAGATAACAATAAAAAAGGAGGGCGAGATTGCTGATGAGGGATGGACGCACTTCTGAACATCATGAGTTTAGGGCGTTCATCAAATGGTTATGTGCAGTTCAAAATACTGAGTTTTGAGAGAAATTAAAGCTTTGTAATTTATTGACAATGCATAACCGCGCCGAAATGAGTGATTCAGGCCTTCCAAGCCTTTAGCAATTTTTTTGATTGAGGGGGGCCTTGCTCCCCTTATTATCCCTAATTCTCATAATCCATAAAGATTAAAAGTGTTAAATTCCGGCACTAACATAGTCTCTAGACAGTGAGTCATACCCTGCTTCGTGTTTATCCATATAGCGTAATATCAGTAGTTGCCTCTTATGGCTGTGAGGTCAACGATACGATGTATCGCTATCATTAAGAATGGGGGCATGGGTATGGAACGACAAACTCGTGTTTTATTCACGCCAGAACAGTAAGTGATTATCTGAAATCGATATAAGCAAGGTGACTCCCTGCATGATATCGCCAGAATGTCAGACAGATATCACTTCACTGTTATGTACTTTTCATAAGGCGGGGGAACGACCCTCTGATAGAAAGTAGCACTTCAAATGATGAAAAAGAATGAATGTCCAGGGGGCTGGTAGCAAAAAATAGCATCAGGGACATCGCTGAAAAATTATCAGGAGCCCCTTTTTATGCTATTAGCCGCGAGATTTAAAGGCATGAAGGTTCAAAACATGACCATGTTGAAAACTCTGATTGCTTCTGATAATTCAGTGTTGATTGACAAGCGCAATTGCACTTTATGCTTAAAATTCTTTAATCGACCTTGTTCCAGATAAATTCCGGGCTCTGATCAGTCTTATCGCCAACGGATAACTCAGCTTGTGACTAACGCAGGGACCTTCACGCTGCAGAAATTGCCAGATATGGCGAAATCCAAATCACATACATTCGAGTGCCAGTTAAGTGATAAGCACAGATAACTGTGCATCAGCAGCCGGACACTGAGCCTTATGAAGGTAGGTTTACAGCGGCAAATCTGCCAGCCTGCTGGCATGACGTTGCAACACAGGGCCGTTGCCTCAAGCATGACTTCCACTACTTCCACTACTTCCACTACTTCCTCCTTCTGTACTGGCGCCAGAACTTTCTTCATGGAGCCATCTGAAGTGCCTCTTAATCCAGCATCAATTTGACGATCAATTTCCTGAGACGAGGGTTAACGTCTTGAAGCGCCTTAAGCCGCTTCCCTTCAGGAATTTCCATGCCGTCAGACTACTTGCGCCAAGTGAAGAAGATAGAATGAGAGATAACGTACTTGCGTGTACCACTTCCGGGCAGAAACCTGGGCTTTAGCTTCGCGGAGGATACGGATAATTTTTTCGTTGGATATCTGCATCTTTATAGAGATCTTCTCGTATTACTAATAAACATGTGACTGATATCGCACAGTATTAATCAGTGGGGATAAGGTCAGTAAGTAAAAATGGCTTAATTCATTATTTTATATGATGAGTTATCGACTTAATAAGGGTCTCGCACGTTTTTATTACTCAAGTTTTACATATTAAACATTAATGGTTATTTGGTTTATTCGATGTAATTCGTTCACCATTGAAGGAAGCCCTCATTTCTTTCAACATGCTAAAGAAGGCGTTTGTTTTTTAATGATTTTATTTAGTTGTTTTTAATCAATGGGTTAAATCCTTCCTGTTGGCATTCCTTTAAAAAAGCTCAAGGCAATAGATAGAGATTAAGATGGTTTAGTGCTGAATATTATAACCACGAATAGAAATGTCATTTTACCAACTGCTTTTCATTAGCTTCCTTTATGCTTAAGTAATTTGAGTATTATAAATTTTTTTATAGTGGGTGTGATTTTATTTCATGGTTGCCGACTGGTTAATTTGATGGGAAATTGTTTTTTCTTGTTAAGTATTTCCCGGTTATGCCGATAAATATTTAACAATCTATATGAGGCTATGTCATGAAACTGTCTACACGTCTTGGCGCAGGGTTCGGAACATTAATTATTTTCTTCTCTGTATGCATAGTTGTTGCCGTTCACTCACTCTATCAGGCAAAAAATACGCTGGAGTCCGTTGTGCAGGGCGACATGCAAAAAATAAAAATTATCACGGATCTGACTATTGGACAGAGGGACATGGCTATAACTGTCAGAAACCTTTCACTCTTTTCTGACGAGCAGCTAATTCAGGAGCAGTCAGAGCGATTGAATAAATTAAAGATGAAATTTTATGATAGCAGAGCGAAGCTTGGTCAGTTGATTAGCAGGTCTGGTGACAGTCAGGAATTCAAAGCTTTTGAAATGATCAAGAGTAGTGAAAAAAACGCCCTTGAAGCGTTCAGTAATACAGTCCCGTTAGCCTTGTCGAAGAACAGCCCGGTCACCGTCAGATATCTGCTTGAGTCAGTCAGGCCGGCTCAGGTTCCTCTGCTTGATGGCCTGGCTTCTATGAGTCAGGTGCTGACTAAGCAATCGGAAGAGTCGGTCAAAATAAACGGAGAAAATACTGAACGTGCCTACATCATTTTACTGACGTTGTTAAGCATTGCTGTTTTCTTTGGTATTGGCACCAGTACTTATCTGATTCGGAAACTCATGTTTGAACTGGGCGGGGAACCTGTGACGGCACAAAACCTGGCCTATGCAATTTCCCAGGGAGATCTGACTTCGTCAATATTATTGCGAAAAAATGATAGTCACAGCCTGATGGCATCACTGAGCAGTATGCAGTCTCGACTACGTGAAATCGTGCTGGAGATAAAGTCAGGCTCTGCGTCCGTCGCACTTTCAGCAAATGAAATATCAGAAGGCAATAACGAACTGGCATCGCGTACTGAAGAGCAGGCTGCAGCCCTGCAACAGACAGCTGCGAGTATGGAACAACTGACTGCAACAGTTCAGAACAACAGTACTTCAGCCCGGAAAACTGCTGACACTGCAAGAAATACTGCCTCTATCGCTAAGAGTGGCGAAACCGATGTTAAACGTATGGGCGATACCATGAGCGAAATATCTCAAAGTGCATCCAGAGTCCGGGACATTACCGCTGTCATCGAGAGTATTGCTTTTCAGACCAACATCCTTGCACTAAATGCAGCTGTAGAAGCTGCCCGCGCGGGCGAGACCGGACGCGGATTCGCGGTCGTCGCATCTGAAGTCAGAACGCTGGCACAAAGAAGTGCGACCGCGGCAAAGGATATCAAATCCCTCATTGAACTGGCGGTTGGACAGGTTGAAAGTGGTGTCATGGTCGCGAATGAAACCGGACAGAATATTCTCAGGGTAGTGAATTTAGTTGATGAACTCGCGGAATCAATGGATATGATCGCTTTGTCCTCTGCTGAGCAGATGCAGGGAATTTCACAGGTTAGCATTGCGGTGAGTCAGATGGATGGAGTCACTCAAAACAACTCCGCTCTTGTAGAGGAATCTTCGACTGCTTCGCAATCATTATCAGAACAGGCTCACGCGCTTCGCTTGATTGTAGAAACCTTCAAAGTGTAATTCCATGGTTCTGTGAAATATCCCTGGAAGCACGTGCAGTCAATGGCAATACTGAGGTGGCGGATACCGGCCACAACTGAATCGCCACGGATAATCTAGACACTTCCGAGCCGTTGATAATACTGGTTTTCATATTCTGTCGGTGGCATCTGATCGCTAGAACCATGCCGACGCTTACTGTTATAAAACATTTCGATGTAATCAAAAATATCGCTGCGGGCTTCTTCCCGCGTTCCGTAGATCTTTTTCTTTATCCGTTCGCGTTTCAACAACTGGAAAAAGCTTTCTGCAACCGCATTATCATGGCAGTTACCGCGACGGCTCATGCTGCCCTCCAGGCCGTGTGATTTCAGGAACGACTGCCACTCATGGCTTGTGTACTGACTGCCCTGATCCGAATGAACCAACACCTGTTTTTGGGGATTACGCCGCCATACAGCCATCAGCAGTGCGTTCAGGACAATGTCCTTTGTCATCCGGGATTGCATGGACCAGCCGATAATTTTGCGTGAGAACAGATCAACAACCACAGCAAGATACAGCCAGCCTTCGTGGGTCCTGATGTAGGTTATGTCCGTTACCCAACGCTCATCCGGAGCATCCGGATTGAACTGTCGCTGGAGCCTGTTGGGCGACACGATACTGGCCTCGCCTTTACGTGCCCGCGGGCTCCGGTATCCGACCTGAGCCTTTATCCCGACACGTTTCATCAGTCGCCAGACTCTGTTCACTCCGCACTGTTGCCCGCTGTCCCGCAGATCCAAATGGATTTTGCGATAACCATAGACGCATCCCGATTCCAGCCAGAACTGTTTAATCTGTCCTGTCAGTCTTAGGTCTGCCTGATGGCGTTGTGAATGCGGCTGCTGAAGCCAGGCGTAAAAACCACTGGGATGAACATCCAGCACCCGACAGAGCAGGCGAACAGGCCAGCAACAGATGTTGTCACGGATAAAGGCGTACCTCAGTCGGACAGCTTTGCGAAGTACGCCGCGGCTTTTTTTAATATGTCCCGTTCGTCGGTAACCCGCTTCAGCTCTTTCTGGAGACGGCGGATCTCGGCCTGAGCATCTGACTCTTCTTTATTAGTGGAAGAATCTGGACCGTACTTCTTTATCCAGGCGTAAAGGCTGTGGGTGGTGATATCGAGACGTGTTGCAACGCTGGCAACAGAATAACCGCGATCAACAACCTGTTTGACTGCTTCAATTTTAAACTCTTCGGGATAACGCTTACCGCTCATGGACACCTCTCTTTAAGCCATCTTAAATGACTCTGAGGTGTCTGTTAAACCCGTGGCGATTCAAACCTTAGAACATCGAATAATAAGGATAGCCTAAAGACTCTAGGAATTGAGGGCAAGCGGGTAGAGGTAACTCAGCTTCTGTTGGGGCCCCATTAACCGCTTGCGGCTGCAGATACTGCTGTGTGTATCAAGATCCATTTTAGATTACGACTGCTGTGACAGTTAAAGCAAAGATGTATACAGAACAAACTGCGGTTAACAGGATGACTTTCTGACAGACTTCAGGACTAGCGTCTGGGGGCTGTATAGCTCTGTTTGTAGTAAATAAAATGTGATACAGCAGTACTAATGCGTGCGTACTGATTCTGGACAACCTGGTGAGTAAGCAAATAGTGAAACAGAAATATGAGCGTATTACGGAGGTAAAGGCGCAGACGGACGTCCTCCTGGCACAGTTAAGTCAGGGGGAATATAGATCGCTGGATACATGGGCCAATAACCTGGCGCATTTGATTAAGACATACACTTTATTTGGTCCATATATGGAGGATACCAGCTTTCTGATGTGGCTCAATGTGCATCATGCTGTGATGCTGAGTGAGATAGTTATGACGGGAAAAGCAATAATGGCCCTTCAGAATTTCATGAAGGTAACGATGACTCAGGCTGACTGAAACCCAATGTATCCGCTCTCCAGTCGTGATGGTTATTTCAAATTCGCATACTTAAACGACGTGAGAGTGACGCTTAACAGCATGTCACTGCCACTTTCCCATCGTTCCCAACTTGATCTCGCTGTGATCAGAAACAGATCCCTTTGCGCATTTGCTATAAAATGCCGCACAAAAATATGGGAGCTTTTCCGGCGAAACTATTCGCATATAGACTAACCCAGTTCAGTCTGCCTGAGTCAAAGGTCAATCTGATTTTCGGTGAATAGTAACTTTTTATTTGCACAACCTCTGTTCAGTTGAGTGTGATTATCACGCCAGAATCCTGTCGTTTACTGAAGTTAAATTTTGGAGTAGAGATACGCTTATAATTATATGCGCAGGTGAAATGACAATATCCCCAGAGAAGAAAGGAATTAAAGGGGAAATGATTTTATCAAATAAACAACAAGTGATTTAAATAAAATAAGCACTAAATATGAATTTATATTTTTAGCTTACCAGTCAATAAAAATAAGACTTAAATTTAATTCCTATTGCTACATTATGTATGTAAATCATGAGTTTACATGCTCTCTGCAGTAGCGCCGTTTCCATCCTGCAGGAGTCAGGGCAGTGTATTTACGGAAGACCTGACGAAAGTAGCTGGTATCGTTGAATCCGCATTGCCGACCTACTTCGGTTAATGATAGCGAATTGTTAATAAGCAGTTTCTCTGCCATCAGCACTCTCTGACGATGGAGAGCTTCGGTTAGCGTAATATTAAACGTCCGTCGATAAACACGCCCAAGATAATCAGCATTGCAATGCAGCTCTTTTGCCAGTGAAGAAGTGGAGATCGGCAGATGAAATTGTGTGCGAATGATCTGATGTGCTTTCCATGCCAGCGCCAGGCCGGGGCTATCGCCAGTGCTTTCCTGTGGTCCAGGTGCGGCAATCTGTTGCAGTATCAGTAACAAAATACACTCCAGCGCAATACTGCGATGAACATTTTCCTGTTCACTGAGAAACTGGCGAAACAGTGAAATGACATATTGGTGTTCGCTCACCCGTGTGTACTGTGGAATATCCAAGTGCACCGAACATGGCGTTGTTTCATCCGGGCCCTCATGCCAGTCAAAGTGCAGCCAGTAAAATTTGAGGTCAGCAGGAAACTCCCCTTCACCCATATGGCGGTGTCCAGGCTGAAGCAGCAAACTTTCTCCTGCCCGTACTGTAAACAGGCGATCATCTTCGCGGATTTGGAGTTGTCCGCGCTCGACAAAAATCACTTCCCAAGAAGTCAGGTTACGTACCGGATGACTCCCTACCCCACGTGAAATAAATAACCCGCCATTCTGTACCTGCACCGGAAACGCTATGGATAATTTGAGCATAAATATTAACTTCTCACTTAATTAAATTACGTAAAACGACTTTAACTTTTGATTATTAGATATTAATTAACCTGCGCCCGATCCAGTTCACAATTTGAGAACAAGGTCGGAATCATCTCCTTTTTATACTGTTTGCTCACCTTGTTGCCCGAAGTATTCCGGGAAAAATAAATTGGTACTCACTAATTAGCCTGCTTTGATGCGGGCGATAGACTCTGACCCTGATGAGGAGTTTTGCAATGACTTCCACCCCAATTACCCAAAGTGAGCTGGTACCGCAGGTCGCCAGTGATTACCTCTCCCTGCGTGAGAAAATCGGTTACGGGTTGGGTGATGCCGGTGGCACGGTGATAACCAGCCTTATCATGAATTTTCTGACATTTTTTTATACCGATGTATTTGGGCTGACACCTGCGCTGGTTGGAACGCTTTTTATTGCATTACGCGTATTTGATGCCGTATCTGATCCGGTTATGGGCATCCTGGCTGACCGTACACAAACCCGTTGGGGACGTTTCCGCCCGTGGCAACTGTGGATTGCGGTTCCGATTGGCATTATTGGCGTACTGACCTTCACCGTTCCTGATGTCAGCATGAACATGAAGATTATCTGGGCGTTCGGCACCTATCTGTTGCTTTCTGTCAGCTACACCGCGATTAATGTGCCTTACTGTGCGCTTATCAGCACCATGACAAGCCGACACAGCGAAGTGATTTCCTGCCAGTCGTGGCGTTTTGTGTTGTGCGGGGTGGCGAGTTTTCTGGTATCGGTGGGGCTGCCGTGGCTGGTATCGACGCTGGGTAAAGGTAATGCTGCGCGGGGCTATCAAATGGGAGTGGGGATCCTGTGCAGCGTGGCAGTGGTGATGTTCCTGTGCTGTTTCTTCTGGGTACGTGAGCGCGTATCTCTCGACATTATGGGGAAATTTACCCTGCGTCAACACCTGACAGGCTTGCGAAAAAACGACCAGCTATTACTGATGCTGCTGATGTCTTTCCTGTTGATCAATGTTTTTAACATTCGGGGTGGAGGATACATGTACTTTATCACCTACGTGTTGCAGGGCGGCACAGTTTATACATCACTTTTTTTTAGCATGGTGACTTTTGCCTCTGTTCTTGGCGCGTTACTGGTCACACCACTGTCAAAACGCGTGGATACCGTCAGGCTTTACTACTGGACCAACATCGTGCTGGCGGCGCTGGCTGTATTGATGTGGCTGATTCCAACCGACCCGGCGTGGAAAAACCTGTGGCTGGCAGTAATCTTCGGCAATGGCATCATCCTCGGTTTCACGTTGCCTCTGCATTTTTCGCTGATGGCCTTTGCCGATGATTACGGCGTGTGGAAAACTGGCGTACGCTCCTCCGGGATGAACTTCGCCTTTAACCTTTTTTTCATCAAGCTTGCCTGGGCCTCCAGTGCCGGGATTATCAGCCTGGTGTTTATCTTTGTTGCTTATAAACCAGGTGCCGTCAATCAGACGGCGACATCTCTGCATGGCATCACCAGCATGGAAACGCTGCTTCCTGCCTTATTCCACCTGCTACTGGCATTAACCCTTATCGCCTGCAAACTCAATAATCCATTAATGGTGCGCATTGCCAGCGATTTGCGTGCCCGCCATGTTCCGTCCTGAGGAGAACATTATGTCTGTGATGGAAGTCGATCTGCATAAACTTAAAATTGATGACCCATTCCTTGGCCAGTATCAGCGGCTGGTGCGCGAGGTGGTCATCCCTTATCAGTGGGATGCGCTTAACGATCGCATTGCAGAAGCGGATCCCAGCCATGCCATTGAAAATTTCCGAATTGCCGCAGGGTTACAGAGCGGAGAGTTCTACGGCATGGTGTTTCAGGACAGTGACGTGGCAAAGTGGCTGGAAGCTGTGTCCTGGTCGCTTTGTCAGCAGCCGGATACGGAGCTGGAGAAAACCGCTGATGAAGTGATTGAATTGGTGGCGGCCGCCCAGTGTGACGATGGCTATCTCAATACCTATTTCACCGTCAAAGCTCCTGACGAGCGCTGGACCAATCTTGCGGAATGTCATGAATTGTATTGTGCCGGACATATGATCGAGGCCGGTGTCGCATTCTTTCAGGCTACCGGTAAGCGCCGTTTACTGGAGGTGGTATGTAAACTCGCTGACCATATCGACAGTGTATTTGGACCGGCAGACTCGCAGTTGCACGGGTATCCGGGACACCCGGAAATTGAGCTGGCGCTGATGCGCCTGCATGAGGTCACACAGGAGCCACGTTACCGGAAGCTGGTGACATACTTCGTAGAGCAGCGCGGTACACAGCCCTTTTTTTACGACACTGAGTATGAAAAGCGGGGTAAAACCTCTTACTGGAACACTTATGGGCCGGCATGGATGATCAAAGACAAAGCCTACAGTCAGGCTCATCAACCGTTATCTGAGCAACAAACCGCCATCGGTCATGCGGTACGTTTTGTCTATCTGATGACCGGTGTCGCTCACCTGGCGAGGCTAAGTCAGGATGAAGCAAAGCGCCAGGACTGCTTGCGCCTGTGGCATAACATGGCCCAGCGACAATTATATATTACCGGCGGTATCGGTTCGCAAAGTAGCGGAGAAGCCTTCAGTAGCGACTACGATTTGCCTAACGACAGCGTCTATGCAGAAAGCTGTGCGTCGATTGGACTGATGATGTTTGCCCGCCGCATGCTGGAGATGGAGGCCGACAGCCAGTACGCCGATGTGATGGAGCGGGCGTTGTATAACACCGTACTGGGTGGTATGGCGCTGGATGGCAAACATTTCTTCTACGTTAATCCGCTGGAAGTCCATCCGAAAACGCTCAGTTTCAATCATATCTATGATCATATAAAACCAGTTCGCCAGCGCTGGTTTGGCTGTGCATGCTGCCCGCCTAACATTGCACGCTTGCTGACATCGCTAGGTCATTACATCTACACGCCTCGTGAAGATGAGTTATATATAAACCTTTACATCGGCAATAGTCTTGAGGTTGAGGTCGGCGAGCAGATGTTGCGGCTGCGTATAAGTGGTAATTTTCCATGGCAGGAGAAAGTCACTATTACTATTGATTCGGCGATTCGGATACAGCATACGCTGGCCTTACGCATGCCTGATTGGTGCGATATGCCACAGGTTACGCTTAACGGAACTGATGTAGAAAAAAGCATGAAAAAAGGCTACCTACATATTAACCGACTCTGGCAGGAAGGGGATACGTTGACCCTGACTTTGCCCATGCCAGTGCGTCGTATTTATGGAAACTCACTGGTGCGGCATGTTGCTGGAAAAGTGGCAATTCAGCGTGGGCCGCTGGTCTACTGCCTTGAACAGGCAGATAACGGTGAGGAACTGCACAACCTGTGGCTGCCTCAAAATGCAACCTTCAGAACGACGGAAGGCAAAGGTCTGTTCTCGCGAAAAATTCTCATTCAGGCTGAGGGAAATAAGCGCACTTCCAGTAATCCTGAAAAACAGTTGCTCTGGAATTATGACCGTTCACCGTCAATACAGCATTCACAGACATTAACCTTTATTCCCTGGTTTTGCTGGGCTAACAGAGGAGAAGGTGAGATGAGGATCTGGGTGAACGAAGAACAGGCTTCCCATTAATCTACAGAGAAAATGGTAGCTTGCTTTGATATACCAGTATTTTTAGCAATACGCCACCAGGACAGGAAGCCTGGTGGATATTCGTCTGTAATTCCTTTTTAGCTCCATCTCGATTCTTATTTTACATGTTTTTACTGAATATTCTCAGACTCCTCTACTTCGGAATTCAGTGTAATAAGTTATAGCGAATTTAAAAAAGGCATCCCGTCCGCCTGTTGCGACCATGGCTTTCGGTAACGTCTTTTCGTTATCGGCTCACATAACATCAGTGTCAGTGCTTTTATCTGAATATCGTTCCTGACATAAATCATCGTAGTGAAGCATGGCACGTGACCCAGCCAGGCTGATCAAAGAAGACATCCAGCTCTTTGATCGTAATCCATTGCATCGTCCGCTTTACATCGATGGCATGTCTGCCCGGGAGCCGCTTTTTACGCCCTGCTGGCTGACATTGGGCTGTTTCTGGACGGGTGCAACGACACATAGCTGGATTTCCGGACGCATTATAAAGGGGATTTTGTGCAGGCGAACTGAGACACGATGATGCAGGTGTTTCTGGCGCTGGACGTTACGCGCCAGCCTGGCGTCGGCAGGGTTCATCGGCAGCAAAGCAGGGCGAGCCCGGGCTGCAGACCCTAGACTGTAAACTCACCATTGACTTCAGCAATTACGATGTCACCGCGAGCCGCATCTGCTGCCCGGACACCCTCCATGACGTCTCTATCGGAGAGACCGAGATCCTGCATACTGTTTCCGCTAGTGCGCACGAAGAAAGTTTAGACGCGCCGACGGATGCAGAGCTCATTAAGATCGAGTTCTTTTTTAAATGTAATCCTAAGCGGGGGAGGGGAAGCCGACGGCGCACGGAGCGGCATAAAGCGGTAACCGGACGCGGGCGTAAGAATTGGTAGACAGAGCAATGCCAGCCAGACTGTGATATTGCCCGGATTCATGACCTGATGCCCCGGTCGTACAGCAGCATAACGGTGGAAACATTGATAAAATTTTACATAAATCCCCTCTCATTAAACTGTTTACAAGAACAGTCTTATTGAGGCGAATTAATCTGGTAAAAGGGAGCGAAGCAGCCATTTACGTAAGCGAGGCCATCTGTCTGACTGGGCGGTAAATTATATGAAAATCAGTCCGGCAGATGCTGGGGGGGTACTATTATGCTCAGAGCAGCGGCAGATACATTTGAAAAGCTTTTCCCGAGGCCTGACTCTCTGTGGCCCCGCTGCTTTAATGGTAATGCGGTATATATGTCTGGTGTGTAAGCAGTCCACACCGGCACTGGTGAAATGAAGCTTCCTCGCCACGCTGCGGTACGCCTCAGCCTCGCCTGCGGCGAGCGTCAGAATTGCACGTTTAAGGAAAAAGAAATGCATCCTTATTACTGTTTGCCCACTCCGGCAACAACATGTTGTGTGACACGCTGCTGACAGATCCCCCCATGTGTAGTTATGTGACCTTAGAGACACTTAATCTTTACCAGCCGATATGACCTCGATCAGCTCGCTGCCCTGATTGATGACGTCACAATTACGAACCCCTCTTTGCCGTGGTCCTGCTCATACGGCTGCACGCCAATGGCGGCAAAGAAAAGCGGCTCTCTTTTTGTAAAAGATAAAGAGTGGCTGCTTACCTGTGCCTTCTTTATGCCAGTCGAACCAGCCGTCGGCAGACACGACAGTGTGCCGTGGCTTCAGATAAGTTTAAACATGCGGCCGCTCGCCGCCGTTTCGCCGCTCGCGTTGATGAGCGGCTGCTTATTCCACCACTTTTACGGGCCATAGCCCCAGTAAACGGATCGAGGCGCAGCGAATCTTCCTGTTCGTTCAGCAATAGTAACTTATTGCCTGGTGCTACGTTAAACCTCCCTACAGGTTCCTGATCGAAAGTAATTTCGTCCGGTTCCACGCCGAGTGAATAAAAAAAGTCGTCGCGACTTCTGTACTGCGCAAATCTTACACCTGGGGCCTCCTGCTGCTGTAAGGATATTCTGGTGGCTGTATCTTTTTCTGTTAATGCCGATAACACAGTTGACACCAGGCAATTATCCTCCCTGAAAATGAGAACATATATGAAAATATCTACCCGTCTTACATCCGGTTTCGGTCTGCTTATCCTGCTTTTTATAATCTGTACCGGCATTGCGCTTAACGCACTTAGTAAGGCCAGCGACGGCATGGACGACGCCGTCAACGACAAAATGAAAAAGTATCAGCTGGTGCTGGATATGCGCGGCGCCCTGAGAGATATGGGCATTGCAGTACGTAACATAGCCCTGCTTACAGATCCTCAGGCCATGAAACCCGAGTGGGATCGCCTGCAGAAGCAGAAACTTCTCTATGTCGAAAACCGGCATGCTCTGGGTGAGATGATAAAAACGGGCTCCACACTTAGTGGCAGCGAGCTATTCAGCCAGATATCTGAAGCTGAAGGCCCGGTGCTGGCTGCGCTGGAGCAGGCTGGCCGACTCGGGCTGGCTAGTCGTCCTCAGGAAGCCACCGATTACCTCATGAAAGTCACTCGCCCGGCGCAGAGCATCCTGCTGAAATTACTGAACGACATGACGCAGTTACAGATGAAAAATACGCAGTCCGCCGTTGAACAGAACAGCAAGTCAACCGACCGCGCATCACAGATACTGGTATTACTTGCAGCCGCATCTGTGCTCGTTGCGACCGGAACCTGCGCGTTTACCGTCAGGATACTGATGCGTCAGCTGGGAGGTGAACCGGCACAGGCTCAGGCGCTTGCGGCTATTATCGCGTCGGGAGACCTTACGACTCCGGTTATACTGCGTCGTAACGACACGAGCAGCCTGCTGGCATCGCTTGACACCATGCAAACCAATCTCCGGGGCCTGGTATCCCAGATTAAAGACTCATCCGCCTCAGTGGCACTGGCCGCGGATGAGATTTCTCAGGGCAACACCGAGCTGTCGTCACGTACGGAACAGCAGGCTGCTGCTCTGCAGGAAACGGCTGCCAGTATGGAGCAGCTCACCACGACGGTGAAAAGTAATACGGCCGGTGCACAGCAGACCGCTGATTCGGCCCGCGAAACCGCGTCGCTTGCACGCTCGGGCGAAGCGGACGTGCAGCGCATGTCGGAAACCATGAATGCCATCTCGCTGAGCGCGACAAAGGTGCGGGACATCACCGCCGTAATTGAAAGCATCGCCTTTCAGACCAATATTCTTGCACTTAACGCCGCTGTGGAAGCTGCGCGTGCCGGCGAAGAGGGGCGGGGCTTTGCCGTGGTGGCCGGGGAGGTGAGAACGCTTGCCCAACGCAGCGCCACCGCCGCGCGTGATATCAAGCAGCTGATTGAGCAGGCCGTGGAACAGGTGGAAAGCGGCGTGGAAGTTGCTGCGGGAACGGGTCACAGTATCCTGAAAATCGTCGGCATGGTGGGTGAACTTGCCGAGGCCATGGATAATATTTCGCTGGCCTCATCCGAGCAGATGCAGGGTATTTCTCAGGTCAGCATTGCCGTCAGCCAGATGGACGGGGTGACTCAGAACAATGCCGCGCTGGTTGAGGAATCTTCTTCTGCCTCACAGTCGCTGTCTGAGCAGGCGCACGCGTTGCGCGGAATGGTGGAAACTTTCCGGGTCTGAAACACTGCCTGTCAGACAGACGTCTGGCCGGTGTTACACGGTCGTAGTTCGCGCACCTGTTTCGCTGGCCAGTCCTAAATATGGCTGAGCACGAAACGCAGACATGCCTCCGGATCCATGCTGTTCAGGCGTACTTCGCCTTGATGGAATAAAGTTTATTGATGCGCTTACAGAATCGTTTACTGTGCACAGGACTATCGTGCTCGATCCCTCTGCAGGCAGAGGGCCCAGACTGCCTCGCAGCAGAAGTAACAGGCCGTCGCTGGATAGACACTGAGCTGCTCGACGCGTACCACGCGCTATGGTTACGCAGACCAAACGCAATGCGTACTGCCCGCATAGCATAAAACGTTTCATCCGGGCTGGGATCGGCCCGGAATTTATCCGCCCAATGAATAATGATGTCACCGCGCTCCACCGCTTATGCATGCCGACGGCGTGCGGAAGTTAAGGTTCCGTGCGCATGACGATCAGTGCCGTGACTTTACTTTAGCCCGGTCGCTGCGGGCATCAGGGTTTTACGAAGTCCGACATCAGCGAGGCCGGGGCTTTTTTCGTATTTCTCTATTCCGCTCAAGCCCCTTAATACGCTCCTCAAGCTCATGAATATACTGCTGTTCATTCGTAATCGGGTTTGCGGAAAGCGGAATGGGCTGGTCGGCAGAGAATGCCAGTCTGGCATCACGTTCAGCCTGAAGTTGTCTTGTCTAGCGGCACATAGCTATTGTGACCTGCCCCCAGGATTAGATACAAGGCTCAGTTAGTAATGTCGGATCCTTCACTCTCAGAATTACCCTTTCTCCAGCCCGCTGCAAATTCAGACGGCGCTGATAATTCAGCGCGGAGTGCGGGCGACATTCGTTATAATCCTGACGCCATTCACTGATGGTTTTCCTGGCATGACTGACGTCACTGAACCAGTGTTCATTCAGGCATTCATCGCGAAAGCGCCCGTTCGTTAAAACTCTCAATAAATCCGTTCTGTGTCGGCTTGCCGGGCTGGATAAGTCGCAGCTTCACGCCATGCTCAAAGGCCCATTGATCGAGCGCGCGGCAGGTAAACTCCGGGCCCTGATCGGTTCTTATCGTAGCCGGATAGCCGCGAAACAGCGCAATGCTGTCCAGAATACGCGTGACCTGAACGCCTGAAATCCCGAATGCAACGGTGACCGTCAGGCACTCCTTTGTGAAGTCATCAACGCAGGTCAGGCACTTGATCCTGCGACCGGTGGCCAGCACATCCATGACAAAATCCATCGACCAGGTCAGATTGGGCGCCGCCGGGCGGAGCAGCGGCAGACGTTCTGTTGCCAGCCTTTTACGACGACGTCTGCGTTTTACGCCGAGTCCACTCAGATGGTAGAGCCGGTATACTCGCTTGTGATTAACATGAAGTCCTTCGCGGCGCAGCAGGTGCCAGATACGGCGGTAACCAAAACGCCTGCGCTCCAGTGCCAGTTCGGTGATGCGCCCGTATAAATGCGCATCCGATGCCGGACGTTGCGCTTCGTAACGGCAGGTCGACAGGGACAAACCTGTAAGCCTGCATGCACGACGTTGCGACAGACCGGTCGCATCACACATCAACATCACGGCTTCCCGCTTCTGGTCTGTCGTCAGTACTTTCGGCCCAGTGCCACCTGAAGCGCCTCCTTATCCAGCATGGCTTCGGCCAGCAGCTTCCTGAGTCGTGCGTTCTCTGCCTCAGGCGACCTGAGCCGCTTAACCTCGGGCACCTCCATGCCGCCATACTTTTTACGCCAGGTGTAAAACGTGGCATCGGAAATAGCATGCTTGCGGCAGAGCTCGCGGGCAGAAACTCCGGCTTCGGCCTCGCGGAGAATACTGATGATCTGTTCGTCGGAAAAACGCTTCTTCATGGGGATGCCCTCATGTGGCTTATGAAGACATTACTAACATCGGGGTGTGTTAATCAACAGGGGGCAGGTCAGCTGATGTACTGCGCAAATTGCCCGCACTTAGCCCCCATTCTTTAAGGGTAGCGGGGTATACTGACGTCAGAAGGATTTTGGTGATCAGAATTTCTGGCTTCCCTTCTTAATCTTTCCATCGCAAGGGCGTCGTCCTGATAAGAAATGGCGAAAAATTTAAATTGTACTTATTTGAGTACATGTTCCATAATAGCCGTCAACTGATGGGAGTTAATAACATGCATTCAATCAATTTTACCGATGCCCGCAAACATTTCGCAGATACGATGAAGCGGGTCACTGACGACGCCGAGCCTGTGCGCGTTATGCGCCGAGACGCACCTGATGTTGTGATAATCGATGCAGAAGAGTATGAGGCACTGATAGAAACGGTGTACCTGTTCAGCAACCCGGCAAACGCTGCGCATATTAATGAGTCAATGAAACAGGCGGAGCGGGGCGAGTTTGTCGAAGTGGAATATTAAGTTCACGAAAAATGGAGCTGACGATCTCAATTACTGGCGCGATACAGACAAAAAGAAGTTTGAACGCGTGCGGCAATTGCTTCACAGCATTGAGGCCGATCCGCTGACTGGCATTGGCAAACCTGAACGGTTACGGCATCACAAAGATCCAGCGCTCTATTCGCGACGCATCGATCAGAGCCACCGGCTGGTCTACTCAATCCAGAACGGAGAGATTATTATCTATGCAGCACGTTATCACTACGGCGATAAATCTTGATAATCAGTCAGCCCGCGTTTGCGGGCTTTTTCATGCCCGGCGGATAAGGAGGGATAAGATATGATGAACGTTCAGCCGGGAAGTATGAGGTATCTCTGGCGGGTAACGCATCCGTCGTAGCGACACATGCCGGGCGGGTGTGGAAGAATGCTCAGTGATCACGGGAAGATGACCTTCACACCCGGTAGTCTGACACCGTAACAGCCGCGCAAATCCTCAACAGCAAAACGGCCAGCCTATGGCCGGAATGTACCGGGATCGCAACTGGCGCGAAACCCTGACGATATGAGCAATCGGCTAACGTGACGCGTGGTTTGCGGGCGCGTCAGAAACGCCGAGAACGTTCCATCGTGCGGTGCCGGTGTTATTTTCTGACTCATAAGCCTGGCACCCTCCATCCGGACTGCCTTCCGCAGCTTACTAATTTATTAACTTATTAACCTATTAACGGAATGCATGCTGTGAATGTGACCTGCTCCCCGTTGATTACTTACAACACATGGCTATTTATAACTTGATTTCCTGTCTGCCCATGGCCAGTAGTCGCCGGTGTGATTGAGCCTGAAAGGGCCGGGAGGAGCGGGTCTACGGCCTCAGGCAAAAATATTTTAATAAGGAATGTTTCCTTTCAACGGGAGGCGGCCATACCAGGTTTTTTTAGCAGGGGCACAGCAGGCCAGACTAATCCTCATCTTCCATCAGCGTGACCATGGCCCCTTTATGCGCCTCGACCATGCGGATATACCGCATTACCGTCTGAGTCTGTGTCCACGTGCCTTCCTGCATGATCTGCGCAATGGATACGCCTTTTCTGGCCATATCCTGCGCGGCGCCGACGCGCGCGCTGTGGCCGCTCCAGCTGGCGTAACGCCCTTTATTGGTTTCCGCGCGGGTCGTCTGGCCAGCCTCCCGCCTTGCCCGGTGCCAGATGTCTTCCAGGCTGGGCGCACTCATGGGCGTGGTCGGAACGACGGTCACCTTATTTGACCGGTGAACGGGGCAGAACAGCACTGCCTCAGACTCGTCCGCCAGACCCGCCGCGCGAATCCATTTCATCAGCCGTTCTGAAGAACGCGCGCTCAGCGCTTTGACGATGCCGCCGGAATGCAGAATGGTTTTGGTCCACCCCACGTCGAGAATAACGCGGCCGTCAGCCGCGCGCGTGAGGTCGCGCACCCGCAGGCGTGACAGCTCGCTCATCCGCAGCAGGGTGCCGTATGCCACGTGGACGAAAGCCAGATCACGCAAGTGCTGCAGACGGGGCGAATGCTGCCATAGCTCATCCAGACGGTCGAGATCCGGACGGCAGAAGGGCACGGCCTGTCCCGTACGTTCGCCGGACATGATGGCGGTGCGGTTAATTTTCTTTCTGGCGCGCACCACGTCAGGTGATACCGTCGGAGGGACCAGCCCCGCGTTACGGTGTAACATTGAAATAAGCGCAGCGTGCACCGAAACAGTTGACGTCGATCGGCCGATTGCCTGTAGATGAAAGAGATAGTCCTGCAGATCCTCTGGCGACATGGGAAGGAACGAGCGCCGGTTTGCCTGCGACCAGCGCCAGCAGATTCGCATGACGCTCAGCAGCTGACGCCACGTGTTGGCCGAAAAGGCCTCTCGATGGCGGACGAACGCGGCCAGCCTTTCGGTCAGGTCATCATCCGGCGCCGCTCCGGGGATGAGACCGGTAAAAACGGAAAGATCGTTCATCCTGTTCAGTTTTCTCCCATGTACGCCCTGGCGACGCTACGTGAATTCTGAGGAAACAGCAGGGTGGTTACCCGCCAGATTTCACGTAGCGCTGCCTGTTTTTCAGTCACTTTTATGCCCGGCTACCACCTGTATAAACTGCCACAAAGGTCATGATCCGGCCCGGATCCGCATGATACAGGGTTTCTGCGGCCCTGTCTGGCCTTATATAATGATAATTATATAATGTTAGAATTCGAAGTTATCGTCTGGTCAGTAGGTGAGGACGAGATCCTCAAAGTCCATAAACTAAATATATGAAGCTAGCATTTTATAAAATGATCCAGTAACGGCAGTATGCTTACGACGGGGTAGGCTGATAAACCACTTATTATAAAAGGTTAATATTAATTTAGCGTCTGGTAATCAGTTGAAGGGCACTAACGTGGGTAGATTCATTTCCGAATCTATCGACTGATAAATAGCTTCTATTATGTGGTTCGCTTAGAGTCTTGAGGCTGTCATGAACGGTTAACGATATGAATATTTTCGGGAAATTTATTAATTATTTATTCCTGAAATGCAGAGCACTTAAAAAATAAAAAAAGCATTTTTTGCCTATGAACAATTTCACTTAGTGCCGATATCTTACTTTAAACTTAAAAGAGGTGGGAATATGAAGATCTCAAATAAATTAACGACTTACTTTACTTTTCTTCTATTGTTTTCATCTTTAGCAAAAGCTAAAGATAAAGAATGGTTTCTTGTTCCAAAATCAGACAGCGTGGATTTCAAAATCATCTGCACGGAGGGTGAAAAAACAATTTGGGGTATATATGAACGAGGCGGTACATCAGATTATCAGGTAGCAAGAAATATTTATATCGGACGGACCGATGATGGCAGAACGATTTTAAGTTTCATGCGCGGATTTATCAGTGCTGACAAGGAAACGACTTACATCCCCTCAGTCAATGTTAATTGTGAAGCTTCCGAAAAATAAACCATACTCATTGTATGAAGGACCAAAATTTCATTATGATAATTTAAAGGGGTAGTTATGGCATATCGTGAAGATGAAGATCTTTCATTTTTATCAAAGTGCACAGATTCGGATCTAAACGGATTAGTCGAATGCTTAATTTTTGATAAGGATGGAGAAACACGCTGGACTGAAGAACTTACTACTACCGATGCTTATAAAGCTTACAAGCCACAACATAGTAAATATTGGAGAGAAATTGCGGCAGAAGTACAATGTTTCGGAAGCAATACATTTGCCACCCTCATAAGAGGAGGTAGAGGGGTAAAGTAGAAAGAAGTTTTAATAGGCGCATTTGATAAAATGAAAGTTAATTATAATAAAAATAGTTCAGTTGAGATAATAGAACAATGTCTTCTTCTCAAAGTTTTGCAGGATGCACTAGATAAGATGACTTCAGAAGAATTAAAAGAATTTGCAGGTGAAATAGGTGTTAAAAACACAAGCGGGTTGACTCCAGAAACTTTAGTAACAGCCTTTCAGGTTATATTTAAAGCTGGCGGTTTCAAATCCTATAAGCTTACTTTAATTATTGCTAATTCAATTCTAAAAGCACTAATTGGAAGGGGGCTCAGTTTCGGTGGTAATATCCTCTTGACGCGTACTATGGCAGTTCTAACTGGGCCTATTGGATGGGCAATCACTGCAGCCTGGACATTGATAGATGTTGGAGTGTAAGTACCCCGCTTAACCGAACCATTCACTTTTAGAGATCTTCCGACATACTGATTATGTCCTCTGAGGAGATCGCCATGCGTAAAGCCCGATTCACCGAACACCAGATCATTGCCGTTCTGAAATCCGTCGAAGCCGGACGCACCGTCAGAGATGTCTGCCGCGAAGCGGGAATATCAGAGGCTTCGTACTACAACTGGAAAGCAAAGTATGGAGGTATGGAAGCCTCTGATATTAAAAAGATGAAAGGCCTGGAGGATGAAAACCGACACCTCAAACAGATGTTTGCTGATCTCAGCCTTGAATGCCGGGCACTGAAAGACGTCATCGAAAAAAAGCTTTAAAGACAGCGATAAAGCGGGAGCTCGTCAGCTATCTGGCGGCACAATTTGCCATGAGCATCCGCCAGGCGTGCAGGACATTACCGCTGAGCAGGACGGTGTATTTTTATCAGCCCGATACCCGGCGTGATGAACCGGTGATCCATGCACTGACTGAGCTGGCAGAACGCTATCCGCGCTACGGCTTTAAGAAGCTGTTCCAGCTGCTTCGCAGGCAGGGCAATATCTGGAACCATAAACGCGTTCACCGGATTTACTGCCTGCTGAAACTGAATTTCCGTCGTAAGGGAAAACAGCGGCTGCCCGTGCGTAATCCAGCACCACTGGCGACACCGCAAGCGTTAAACCAGAGCTGGTCCATCGATTTTATGCACGATGCGCTGGTCTGCGGCAGACGCTTCCGGACCTTCAATGTGGTGGATGATTTTAACCGTGAAGCGCTGGCGATAGAAATCGACCTTAATATCCCGGCTTAGCGAGTCGTCCGGGTGCTGGACAGGATCGTGGTAAACCGCGGCTACCCGCTGAAGATGCGGATGGACAATGGGCCGGAACGGGTCTCACTGGCGCTGGCACAATGGGCCGAAGAACATGGCGTGCAGCTTGAATTTATCAAGCCGGGTAAGCCAACACAGAACGCGTTTATCGAACGTTTTAACCGGACATACCGGACAGAAATCTTGGATTTTTACCTGTTCAGAACACTGAATGAAGGACGGGAAATTACAGAGCGCTGGCTGACGGAATATAACAGCGAGCGGCCTCATGAATCCCTGAACAACCTGACGCCGGAAGAATACCGGCTGATGGCTGAAAAACCGGAACTCTCAAAAAGTGTGTGGAACTAAAGCTGGGATACTTACAGGAGGGACAGCATACAGAGTAACAATTCCTGCAGTAATTCAGATCGCTGCCCTCAGAAGTAAAACAGCCAACTCATTAGCTGATGAAATAACCCTAGAATAAAATCAAGGTGGTTTCCTAATGAAACCACCTTAATCTATATCTTTTTCTAAAAATACTGTATATAAAAGGGAATATAATATACTCAGCGATACCCAAGGGGGTTAATTAATCTTCATTCTGGTATTAAATTTAACATAATTAGTATTGTGCGAATCCAATTTGATAATGTCACTTTTTAGCTAGTTCATAATGTCACCCAGATATGGTTCTTTTGCCACCTTTCTGGGAGATCTCTGCTGATGCTGGTGACCATGTCCAACAAAGAGCTTCACCGTCTTCCCGTCATTCAGGCTGTTATCGAAAAACGTCTGCGCCGCCGTGATGCTGCTTCACAGTTACAGCTCACTGAACGTCAGGTTCAGCGGTTGATTAACCGCTATCGCGAGTCCGGTGCTGCCGGGCTGACAAACGCGCGCCGTGGTAAACCCGGTACTCATCGGATTGATGATGCGCTGCGATGCCGGATACTGACGCTGCTACATGAAAATTACGTGGGTTTCGGACTCACACTTGCCGCAGAAAAGCTCCGGGAGGGTCACGGGACGCTGTCTCCGTTGAGACGCTGCGATGCTGGATGACTGCTGACGGACTCTGGATCCCGCAGGCTCGCCGTCAGCCCCGGGTATATCAGCCACGCCAGCGGCGGGATTGTCCTGGCAAACTTATCCAGATCGACGGCTCTCACCATGACTGGTTCGAAGGCCGTGCACCAAAATGCTGCCTTCTGGTTTACATTGATGATGCGACAAGCCGTCTGATGCACCTGCGCTTCTGCCAGAGTGAATCGGCATTTGATTACATGGTGGCGACGCGCGATTACATCGACAAACACGGCAAGCCGGTGGCGTTTTACAGCGATAAGCACACAGTATTCCGCGTCAGCCAGGCCGAAACACGCCGTACCGGCGTGACACAGTTTGGACGCGCTTTGCACGACCTGAACATCGAGCTTATCTGTGCCAACAGCTCGCAGGCCAAAGGTCGCGTCGAACGTGCGAATCTTACGCTTCAGGATCGGCTTGTAAAGGAGATGCGGCTGGAGAACATTTCCGGCATTGATAACGCGAATGCCTGGCTTGAGACATTTATCAGTGACTTCAACCGCCGCTTCGGCAGGCCGGCAACATACCCGAAAAATCTGCATCGGCCTGTGTCAGAAACGCGCGCAGAGCTGGATAATATTTTCGCCTGGCAGACGTTACGCACTCTCTCAACATCCCTGAGGTTCAGTACGATAAAATGCTTTATCTGGTTGAGCCTACGGAAGAAAACGCGCGCATTGCTGGCGAAAAAATCATCGCTTTCGATTATCCGGATGGCACGATTGCATTTCGCTACGGTGCCGGGGGGCGCAGATGCAGAGTATAAAAGCCCGCAGCATGCTGCATTCGGTGAAGCCGTACCGCCCCAGCTTGGCGGCCAGGTCCGTGGCGCTGAACGGGTGCATGGCCCGTCTGGTATCTGTGTTTTCTCTCATCAGTCTCACTGTTTTTTCCCGTGATGCCGGCAGGGTCCGTGCGGTTGCGCCGTCCTGCCGGCCATTAAAAATATCAGGTGGATTCGTTACGGATTGTATACGGCGCCCGTAACGCTGATGACGTAGTTGCCCGCTTTGGGCAGTTTCGATGATACAGCGTTAACGTTATAACCAAAATTATTGACATTTTGATTACTGAAAATGTAAATCCCTTCTGACGTTTCGATATAATCAGTGTCTTGTGATGTGGGATATACCCGATATTCCAGTTTGTAGTCATCCTTGAGGTTATGGCCTGTCGCATACGTTACAAACGCCTTACTACCAGGTGCGTCGGTGTTTAAGGCAAGCTGCGCACTTGCCCCGGCCTCCTTAATTCTCAGGTTACCCGTTGCAATCAGGCCAGAGGCCAGTGTTGGTGTGGAAGCCCCCGCCTTCAGTCCTTCAACAGGTGTCACGGTGTTTTCCAGCGTTATAGGCTGGTTGAGCGTCACGGTGGCGGTGGCGGTAGTCTTCTGCGTGATGCTGCCCGTAGTCACCAAATCCGCCATGGCCATCTGGTTGAAACAGACGGCGACGACAAGGGCGGTCAGTAAACGAATTTTCATGGTTTTTCCTCTGGTTTAGTATTTCCGAGCCGGCAGGATTGCCGGTCTCAGTCTGTTGTGGCCGCGCTCAGCGCCACGGCCCACGTGTCGGCGGCGGCGTTCTGGTCGCCGTCGGCCTCAATGCGGAATGCAACGCTGCGCTCCGCGTTAATCGTCATGATTCCGCCTTCCAGCGTCGGTCCCGGCTGCCATCCCTCTCCGCTCAGGCGCACCCGCAGGGTGTTACCAGCATGTCGCTGCCCGGTCAGTACGCAGCGGGTTGAGCTGCCGCCCGCCGCATCCGCAGCGCACCATAGCCGGAAGCCGCCATGCGGCGCGTCGCTGCTGACGCGGCCCCGCATCAGCAGCGTGCCGTCCCTGACCGGCCCGGCCTGCAGGCCGGGAGTGGCGGTCAGCTGAAGCACAGGGCCGGCCTGAGCGGCTCCCGCCACGGTCAGCAGCAGCCCCGTCAGGGCAAAATGCCAGCGCCGGGCACTGGCGGTTGCGTTATTCATGTTTTTCTCCGTGTTGTGCAGCCCGGCGACAGACCGCGCTGAAGGTGTAAAGGCCGGCCGGGCCCTTTTCTCCGGGCAGCCGGTAGTCCGCCTGACAGCTCTCGTTGTCCGCGCGCACCATCAGATGACCCGCAGGCGGCAGGCCGGTAAGAAAAGCCTGCCCGCTTCCGTCCGCGAGACCCGCGCTTCCGGCTTTTCCCGACACGCTCACCTGCGCCCCGAACGGCACGGGTGTACCGTTCGGGTGCCGAAGCGTGACCAGAGCCCGGGCGCCGGATCGCGTCCGGAAGGCCGCCATCACGACTGCACCGGCAGCTGGCACCACTCTCACATCGGTCTGCGGCACATCCACATCATCCTGCAGAGTGGTGGTGTCCAGGCTCACCAAATTGTCCTGATAGTCGGCCAGCCCGGACACGGAGGTGTAGCCTCGCCAGTCCGTACTGACGCCCGGCCACCCACCCACGCCCACGCCAGCGGCGCCGGGGGCACTCACCAGCGCAACCGTGTCGGCCAGCGGCTGGCTGAACGTAACCCCGTGCCGGTGAGCAATTACGCCGCCCGCCACGCTGACGTCGGCCTGTCGGCCCGACGCGCTGTAGCTGTAGCCGGCACTGGCCGTCCCGTAGGTGCCGGCCCACCCCGCATGCAGACTGCCACCCGTCGGGTCTGACCCGCTGCCGGGGCGGTAGCTTTCCCGCATGCTCCAGTCCAGCCGGTCGTTCACCGCCCGGCCGCTCAGCGCCACTTCCTGCGCCTGTGCGCCCTGAGTCGGGGCCGTCAGGCTCCAGCTGGCGCGGGTGCTCTGGCCGAGCGGCACGCTCAGCCACAGGCTCAGCAGACCGTCCTGGCAGCCGAGCCCGGTACGGCTCTGCTGCCAGCTGAGCGACACGGATGCGCCGTGCAGCGACGCGCTCCAGCTGGCGCCGTAACCGTAGTCCGGTCCGCTGCCGCCCCGCCAGTCCGTACGGGTGACGTTCAGACCCAGCCCGCCCGCCGCGCCCAGCGACTGGCTCACCTGCATCGTGCTGCGACCGCGCACTGACCGCCCTGCGTATCCCGCCGGGCGGTCAGTGCGCGGCCAGCGATCCAGGGTATCAGTCATAGACAGGTAGCCGGGTGAGGCATACTGCACGCTCGACAGGGCAAGGCCCGTTCCCGTGCCACCCAACTGGCTGCTGTATCGCACCCGCCAGGCAGCTCCCGCCCGTGCCCCGTCATACGGGGTGCGGGCACGTGCCGCCGTGGCGTCAGCCGAGACGGCACCCCAGCGGCCCAGCGAGCTTCCGAGCCCCAGTGATGCCCCGCTGTAGTATGCTGCCTCCTGCAGTCCGCCATAAAGAGTCAGTCCGCGGGGCAGCCCGTACATCAGGGTGGCCTGTGCGAACGGTGTCCGGGCAACCCCCACCTCAGACGGGCGGTAGCGGCCCGCGACCATGCTGTACCTGAGGTATCCTTCGTGCAGCGCCACGGCCGGCGTCTGCCACGGAACCGTAAAGAACTGGTTATGCCCGTCCGCCTCATACACCGTGACCTGCAGGTCGTCTCCGCCCTGCCCCGCAGGCAAATCCTCAATACTGAAAGGCCCGGGCGCGACCTGCAGCATCCTGAGCAGATAGCCATGCTGGCGTATCTCAATCCTGGCCCGGGTGCGCGCCACGCCCCTCACCGCAGGCGTGTAGCCGCGCTCGTCCGCCGGTATCATGGCTTCGTCTGTGGCAAGCATGGCGCCGGTGAACGGCACGCCGTCAAAAACGTCGCCGGAGGTGGTGCGCTCACCGAGCGTCAGGCGGCTCTTTATCTTCACGAACCCGCGCTCTGCCCAGGCGTAAGCCCGCTGCCAGCGTCCGCCACTCTGCCAGCTCAGGCTGCTGCGCACGCGCCACGGGCCGGCATTGATGCCCGGCTGCAACTGTGCCCACGATGTCTCCGCCGGGCCGCCGGGCTGGCCGGCCGTGCGTGAGGTGGCGGCGCTGTAGTTCATTCTGAAGGCGGTGATGCCGTTGTCCCAGAGCGCCTCCGGCGCAAGACCGCCGTAGTGCGGACGCAGGGCGGCCTGCGGAATGTTCAGTCTCAGCTGCAATGCCGCCACGTCCGCCGTCAACTGCGACTGCGGTATGGCCGACAGGCGGGCGCACGCTTTTTCGCCTTCGGCCAGCGCAGGCCAGGCCGCCGTATTGACTCCCCAGCGCAGCAGCTGTGCAACGCTCAGGCAAGGCTGCAGACTTTCTCCCGACGGCGCTTTTACCAGTCGCAGCGTGATGTCCTGGCTGTCAACCTGTTCGCCGTTAAGCAGAACGTCCATCCGGTAGGTGCCCGGCTGCTGCAGCCCCTGTTCAAGCAGTGACAGGTCCGCGTTTTTCGCCGTGCCGCCGAGCAGCGAGGCGTCAAAATGATACTGCTGCGCAGGCGCGCCGGAGGTAAAGCACACTACCGGCAGGGCCGTGATGAAAGCTGTACGACGCACGCGTCCCTCCGGCTCTTCGCGTTAAATCGGATAAATCAGTCAGCTCTGGCCTCAAACTGTCGGCTCTCGCCCCCCTGGTCGTTGATGACGCTCCACTTCACGTCCGTTGCCGAGCCTGCAGGCAGCGGCAGCGTCACGCTTCCCTGCGGCGGGACATAGGTCAGGTTACCGACCTCTTTCCCCCCCACGCTCACCGCCTTCAGGTTCATGTAAAATGGCGTCGGATTACTGACCCTTAACTCCTTACCTACGCGCGTCCAGGTGAGCGCGCCGGCCGAATCTTCCGGACTGCCCTTCAGGCCGGACGGCCTGAAAATCAGCTTGTCACACATGCTGATGGCCATGTTCACGGTCATCGACACCCCGGCTGCGTGACCAGACGCGTCGCCCGACGGCGGCAGCGCTTTCACGCACAACCAGTACAGGCTCTCCCGCGTCGGCGAAAGGCTGCCTCCGGTGCGGATAATACGCAGCCGGCTCTGCTGGTTTGCTTCAAGGCGGAACAGCGGCGGCGTGACCAGGAAGGGAGCCGGCGTTTTCTTGTCCTCGCCGGTCACCGTGGACTGGACCAGCATGGGGCGGTCCTGCGGGTTTGACACCGACAGCTGCGCCCCAGGCGCCCCTTCCGGGTAGATAACCCGTGTGGATCCGAGTGTTACGCGGAAAGCGTTAGAGCTCGTTGCTGGCTGGAGTACCCCCGCTGTTGCAGAGAGGCACTGGGTAAGCAAAACTCCGGCCAGCAGGGTTTTAGTGATTATTGAATGGTTCATGCGATGGTCCCGTTATATTTACGCCGTCAGACAAAATACAGGTGCCGTCTGCCTGAAAGGGATAAACGCGGCGGCCTGTCAACTGAGGTCTTAATTCAGGACGCGAATCATAGTGACGGGAAGGGGCTGAGAAAACCCATCAGGGGTTAACCCGTCGTTAACTTTCAGGAAAGGTTCAAGCGTACAGAGCAGGAAGGGGGGCTATACTTCGTGTCCACGGTATGAATACCCGTTGGCTATACCCCAGGTAATCATTATTAACGGACAACTCCTTTGCTCAGTGTTTTCACAAGGCGGCTCACCGCCGGCGTCAGGGCTTGATAACAAAGTGTTCTCATTTAAACTATCCTGTATTCCCATAATCCCCCCCCTGACAGAGGTGTTGAAAAACACATCAGCTCTGCTTTTTGCACACACTGACTAAGGAACCATGATGGATAAGGATAATAACCGTGGTATGCGGGACTGGCTTATCTTCATCCGCACAGCAGAATCCGGGAGCATTTCAGAGGCTGCCCGGCAGTTGAATATAAGTACCGCAGCCGTCAGCAAGGCCGTCGGTCGCTTGGAGAATTATCTGGGTGCGATACTGTTTAGCCGGACGTCGCAGGGAATGAACCTGACCGAAACGGGCCTGACAACGCTAAACCGTGCAAGGGAGATCACTGAGTCCTTTTATTCGCTGCTTGAGGACATCCGTAATCCGGACAATGAAATAAAGGGACATATCCGTCTGACGGCACCCGCCATCGTGTGTGAGTTTCTGGCCAATGAATGGGTCTTCGATTATGCGCAGATGCATCCGAAAGTGAAGGTGTTCCTCGACGCGCGTGAACGCAGCGATCTTAGCCGGGAATCCCCCGAACTGGATGACCTGGTATTGCGCAGTGGTAGGATTGAAAGTGAAGACCTGGTGCACAGAAAGCTGTCTCCCCTGAAGCTTGTGCTGTGTGCCAGTCCCCGTTATCTTCAGCAGCATCCGGTCATTTCTCATCCGCGCGACCTGGAAAATCATCAGCTTCTGGGGATGCACCATCACGGCCTTGCAGGTCCGATCCTGTTTTTCAGGGGAGAAGAGTCCTATGCGCTGGAGCGGGATGCTGAAACAGGCATCTCATCAAACAACCTGTTCGCTATGTTGAACCTGGCGATTCAGGGGTGCGGGATCAGCGTCGCCACGCCCGGCTGGCTGGCTTCCGGTTATATGAGGCGTGGACAAATTGAAATCATTCTGCCGGAATGGAATATACCTGACCTCCCGGTCTGGCTTATCTGGCGTCAGCGCCCCCGACACACCAGGATTTTCACTGATTTTTGCAATTATATCGAGGAACGCTGGAATACGCGCCCGCAGCTGATTGCTGATGACCACGCGGCGCCTCTGCTGCAGCCCGATTTTCTTGCACGGCATGACACCAGAAAACCGTAACCGCCCAGTGCTCATTGATAAGCGTGGCATCGCTTTCATCATTCCACAGACTTCACCGAATGTTTTGTCTGTACACTGTAAAACGAACAGCACGGAAAAAAGCGCAGCGGAAAATTCTAGGCTGGCTGAACCATGCAATGTCCTTGATGTCCCTGAATGAATGGAGGACGTTATGGAAGTGTTGATCACTACACTCAAGGCAATTCGTGTTGCCCTCAGCGTGATTATCTTTTTGTTTGAATTTATGCGTTAACAGCTCCCCTGCCGGTCAAGGCCGGCAGGGCCATTTACCTATCGTTGAAGCCCTTATCCCTGGTGGCCTTTTTATACAAGCCCCTGAAAAGCATATTAAGTAAATTCTGTCTATTTCCGACAATTATCCCTAACTTACCCACCGTTTCTGTGGATAAGGTTGCATGTAGTGGTTCTACCAGCTGATATACATACTATATGTAGCTCCTGCTGCGCCATTTTCTGCTGACGCGCTCGATTGCAGACTGTATAACGGCTTCGCTGATCACACCCGGTAGTACTGTAGTATTCGCAGCTGTTGCGTGTTCAGATAGCATAATAATGCCTTGGCGTCCCCGTCAGGCCCAGCATTTCTGGCCGGTTAATCATAATGCAATGATACGATCAGCCAGCGAGTTTTCTCTCATATTGACTTCCCGTGCCCCGGCTGTATCTACTGCTTCTATTATTATGAATAACCGATATGCCCGCTGTCTGTTAAGGGTTCAAAATCTGATGTAACGTCGCAATACAGGGATTAAAATTTTGAGATGAACAGCAGAGTCCGGCTCAGAATAAGGGGTGTACTGATTGAAGATTATATGAAGGGAGAAACGTGAGTCAGATAAAGCCTCTCTCCTGTTCAGCCTCACTGAGAATTGCATTTTTAAACTAAATTGAATTTTAATCCGATAATCACTCGTTCTTTCTTCATGCTTAACATTGATCAGTTTAAGGTCTGTGTTGCTTTAGCCAGACCTGGCTCTGTAATATGCAGGTAATTAAAGAACGTTTGCTTCCGGGAATTTCAGACTGAAATTTTTATGGTTTTTATTTTAAAAACAGCGGTTTAAAGTTTTTTTTGCGGGGAATCCCTTCTGAATTTCCCGCAACTGGCACTAAGTTATGCGCCTTTTGCCTTCACAACCATACGCTCGATGACGCTTCTGACCGCGGCATCAAGTTCAGCCTGACAGGCTGCAGAAAGGCGCGAGAATTCATAGGTAACCACCCGTTTATCTGAATCCGTTTTCTTTCTGGCAAACTGCTTTTTATCAGCAAATTCAGCCAGTTTTTCAGTCACGACTTTCTTGCTGGCCGATCCTTTTTTGGGCTCTGCGCTTTCAGCGCGAAAATAACTGATTATCTTTGCCTTATAGGTGGGATCCCCCCTGTCGTAATGCGCGTCACTTTCGATACGTGCACGGACATGGCCAGCAAACTCCTCCGTGCTGATGCCTCTCGCACGGGCTCTCTCAGTCACCTCAAGCAGAATCTGGTAGTCACTGATTGAGAGTTCACTGACCGAAGGAAAAACTGCAATGATCTCGTCTGGAACTGCAGCCGCCTGAAACGCCCGGGTGACCTTAGCCGCAGAAAGTCCTTCTGCGGCGGCAATATCAGACTGATTCATATCTGCAGGATACATCAGCTTTAATCGTTTACCGAGTTCACGAAGCGTATGTTCTCTGGCAGTCTGAATGTCAGCGGCCAGCTGTCTGGCATCAGAAAGAGACAACGCATCACGCGTCACCAGCACTTCAAAGGCGGTCCCGTTGTAAAGGCAGGCGGCCCGACGGCGTGAACCATCGAGAATCTCTGTACGTCCGTCTACCTCCCGGCCAATAGCGGGAAAGAACTGCTGCAGTCTGATGGTACGGGAAATATCACTGACCGATTCGCGCGTCAGAAAGGCCTGGTCACGACCATTAACGGTTGCGTCTACAAAAGTCTGTGCTTCAATGTGATCATGCAGAAACTTTGTCAGAACAAAACGGGCCTGAGCGCCAGACTTCAGGGTGAACACCCGCTCGCTGTCTGACTCACTCATCATTTTCGAAAAACTTGAGTTACCCAGCTGCCGGCCCAGCTTCACCATTTCTTTCTTCATTTCACACCCCTGATGAACTCGATCCTTTTAAATACAGCCTGAGTAAAGCGTTCTGCTTCCCGTTTTGCCTTTTTGAGCGCTTCAGCACTGCCCGGATAAGAACCGGGATCGGCGCTGATGATAGTATCAAAGCTCTCACCACAACGTTCAAAGCCATCAAGCCGTGGCAGTGCCGCATCAAGAATGTAAGACGTAAAGACGTCGCGAGCCAGACCATGCGTCATCTCATGATCACGTTTTGAGGTCATTTTCGACATAAAGCCGATATTCCCTTTTATACGTGGTGTGATTCCCTCTTCTTCAAGCTGCTCAATCATTTCAGGCAGTCGGGTGAGATATTTCAGAGTGGAGTGAAAATCCACCTGTGCCGGCGGCGTGGGTGTGAGCAGTAAATCGCTTGCCGCGAGAGCATTCAGCATAAAGGCATCAAGGTGAGGACCGGTATCAATAAAGATAAAATCATAATCCCCGCCAACACGGTCAATGATAGTGCGGCGCAGAACCTCTGAGGGTAACTTGTCCGGCAGGTGTTCTCTGACGAGATCATTCCACTGACTGGCAATGAAACCATCGTCTATGGAAGCAGGGATCACATCCACACCAGGAATGATTGTGGGTTTGATAATGTCTTCACGGAGCTGCTCAGCGTCAAGATCGTTAAGCATTGCCTGTGCAGCCGTCTCCATTATGGAGCCAATGCTGTTTTGCTGGCTGAGAAACATGGTGCTGGAGGCCTGGGGATCAAGATCAACCACAAGCACACGAAGATCATGCTGTAGAAGGTCCTGATGAACACGTAAACCATGTGCAAGCGTCACCGTGCTCACGGTTTTCGAAACACCGCCCTTAAGATTCACAACAAAGATGACAAAGGGACCTTCCCCGGTGTGCAAATCACGGTATTTAGGCACTTTGCGGTGAGCGTAAATATCAACAACGTCTTTAATGGTCAGAGCATAGTGTCGGGTATTACCGGCATCTTTTCTGCCGAATACATGCCCCTGCGCTTCCATTTCATCGATCGCCTGCTCAACTGCACGCCGGCTGAGTTTAGGAAGGTTAGCCACAGAGTTACGTGTGAATGTCTGGTAGTACTGATCTAGGCCAAACTCATTTCGTCTTAAGGATATATCGTCACTCATACTGCGCAACATTGCGCTTGCCCTGCGCGCGGTCTCATCCACGCCACCATAATGACTTTTCATTTAACCGTTCCGTTGTCAATTTTTATGTTGATTGTACATGTTAAAAAAGTCAGAGCAACAATTTTCGAAAAGACATGGATTAATTGTACATTCAAATAATATATTGCTCACTGTACCGCGCTTTTTCTGTCAAAAGTGAAGTCCTGGTAATGAAGTAATTACAGTCACAGGATAAGTGATGCACTTAGATTAAGACAAATTTAGCCCATACTTTAAAACATACAACATACTGTTTTTATTATAATTTATTTGTTTATTTCAAACTGAAATTCCCTTTAACTCAGCGAGGATCAGCAATGTCTTTCAGATAATTTGCAGATGATCTTTGTACAGTTTTTGTAAGTTTTTTTAGGACATTCATGCTTGCTTCAATAAATTTAGCGGATGCACCATTTTGATTAAAACTGAGTTAGGTCATTTCTCCTTAGAGGGTTAAAAGACTCATCTACTCGACCTTATAGACACCCCAATCTCTGCCATAGAAGACTTACGACTCATAGCATCAACGATTAAACAATAAATCGTGTGTGCTGGTGGGAAATGGTTATCCTGAAAGAGAATGTGTGCTGGCGGGATGTCATTATCCCAAAGGAAAATGTGTGCTGGCGGGTATTAAAAAGAACAGGACTTAAACATGTGTGCTGGCGGTTCTGTTTATAGGCAGCCCTATAAAAGCCATCTATAACGGGCTATATGCGGCCACTGACTTATAAGCTGGATGCACATTTACTTTGCCGAAGCAAAAAGATGCAGGCTGGCAGGCTATTTTCTTCTTTTTGGATACAGAAATGTGTGCTGGAGGGATACGAGTTCAGGTAAAACTAAAAATGTTCTATGGCCGGTCAAGCCCGTCCGAAAGTCACGATCATGTATGCTGGCGGAAAACTGAGCCTTAAGGACTCCAAAAAATGTGTGCTGGCAGGATGGGCTTTCCAGAATGACTCATACTTATGTGCGTTAGCTGGAGATTCATGTGTGCTGGAGGGAATCAGCTGTGCTTAAAATACCCGATAGTGTGTGCTGACGGGCTGCTGTTCAGAGTCAGAGCACTTTATATATGCCCAGGAAGGTTTCCGGAACAATGCATTGCCTGAACATGTGCGCTGGCGGACTAGCATAATTGCTATTCTGAAGTGGAGGCTGTCTAGGGTTCCCGATAGCACACATTCAGATGTCAGACGGTTTAAGTTTTGGATTACGCTTATGAATAATAACGAAATTTTCCCGCGCTTTACGGACCAGGGAGAATTCCAGGTAACCTATCTTTTGTAACTGCTCAAGCGCTTTTTTGATTGTGCGGTTTTGTTCGCTTACAGAACTGCTGAGAGAGAGACGTTCACGTAAACGTGAAAAGCTTACCGGAATAGGATTAGCTGGAAGGCTTTCAATGAAAGTGTAAATAGCCTGAGCCGCTTCCTTCTTGGGTAGTGCTTTGATTGCATGTTGCTGAAGAAGAACTCTGTAGTCCAACTGAAACAGTTCCCAGAGTTTCTCATCAGCTTCAAGCTGGACGATATCTTTTTCAGCATCAAAGTAGCCGGTTTTCAAAAGCCCTGTCTGATAACTTCCCTTAGCATCACGTCCACGTTTGAAAGAGATTGATTTATTACGTAATTTTCCCAAAGACTCATGGATTGAAAGGCGCAGCCTGCCGTCTATACGTTTAGCAGAAAAGCCACACCCTTTAGCAAACTCGGTGAATTTCAGTTCAATTTTATTCGATGTCAGTCCGTATCGGCTGAAAGCATAGATAACTCCTATCCACACTTTAAAGTCACTATCCATATCGAGTCGCGGACCTGAAATATTGATATGATCGTAACCTTCAGCCCGAGCAATCTCTAACTGTGAAAACAATTCCGAAGCATCAACAATATTGTTTTCACCCTGTGATTTCGTGGGTTTAGGAACAAAAACACCAAGGCGCATCAGTGCAACTGGCTGAACAGTATTGTTAGAATTAACTGTGAGCTGTTTATCTTTACTGACCATGTCACTATAAAGTGCATCGCCAATGAATGACTTATCTATCAT
>NZ_JBSZSY010000001.1:0-192849 GCF_057812235.1 Pantoea sp. ABR1s | reverse complement strand
TAGGAAGATCCGTGATGTGAACAGGCGAGAGCCGCTGTTACTCGATACAGTGGATACTATCACTCACTACAGCGGTTAATCTACTTACCATAGTGGTTATTTCTCTCGATATAGTGGTTGTTTTACTCGTTATAGTGGTTAGCGACCCGGCTTTAACGTAGTCATACCGTGGCCTGAGGCGATGCTGGGATCTTTAAGGAACTTAATAAGGATCTTAAATGGATCTGTTATTGGATCTATTCAGTGGATAACCTGAGAAAACTAACTGAAAAAGAGTCGAGCCACCGCCCTCCCCCTTTACTGGATCTCCCTCTTTCATCGCAAGCACTCTGGAAAAAGCCGTCATCTACACATAATCAGGGTTATGCACACCGATTCAGACCACTTACTCGCTATAGTGGTTGTTGAGTACTCGCCAGCGCGGTTGCTTTTCTCGCTATAGTGGTTGTTATACTCGTTATAGTGGTTATTCTTCTCGCTACAGTGGTTACTGACCCCCTTCCAGGCCTTGTGTCACAAGGCTTCAGACGCTGCAGGGATCTGTTAAGGATCTCAATTTGATCTATTGAGGATCGACCAATTGGATCTGGCCTGTGGATAACGGGGATAAAACACACAAAACAAAGAATTAGCTGAGAGTCCCAGTCAGAAGTGATTTTCACCTTCAGTTCTGAATGTCCGGTTTATCAGAAGCACGACTGAGAAGGTCTTTTACTGCTAAAACGATCTAACGCTGAGCATAGGTAAGACTGGAATGTTGCATACACCTATAACCATTAAATCTTTAGGGTTATAAGTTTAAATCAGGCCTCAGAAAATCGGTCAGTGAAAATACAGAAAACTCACCATGATGTTAATCGCCTATCTATTTGATAAATAATGGATTATTTTTTATTTTCATGATGAAAACACCATAAGATTCTTACTTAACGTAATATCTTTGTTTTGTCAGTACTCAGAATCTGTCAGACATACTAAAAAGGCACTTAAAATAACTTTCCCGGAAGAAGTTAATAAGGCACCAGTGAAGGAACAACAGGAAGAACGACAGTAAGAAAAATGCGTTCGGCATAATAACTTAAACTAATAAATAGGCTTAGCGTGAATGAAGTAATTTCAGGAATGTAAGAATGATATGAAGATGAAAAGATTGTATCGGGAGCTGAATCAAGCACAGTAGAGCGTTAATTCTGACTGTCCGGCATAGCTACATTATGGTGACTTGCCCCAATTAATATTGCTCTAAGCCTTGCCGCATTAAGCCTGTTCTCTACTCCTACTCCTACTCATGCTCTTAAATCGGCAGTCTTAACTCTTCGATGATTTTGATTCGTGACATCACATAATGATGAAGGGAATTAAATCCCTCTCTTTTCTGGATTAAGCCTTGCAATAAAAACCCTATGCGGAAAACGCCTGACATTATGTTGACAGGCAGCAACACAGATTATGAACGATACATAATGACAAGGCATAAAAGGTATAGATTTGGAAGCAGTGATCTTAAGTTAGCAATGATAACGGTAACGATTACTTGCGCACTTTACCGTTATGCCTACTCCTTCAGGTTCAAAAGCACTGTAATAGCTTCTGAGTAAAACTCTACGTCAGCAGTAAATGTTGAGTGAAAGTGCATTAATCCTGGAAATTTTTCACCAGGCTATTTCACGCTTAATTAAATGATTTATAATAACTTTTATTGAATTTTCATGCTGAAAACACCATTAAAAAAACACGAAAACAATTTAACGAGCAACCTGCAGACTGGCAGATGATTTATCAGAATCGGAATGCACCGCTCCGAATCATTAGTCCTTAAAATATTCGTTTAATGTCGCCATTTTAAGTTATCTGTCTCAACCAGCCTGTAAGACAAAAAAGCAGAGCGATTCACTTTCCAGTGATTCACAAAAGTAATGCTGCTTGCATCTCACCATCGCGGAGAAAAAATCCAGGTTTTTGGCATTTTTCTAAAAAATTGGCAGATATGTGCTTTTTGTGTAGTATGCAAAAAACATTAACGCAGAGGGGCTTATGAAGCGTGATTATGGTGGAGTGCTGGAAATGGCCACACGTGCCAATTCCATGTTACATGGACTGAGTAACCATATTGAGCAGCAGCGTCAGGAATTTAACCAGACCGGTTTTTACCAGACCTTCTCCCGGAATGCTGTCGCCAACATGCCATTGCTGAGTAAGCATGCTGTTGTCGCCGCAATTGGTGATATGGAAGCAGCAGGTTATCAGTTTGGGAAAAAACAGACCGGCAGCACCTCACAATATGCCCTGACTATCCAGAATGTGGTCGACATCTATCAGCATCGTAAAGTACCGAAATATCGCGATCGGCACGATGGCCCCTTTGTCGTATTCGTTGTCAGCCTTAAAGGTGGTGTCTCAAAAACAGTGAGCACAGTCACGCTGGCCCACGGTATGCGTGCACATCCTTCTATGTTACATAATGACCTGCGTATTCTGGTTATCGACCTGGATCCACAGGCATCAAGCACGATGTTCCTGAGCCATACCAACAGTGTCGGTTCAGTTCTGGAGACGGCAGCGCAGGCGATGCTGAACGATCTGGATGCAGACCAGCTTCGTAAGCAATTCATTAAACCTACTGTCATGCCCGGCGTTGATGTGATCCCAGCCTCTATCGACGATGGTTTTGTTGCAAGCGACTGGGAAGAGCTGGTTGCTGAGCATCTGCCAGGCGTTGCGCCTTCGGAAGTATTACGGCGCAACGTGATTGATCGTCTGGCGGGTGACTACGATTTTATCTTCCTTGATACCGGACCTCACCTTGATTCATTCATGCTGAATGCAATTGCGGCCAGTGATGTATTGCTGACGCCGACACCTCCGGCACAGGTCGATTTCCACTCCACCATGAAGTATCTGACGCGTCTGCCGGAAATGCTGGAGCGTATTGAGTCCGAAGGCATTGAGCCACGGCTTAAAGCCAATATCGGCTTTATGTCCAAAATGACCTCTAAACACGATCATCTGACTTCGCAAAGCTATGCCCGGGAAGTGTTTACCAAATCGATGCTGGACTGCAGCCTGCCGCGGCTGGATGGATTTGAGCGCTGCGGTGAATCCTTTGATACGGTGATCAGTGCCAATCCCTCCTCTTATCCGGGCAGTGCGGACGCTCTGCGCAAAGCTAAATATGAAGCCGAGCAGTTCTCAAGGGCTGTGTTTGACCGCATTGAATATATCAGGAGTACCCTGTGAGCAAACCTATACAGCGCATCGGGCGCAAGTTTGGTGATTCTGCTATCGCAAACATGATCGACAGCAGCAGCCAGTCGCGCACATTTACGCTGAAGTCGGGCGCGAAGGCCACCTTTGTGCGCCAGCTAATCCTGCATGATGATATTGAAACCAGAACCAGCGTTGACCCAAAAATCAACGGACGTGACCAGAGCACGCTGACGCCGGAATCGCTTCAGGAGATCACCCGTACTATTACGCTGCAGCAATTTTTTCCGGCTATTGGTCGTGTCAACGGTGACCGGATTGAAATCATGGATGGTTCGCGTCGCCGCGCCGCATGCATTCTTTCCGGTGCCAGTCTGGAAGTACTGGTCACCGCTGATGAACTGAGCCTTAGTGATGCGCGTCAGCTGGCTGCGGACATTCAGACAGCAAAAGAGCATAACCTGCGTGAATTAGGCCTGCGCTTTATGCTGATGAACGAAAATGGCATGAGCAAAACAGAGATTGCTAAAGCAGAAGGCATCTCAAACGCAAAGGTCTCACGTGCGTTCCAGGCCGCAGCCGTACCCGCTGAATTTATTGAACTCTTTCCGGTCGTATCAGAGCTGACACTTCAGGATTACCAGCTACTGCTCGATGTCTGGGAAGAGGCGAAAGCGGAAGCGGTTGATGTCACCGCGCTGGTCAGCGATATTAAGCAAACGCTTAAAGCTGATGATTCCCTGCTAAGCGCCAATGCGGATGAGAAGAAGAGCGCGATTCTTAACGGCTTTAAAAGCGCCCGTCGTCAGTTAAAAAAACCTGCACCCGTCAGCAAGACGGTGACGGAAAAGCTGGCTACTTTTACCACAGCTAATACCTATGCGCGTCGTAAAACTAATGATGAGAAGCGCACTGTGCAGTATGAATTCAGCCGTCTGCCAAAAGAGATTGCTGAACAGATCGACGCGTCAATCAGACAGATACTCTCCACATTAAAATAATCCTCTTTACGTTTTTGATACCAGAACCGGCCTCTGTGCCGGTTTTTTAATTCTTTCCTCCACCAGCCTCCCGATAGCGCAATCCGCATTATATTGCTTCGGCTGATAACGACTTCTGTTAATTACGCATCATTTCCGCAGGGTAATGCTTGAACTCAGCACGGTTTATCGCTATAGCTAAAACGGTTTAGCTATCAGGTTTAATCAGAGGAGTTTTTTATGTCTGTACGCGTATGGTGCCTCGGGGATGCCGTGGTTGATTTGCTTCCCGAAATGCCGGGTCGCCTGATGCAGTGTCCCGGCGGGGCGCCCGCCAATGTCGCCGTTGGAGTTGCCCGTCTGCAGGGAAACAGCGCTTTTATCGGGCGGGTAGGGGATGATCCCTTTGGTGAGTTTATGCGGCAAACGCTCATTGAAGAGAAGGTTGAAACCCGCTACATGATTGCCGATACGCAGCACCGCACTTCAACCGTGGTGGTCGGATTGGATGACCATGGCGAACGTTCCTTTACCTTTATGGTGAGGCCGAGTGCTGACCTGTTTCTTGAGGTGCAAGACCTGCCCGTATTCCGGCACGGGGAGTGGCTGCACTGCTGTTCGATCGCCTTATCAGCTGAACCTTCACGCACGGCGACCCTGACTGCCATGGAGCAGATCCGGGCAGCAGGCGGGCATGTCAGTTTCGATTTAAATCTGCGTCATGACCTCTGGCCCGATCCGGAACTGCTGCATGCGGTGGTGAACGAGGCGCTGAGCCATGCGGACGTGGTTAAACTGTCCGACGAGGAACTCGATTTTCTCTGTCCGGATCAGGAACCGGCTATCACCATGCCGCAGCTGGCAGTGCGATTCAGCATAAAACTATTGCTGGTCACGCGGGGCAGGGAAGGTGTGATCGCCTGCTATCAGGGCCAGCTATACCACTATGCTACTTCGCCCGTGGCCAGCATCGACACCACTGGCGCAGGTGATGCCTTCGTGGCCGGATTACTCTGGGGGCTGGCGAAGTCGGGTCTTCCTGCCGATGAATCGCAGCTGGCCATCTGCCTTACCAGTGCACAACGCTGCGGTGCACTGGCAACCACGGCTAAAGGGGCCATGACAGCACTTCCGCGGCTCCACCAGCTGGACGACCTGCCAGGCTGATTATCTTATTGCCCCTGTTTTGGGAGCTATCTCACAATCACTAAACCGGTTTAGCAATTTTCATTGCGCAGGGAAATTACCCGTGGCTATGATTTGCGCCTAAACCGGTTTAGCAAAAAATCCGGTGATGATAGCCTCTCTTCAGGGACATAAAAAAATGAAAAAAAGCACGTTAGCAGTGAGTCTCTCAACGATATTACTTTCCACATCAGTCTGGGCCGACTCCAGTATGAGCAGCATTGAAGCACGCCTTGCGGCCATGGAGCAGCGACTGCAGGCAGCCGAGCAGCGAGCGAATGCAGCGGAAACCCGCGCACAGGTCGCGGAGAAACAGGCACAGATGGCTGAGAAACAGGCACAGCAACTGGCTGCCGTGCAACAACAGACCCAAAACTCCACCGCTGAGGTCGCGCAGCGCACCGCGAAACTGGAACAAAAATCAGCCGATGAAGGTGGCTTCGAGTTCCACGGTTATGCCCGTTCAGGATTGCTGATGAACAGCTCGGCCGCCAAAACTCAGGGTGGCCCGACCGTTACCCCTGCCGGGGAAACCGGCGGTCACGTTGGTCGCCTTGGTAATGAACCGGATACCTACGTTGAGCTCAACCTCGAACATAAACAGACGCTGGACAACGGCGCCACCACCCGTTTCAAAGCGATGCTGGCCGATGGTCAACGCACCTACAACGACTGGACAGCCGCCAGCAGCGATCTCAACCTGCGTCAGGCGTTTGTCGAGCTCGGGCAGCTTCCCACCTTCAGCGGCGCATTCGATAACGCCACGGTCTGGGCCGGTAAGCGTTTTGATCGCGATAACTTTGATATTCACTGGATCGACTCCGATGTGGTGTTCCTTGCCGGTACCGGTGCCGGTATTTACGACATGAAATGGAGCGATCAGGCGCGCAGTAACATTTCCCTTTATGGTCGTACCTTTGGCGACATTGAAAACAATGAAAACACTGCGCAGAACTACATCCTGTCGCTGAATAACTTTGTCGGGCCGCTGCAGCTGATGGTCAGCGGTATGCGGGCCAAGGATAACGACGATCGCCGTGACATCGACGGCCTCAGAGTCAAAAGCGATGCGGCAGAAACCGGCGTACATGCGCTGCTTGGCCTGCATAACGACAGCTTTTATGGGCTGAGAGAAGGCACGTCGAAAACTGCACTGCTTTATGGTCATGGACTGGGCGCAGAGGTGAAGTCGATTGGTTCTGATGGCGCACTGTTGCCGGAAGCGGACACCTGGCGTCTGGCGAGTTACGGTATTACCCCGCTGGGCGGTGGCTGGCACATTGCACCTGCTTTACTGGCTCAGCGTAGTGACGATCGTTACGTCAAAGGTGACAGCTATGACTGGGCGACAGTCAACCTGCGGCTGATTCAGGAAATCACCCAGAACTTTGAGATGCAATATGAAGGCTCTTATCAGTACATGGATCTGCGTCCCGAAGGCTACAACAACCGTAATGCGGTCAGCGGCAGCTTTACCAAACTCACCGTTGCGCCAACCCTGAAAGCCGGTGATGTCGGTGACTTCCTCAAACGTCCGGAAATTCGTCTCTTTGCAACCTGGATGAACTGGGATCACCGGCTGGATAACTATGCCAGTGACGACGCTTTCGGCAGTAAAGGATTCGATGCCGGTGGCGAATGGAACTTCGGCGTACAGATGGAAACCTGGTTCTGACCGGGCGGCCCCGGATGCCGGGGCCAGAGATCAGGATGGATAAAAACATAACAAGATTGAGGTGTGTATGGACTATGTAAAAATATCGCGGGCATTGCTGCCCCTGCTGGGTGGTAAAGAGAACATCGCCAGCGCTGCTCACTGTGCCACCCGGCTGCGGCTGGTGCTGGCGGATGATGAAAAAGCGGATACGACCGCGATTGGCCGGATTGAAGGCGTTAAAGGCTGCTTCCGCAATGCGGGCCAGCTTCAGGTTATCTTCGGCACCGGCGTGGTGAACAAGGTCTACGCTGCCTTTATCGCCGAGGCGGGCATCAGTGAATCGAGCAAATCTGAGGCCGCTGATATAGCCGCACGTAAGCTCAACCCTTTCCAGCGCATCGCCCGCCTGTTGTCGAACATCTTTGTGCCGATCATTCCGGCGATTGTGGCATCAGGTCTGCTGATGGGCCTGCTGGGGATGGTCAAAACTTACGGCTGGGTCAATCCGGAAAATGCGCTCTATATCATGCTGGATATGTGCAGCTCGGCGGCCTTTATTATCCTGCCGATCCTGATTGGCTTTACGGCTGCCCGCGAGTTTGGTGGTAACCCGTTTCTTGGTGCGACACTGGGCGGCATTCTCACTCATCCGGCGCTGACCAACGCCTGGGGCGTCGCCGCCGGTTTCCACACCATGAACTTCTTCGGCATTGAAGTGGCGATGATTGGCTATCAGGGCACGGTGTTCCCGGTGCTGCTGGCGGTCTGGTTTATGAGCATGCTGGAAAAGCAGCTGCGTCGGGTTATCCCGGATGCGCTGGATCTGATCCTGACCCCGTTCCTGACGGTGATTATCTCCGGCTTTATTGCGCTGCTGATTATCGGTCCGGCGGGTCGTATGCTGGGTGATGGCATCTCCTTTATTCTCAGTACGCTGATTGCGCACGCCGGCTGGCTGGCAGGACTGGTGTTTGGTGGACTCTATTCGGTGATTGTGATTACTGGCGTCCATCACAGCTTTCACGCTATCGAAGCCGGACTGCTGGGCAATCCTTCCATCGGCGTGAACTTCCTGTTGCCTATCTGGGCGATGGCGAACGTGGCTCAGGGCGGTGCCTGTCTGGCCGTATGGTTTAAAACCCGCGATGCGAAGATCAAAGCGATTTCGCTGCCTTCAGCGTTTTCCGCGCTGCTGGGGATTACCGAGGCGGCTATCTTTGGTATTAACCTGCGCTTTATGAAACCCTTTATAGCGGGTCTGGTGGGTGGCGCGCTCGGTGGTGCCTGGGTGGTGTCGGTCCATGTTTATATGACTGCGGTCGGGCTGACCGGTCTGCCGGGCATGGCGATTGTCCAGGCGGGCTCTCTGCTCAACTATGTCATCGGCATCGCAATCGCGTTTACCACTGCGTTTGTGATCTCTTACCTGCTTAAATACAAAACGGATTCTGAATAATGGCCTCATCAACACGTCTTGCCGCCATTCTGCAGGCGGTGATGCAGGGTATGCCAAAGGCGCTCAGCGACAGCCACTACCCTGGCTGGCATCTGGCACCGGTAACCGGGCTGCTTAACGATCCCAACGGCTTTATCCATTTCGACGGTGAATATCATCTCTTCTATCAGTGGAACGCCCTGGAGTGCGCGCATCAGCAAAAATGCTGGGGACACTGGCGCTCAGCCGATCTGCTGCACTGGCAGCATCAGCCCATCGCCCTGATGCCGGACGAGGAGTATGACCGCAGCGGTTGTTACTCGGGCAGTGCGGTAGAGGATAACGGTGTACTGACGCTGATCTACACCGGTAATGTGAAGTTTGATGATGGTTCGCGCACCGCGTGGCAGTGTCTGGCGCAGCAGAACAGCGCGGGCGGTTTCGACAAACTCGGTCCGGTTATCGCCGTACCGGAGGGTTACACCGGCCACGTTCGCGATCCCAAAGTGTGGCGTCATGAAGATCACTGGTACATGGTGCTGGCCGCGCAGAATACCCAGCTGCAGGGCAGGGTGCTGCTGTTGCGTTCTGATAATCTGCGCGAATGGCAGAATCTCGGCGAGATTGCAGGCAGCGAACTGGGCGGGCTGGACGCCGCTGGCTACATGTGGGAGTGCCCGGATATGTTCACCCTCGGCGACAGCACGTATCTGATCTGCTGTCCGCAGGGTGTTGTGCCTGAAGAGAAACGCTACCTGAACAGTCACGCCTGCGCCTGGCTCAGTGGCTCGCTGGATTATCAGCAGCCTGCCTACCTGCATGGCCCGCTGAACGAAATGGATGCCGGGTTTGAATTCTATGCACCACAAACCACGCTGACCGCTGACGGCCGGCGTCTGCTGGTGGGCTGGATGGGAACGCCAGACGGTGAAGAGATGGCCCAGCCAACCGTGGCGCATCACTGGATCCATCAGATGACCTGTCTGCGCGAGCTGAGCTCCCGCAATGGCCGGCTCTGTCAGCAGCCGATTGCAGAACTGCAGGCGCTGCGGGAGAGGGAGCTGCACTATCAGGGCCGCGCCGATGACGCGCCGCCGATCGCCGCGCAGCGGCTGGAGCTTGAGCTGGAGAGCCTGGGCGATATAGAACTCAATTTCGCCGATACGCTGATCCTGACGTGGCAGCAGAATGAACTGCGGCTTGCCCGTCGCAGCCTGGTATCGGGTCAATGGACCTATCGTTACTGGACAGGGGCTGCACGCCGGTTGCAGATCCTGTGTGACCACTCCAGCGTTGAGATCTTCATCAACGACGGGGAAGGGGTGATGAGCAGCCGTTATTTTCCGGACCATCCGGCGATGCTAACCCTGCGCGGTCGCGCAGAACTGCAGGCCCGCTACTGGTCGTTACGTCGCTGCATGGTAGAATAAGCCCTTGTTTCACTAACCGATGCCTTGCCGTGAGAAAAACCAAACGCGTTACCATCAGTGACATCGCCGGGCTGGCTGGGGTTTCTAAAGCCACTGCCAGCCTGGTGCTCAACGGCCGTGGCGAAGAGTTACGGGTGGCGAAGGAGACGCGTGAGCGGGTTCTGACACTGGCCCGGGAACACCATTATCAGCCCAGCATACACGCCCGTATGCTACATGACGCCCGCAGTCATACGCTGGGGCTGGTGGTGCCGGAGATCACCAACCACGGCTTTGCGGCCTTTTCCCATGCGCTGGAAAATCTCTGTCGCGCCGCCGGTCTGCAACTGCTGATCTCCTGCACCGATGAAAATGCCGGTCAGGAGATGGCCGTGGTCAATAACCTGGTGGCGCGTCAGGTCGACGGGTTGATTGTCGCCTCCAGTATGCTGAGCGACAGCGACTATGTCAGCCTCAGCGAACAGCTGCCGGTGCTGCTGTTTGACCGCCACATGAACAATACCAGGCTGCCCTGGGTCATCACCGACTCTGTGACGCCCACCGCTGAGCTGGTCGAAAAGCTGGCGCGCACCTGTCCTGAGGAGATCTACTTTCTTGGCGGACAGTCTGACCTCTCCCCGACCCAGGATCGTCTGGCGGGATTCAAAGAGGGACTGATGCGGGCGGGTGTGACGCTGCGGCCGGAGTGGATAATTCAGGGTAACTACCATCCCGGCAGTGGCTATGAGATGTTTGCCGCGCTCTGTCGCAGGCTGGGACGCCCCCCTAAAGCGATGTTCACCGCCGCCTGCGGTCTGCTGGAGGGAGTACTGCGCTACATTAGCGAGCATAACCTGCTGACCAGCGACATCCGCATTGCCAGTTTCGACGATCACTATCTCTATGATTCACTCTCCATTCCGATCGACACGGTTGAGCAGAATGTCCCGGCACTGGCGCAGGCCTGCTTTTCTATGCTGACCACGATGATCGCTGGTGAGGATCCCGCTGACAGTCAGCTTATCCTGCCCGCCACGCTGCGGCTGCGCGGTTAACCGCCGGGCGTTGCAGTGCTTTACCATTCGACCGGCAGGGCGCTGACGCCGCGCAGATTAGCTCTGTGGTTGCGGCGAACACCAGCGGCCACGGGCCGCATCTCTGGCAATCGCGTCAGTAATACTTCCAGCGCCACCTCCATTTCTGCCAGTGCCAGCCGGTAGCCCATACAGTGATGTATACCGCCACCGAATGCCAGACAGCGCCCCTCATGCCGCCGGATATTCAGCCGTTCCGGAGAGGTAAATACCAGCGGGTCGTGATTGGCTGCACCAAGGCTAAGGAAGAAGCGGGTTCCGGGCGGGATGAGCTCTCCTGCCACCTCAATCTCTTCCAGAGTCGTGCGGTAAAGCATCTGGACCGAACTGTCGTAGCGCAGACATTCCTCTATGGCATCGGGTATCAGCGCATGATTCTCCTTCAGGCTCGCAAGTTCCTGCGGATGAGCATGCAGGGCCAGAATGGTGTTGCACAGCATGTTTGACGTAGTTTCATGACCGGCAAGAAACAGCAGTATCACATTGGCGATGATCTCATCGTGATCCAGCCGGTCGCCGTCACTGCCGCTGCGCAGAAAAAGCGACACCAGATCGCTGGCGGTGCTATCACGTCGGGAGACGATCACGGCACTGAAGTAACTTTCCAGTACGGCAAAAGCTTCAGCGGCTTTCAGCAAATCCGCCTGACTGATTTGAGGATCGAAAACCCTGACCAGCGCAGAGGTAAGGCGACCCAGTTCTGGTGCATCAGATTCTGAGACATCAAGCATCCGGCAGATAATGCGCACCGGTAGCGGAAAAGCGAATGCCTGAGCCAGATCGCAGGCACGACGCCCTTCCAGTTCATCAACCAGTTCATTGGCTATCGTCAGCGCCATCTCCCGAAGAGATTTAATCTCCCGGGCGCTGAACGCCTTCATAACAAGTCCTCTTAACCGGTTATGATCGGGTGGGTTCAGCACCAGAAACATTCTGCTGATACCCTGAAACAGCGGCAGTCCGGCTGCATCATCACCAAATCTTACTCTGACACTTTCCATATAATTTTTACCGACCCGCCGGTCGTTCAGCAGGGCGTCCACCACGGCGTGACTGCCGCTGATGATGATCTTATCTCCGGCAGGGATAAGCGGTCCCTGCTGATGCAGTTTTCGATAAAGGGGAAAGGGATTGTCAGAGTAGTCGGGGTCCATGAGTTCATGAAGCTGCATAGCGTACTCCGCTGATAGAGGATTAGTGCTGGCGCTGAATGCGGGAGAGGGAAGCGAACAGGCTGTTTTTATCACTCTCACTGAGGTGAGGTGCCGTGAGGTGTGACATCAGAAATTCTTTGTCCTCCTGCGAGAAGGCGCCGGTCATCAGCCGCTGGCTGATCGCCGTCAGGAGCTGGGTATCCAGCTGTTGTATCTGCTGTCTGGTCTCGGCCAGATCCCTGACAGGAACAGCGCTGTCTGGTGATGAGAGCCAGTCAGCCCGATAGCGATACTGGATCGCCTTGCTGGCGTTCATCAAAGCGTGCACAAACGGCTCCACGGAGTGGGGTTCAAGCCCGGCCTGTTGTGCGTTTTGCAGCATATGATCCAGCACCACCTGCTCCCGAGGCAGATCCTCAATAGGTAAATGATGCAGTGCTTTATAACCCGCCACCGCTTTCATCACCTGCATCCGTTCATTGAGCGCAGAAGAGAGTGATCCAAGAGAAACAGATGAAACCGAACCTGCAAAAACGTTACTGCACATAAACAGTGAAGAGAAAAAAATTGCCACAAAGTGAGTCATTTGCCTGCTCCATAAATGAAAACTGGCACTAATTTATGCATGAAAAAATAACTATGTGTGATTATTTTGTTTTCAAAATGTGAATCACAAGGCGGGTCAGTGAAATGAGAACAGGTCATTAATTTTAAAGTTATTTTTTATCTTTATGGTCATTAAAAATTCACATTAATTTGCAATGCTGGCGGGTTGATTGGATATGACGTTTGAGTGGATTCCCCCCTGATGCAGGTGGCGTTGCGCCATTTACGTCATCTCTGTGATGCCAGAATGAGTTTACGAGGCATGCCGGGTAGTGCGCACAGGAAAGCGCCATGCCGATCAGGGTTCAGGTATAATATGTTCCGCGAGTGTGGCCGTTTTTTAGCAGCAAAACGAGGTAGGTATGTCTGTATCCGAAGCTACTACCGGTGGTAAAAGTGTCGCGGCGTTAGTTGAGAGCCTGGAAAAACAGGCGGCAAAACGTTCAGACGCGAACTGGCACGAAGGTCTGAAAAGCAGCACCAAAATCGCACTGGAAAAAATTAATGGTGCGTTTGCTGCAAAATGGATCAGCGCAGACGAGAGCCTGAGCCTTAAGCAGCGCGTTTATAGTGTGCAGGATAAGTTGATTGAGCTGGCTTTATGGTGATTTAAATTGCCCGTCGGCTCGCACGTAAATCGGCAGGGGTAAAAAACTGATATTTCAGCACGCAGCGTCGCCCGGCATTTTGCGCGCTGCGCAGTGAAGGGGTGTTACCGGGCAGAATGGTACCGGTCAGCAGTGCCTTCTCACCATAATGATGATGAAGCTGCTGCAGCAAACGCTGCTGAGCGCGCGCGGCGAGTCCACGGCCCTGATAAGCGGGCATAATCACCTCATCCATAATCTGAAACCCCTCAATAAAGGTCAGTCGCCGGGGGACACAAATCATCAGCCCTGCCACTATTCCCTGCCAGATAATCAGAAACACATGTCCCGCGGCGATATCCTCCCGTAATTCCTGCCTGCTGGTTGCCAGTAGCTGATCGCGCAGATGCGGCAGCGTGTGCCAGCTGGCACGATAGGCGCGGTTAATCGCCGTGATACAGGCGGGATAATCCTTCCGGCGGGCTGTCACCAGTGAAATATCTTCGTCGACAGGAACAGAGAGTGAAGCCAGGTCGCTGAGGAAAAGCAGTTGATCGGTTATACCGATGTCAGGATAAGTCGCAGGCAACAGGATGCGCAGCTTCAGAGGTTTCAGCGGCTGCCATGCCTGCATAATGGCGCTAGCGACCCTGTAATCGATGATGCCGTCACGCGCAACAACCTCAATAAAGGGCTGTGCAGGATCGCCACCCAGATAGCGCGGCCCGGTGAGATAACGCTGGCCGTTTATCGTCAGTTCTCGCTGCAAAAAGGCGTGCTGGGGCAGACCGGTTTCACGCCATGGAAAGGCGGCAGAAAAATGGTGATCGTGGCATCGTGTCTGCTGCTGCGCCAGCCAGCTGGCAAGCCAGTCGCTGAGACGTTCAGATGAGACAGGAACAGTACGGTAGAGCGACACCATATAATCCAGCATAAGATTCCTTATTGCCCGCCGTCAGTGATCTCCTGCCTCTCTCCACGATACATCTGTACCTTTGCCGGATTGCAGATGAGGCTGATGAGAGTGTAAACGATGTGCTCTGTTTATGACCATCTCAACCTCTCAGCCAGCACCATTACATCCCCTCTGCATGACGGCTCTGGACCTGCCAGACGGTGCAATGCTGACAATGTGAGCAGGTATACGTCATCTTCTGCGATCGCTTATCGTCGCCACCCTCTGAGCTGCATTAAACATGGGTTACGATCTATTCGGGTCTGGCTGGATTTCGTATACATGGTCAAATTAATTGATGAAATAAGGCAGGGTTGCCCAAAAATTTAAATGTGAAATAGATGCGAAATTTTTACGTAAATAATACGGAATCAGATAATCGGCAGCCGATAAATGGATTATGATAAAGAGGCTTTTCAATAATTATAAAATGTCCGATCTTTTTAACACCCGGGGGTTACATGGTTCATATTGATTTATGCACCCAGGAGGGCGTGATGAAAGCTTATGCTTTTCAGACGCCGATGCAGGCAATGACCCTGCTGGAAAAAATTAAAAATGATGAATTTCAGTGGTTTAATCTGGAGTGGGAAGGGCGCCGCTATACCTGTCCGCATCATTTTATTAAAAGGCTCAGCAGCCGCTCTTATATTAAATCGTTCTGGCGTTAAATTCGCTTAAAAGATAAGGCTGATGCACAATTACTTATTATTGATGCAGGTTTTATTTAACTGTTCTACGCATATTTTTAACGTAATGATAAACGGGGCAGAGCCTGCCCCGTTATTTTCAGCGACCATATGGCGTTGTTATCACGGTCAACAGTAATAATAATGCGTCATCTGCACAGATACCGGCCTGCTCAGTATCATTATTACCGCTTAATCATTTTCTGCTGCTGCTTATCAGGGCTATCGAAACGCTAAACAATCCTTTATGCAGGCCTGGACGGTTGTGTGCTGCGCCGGCAATGCGCCGTGATCCTGTGTAAATCATCTTCTGTTCGGCCCTTGACGTGAAACGTCTACTGTTACACTCAGATGACACTTAATCCGGATCCCGACTGCAATGCCCCATGAAAAAATGCGCCTTCGCTCGCTGCTGACTTTGCTTTCCATCGGGGGCGTCATTCTGACCTCCGGTCTGCTGCTGAGTGCGCTGCTGCTCTTTCAGAAGGCCAACATCGAAGACAGTCTGCTTGAAGGGAACATTGCCTATGCCCGCAAGCTGGCTGATACCACCGATCGTTACCTGGCGACAGCGCAACGTGAACTGGCCTGGAGTGCGTCGCAGATCAAGGGGCTTAGTGATATTAAACGACTGGAAGGAGAGAGCGATCGCCTGCGAATGCAGTCGGGCTTTTTCAACTCGGTGGTGGTGGTAAATCATGATGCCATTATTGCAGCAACCTCACCCGATAGTCTGAATCTTATTGGCGTGAAGCTGCATTCGGCGGCCAGCCTGCAGGCCATAGCGACCCAGAAGCCTTTTATCTCTGCTCCTTTTACCTCTGCGGCCGGTAACTATGTGGTGTTTTTATCACAACCTCTGTTCAGCGAAGATGGCCGCTATCTGGGCTACATTGGCGGGACTATTTATCTCAAGAAACAGAGCATGCTGAGCGAAATCCTGAGCCAGCATTTCTATTCCAATGGTTCAACGGTCAGCGTGGTCAGCAATGAAGGGCTGATTATTTTCAGTCATGACGCGGCGCGCGTCGGAACAAAGATGCTGCTGAGTCTGGCACTGCAGAAACGGCTCGCCACGACGGAAAGCGGGCATTTCACGCTGGAGAGTGAGGGGCAGCACTATCTGACCGGCTATGGCACACTGCATAAAACCGGCTGGAACGTTTTTATTACCGGCACCTCTGAAACGGTCAGGCATATTCTGATGCGCACGGCAGAAAGCGCCGTCTGGTTCGTTCTGGGCATTATTGCCGTAACAGCGGCCATTATTGCCTTTATGGCCGGTCGAATCGCCTCTCCACTGGAAAAGCTGGCGGACAGAGTGCGCGATGGCGGCAGCGAAGCCCAGGCGGAATCTCTCGCCACGGTTAAAACCTGGTATTACGAGGCTGATCGGCTCAAAGAAGCCGTGCAGGCTCATCGGCACGCCGTTGCGGGTCATCTTGCCGCGCTAAACGATGAAGCGATGACCGATCCGCTGACCGGGCTCTGCAACCGACGCGGATTTTCGGCGCTGGCGGCGCAGTCAGACAGTGAGCATGAACAGTGTGCCATCGCCATTGATATTGACCATTTTAAGAAGATAAACGACTGGTACGGGCATGACGCGGGCGATGCGGTTCTGGTGAGCCTGGCAGCGTTGCTGCGTCAGGCTTGTCGTACCGGCGATATCGTCAGCCGGTTTGGTGGCGAGGAGTTTATTCTGCTGCTGCCGCATACCACGCTGGCTGATGCCGTCCGCACCGCGGAGCGCATCCGTGAGACCGTCAGCGCCACCACCTTTCCGTTTGCCGGAACGATGACCATCTCAGCCGGGGTGGCTTCGCGGAGCGATCAGGATAGCGATCGCGACTCTCTGCTGCGGCGTGCCGATGAAGCGCTTTACGAAGCAAAAGCCGCCGGACGTAATAACGTCATCATTGCCGGAGCTGAGGGGTCCAGCGTGTCTGGGTCGGCCGGGTAAGATTCCGGGGTGGGTGGGACAGGCTCAGCACTTACTGCGTAATCGCCAGCCGAGCCACTCATCCAGTGCCGCTTCCGGCAGCGGCCTGGAGTAGAAAAAGCCCTGCGCCTGGTCGCAGCCGAACTCGGTCAGCGCCGTAACGGTTTCCGCATTCTCCACGCCCTCAGCCAGCACCATATAATCGAGATCTTTAAGCATCGCAATAATACTGCGGGCGATGACGCGCGATGCGGTGTCAGATGAAATTTCGCTGATCAGTGAACGGTCCAGCTTGATCACATCCAGCGGAATGCGCCGCAGATAACTGATGTTGCTGTAGCCGGTACCAAAGTCATCCAGTGAAATACCGAATCCACGAAGTTTCAGCATCTCAAGCCCCCGCATTGCGGTCGCGCTCTCCAGAATCCGTTCCGTCTCCAGACACTCAATGCCCAGCAGCGAAACCGGGAGCTTCGCCCTGATCATCTGTTCTTCCAGCTCGTCGGCAAAACCGTCACGTGAAAAATCGCTGCTGCTGACGTTAATGGTGATGGGCAACTGAATATAGCTGTTGCGCAGCCGGGAGAGCCGGGCGATTGCGTGCTCTGTCACCCAGGTGGTCAGTTCACTGAGCAGCTCGGTTTGCACGGCAAAGGGTAAAAACTGTGCAGGAGACAGTTCGCCGCGCTGCGGATGCTGCCAGCGGATCAGGGCCTCCAGGCCAATTGGCTTGCCGCTGTGCAGACAGATTTTAGGCTGATACGCCAGCCATAACCCCTTATCCTGGCGTATCGCGATGGCCAGGTCATGCATCAGGGTGAAGTCCTGCGTATGGCGCGTATCAGTGGCCTCGCTGAAAGGCATCGAGGCGACGTCGCGTGTGATGGCCTCGTGCAGCGCGCTGACCGCACGCCGCAGGATCTCCTGGGCAGGCATCTCCCCGGTATTGAAACTCGCCTCACCGGTGTGGGTCATCAGTGCAACCGACAGCCCATCGCCGAGATCCGCGCTGATCCCGGCCAGCTTGTTTGCCACCCAGTTGGCAGTGAGTCTGCTCTCCTGACGTGTCAGCAGGGCAAAGCGCCCGGTGGCTACGGTGTAGAGCATCTCTCCTGGCGCAGGCCTCAGGCGCAGCGGCAGCAGTGTCGCCACATCTTTCAACAGGCTTTCAACCGGTCCCATGCCCATTGAGCGCGCAAGCTCGTAGGCGCGCGGCATATCGATACAGTCAATCAGCACCAGCCGCCGTGGCGTGGTGTCACCGGAGGCGGCAAGAAACTGCAGGTCGCGAATCAGACGCTGGCGGTTGGGCAGACCGGTTACCGGGTCGGCAAAGCCAGCCGAGTACCAGGCCTCAAGAAATGACATCACCAGTGCCGCCAGCATCTTCAGCATGGCGACCTGATCCGCATTAAAGGGATGAGGCGCGGTGTCAGTCACGCACAGCGTACCCAGTATCAGACCTGTGCTGCTTTTAAGCGGTACGCCGGCATAAAAGCGAATAAAAGGCGCGCCAACAATCAGCGGATGCTCAGCAAAGCGGGTATCCAGCAACGTATCGGGTACTACCACGGTGCTGTCACTGTCCACTGCATGCCGGCAGAGCGAGTCCTGCCGGGAGGATTGAGTGAGTGTGAAATTTTGCGCAGCCTTAACATGCTGCATCTCATCATCCAGTACGGAGATAAAGCTGCCGGGTATACCGAGTGCCTGGCTGGCCAGTCGGACGAACTGTCGCAACACATCGTCACGACTTTCGTCGTTACTGCGCAGCGCGTGCAGGGTTCGCGTACGGCAATCGTCGCCGTCGCTGAGACTCATAAGCATGGATTCCTCCGCACCGGCTGATTACGGCGCGAAATTAAACAGAAAAATTGAAGGGTATGATGTCATGACTACAGGCAAATTCTGCAAAAAGAAAGAGTCATGACCATTTATTTTTTATCACACTGCACGGCATTGCTGGTCAGAATAGCAAATCACTTTTCTTTAACGAAATATTTTAGTAATCACGATTCTATTATTTTGTCGTTAAAAACTTTTAATTTCTTAAATATCCTGCCAGTATACAGAGTATAAACATAGTGCACTATATAATAATGCACTAAAGTAGATGACGTAACTTATTTTTTATTTAATTTTAACTACACCAATGACAACATCGGGGAAACCTCATGAATTCACTCAGGCATTTCACTATCCGCCGCGTTGTGCTGTGGATGATGATCGTCTCACTGGGCATCGTCGTGCTGGCCGGTGGCTACAGCAGCCAGGTCGTGCGCGATATCTTTCGTCAAACCGATCGTTCAGCCGTTCTGACGCAGCAACTGAGCTTTCTGGCGCACAGCGCTATCGTCATGCAGAGCGGTACGTCAGCCGATAAAAACGCGCTCGTCGCCTCAACCCCGGCCGATGCTGACTGGGATAACGTCCGCGCGGCACTTACGACAACCCCCTCAGAATACGCAACGGTTGCACGTGCGCAGCTGGACAAGGTGACGCAGCAGCTGGCACGGAATCAGGCACCCCTGAAGGCTGACCGGCATCGGCTTGAGGGAGTATTGCTGGCAGCACTGCTGGCGGCAGTGGCGTTGCTGCTGTTTTGTGACCGCTATCTGGTCGTCCATCTGGTGCGTCCGGTAGGTAAAATTCGCGGTCATTTAAAAATTATTGCCGATGGCGATCTGACGCGCGAGCCGGAAGATCTGGGGCGCAACTGTGTCGGGCAACTGGTGCCGCTGGTCAAAGAGATGCAGCACAGTCTGTTGCAGACGGTCAGCGCTATCCGAGACAACGCAGCCATTCTTCATCGTGAAGCGGGGGACATTGCTGCGGGTAACGCCGATCTCTCCGACCGGACATCCACTCAGGCTGCTGCGCTGGAGCAGACCGCAGCCAGCATGGAGGAGATTTCGGACAGATTGCGCTGGCTTCGGATGAACAGAGTAAAGGGATTGCCCAGGTCACGGTCGCCGTTGCAGAACTTGACCGCGTAACGCAGCAGAATGCGACGCTGGTTCAGCAGGTTTCGGCGACGGCAGGCAGTCTCAGTGGACAGACTGAAACGCTGGGCAGCGTGATTACGCGCTTTACCCTGCCGCATCACCCTCTTGCCGTAGAGCCTAAACGCGTCACGCCTGATGAAAAAGGCGGCTGGGCAACGTTTGCGCGGGCATAGCCTGAACGTATTTTTTCTGAACTGTAGATAATGTCTGTCCGGCACGGAATAACGATTAATATTCACTCTTTTTAAAAGAGGGATGAAACGGTCATTTTTTGTGACTGTGATTGACGTTGATCATCATTCGATCAACGCCACCATTCAGAATGGCAATTACTATTCTCAGCGGTGCAAAAATTATCCGGGCAGCGATTTAAATATAATTCAGGTTATTTTCTCTGTTTTTACTGGTGCGTTACGCTTTCCTGATAAGTGTAAAACGCCGGGCTGTTAAAACTTAACTCAAATTTATGTTTTGGCCGCAGGCGTGTACTTCCGCCCGGCCATCTCGCCGGGGCACCGTATGCGGAGCGTTTATATGGGAAATCAGATTTTACAGCGGCCTGTCGCCGTCCAGCACAACGTGCGTGAGCTGCGCCTTGCGGCCGGTCTCTCTCAGGAGATTGCAGCCGAGCGTTTCGATCTTAGCCAGCGTGTCTGGCAGACGAAAGAAGCATCGAAAAATCCTGCGCTGCTCAGTCAGGGAGAGTATGAACTGCTGATGCTGCTCGCCGGAGAGCATCCGCACTATCAACTGGTACCAAAGCTGAAAAAGTAAGGCGTTCATCCTCTGTTTTCTCTTAAGTAAAGTCATGTCGGGCCGATATACAGAGCTAAGCGAGGCGCATTACCGCCTGTCTGATATGCTCTGGCCAGATAATACTGGGCGGTCCGCCGCACCCTCTCTGGCAGGGATAACGTGTTAACTGATGCCTCGCTGTCTGCGGTGTCATCTTTATCGGGCTCAGCGCAGCAACCTGTTGCTGCCGGGTTTACTGACGGGCCTTTCTTCCGGCAACGGATCGGCAGCGAACTCTGCGCGTTCTGTCTGATTGAACGTGTCCTCTTTATACTGTGTCAGGCCAGCCACAGCAGATAACATCAGAGGAGAGTTACGCTGAAACGTCCAGTTTATCATGATGCCGAGGCGGCTCGCCTCGACGCACTTAAGCAGTATCATCTGATGGATTCACCGCCGACCGATGCGCTGGATCGCCTCACTACGCTTGCCGCGCGGCTGTTTCGGGTGCCGGTCGCTTTTGTCTCGCTTATCGACGAAAAGCGGCAGTTCTTCGCCTCCCGGTACGGTTTAAATATTTCAGGTACGGCACGCAACGTCGCCTTCTGCCACCATACGCTGGCGCAGGGCGATATCCTCTGCGTGCCCGATACGCTGAAAGATCCGCGCTTCCGCGACAGTCCGCTGGTTCACGGCTACCCCTTTATCCGCTTTTACGCGGGAATCCCGCTCTCGACCCCTGATGGGCATCATATTGGCACGGTCTGCCTGACCGACAGCCATCCTCGTGAGCCGTTAACTGCAGAGGATCGAAAGCATCTGAACGATATTGCTGCACTGGTGATGGATCGCATGGAGATGCATCGTCTGGAGTTATTGCGCTACACCAGCCAGCAGCGACTCGAGGCGATCTCATCCACTTCGCCTGACGCCATTGTCTGCACCGACCTTCGGCGTGGCATAACCTTCTGGAACCCGGCCGCCACCGCGCTGTTCGGCTACAGCGCAGAGGAGATGCGCGGCCAGTATATCAGTGAGCTGATCCCTGCTCGCTGTCAGACTGACTACCGTAATGAACTGGTCCGGATTACCTCTGACGAAGCAGCTATCTCGCACCCACGCTCTTTGCAGATATGGGGTGTCACGCGTGAAGGTCGTGAATTTCCGGCAGAGGTCTCTTTTTCGGGCTGGCGTGAAGAGGGCGAACGGCTGGTGGGCATGATCATCCGCGATGTCACGGCCCGCTATGAGAGTGAGGCGCGGCTCTGTGAGCTGGCCTCACTGGATATGCTGACACGTCTCGCCAGCCGCAGCGCGTTTATGGATCAGGTCGGCCAGCTGACCAGGGCGGGCGTCCCCTATACGTTACTGATGACCGATCTCGATGGTTTTAAAGAGGTTAACGATACGCTGGGGCATGCTGCAGGCGATGCGTTATTGTGCCACGTTGCCGAACAGATTCGTGCGGTGTGCGCCAGTGCCGTGACGGCTGCGCGCCTGGGCGGTGATGAATTTGTGATCCTGTTAGCGGGCGGCAGCGCAGAGGCGGCGATCACGGCGGAGAAACTGATTGCGGCCGTTCAGACGCCGTTCCGCTATCACGACTCACCGGTGGTGGTCGGTGCCAGCACCGGCATCGCCTCCTATCCGGAGCACGGCAGGGATCCCTCTTCGGTGATGTCCGCCGCTGATCTGGCGCTCTATCGCGCCAAAGCGTCGGGTAAAGGCTGCAGCATGCTGTTTATGCCCGCGTTTCGTGAAGCGGAGCAGCAGCGGCGCCGTTTTGAGCGCGAACTGGAAACGGCGGTGCGGCAGCAGCAGTTCACTCTTTACTATCAGCCCCGCTACGACGTTGAAAGCGGAAAGCTTATTGGCTGCGAGACACTGGTGCGCTGGCAGCATCCGACGCGCGGGCTGCTGTTGCCGGCTGAATTTATCGGCATGCTGGTTAAAAGTCCGCTTTCAGTCACGCTGGGTGAATGGATCATCCGCAGTGCTCTGGCACAGGTCCGGCAGTGGCAGGTTCGCTCTCCTCAGCTTCGCGTCAGCATTAACCTGTTTCCGCGCCAGCTGGCAGGGAACAGCCTGGAGACGGTAATACGTGAGAGTGCCGGAGGCGATGCCGGTTTTGTTGAGCTGGAAGTGGATGAGCCACTGCTGGCCGTGCTGATGCAGGATATGCCGGTTCAGGTTGACGCCGTACGCCGAACGGGAGCCTCGTTCGTTATCGATCATTACGGGCGTACGCTGGGGGCGATTAACCTGCTGCGCTATAGCGTTGTGACGGGTTTTAAAATCGATAAGTCGATGACGCACGAGCTGGGTTCCAGCATGCGGGTGCGTATGATGTTCCGGGCCATTACCGCGCTCGGCAAAAGCCTGGGAATCCGGGTGGCCGCCGAAGGGGTGGAAGACAAAGAGCAGATCGCTTTTGTTACGGCCGCCGGATGCGACATTATGCAGGGCAATGGCCTGTGCCAGCCACTGACGCCGGCGGACTTTGAGGCGATGCTGTGCGGAGAGGAGCACAGTGCGCCCGCTATCGCTATCGCCAGCGGTTATGACGTTACGCCACGCTAATCGGTCTGATTGTGGCGAGCGTAGCGGAGGATGCCCGACGCTGATGGTCTGCGCCTCAGGGTGAGTGTGCGGGCTGGTATTCCTGTTTCAGCAAGCCGAAGATCCAGTCATCCTGCCACTGGCCGTTGAGGAAGAAGTTCTGCCGCAACGTCCCCTCCTGCACAAAGCCCGCTGAAATCAGGGTCCGGCGTGAGGCCGCATTGCCTGCTGTCACCGTCGCGATCAGTTTGCGGTATTCCTGTTGCTCAAAGCAGAACGTGATAATGGCATGCAGAGACTCGCTGCCGTAGCCTTTGCCCTGCGCATCTGCGGCCAGAATAAAGCCAAACTCCGCAATACCCTCTCCACGATCGATAAACCCGCAAAAGCCAGCCGGAGCACCGGATGTTTTTTCTCCGATAACCAGACAGAGCCAGTGCCTGCAGCCCTTGTACCAGGCGGGCAGGCGGACATCAAATGAGTGGGTTCTGATCTCTTCAGCGCTGCGCGGATCGCTGATGTACTGCATCACCGATCTATCCTGACTGACTGCCAGATAGAAGGGCCAGTCTTCCTGCCGAAGTGGCCGATAAGTCAGGCGCGGCGAGGTGACTTTCAGCGGTATTTCAGCCGGTACTTTAGCAGACTCTTCAGTTGTCATCGTGCAACTCCCTGCGGATCGGATCTCTGTGGCGATGGCGCAAAAATAACACAGAGTGGCTGACTGGCGGGACGCGCTTTTGCCGCTCTGCGAGGTATCCCGCAATCCCGACGCTATTTCACCAGCTCCTGGTCTCGTGCATTGTCCAGCTCCCGCTGCCACATTTGCTCTTATCGCTGCGCTGTCAGGCCTTCTGCCCACTTCATTGCTACGCTTTTAGCCAGATGGCTGAAAATTGATCCTGATGAGAGTAATCCCCATGGAATTGAAAACGTTTGAAGCAGCAGCCTGGGCTGGGCTGCAGGAATCTGCGACCGATCCGCAGGCCGGATTTCGTTATCTGATGCTCTGTACGGTCGATGCTCTGTTGCAACCTCAGGCGCGCACCGTGGTTCTGCGCCAGTGTGCCGACGACCGCCGGATGTTGACATTTCATACGGATGTTCGCAGCCCGAAGTGGCAGGAGATGGCGGCGAATCCGCAGGTCACCGTGGTGGGATATTGCCATCAGCGTCGCCTGCAGTTGCGGCTGGCAGGGCGGGTTGCGTGTTATGCGGCGGGAAGTGATGTTGCCCGGGCAGCCTGGCGTGCGTTACCGCAGCACACGCGGCAGACTTACACCGGCGGACCTCCTGGGGAAGCGCGGACAACGGCTAACGAGACGTCTGATGCGACGGCAGCGGAAACCGGGGAATCCCGTTTTGGCGTGGTGATTTTGCAGGCCAGTGTGCTGGACGCCTATCAGCTTCATCGAAACGAAAATCAGCGCGCCCTGTTTCGCTATTCGGCTAACGGCGAGTTGCAGGAAAGCGAATGGCTCAACCCCTGACCCGATATGCCTGATTCACTTCGGGTCGGGTTAACACCTGATTGATCCTCTTTTTGCGTATGCGATAAAAGAGATTTCACTGTCTGCCGCTTCGTTATCTGATTTTTATCTGCCGCACCGCTTAATCGATTTTAGCACCACGTTATCTTCTTATAATGGCTTTTTTCTGCTTTTTCCTGTCTTTTGGCATTGTTTGTGCCAGGCTTTAACTAACCGAAAAGCAGTGACTTATGCTCAAGGTAAAGAAAAGTACAAATGATCGCTCTGTATCACAGGCAGGTTAAACATGAACAATCAACCTCCTGAAAAACCAGGGTCAGAGGGTAGCGACCAGGTGCTAAGCCTGGCGGAGGAAACCGTTGAGGTCTCAAAACAGCGGGTCATCGACGGTCATGTCAGGGTTACCCGACAGGTCACTGAGCATCAGCAGAAGATTGCGCTGATGCTCCGGCACCAGACGGCGGAAATAGAACGCATTCCTAAATCGGAACGGCTGGCTGAGATGCCGGAGATCCGTGAAGAAAATGGCGTTCTGATCATTCCTGTCGTTGAAGAGGAAATCGAGATCGTTCGTCATCTGGTGCTGAAAGAGGAGTGGCATATCCGCAAAGTTGTCAGTGAGGAAGCGACAGAACAGGTCGTCTCCCTGCGCAAACAGCACGCTCACCTGACCCGAACACCCTATTCAGAGCCGTCCGAATCCATCACCGAGGAACACAACATGGCGCGTGAAACAATCGTAACAATGTTCAGCAATATCTCACTGGCAGAGGGTGCAAAGCGTAACCTGATCAAGGCCGGGTTCCTGGATGATGACATTGATATCATCTCCGGTGATCGTTTGCGTACCGAAGGTCAGGAGGCCCGTCACCCTGGCTTCTGGCAACGCCTGTTCGGCAATACGCTGGAGGAGGATCAGGCCGAAGTGTATGAAGACGCGATGCGAACCGGCGGAGTAGTGCTGTCGCTGCGGGCCGATGAAGATGAGTTACCTCGCGCCCTGGGCATCCTTGATGCACATGAAGAACTTACCGAGCGCAGTGCGGCGCTGCCCGATGATTACGCGCCCGGTTACGCGACCAGTGATGGTCTGACTGCACCTGCCAGTGGAACGCTTCAGGATAATGCCGCCGTCGATCCGCTCTCTAACGATCCTGCCCATCGTGGCGCTGCCCGTACCGCCCTGACCGGTGACGAAAGTGACGAGGATGTACTGCGTCTGGCCGAGGAGCGACTGGAAGTGGGTAAACGTCTGGTAAGTGAAGGTTCAACCCGCGTTCGTCGCTACACTGTCACCGATCAGGTCTCAGAAAATGTCTCGCTGCATGAGCAGCACGCCGCAATCTTCCGTCGTCCGGTGAATGAATCAGGTTCACCCACTCATGTTGACTGGTCTGAAAAAACTGTCGAAGTGGAAGAGACGCATGAGCAGCCCGTAATTAATAAGACCGCGGAGATCATTGAAGAGGTGGTGTTACGCAAAGAGACAAGCGATCGGGTTGAAACTATCAACGATTCGGTACGCCGTCAGGAAGTGGATATTGACCATGCCAGTACAGATCCTCTCGGTGCAGACCGGCTGACCGGGAATCGTACTGTGGCCGATCCGTTGCTTGAAAGCACACGTCAGGCCCGCGCTGACCACGACACTCGTCCGGTAACGCCAGGCAGCGAGCCAGCGCATAAAGAGGGTTTTGCTGAGAAAGCTGGTGATAAAATCGCAGAAGCGAAAGAGAAAGTCGAAGACAAGTTTAAAAAGCCGTAATGCCGGAGCGGTTATTGTCGCCTTCTATGCCTGAAAACCCGTCGCAGACGGGTTTTTTTCATAAATCACACTGAAATTCTGTAGGCAATTTAATGGCATCACTTAGACCTGACACCCGTTGACGGAGAATGGCCACATTGAAAGTTGTATAGAGCTCTCGTCTTAAGTGTGTGTACGTTATTCGTGACCTGCCCCTAGTATTAGATACAACGATCAGTTAGTAATGTCGGTTTGTTCACCTTCTGATTTTCCATTTCTCCAGCCTGCTGCAAATTCAGACGGCGTCTGATAATTCAGCGATGAATGAGGTCTGGACTCGTTATAGTCCTGCCGCCAGTCATTAATGATTTTCCGGGCATGAACAATATCGCTGAACCAGTGTTCATTCAGGCATTCATCGCGAAAGCGTCCGTTAAAACTCTCAATAAATCCGTTCTGCATTCGCTTACCCGGCTTGATAAGTCGCAGCTCTACGCCATGCTCAAAAGCCCATTGATCGAGTGCGCGGCAGGTAAATTCCGGGCCCTGATCGGTTCTTATCATTGCCGGGTAGCCATGAAAAAGCGCGATGCTGTCCAGAATACGAGCGACCTGAACGCCTGAAATACCGAAAGCGGCGGTGATCGTCAGACACTCCTTCGTGAAATCATCCACGCAGGTCAGGCACTTAATCCGGCGGCCGCTGGCAAGTGCATCCATGACAAAATCTATCGACCATGTCAGATTGGGCACATCCGGATGAAGCAGCGGAAGTCGTTCATTCGCCAGACCCTTACGGCATCGTCTGCGCTTCACACTCAGGCCGTTGAGGTGATAAATGCGGTATACCCGCTTGTGGTTGACGTGAAGGCCCTCACGACGCAATAACTGCCAGATCCGCCGGTAACCAAAGCGACGGCGTTCAGGTGCCAGCTCTGTGATGCGTAGAGATAGCTGCGCGTCAGCAGCCGGACGCTGAGCTGAATAACGGCAGGTTGAAAGAGACAGACCTGCCAGCCTGCAGGCACGACGTTGCGACAGACCCGTTGCATCACATATGACTTCCACGGCTTCCCGCTTCTGGTCTGTCGTCAGAACTTTCGACCCAAAGCCACCTGAAGCGCCTCCTTATCCAGCATGGCTTCGGCGAGCAGCTTCTTAAGGCGGACGTTCTCCTCTTCAAGTAACTTAAGCCGCTTTACCTCAGGGACTTCCATGCCGCCAAACTTCTTGCGCCAGGTGTAGAAAGTAGCGTCTGAAATAGCATGCTTGCGGCAGAGTTCCCGAGCCGAAACCCCGGCTTCGGCCTCGCGGAGAATACTGATGAGCTGTTCGTCGGAGAAACGCTTCTTCATGGGGATGGCTTCATGTGGCTTATGAAGACATTACTAACATCGGGGTGTACTAATCAACGGGGAGCAGGTCATATCAGTCATAGCACCATCGCCTGGCACGGGCTGACTCGATTACCATCCCGATAGTAAGAGGGATGGCCTCGCGCGGGTTTTTTGGATAGTAGAGGCTGAAAGTCACCTGATCAGAATCTATTCCAAACGCATCGAAGACGTTCTGAAGGCATTCCGCAGCGTCCTCCGGGTCAAGCTTCATGTCCTGATTAAGCGACATCTCAGGCGTGAGTGTTTTTTTTCGGAATGTCATCAGAGATCGGCCGTTCCATGGCTCAATGAGTGCCATTACGCGTGCCTGGGTGTCATCTACCATAACTTATCCTTCCTGCGAGCGATGGCATTGTACAGTCTGACTGAATTGAAACTGATATCGGCAACGTCTCTGGCCAGAATCACCCAGCCCACGACGGGTATCGCCCGACCGACAAAGGTGCTGAGCTTATGCGTAAAAAGTATACGCGCGGTCCGGGGCGGGTATCCCCCTACGATGGTGGGGAGCTGTATGCCGAAAGGAAACTTGGCGTTAGGGAATACTCTGCGTGCTGCCCGTGAGGCATAGGAGGTACCCTTGAGAGCATCGCGCGGTTTGGTGCGGGTAGTCAGGACATTACGTCCAGACAGGATGGCCACGATCGCTCCGAAGTCATCAATGTCCAGCTGTTCAGCGACTTCTTCACAGAAAATCATGAAAAAGAGCTCACCAGCGGTGAGGTTCGGTCTGCCTGCGTAGAAATAGGTGTTATTGAGTTCTTCAGTCGTATCCACTGCCAGCTCCCACAAGTTCACTTCATTCATCATCCTGATGCTTTTTAAACAATACCTCGCGCGTTCATGCTTGACAACCTGACGGTCTGGGACAGGATAATAAAAAACGGTAATTTCACCTCATCTCCCTGCAGGCACTCGCGGCATCATTTCAGAAATGGGCATGGTTTCGCTATCCTTATGTCTTAAATGATTTTTTATGCCGTCAGCGCGCTGAATAACGGGAGCGGGGCATCATCAGGCACTCTGGGGCGCATACCTGGCCATAGAGAGATAAAGGTTATAGAAAGGTTCCTGGGGTATTAAACATTTCCCATTGTCTATATCCATACCTTACATAGACCTGCATTTATCGATACCACAGGAATCTACATTAGAGTCACATAAGCGATTTGCTAGTGACGGCTTTGCCTTATTTAAGTTTGCTCCAGGGTTTTCTTAAGAGATAAGAAGGCTTCCTGTACACGCTGGTTACCAGTCTGTGCTGCCACGAAGCGATGAACCCCCCTCGCGTTGTGCAGACCGCGATCCCTGACTACCCTTGCTGTTGTTTCTATTCCCAAAGCGGGCCGGATAGCCTGAACGCCGGATTAGCATCTGCAATTTTTAGTCATTAACGGCAGGCGATCGTGAATCTGCCGTGCATTATCAATCAGGGAAATCATGACAGAACAACGCAACGCCGATCATTACCGTGCTGATGAGCACATTGATCCTTATATCTCGGTACAGGGTGCAAGAACACATAATCTCAAAGATGTTTCGCTGCGATTTCCCCGTAACGCCATGGTGGTGTTCACCGGGGTTTCAGGCTCCGGTAAATCGTCCCTCGCCTTTGATACCCTCTATGCGGAAGCCCAGCGCCGGTTTATCGAATCGGTGTCGCCACATGCCCGTCGTCTGATCGATCAGGCTGCTGCACCGGATGTGGATAATATTGACGGACTTCCACCCGCGGTGGCGCTTCAGCAGAGCCGGGCTGGCGCGCAGGAGCGTTCAACGGTGGGCAGCCTCACCCGAATTTCTGTCACGCTGCGTCTGCTGTTTTCCCGTGCGGGCGTAAGGCCTGAAGGCGTTCCCTTTATGACCGCCGATTTTTTCTCGCCTAACAATCCTGAAGGTGCCTGTCCGCATTGCCAGGGACTGGGAAGAGTGCACACCGTTAAAACCGAGTCGATGGTGCCGGATGGCTCACTGAGCATCCGCCAGGGAGCTATCGCTTCCTGGCCCAGAGGCTGGCATAACAAAAATCTGCGCAGCATCCTTGAAACGCTCGGCTACGATGTCGATGCGCCCTGGAATACGCTTTCAGCCCGTGATCAGCAGTGGATACTGCTGACTGACGAACAGCCATCGGTGCCGATTTTTGTCGGTCTGAATGCTGAGCAGCGTGAAAAAGCGCTGGCGACAGGCGAAGAGCCGGCTTATACCGGCACGTACACCAGTGCAGCAAAAATCGTGCTGCAGAGTTATTCGGGTGGCAGCGAGACGACGAAGAAACGGCTGGCGCGCTTTGTGACGGTCACTCCCTGTTCTGAATGCCACGGTAAAAGGCTAAACCGGGATGCGCTATCCGTGACCTTTGCCGGTCATGACATTGCCAGCCTGAGTGAGCTGTCGGTCTCAGAGCTTGCTGAACTGCTGAAGCCTTATGCACGTGGCGCATCGCCGGACCTGCCGGCAGAGGCGGCACTGCGTGAGGCGGTCATCCGGATGGCGTCGGATATCTGTATGCGGCTTGAGCAGCTGGAAACGCTGGGTCTGGGTCATCTGGCGCCGGGACGCCGTACCACCGTACTCTCATCCGGCGAGCTGCAGCGCGTGCGTCTGGCCACTCAGCTGATATCGCGGCTGTTTGGCGTGCTTTATGTGCTGGATGAGCCGTCAGCCGGGCTGCATCCCGATGATGTCAAATCGCTGCTCGCATCCCTGAAGAACCTGGTGCGTGCCGGTAATTCGCTGGTGGTCGTCGAACATAATATTGACCTCATCGCCGAGGCAGACTGGCTTATCGAGGTCGGCCCCGGTCCGGGAACGCATGGCGGCGAGATCGTCTATAACGGCGAACCAGCAGGACTTGAAGAAGTCAGTGCGTCACCCACCTCGGCCTATCTTTTCTCACGAAACTATACCGGGCTGCGCCAGCGCCGGCCCGCAGAGAGCTGGCTCTGCTTTGAACAGGTCTATTGCAACAATATTGCCGGAGTGGATATCGCCATCCCACTGGGGAGAATGACGGCCATCACCGGCGTGTCCGGCTCCGGAAAATCGACGCTGCTGAATCGCGTGCTTCCGGAAATGCTCGGACGTTTTGACAAAACGCCTGACATCGAGGAGGGCGAGGAAGAGGATCTGGTGCCGGACGTTAAGGGTCAGGTTGTCAGCGGAAGTGACGCCATCGGCCGATTGGTCAGAATCGATCAGCGTCCTATTGGCCGGACGCCACGCTCAAATCTGGCCACTTACACCGGATTTTTCGATATCGTCCGCAGGCTGTTTGCAGACACCGACGCGGCGAAAGCCAAAGGCTTCAGCGCTAGCCGGTTTTCCTTCAATCTGCCAGCCGGACGCTGTCCTGCGTGTGAAGGGCAGGGACAGATTTCGATTGAGCTGCTCTTCATGCCGAGCGCTACCGCAACCTGTTCCGTCTGCGCGGGAAGCCGTTATAACCCCGAAACGCTGGAGGTGAAATGGAACAACCTGACGATAGCGGATGTGCTTGATCTGACCGTGGACGACGCCACTGAGGTGTTTCATGGGCATGACGGGATCCAGCGTTCGCTTAAGGCACTGACGTCGCTGGGGCTGGGATATCTGACCCTGGGTCAGCCCGCCACTGAACTCTCTGGCGGCGAGTGCCAGCGTATCAAGCTTGCCTGGGAGCTGCAGCGGGTCCAGCGTACGCCCACGCTTTATCTGCTTGATGAACCTTCGACAGGATTGCACCCGTCTGACATGGATAAGCTGCTGGTAGTGCTGGATGAACTGGTGAAGCGTGGTCACACCGTGATCATGGCGGAACACAACATGCGCATAGTGGCAGAGGCGGACTGGGTGATTGATCTGGGTCCCGGCTCGGGTCTTAAAGGAGGAAGGATTGTCTCCTCCGGCTCACCGGAAGAGGTCAGCGCATCTGCAGAGAGTCTGACTGCACCCTGGCTTTCCGCACAGCTGAAAAAGAGGGCGGGCGATCCGGATTGCGGTGGATGATTACGCCGCTGAAACTGGTGCATTGTAAGGGCTCAGGCGCAAGCTCCTGAGCCCGTCAGTAATGATAACGGCATGAGGCAATCAATAGAGCATCCCCGCTGACAGCGTACACCAGCCGATGTTCTGCCGTGATTCTGCGTGACCAGAAACCTGCAAGATTATGCTTTAACGGCTCGGGTTTTCCTTTGCCTTCAAAAGGCGTCCTGCTGGCATCTTTGAGCAGCTCGTTTATCTTTTTAACGGTTTTTTTATCGGCATCCTGCCAGTAGAGATAATCTTCCCAGGCTTCTGCGGACCAGGTTAGTTTCACTCAATAATATCCCTGTCAGTCCCGTTACCGCTTTGCAGGCTTTCGATAGAATCCATCAACCTGCGCGCATTTTTAGGTGACCGCAGCAGGTATGCCGTCTCTTCCAGTGAGTTATATTCCTCAAGCGACATCAGCACGCAGGATTCACCGTTCTGGCGAGTGATCAATACCGGCGCTTTATCTTCAACTGTCTGAACCATAGTGGCAGACAGATTCTGTCGGGCTTCGCTGTAACTGATTGCTCTCATAGTACCTCCGTAGTAAGTAATACAAATCATTGTACAATGATAAGCTATGACAAGGAAGCTTAAGTGAGAAGACTGGATATGAAATCGCGAAAGCGACAAAGTAACAGGCCCCTGACAAACCATAACCCTGAGTTTTCATCCGGTCACCATGCTGCTCGAATCAGTGAATACGGGTATTTTCTCATCAGCGCAGCGGCGCATTAACCTGTAACGCATCCAGCTCACGGGCATCATGACTGCAAAAAAAGGTGATTTCTCCGCCGCGCTGGCAGGAGAGCTCACGCAGTCGCTGCTGATTGTGTCGTCTGGCCACGTTATCCATGCCCATCATCCACTGGTAAAAGCGCAGTCCTGGCGTGCAGTGCCGTGTCTGCTGCCGCATTTCGCCGCGGTAAAACCAGGCATCGCCGCCGTGCAGCAGCCAGCCATCGGGTTGCTGAATCGCGATACCCGCGTGACCCGGCGTATGGCCCGCCAGCGGAACTAACAAGATCTCCGGCGGTAAGTCACGCAGGCGATTAACCGCCTCAAAACCAAACCACTTTTCTCCCTGCGGCTGATAGGTTTCCCAGTTGCTGATCCCACCCCATTGTCCGGGCCGGTAACGTTCCCGTGACAGCCAGCTATGGCGCTGATGCGCGGTATCAACCTCCTGCTGCAACAGATGGATTCGCGCCTGCGGAAAATCGGTTAGTCCGCCAGCATGATCGAAGTCGAGATGGGTCAGAATAATATGCCGCACATCCTCAGCCCGGAAACCCAGTGACGTAACCTGTGACAGTGCGGTCAGTTCATCGCGGCGCTGAATATTGTTTAATGCGCGGAAAAAGCCGGACAGGCGGCTGCCGGGCGTATGGATATCCTGGCGACCAAAGCCGGTATCCACCAGCACCAGCCCGTCGCGATCCGTCTCAATCAACAGACAGTGACAGACCAGATGTGCTTTCAGGCCTTAACTGAATCCATCATAGAACGCGCCGCCCAGCGGACACATACAGCCACAGTTAAGGTGGTGAATTTTCATCGGGCCTCCATAGGGGCAATGGGGATATCTCTGAGAGGCTACGGCCTGTCCGGCGCGTAGCACATCAGCCTGGCTATAGAGTGTAGAGAGGGATGACGCAGTAGGCGGAGCGGTGAAGCGGATAACCGGGAAAAATTGCCGGTTATCCGCCATAAAGCAAAGGATTATCAGGTGTGGAACAGCGGGAAAGCACCGGTCAGCAGACCGCCCGCCATCAGCACCAGACTGACCAGAATCCCCCACTTAATTGCAAAGCGCTGGTGGTCGCCGATGTCGACTTTCGCCAGACCCACCAGCAGGTAGACTGACGGCACCAGCGGACTCAGCAGGTGGAATGGCTGGCCGACAATAGAAGCGCGGGCAATCTCTTCTGCGGTAATGCCGTAGCTGGCCGCCGTCTGGGCGATAACCGGCAGAATGCCGAAGTAAAAGGCATCATTCGACATAAAGAAGGTAAACGGCAGACTGACCAACGCGGTGAACACCGCCAGGAAAGGGCCGAAACTGGGCGGGATCACAGCCAGCAGACTCTTCGCCATGGCGTCAACCATGCCGGTGCCGGAGAGGATGCCGGTGAAAATACCGGCGGCAAAAATTAATGCGGTCACCGCCAGCACGTTACCGGCATGGGAGCTGATGCGGGCTTTCTGCTCCTCCAGCGTGGGATAGTTGAGCATCACCGCAATCGCAAACGCCAGCATAAACAGGATCTGAATCGGCATTAAACCAATCACCAGCAGCACCAGCAGCACGGTGGTCAGGATGAAGTTAGGCCAGAACATTTTCGGACGGCGATTGGCTGCGCACTCTTCGGCATCGCCCAGCCCCAGTTCAATGTTGTCGAGATGGTGATCTTTCATGGTCATCACGCCAAGGCGCTTACGCTCACGCAGGCCAAACAGCACCGCCATCGCCACCAGGCTGGCACAGGCCAGCAGCATGGCTGGCAGCATCGGAATAAAGATATCAAGGGCGTCAATGCGCAGTGCCGCCGCGGCACGGGCTGTCGGACCTCCCCAGGGTGAGAGGTTCATGATGCCGCTGGCAAGGTTCACCAGACAGGTCATCATCAGCACGTTCATGCCCAGCCGGTGATAGAGCGGCAGGAATGCGGCAATGGCGATCATGTAAGTGGTAGAGCTGTCACCATCCAGCGAAACCAGCAGCGTTAGTACCGCCGTTCCGACCAGCACTTTCAGTGGGTCACCGCGCACCATCCGAAGAATAAAGCGCACCAGTGGGTCAAACAATCCGGCATCGATCATCAGACCGAAATAGAGAATGGAGAAGGTCAGCATCACGCCGGTAGGGGCCAGCTTTTTGACGCCGTCCAGCATCATGGCACCCAGGCCTGCGTAAAAACCGCCAATCAGCGCAAATATGGTTGGTATCAGGATCAGCGCAATCAAGGCTGACATGCGTTTGGTCATGATCAGATACATGAAGCAAACAACCATGGAAAAACCCAGTATCGTCAGCAAATTAACAGCCCTCGCAATGGCGGAAAAGTAATGAAAAAGTTACATACCGGCAGGAAAATTCAGGTAATTACTTAGCGTGGTAATGATTAACCTGTTGTTTTAATTAACCCTGCATTCAAAGATGATAATAAATAGTTGTCAGTATTTAGCATTTCTTTAACAAAGAAGGGTGATCATGATCATCTTTAAACGGTTCTTAAACGAGATTGTGTGACTGAGATCAAAGGGTGTCGAAGTGTAACCGGGGTTTCGGGCCAGCTGGGGGCTGAATCAGGCGGGTAGTAGAGTGGTGGAGAAACAGGGTAACCGGCTGAGCCTTGATGCTCAGCCAGTTAACGTTATTAGCTGCCTAACAGCTGAATAATCATCTCAGGGGTTTTATTCGCCATTTTGCTGACGGCCGTCTGACCCTGCTGAATAATCTGGCTGCGTGCCAGCTGGCTTGCTTCTTCAGCATAGTCCGCATCCTGTATGCGGCTGCGAGCCGCTGAGCTATCCACACCCTGCTGCGATAACACATTACGGTTCGATTCGTAACGGTTGATCTTTGCGCCATAGGTCGACTGATAACCGCTGATCTTCTCGAGCGCGCTATCCAGTGCTTTCATGGTGGTTGAGATATCGCCCTCTGTAAGCAGCGTTGTGTTGTTCAGCCCCAGCGTTTTGGTATCCGATGGCGTTGCCGGAATAGTATCCGACTGAATAGGCTGACCGTAATCGGCGCTGGTGACCACCTCCATAGGTTCGCTCTTCTTCGGCGGCGTTGCAGGCAGGCTTTTGGGTTCCGGCAGATTTCCCCAGGTCAGATTACCGGTGAAGGAACCATTGCCCACCACCACCACAATCAAATCCTCGCTGACGGTATCCAGCGTGATGCGCTCAAGCCGGTTACTGGTGATGGTGCCGTTGTTGAAATCGCCGCTGGCGACATCCTCATAGCGATCGCCGTCACCGCTGTAAGTGATGTTCATGCCGTTGTAGGTGCTGCTGTTACTGCCTGCCAGCGTCCAGCTCGGGCCGCCCTCCAGCAACTGCGAGCTGTCATAAGCCGCACCGCTGGCAAATCCGTTACTGCTGGTCAGCAGGCGACTATCCGCGGTAGCCGCATTAGTGATGCTTTTGCTGGCCCAGGTGTAATCAGGCGCACTGCCGTCCAGTGGTGTACCGACCAGGTGTTTACCGTCGCGGGTAAAGAGCTGGAGATCGTCATCCATACCCAGTGAGTCGATGGTGATGCTTATCGCCGTCGAGCCTGCCGGGATATAGGCCAGCGGAATCACGCCCGAGGTGAAGGAGTAATTCTTGCCGGGCACCGGAAACTTCGTGTTGATAGGGTCAACGTTACCCAGTTTCGCAGGGGGAAGATCGGGATTATTAGTCGCCAGTGGATAGCGGCCAAAAATCTCGGTGTGGTTTGCCACTTCATTGATGCCTGCCATAATCTGCTGATACTGGCCGTTGATGCTCTGTCGATCGGCGTCCGACAGCGTGCCGTTGGCTGCCTGGACCGACAGGGTGCGCGCCTGGATCAGCAGATCGACGATACTGCCAAGGCCGCCACTGGCGGTCTGGGAATAGCTGATGGCGTCATTGAGGCCACGCGCTACCACCGCATCGGCGTTGATATTGGCCGTCATGCGGTTGGCAATCGCCTGACCTGCCGCGTCATCTTTGGCACTGTTAATTCTCATCCCTGATGATAACCGTTCAACCGTTCGTCCCAGAACAGAGTCAGTGCTGTACCGCGTTTTGTTCGTAATCGCGGCGGTTTCGTTATGGTTGATCGTTAACATGGTCGCTTCGAACAGGGAGAGGAGTCTCTGTTTTATCGGCAGGGTGATAAGCAGCTTTAATCTCTGTGGCGACAAAAAGGCAGGAAATACGGGGGCAGACGGTCAAGAGGCTGATGGTTAACCGCTTTTCAGATAAAAAAAATTAACGGTTCAACCCGGTCAGGAAAAACGCCTGCCACGCGATGACGCAGCAGGCGAACGAAGATCAGTTAAACACCATGCCGCCATCAATCAACAGCGACTGACCGGTCATGTAATCGGAATCGGGACTGGCCAGGTAGGCGACGCAGGCAGCCACATCTTCCGGTTCAGAAAGACGTCCCAGCGTAATGCGTTTCGCAAATTCCTCGGTGCCGTAGCCGGCGGGCTTGCCGGCTGCTTCAGAGATCTGGCGGTCGATCTCTTCCCACATCGGTGTTCTGACAATGCCAGGGCAGAAGGCGTTAACCGTGATGCCGGCAGGTGCCAGATCGCGCGCAGCGGTCTGCGTCAGGCCGCGCACGGCAAACTTACTGGAGCTGTAAACTGCCAGCTCCGGATTACCGACATGACCCGCCTGAGAACAGGCGTTGATGATTTTGCCGCCGTGACCTTCTGCAGCAAACGCTTTAATCGCGGCCTGCATGCCCCAGATCACTCCTTTGACATTGACGTTGTAGACCTTGTCGACCACCGCTTCGGTGATCTCAGCAATCGGCGTGGAGGGCGCAATACCGGCATTATTGACGATGACGTCAAAGCCGCCCAGCGTGCGGCGCGCCTCTTCTACCGCTTCTATCACCTGATCACGTTGCGAGACATCGACTTTCAGCGCAATCGCTTTGCCACCCTGCTGGTTGATCTTCTCCGCGACCTGGCGTGCGGTCTCCTGATTAAAATCGGCTACTGCAACCGCCAGTCCATCTTTCGCCAGACGCAGGGCGATCGCTTCACCAATGCCCTGGCCTGCGCCGGTCACAAATGCCACTCTGTTTTTCATCATGATTTCCTTTTTGAGAAATTAAAGAAGCTGGCTCAGATGCAGCTGACCCATCAGCAGCGGGTTGTCGGTGTAATCGACCGGCACCGCGACCACGGCGGGCCCCTGAACATCCATCGCTTTACGCAGCGTCGGCTCCAGCTCTGCCGCACTGGTCACCGCAAAGCCCGCTGCCCCAAACGCTTCGGCATAGGCTTTGAAATCGACCGGCCCAAAATTGACGCCCGAGACGCGGTGATATTTTTTCTCTTCCTGCATCGCCACCATGTTGTAGGCGTTATCGACCCAGACGATGTGCAGAATGTTGGCTTTTAAGCGGACGGCAGTTTCCAGCTCCATGCTGGATTGCAGGAAACCACCATCGCCGGAAACTGAAACCACTTTGCGCTGCGGCTCGACCAGCCAGGCACCAATCGCCCACGGCAGGGCCACACCCATCGTCTGCTGACCGTTGGAGATCATGATCTGACGGGCGCGGAAGCTGTAGAGGTAGCGGGCGATCCAGATGTGGAAGCTGCCCATATCGACGGTAAGGCTGACGTCACTGTTAATAATGTCCTGCATGGCGCGGACAATGCGCAGCGGATGCAGAGCAAACTGATTGAGGCTGGCACCCTGCATCGCCAGCAATTTGCGCTGCTGCTGACGATCCTCAAGGATGGTGGCGGCTTCCGGGGTCAGCTGGAGTGGGGCAGTGATGCGCGCGGCGAGTTTACGCACTGTGGCCGCGATATCACCCACCAGTTCTGCGTCCGGCAGATAGCGGTTGTCGGTCTCAGCGGGTATTACGTCGATATGAATCAGGGTGGCGTTACCGCTGTTCCACATCGCCGGTTCATATTCCACCGGGCTGTAGCCGATGGTGACGATCAGGTCAGCCTGTTGCAGCAGCCTGTCGCCCGCCTGGTTGTTAAACAGCCCGACGCGCCCGGCGAAGCGTGAGAAGTGATCCTGTCTGACCGCTCCTGCTGCCTGATAGGTGCTGGTAACCGGAATGTGACTGCGTGTCAGCAGCTCATGAATCGCTTCGCTGTTCTCTGTCTGGCTCGCCATTAATCCCAGCAGGATGACCGGATTTTTAGCCCCGGCGATGGCCTCGCTGACGGCGTCGATCATTGAGTCAGGTGCGGCGCCCAGTACAGGGCGGCCTTTGCTGCTCAACGCTTTGCCGGTAACCGGCTGATCGACAATATCCTGTGGCAGGCTGATAAAGGCACCGCCGCCCCGGCCATGTTCGGCGTGGCGAAACGCATTCGACAGGCATTCAGAAAGTGCAGCGGGGTCGGTGACCTCAACCGCATATTTAGTGATTGGGCGAAACATTGAAACCGTGTCCATGCTCTGATGAACCTGCTTGGCGCTGTCGGAGCGCTTCACCTGGCCGCCGATAGCCACCACCGGATCGCCTTCGCTGGTGGCGGTGGCCATGCCGGTGATCAGGTTGGAGCAGCCCGGCCCGGAGGTGACCAGCGCCACGCCCGCATTGCCGGTAAGACGGCCCACTGCGGCGGCCATAAATGCAGCGTTAGCTTCGTGGCGAACCGGGATGGTCTGGATGGAGGAATCCAGCAGTGAGTCGAAGACTTTATCAATTTTTGCGCCAGGAATGCCAAAGACGTGGCGGACGCCCTGTGCCTCAAGTTGCGCCACCACCAGGTCAGCGCCACAGGTCCAGAGTGTGGTATCGGTTGGAGTTTTCATCGTCATTCCTCTGATTAGCTTTCTACCGCACGAATCGCGGCGTCAAGATTGGCGGGGTTCAGGTCGGCATTGAGAAAATCGCTGTCCTGCGGCAAATCCACGACCAGCTTGCTGATGGCACCAAAGGTCAGGGTGCCCTGTTCCAGCGCATAGTCGAGAATGTGGCCGCCGCCTTCGCGGTCGTCGGTAATAAAATGTTCGTGATAGCCCGCAACGTTAATGCCCTGCATATATTGCGGTGTACGGAATCCGATCAGTTCGCCCGCGCGCTGGCTGAAGGCAAAGGTCGGCTGATCGCCCAGCACTTCCGGCATTGAGCGATAGGGACGACACTGGCATGGCACGGTGCGGGTCTCGACGCGACTGAAACGACCGCTGATGCGCAGCGCGCAGAACTGGTTATCGGAGGTGATTTCGTTGTCGATCACCTGATGGATCGCCTCACGCGACATCGGCCGGTCAAATTCATACATATGCTGCGGTTTAAAAAAGGTCATCACGGCGAACGGAGTTTTCTGCGCCGGATCGGCCGGGTGCGCGCTGCCGTCGGCGTGCAGCTGATAGACCTTGCTGTCAAACGCGATCATCTCGCCATCCAGCCGGTTAAAGGTACCCAGGCCGAAATCCCCTTTACGCAGCAGGTCGGCAATACGGACATTGCCGTCGTAAACGCCGCTCAGCAGCGCACTCATTAAAGAGGTCTGATAGATAACGCTTTCTGGTGCATCCTGTGAAAGCTTCAGGACAGTATGTTTTAGTTGATCCTCACAGGAACAATCAGTTACACAATTGCTCATTTGATGCCTCATCGATTAACCGTTAAGCCGTGTTAACCTAATGGTGAACCGATTCAGTCGGTGGGTCCAATAGCGAAACCTGTTAACTTTGAGACGTTTTTGATATGGAACTTCGCCACCTGCGTTATTTTGTTGCCGTAGCCGAGACGCTTCACTTCACTCGTGCCGCCGAGATACTGGGCATATCGCAGCCGCCGCTGAGTCAGCAGATACTGCGGCTGGAGCAGGAAATTGGCACACCGTTGCTGAAGCGCCTGACGCGCGGAGTGGAACTCACCGAAGCGGGCGAAGCGTTTCTGGCGGATGCCCGGCAGATTGTGCAACTGGCCGATCAGGCGCTGGAGAACGCACGCGGTATTGCGCGCGGGATCAGTGGTCAGCTGTCGCTGGGCTTTGCCAGCTCGGTGGCGTTTAATCCACGCATCTTCACCCTGATCCGCCAGTTTAAAGAACGTTATCCGGCGATGGAGCTTCTGACCCGCGAAGAGAATATGTCTCTGCTGATGCAGGATTTACAGGAGGGATTACTGGATGCCGCTTTTATCCGGCTGCCGTGTGAAAGCAGCAAGTCATTTAATCTGCGCGTCATCTCCACCGAGAAAATGCTGATTGCGCTGCCGCGCTGCCATCCCCTCAGCGGCACACCCACCGTGGCACTATCCGCGCTGGCGGAAGAAACCCTGGTGATCTTCCCGCGCGACGTCTCGCCCAGCCTGTATGAGTTGATTGTCACTGCCTGTCTGCGGGCGGGCTTTTCGCGCCACACTTTTCAGCAGGCTCCACAGATCACTACGTCGCTGGGCATGGTGGCGGCGGGCTGCGGGATTGCGCTGGTGCCGGAGTCGATGCGCTGCGTCGATAACCCCGGGGTCAGCTTCTGCGATATCGAAAACAACACGCTATTTACGGATGTTGCCTTTGCCTGGCGTCGGCTTCACCCGTCAAAAGCAGTACTGCACCTGCTGGCGCTGCTGGCAGAACAGCCTGCCGCACCAGGCGAAGCGGGTTGATAAGCGCCAGCTATTGAACTGAAAACAATAACCAACTGGCGGCCAGGGACCGGGATGCCAATAATCGGTGCATGACTACATACCGCGTAAGAGTCGGGTTTCACAACCCGTCAGCCCTGACATTCAGGCAACTGGATGAAATTCTGGAGCCGCAGCGATTCTGGAGAACAGATTCTGCGGGCGGCCAGTTCCGCTATTTCATGGAGTATGAGTACCAGTCTGACGTGCGCGATCTCTGCTCGGTCTGCTCGCTAGCCTACAGTCAGGCCTGCAAAGTCAGAAAGTGCCCGCTGATTCTGGTCGAGGTGATGAACTGATCCTTTCCGGCGATCCCGCCGTTCTCAGCACGGGATCGCCGGGTGTTGTTTTAACGTGAGCCGCGCTGCATCAACAGACTTAACGCGGCGGGCAGCACCGTGAGCGTTACCAGCGTACCGCTGATCAGACCGCCAATAATCGCCAGTGCCATGGGCCCCCAGAAAACCTGATGGGCGATGGGGATCATGCCGAGTATTGCCGCACAGGCAGTCAGCAGAATGGGACGTGCACGGTGATGGGCAGCCTGCCGGATTGCCTCACCCGCGGACAGTCCGGCCCGGCTATTCGCATCGACTTCACTGATCATGATTACCGCGTTGCGGATGATGATTCCCGCCAGGGCAATAATCCCCAGCAGCGCCACGAACCCCAGCGGTGTGCCAGCCGGCAGCATTGCGGATACGATGCCGGGCAGGCCAAACGGTGCCATGCTCAGCGCCAGCAGCATGCCGGAGAAGCGTTGCAGCTGAATCATCAGCAAGACCAGCATGACGCAGATTGTTACCGGCAGCAGAGCAAACACTGAACCGTTGCCTTTGTCCGATTCGGCCGCCACGCCACCTTCTTCAATACCGTATCCGGCCGGCAGCGAGGCGCGCAGGGCGGCGACGGCTGGTGCGAGCTGCTGCGAGACCTGTTCAGCCCGCTGACCGGGCGCAATATCGGTCTGTACGGTGATGTAAGCCAGCCGCTGACGTCGCCATATCACCGGGTCATCCACTCCCCAGTTCAGGGTTGCCACCTGTCGCAGCGGGATTTTCTGTCCGCTGGCATTGGTGATCATCAATCCTGCCAGTGTGTCAGTGTCCTGCCGCTCCGGGTCATTGCTGCGCAGCACGACGTCGATCAGGCGGTTACGATCGCGCAGGGTGGTCACCACGCTGCCGGACATCAGAGTATTCAGCGAGGTGGCTATTGTTTCGGAAGAGAGTCCGGCTGCGCGGGCTGCGGTCTGGTTCACCGCCAGCGTCATGACCCGTTCTGGCTCTCCGGCGGTAAGATTGACCTCGCGTGTCAGCGATGAGCGGGCGATCAGCGCCGCCAGCCGATCGGCCGCCTGACGCACCCTGGCATTATCCGGGCCGGTGATGCGATATTTCAGCGGCCAGCCGACCGGTGGCCCCAGCTCCAGCGGCGATACCCGGGTAGTGATATCACTGAAATCCACCGCCAGCTTCTGCTCCAGCCTGCTGCGCAGCCGATCGCGTGCCGCCAGATCTTTCGCCACCACCACCAGCTGCGCGATGTTTTCATTATCCAGCAGCACATCCATCGGCAGATAAAAGCGTATTGCGCCCGAGCCAACGTAGCTGGTGTAGTTCGCCACATCCCGATCGTTGCGCAGCATCTGTTCCAGCTGTGCGGTACGGCGGGTGGTTTCAGCCTGGGCTGCACTGGCGGGAAGCGTCAGGCTGACCAGCAGCTCGGGGCGATCCGATGCAGGGAAAAACTCACCCTGCATAAAAGTGGTGGCGTAAAGGCTGACCAGCAGCACCGCCATCGCTGTGCCAATCGTCACCAGCCGGTGACGCAGAATCACCTCCAGCAGCCGGTGATAGCTGCGCGTCAGCACGCCCGGCGGCTTATCGGCCTTGATGTGCCTGGCCGACAGCAGCCAGCAGCCGGTGAGCGGAGAGAAGATGACCGCGACGACCCACGAGCAGAGCAGCGCCAGGGCGATCACCACAAACAATGAGTAGCAATACTCTCCGGCACTGGAGGCGGCGAACCCGACCGGAATGAACCCGGCGATCATTACCAGCGTACCGGTCAGCATCGGAAAGGCGGTGGTTTTAAACGCATAGGTGGCGGCCTGCCACTTGCTGTCGCCCGCTTCCAGTCGCGCCACCATTGCCTCGACGGTGATCATGGCATCATCCACCAGCAGCCCCAGCGCGATGATTAGCGCGCCAAGCGAGATGCGCTGGAGTCCGATGCCTGCCATTAACATGCCGGTAAAGGTCATTGCCAGTACCAGCGGGATCGCCGCCGCAACGACCAGACCGGCACGCAGTCCCAGCGAGACAAAGGAGACGGCTAACACGATGACGACTGCTTCGCCCAGTATCCGGACAAAGCCGCTGACCGCGTTTTTCACCACGGAAGACTGGTCGGCCACGCGGGTCATAGTAATACCGTGCGGTAACTGACTGGCCAGCATCTGCATGCGCTGACTGAGCTGCTGACCGAAATCGAGCATGTTGCCGCTGCCGGCCATGGAGATCGCCAGCCCGATAGCCGGAACGCCGTTAACTCTAAACGTCGGCGCCGGAGGTTCGGCAGGTTGCAGGCTGATGGTGGCCAGATCGGTCAGCGGAATAAAACGCTCACCGATATGCAGGGTAATCGCCCGCAGATTTTCAACCGAAGTCAGGGTGCCGCTGACCCGCAGCGCAATATTCTCGCGGTCGGTACGCAGGCTGCCCGCCGGGACGACATCGTTCTGAGCTTTAATGGCGTCGCTGACCTGCTGTAAATCGAGACCCATGCCGTTCAGCTTGCGCGGCGAAAAGGCGATAACCACCTGCTGCTCCTGTACACCTAACAGGCTGGTTTTACCGATGTCGGGCAGACTGGCCAGATTGCGACGCAGGTTATCGACCCGGTCGCGTAGCTCTCTGGCGGTAAAACCCTCCGCCGTGAAGCCATAAATGGTGCCGAAGGTGTCATCAAATTCGTCGTTAACGGCCGGACCCTGCACGCCCTGCGGCAGTGAAGGGGCAACATCCTGCATCTTTTTACGCAGCTGGTACCAGATGCCGGCCACCTGAGAGGGCGGCGTGTCATCGCGCAGGTTGACATAGATGACGGTTTGTCCGGCGCGGGTTTCGCTCTCAACCGCATCCAGCGACGGGATCTCCTGCACTTTCTGTTCCAGTACGTCAGTGAGCAGTTGCACCGTGGTGTTCACATCAGCGCCTGGCCATTGGGCTGATATTACGGCGGTTTTGATAGTAAACGCCGGGTCTTCATTGCGTGACAGATGTTCATAGCTCAGCACACCTGCCGCCATGACCAGCAGCATGAAAAAGATCACCAGTTGCTGATGCGCCAGCGCCCAGCCGGAGAGGTTAAAGCCAGACGTTTTTTTCATGGAGCCTCCTGCGAAAGCGCCACTTTTTCGCCAGGTTGCAGGGTGCTGACTCCGGCGGTGACGACGCGCTCTCCCGGCTTGATCCCGGCAGTGACGAAGATTTGCTGCGCGTTAAAGCGGGCCAGCACTACCGGACGAAGCTGCAGGCGTGACGCCGCATCAACGACCAGCAGCGCGGGTTTGTCTGCGGAGCGGGTCAGGGCGCTGGCGGGCAGGGCGATGACCGGCGGCTGCGCATCGGGAAGGGTGACAATGACTGTGGCACCGGGTGCCATCGCCTCAGGCGGCTGATTCAGTGAGATGCGCAGCCGCCATGTGCGGGTCTGTGGATCGGCCTGCGGGCTGATGTCACGCACTGTGCCACTGGCCTGCACGCCGGGATCGGCGAGCAGCGTTACTTTCAGCGGTGTCCGATCATCAGGATGCAGCAGCGCAGGCGTTGTCAGGTCAAACACCGCATCGCGTGCATCCCCTGCTGCCAGCGTCATCACATTTTGTCCGGCGCTGACCACCTGACCTGGCTGAACCGTGATGGCGGTGATCCGGCCTGCTGCAGGCGCAGTCAGCTGAGTCCAGCTGAGGTTATCCTGGGCATTTTTCAGAGCCGCTTCGCTGCTGAGACGGCGGGACTGTGCACTCTGCCAGTCCGCCTGGGCGCTGTCCAGCTGGCTGCGGGCGATGGCCCCTCCGGGCATCAGCAGCCGCATCCGATGCAGGTTAAGCGCGGCGACCCGTTCGGCGGCGCGTGCGCTGTCGAGATCGGCCCGTGCGCTGCTTAGCTGATTGCGTGACTGATCATTTTCCAGCGCTGCCAGCGATTGCCCGACGCTGACGCGATCGCCCAGCTCAACCGCACGGCTCACCACCCGGCCATCCAGTCTGAAGGCCAGCGCGACCTCTTCATGAGCGCGGATTTCGCCAGTCAGCACCAGCGATGCATCACTGCTGAGCGGTGGAGCAATCACCGATTTAACCGGGCGGAGCGGGGCGGCAGGCGGAGCAGAACTATTGTCCCGGCAACCGGTCATGATGAATACCCCGAGCAGCACGAAGATGATCGGCGCAAAGATGTGAATACCGAAGAGATGACGCCACACCTGGCGGGCAGCATCCGATAAGAAGTCTGTCATAACCGGGTTCCTTTAATGAGTTGTGCTCATTGAACCCGGCATGTGTCCAGAAACGTTCCATGAACCATCAAGAAATGGTCAAGCCAGAACAATTTATCTCGTCGGCAGCGTTATCCCGATCAGCAGACCGCCGTCGGCGGGCAGTGTGGCGTGAAGCGACCCGCCGTGCGCCTCGACAATCGCTTTGGCAATCGACAGTCCCAGACCGCTGCCGCCGGAGTGGCGGGCGCGTGAGGAGTCAGCGCGGGTAAAGCGGTCAAACAATTGCGGCAGGAAGTCCGGCTCCACACCCTGACCATAATCGCGGAAGGTCATTATGATCGCCTGATCGTTCTGGCTGGCCGTGATCAGCAACGCGCCACCGTCGGCAGCGTAGCGCATTGCATTCTCACAGATGATGGTCACTACCTGGCCCAGCCGGAAGGTATCGGCATACAGCCGCAGATCGTTGGGTGATGTCACGCTGATGGCAATCCCCGCCTGTTCTGCCTGCGGCAGAAGCCAGCCGGAGCGCTCGCGCAGTAACTCGCTGAGATTAAACCACTCGCGGTTCAGGGTAAGCTGCCCGGCATCCGCCAGCGACAAGAGATGCAGTTCGTCTGTCAGGCGACTGAGCTGCGTCAGTTGCTTCATGATCATTGCCAGCTGTTGCGGTTCGGCAGGAAAGACGCCATCCAGAATCCCCTGCAGGCGGCCCATCGCCGCCGTAAGTGGCGAGCGAAGCTCATGCGCCATCGCCACATGCGAGGTGCGCAGCTCACGCTCGTAACGCGCCAGCTGCTGCGTCATCTGATTAAAATCTTCAGTAAAACGTACCAGCTCCTGTGGGGCTTCTTTTACGATTACCGCCGATCGGCCAAATTCGCCTTTTGAAACCGCTCGCGCCGCGGTAGCCAGCTGGCTGAACTGCGCCGACAGCGGACGGGCGAAACGCAGCGCCATCAGCACCATAAACGGAATCGTTACCACGACCAGCACGATCACGGTAAGCCAGTCCGACGAGGCCAGCGACGGATCGGAGAAGTTGATGCCCCACCACTGGTCCATAATCTGATGAAAGCGCACAGGATCGCTGGCAGGGTGGTGGCGCAACCGGGTGAACTCATCCAGCAGCGCGGGCGGCATCCGGTAATAGACCCAGTACGCTTGCACTGCGAAGCGCAGCCACATACAGATGGCAATGAGCACCACGCTGCCAATCGCCAGAAACAGCACCCGGATGCAGATCCAGCGCCACAGTGAGGTATGCGTATCGTTCTTCATGGCTGTCTGAACCGGTAACCGACGCTGCGCACTGCCGGTAAGACATCAGAGATGCCCGCGGCTTCCAGTTTGCGACGCAGGTTATAGACGTGGGTATCGACCACCCGCTCAAGCGCATCGCTTTCCGGCAGACAGTGCTCCAGCAGAAACAGGCGGGTAAACGGACGCGTCGGAGCGCGCATCAGGGTGACCAGCAGGGAAAATTCGGTCGGTGTCAGATCGAGGCGGCGCGGTGAAGCACTGTCACTATCGACCACTGCGGTGAGTGCCACCGGGTCCACCACTAAACCCGCCCAGCGCAGGGTTTCTGCAGCGGGTACCTGACTCTGCTGGCTACGGCGCAGTACTGCCTGAACGCGCGCCACCACTTCGCCCGGATGATAGGGTTTGACCACGTAGTCATCCGCGCCATAGCGCAGTGCGCCGATGCGGTCCGGCGCATCACCCATCGCGGTTACCATGATCACCGGGGTATCGTCACGACGTCGCAGCGCTGCCAGCACTTCAGTGCCGTTCATGCCGGGCAGCATGATATCCAGCAGGATCAGATCGGGCTGCCAGCGTCTGGCGGCATCCAGCCCGCCTGGCCCATCACCGGCAATCATGACCTCATAATTTTCACGTTTCAGGTAGGCCTCAAGTACGCCCGCCGCATCAGCATCATCTTCAATAATCAGTACACGTTTTGACTGCATTTTCGGATCACCTTGACTGTTTCTTCATAAATCCCTGGTCGTTAATTGACACTCGCCTCGCATACTCCGGCCATTGACGCGGCTCTGAACCCCTCAGCTCCGCACCTGATGTGATAATGAGGAAACGTGATGATAACCGGAAAAATAACGCTGCACATGGTCTGTTTTTCGCTGGGATTCAGTGCCGCGACTGCCATGGCTGATGAGACTACGCCGCCGCCAAGCGTCACGCTGGGCATTGCAGGTATCAATGCACCACGCTATAGCGGCGCCGATAAGCAGCACTGGCAGCTGATGCCGGTGATCCAGGCACGCGACGGGGCCTTCTTTTTAGACTCACAGAAAGGCATTGGCTATGACCTGCAGGCAGATAATGGACTGTATCTGGAACATACGCTGGGCTACGGGCTGGGCCGTTCTGACCAGAATTCATCCTGGCGAGATGGGGATGACCGGCTCAGAGGCATGGGGAACATCGACGCAACGATGAACACCGCGCTGGCGCTGGGATGGTCGGTAACGCCGTGGCTGGTGCTGGAGGGCAAAGCGACGCTGCCATTAAGTGATAGTCAGGGTGTGCAGTACCGGACTTCCGTAACCCTGATCCCCTGGCAGACCAGTGACGATACCGTGGCACTGCAGGTGGTGGGACTGTTTGGCGACGGGCGTTATATGAATACCTGGTATGGCGTTAACAGCAAGCAAAGTGCGCGCAGTGGTTTTGAACGCTATGACGCCGCGGGTGGATTTTATGGCACCGACGCCAGCCTGACTTGGAGCCATCAGTTCACACCCGCCTGGGCGGCCAGTGTGATCGGTGACTACAGCTGGCTGGATAAGCATGCTTCAGATAGCCCCATCGTTGCACGGCACAACGGCGCATCGGCCACCCTGGCATTGAGCTACACCTTCTGAATGGCACCATGAAGAAAAGTGAGATGCGCAGCCACCGTCTTTTGCTTGCGGCACTGATTCTGTTGTATGTAGTGGTCTATACCCTGACAGGCGTGGCGCTTAGCCTGTTGGATGCGCCGGGACGGGGATAGGGAGAGGGCTAAATGTATGTCGGTAGCATTACAGCGCTGATCCTGACGCTCAACACGCGTGTCTGTGTCTGGGCATGATGACCGCCCGGTGTTAACGCGATTGTTGCGGTATAAACAGCGTGATCGGGCTGGTTATGCCGTAACTTAATTAGAAAATTAACTTTTCGTAAAGCGGTTCAGACATTAATGGTCAGCGTAAGAAATTTCGGGTGCATCCGGATGTTTTAATTATCGCTATATAAATTAATCAAGGTGGTTAATTTAGATTGCGTCGTAATCCATCTTGCTAATAAATTTTTTAAAAGAGCATTGGTGTAGTTAATCTATATAGATTGGGCAAGATTTAAATATTATAAATTAAAATCTGATCTATTAAGATAGCCTCTTCGCTGTGGTAGCAGCGCATGGAATTTACAGGGGCTGAACTGATGAAAAATAAAAATAGTGCTACACCTCATGATGCTACTTTTCGACAGTTTCTTACGCATCCGGATGTTGCCAGAGATTTTATGCAGATCCACCTTCCGGAGAAATTGCTTAAAATCTGCGATCTCACCACACTGAAGCTTGAGTCCGGATCATTTGTTGAAGACGATTTGCGTCAATACTTCAGTGACGTTTTGTATAGTCTCAGAACCTCAACCGGTGACGGATATATTCATGTTCTGATAGAACACCAATCCACCCCTGACAGGCATATGGCATTCCGCCTGATACGTTATGCGGTAGCTGCTATGCAGCGCCACCTTGAAGCTGGCCATAAAAAGCTGCCTTTAGTCATACCTGTGCTGTTCTATACCGGTAAGCGCACTCCCTATCCGTGGTCGACCCGCTGGTTCGACGAATTTGATGATCCGGTAGTGGCGGAAAGTCTTTATAGAGGCGCCTTCCCGCTGGTGGACATTACGGTCATCCCTGATGACGAGATCATGACTCATCGCAGTATGGCCGCCCTGACGCTTTTGCAGAAACATATTCATCAACGCGACATTGCAAGCCTGACTGACCATCTGGTCACGCTACTCATGGCCGATTATCTTTCTTCACCCCAGGTGATGACGCTGATACACTATTTACTGCAGGCTGGTGAGTCAGTTGACTACGAAGCTTTCGTTCGCGAACTGGCACAGCGGGTGCCACAACACGGAGACGCACTGATGACCATCGCACAGCAGCTTGAACAAAAAGGGATCGAAAAAGGGCGCGCAGAAGGTATCGAGCTTGGTGAGCGCCGTGGTATTGAGAAAGGTCGCAGTGAAGGTCGTACTGAAGGACAGCGTGAAGCTACCCTGAAAATTGCGCGCACTATGCTACAAAACGGCCTTGATCGTAAAACTGTCATAGAAATGACCGGCCTGACGTCAGACGATTTGGCGCAAATACGACACTAATATAAACAAGAGTAAACCCGGTCATGACCGGGTTATCGTTTTGAATACTGCACCAGATAAATCATCATAATTATCAGAAAGGTGTAACCTGCATACGTCCTGAACTACAAGTCATTATTTGTCTGGCTGACGCTGCAGGAAATTCCAGGTTGCGCCCAACATGCCGGAGTCGTTGCCGTAGGTCGCGGTATCAATGCGGATATCAAGATCATATTTTGCCAGCTGCTCTGCCAGTTCCTCGAGGAACGGCTCCCGCTCGGTAATTCCACCACCGATAAATATCATCTGCGGATCGAACACGCTGAAGAGGTTATATAAGCAGGCTGCAAGATCCTGGTAGAATTTATTCACCACCTGCTGCGCGGCTTCTTCTTTGCGATCGTATGCGTCAAAGACATCTTTACCCGTGACGTCGTCGGAAGATTTTTCGATGAGCTGGCTGTAATTCTCCCGAAGCGCCGTCATGGTACAGCTCTGGCTCATTGTGTGGCGTTCAATATTGCTGCTGGTGGGGCGCGAAGTCAGCAGGCAACCAAACTCGCCCGCGCGATTACGACCGCCCCGGATCAGCGCGCCGTTGCAGAAGGCCGCTCCGCCTAATCCTGTGCCGATAGTTAGCATCAGGAAATCACTGAGCTTTTTTGCTTTGCCCAGCCACTGTTCAGCCAGTAAGGCGCAATGGGCGTCATTTTCGACCGTGGCAGGCAGTGAGGTTTTTTCCGTCAGCCACTGGCTCAGATGAAACTGGTCGAAGTCCCGAATGGTGCCGCCCATGGCGATATATCCGGCTTCTGCATCAATATAACCGGGCGTGCTGACGGCGATGCCAGCACAGCCGGGATTTATCTCCAGCCAGGCCAGGATCTCATCAAGTATTTTGTCGCGTGAATTATGGGAAATATCAGCACTCTCACTGGTCAGAATATTTCCCTGCTCATCAATCACGCCCATTTTTAAAGAGGTACCACCAATATCGAAAGCTGCAATCTTCATTAACGTTCTCTGAGGTTGTTTTCATCCGATTAATTGTAGTGCTGAAAGAAAAAGGGCAGGAGGTCTGGCGGAGGCAATTTTGTCAGGAAAGGTACAGATTTATAAAGCGAGTGTTGTACAGAGGGTGTTTTGATAAACCCCGGCACACAGGGAACAGCTGTGCATGATTTTTCAGGACGTTCGATGTATTACCCGCGCTGAGAGGGTGTCTGGCAGCGCGGGCTTAATCGTCACTCTGCAGTCATTGCCACTTACGCAACAGGAGACTGGCATTGACGCCGCCAAAACCAAAACCGTTCGACATGGCATAAGTCAGCGCCGTGGGACGTGCATTGAGCGCCACCAGGTCCAGATTGCCTGCGGCTTCATCGGGATGATGGAGGTTCAGCGTCGGCGGAATAAGCTGCTGTCGCAGCGCCATCAGGGTGAATATCGCCTCAACGCCGCCTGCCGCACCCAGCAGATGGCCGGTGGCGGATTTAGTTGAGGCGATCGCGACCTGCGAATCATCGCCAAACACTGCGCGAATAGCCGCCAGCTCACCGTGATCGCCAACCTGAGTTGAGGTTGCGTGTGCGTTGATATGCTGGACGTCTTCCGGGCTGATGCCCGCCTGACGCAGGGCGGTTCTCATCGCCCGCGCAGCCCCGCTGCCATCCTCCGGACCCGCGGTTAAGTGGTATGCATCGGCGCTGGTGCCATAGCCGACAATCTCCGCCAGCGGCGTCGCACCGCGTGCTTCGGCATGAGCCAGCGACTCAATCACCAGCAGGCCTGCACCTTCGGCCATCACAAAGCCGTTTCTGTCACGATCAAACGGACGTGAGGCATGGTGCGGCTGATCTTCATAGCCCACACATAGCGCACGTGCAGCCGCGAAACAGCCCAGCGTGACGCGATCCAGCGCCGCTTCTGTGCCGCCACAGATAGCAATGTCCGCTTCACCGCTTCTTATTAACCTTGCGGCGTCACCAATCGCCTGAACTCCCGCCGCACAGGCGGTAACGGGCGCACCCAGCGGGCCGGTGAAGCCGTGTTTGATCGAGACATGACCCGCGGCCATGTTGGCCAGAAACGAAGGTGCTGTAAAGGGTGAGAGCCTGCGCGGGCCGCGTGCATCGGTGGTGCGCACCGCGTCGGCAATGGCACCAAAGCCGCCGACGCCTGAAGCAATAATCGTCGCGGTACGTTCACGCGTCGCCTCATCTTCAGGATGCCAGGCCGCCTGATTCAGCGCTTCTTCTGCTGCCAGTAGCGCGAATTCTATAAAGCGCGACATCTTTTTACGCTCTTTCGGCGCAATGAACGCCTCGGGGTCGTAACCTGCCAGCGGATCTTCATCGATGCCCGGCACGCTGCCACCTACTGAAATACCGGTGCCAGCAGTAAGCGTATCGGGAAGGGTACGTATACCTGATTCTCCTGCCGTTAATCGCCGCCAGACGGTTTCAACGCCACAACCCAGTGGCGAGACGATGCCCGCGCCGGTAATGACAATGCGTTGTGATGAGGCTAAGTGACTCATAATTTTGCTCCCGTAGAGAGTCCGGATAGTGATTGAATTGCTACCGCAGACAATGGATACACGCCTTGAGCGCGGAAGGTGAGACCCTGCGTAGAATAGTGCGATGGACGAACGCAGGGATGGAATAGAGCAGAGAGAGATAAGCTTAGCAGCATCAGAATCCTGAGCGATAACCAGACAGAGTGCTATCGTTGCTCTTGTGACTAAATAAGTCAATAGTCACATCATGCGCATTGTTCAGGGCGCAAGGCTACGTAACACCAGCGCTGCCAGTTGTGCAGAGGCTTCTTCAGCGTCATCAAGGCTGTACTGCAGCAGTACCGGACTGGCGTAGGGTTTGATCACCCGATAGATTGCCTCCGCCGCTTCGTCAGCCGGGGTTTTACGCTCAAACTCACCTGCTTCACGCCCCCGGCGCAGGATCTGCTGAATCAGGCTGAGCAGTCGTTCTTCATGCGCCATCGCCGACGGCCAGCGGTCACGCGACGCGACGGCAGCAATATCATAGAGTTTACGTTCGTGAAAAAAGAGTTCAGTGCCGGTGACGGAAAGCGTGCGGAACAGTCGCCGCAGTTGTTCCGATGCTCCAGGCGCATCGGCGATAGCGACTTCGACGTGCTGCATAATCATCGCAAGCCGGGTGGAGCAAATCACTTCGCCAATCGCCTGTTTTGATTCAAAAAATTTGTAGATATACGCTTTGGAAAAGCCGATAGCACGGGCGAGATCGGAGACGGTGGTTTTTTCGTAACCATAATGCGCGAAGTGCTGCATGGCAGCATCGACAATCTGGTCACGCACATTGTGCCCGGCCGGGCCGCGTGTGCCATTTTCCGTTACGGATTGAGTCATTGTCAGAACCTGGCAGATCAAAGGTGGGTGAAAAAATTCAGTGACCACTGTTAAGGGTGGTCACATTTTAGGCCCTGTTGCGATCAAAAGCCATATTTTGAACGGGCTGAATGTATGCTGGTGTTGCTGAGTGCCACCAGCCGGTTATTGGCGCAGCGTATCTATAGAGATATTCCAGTGATTGAGCTTGTTATAGAGCGCCGTGCGAGAAATGCCCAGCAGCTTAGCGGACTGCCGCAGATTACCCCCCTGCGCGCGAAGGGTCTGCAGGATGCAGGCTCGTTCATTATCCTGCAACAGGCTGCTGGCCGCTGGTCTGTTTTCGGCTGCGCGCGTCACCATCGCTGGCGGCAAATCGGCAAGGTCGATGATGCTGCTCTGGCAAAGATTAACGATCCGCTCGACCAGATTTTCCAGCTCGCGCACGTTGCCGGGCCAGTGCCATGCCTGCAGGGCGTTCATTGCTTCAATGCTCACCTGCGGAGGCGTTTTATTCAGCCGCTGACACAGGGCGTGAATGAAGGTATTCACCAGATCAGGAATGTCGCTCTGGCGTTCACGCAGGGCAGGGATGGTCAGGGAGATAACATTGAGGCGATAGAACAGGTCACGGCGGAAAGCACCCTGTTCCACTGCACTGAGCAGATCGCAATGGGTTGCCGCCACGATGCGGACATCCACTTTCAGCGGATGCGCCGCTCCGATGCGCAGCACCTCACTCTCCTGCAGCACGCGTAGCAGGCTGGTCTGTGCCTCCAGTGGCATTTCGCCAATCTCATCCAGAAACAGCGTGCCACCGTCGGCCAGCTCAAATTTACCTGCCGAACCGCCGCGCCGTGAGCCGGTGAACGCGCCATCGACGTAGCCGAATAGCTCACTCTGCACCAGGTCACGCGGCAGTGCGCCGCAGTTAACCGCGACAAAGGACTCATGCGCCCGGCTGCTGGCATTGTGGATCGCCTGAGCAAACAGCTCTTTACCGGTTCCGCTTTCACCGGTCAGCAGAACGGTACTGTCACTGCGACTGCTGGCGCGGGCATCCTGAAGAGCCTTCTGCAGCGTGGGTGCCTGACCACGAATCATCTCAAAGGTATAGCTGGCGCTGACGCCGAGCACACGACGGGTAATGGCACGGATGCGCTGATTTTCCCGCAGCGACAGGATGCGACCGCCGTCCGGTGCCGGCATCAGCGAGACCAGGCATGAAACACTGGGTCTGCCATCGGGGCGGAACACCATCTCGCGGTCATTACAGCAGGGCAGTGTGAGCAATGAACCGGACTGGGGCTGCAGCACCTGATCGATCAGGGCGTTGTCGGTATCAATACCGGCAAAGATCTGACGAGCGTAGCGGTTCAGGGTTTTGATGCGCCCGTCGCGGTCGCAGACCACAACGCCCTCATTCAGGGTCTCCAGTATCGACTGCTGCTCGGCCAGCAGACGGCGTAAGGTGAGTTGCTGGCCAATTGCCTCTGCGGCAGCCTGCACGGTGCCCAGCGTATGGGCACTGAAATTGTCAGGCGTGGCGGTCAGCGTCAGTACGCCGGTCATACGACCGCTGGCATCACGGATAGGAGCTGCGGCGCACTGCCGGTTACGTTCACGCAGCGCGATTTTCCAGTTTTCTCCGCTGAGTACATAGACCAGCCGCTGCTCGCGCAGGCAGCGCGCGGTGCAGTTGGTGCCGAGCACCTCCTCACGCAGGATGCTGCCGACCGGAGTCAGGTCGCTGCCGCAAAAACTCAGTACGATGCCTTGCGCATCTGTGAGATTGATATGACCATCGGGATTGTAAGCCAGCAGGTTCTCCATCACGCTATGCGCCACAGTAATCAGCTCACTGTTATGACGCAGAACGGCGGCCAGCTCCGTTGGATCGGAGGCACTGTACTCAAAAGATACCGGATCGATGCCATGTTCGCGCGAGCGGTTCCATGACTGCAAAATACTGCGGCGGATCCAGCGCGGCTGTTCACCCTGGCTAAATGCCTGCCAGCCCCGGGCAAACCGAGCTTCCCACTGTGCCGCATCACCGCCTTCCGGCAGGCTGAATATGGCATCGCTCTCTTCTTTATTAGGCAGCAAATCATGCAAAGATTGCATTTCACTCTCTCGTGGTCGATGGAATGTCCATTTTAATGACATGTTAAGTTGACATGTAAATTTTATTTTCAATTCTGATGTGCCATCTGCGAGCGCGTTCACATAAAAGCCCGCTTTAAAACTGGCATCCACTTTGCAACGCTGACACTAATTCTCACCTGTCAAAAACAATGGGAAAGTTAAGGTGTTATGCGTAAACATAATCTGAAGTTGTTGCTGTTCATCTGTTCCATCGCCTCATTGAGCGGGGTGATCCTCGGTTATGACGCCTCAGTGATTTCCGGCGTTATTGAGCCATTAACGGAACACCTTGCGCTAACGCCGTGGCAAAGTGGATGGGCTGTTTCAAATGTCATCCTCGGCTGTATCATCGGCGCTGGCTGTGTCGGCGCGATCTCAGATCGGATCGGGCGTAAACCTACACTGGTGATCACCGCGCTGTTGTTTGCCGTGTCTGCGGTGGGTTCTGCGCTGGCAGATTCCCTAACCGGTTTTGTGATTTACCGACTGGTGGGTGGCCTGGCGGTCGGGATGGCGTCGGCAATTACGCCGCTCTATATCGCAGAGGTCTCACCTAAGGACTGGCGAGGGCGCATGCTTGGGCTGCAGCAGATGCTGATGGTTGGCGGTCAGGTCACGGTCTATGTGGTGAACTACCTGATTGCACGCGGTATGCCCCATGCCTGGATAGTCAGTGAAGGCTGGCGCTGGATGCTGGCGTCGGGTGTGGTGCCTTGCCTGCTGTTTCTGGCACTGGTGCCCTTTATGCCGGAATCACCACGCTGGCTGGCGTTAAACGGCAAGCGTGAACACGCGCTGGCAGTGCTGACCCGGCTTTCGACGCCTGAACATGCGCGGCGTCTGCTGGCAGAAATCAGTGCGCCGGACGCGGATTCTGTTACCCGTCAGCAGGGAACCCGTCTGCTCCGCGACGCCAGAATGCGTTACATCCTGCTGATCGGCTGCGCGATTGCGATTCTGCAGCAGGTTTCGGGCATCAACATCCTGCTGTATTACGCACCGTCGCTGCTGCAGAACATCTCACCGGATACACAGACCTCCCTCTATCACAGCATTTTCCTCGGACTGGCGCTGCTGGTCGGAGTAGCGTTTTGTCTGAACGCAGTGGATCGCTGGGGACGGACGCGTCTGCTGCGCTGGGGAGCGCTGGGTTGCGCTGTCAGCCTGGTGATTACCGCCTGGGCCTTTATAGCGCAGATCGGTGGCCTGCTGCCGGTTGTGGGCCTGGTGGCGTTCGTACTGATTTTTGGTATGTCATGGAGTCTGGGTGCCTGGCTACTGATCTCTGAAATATTTCCCAACCGGATTCGTGCCGTCGCGATGGGCTACGCCTTTTCTTCGATGTATCTCGCCAATTTCATCGTTACTCAGACTTTCCCGATGATGAACCGTAGCCGTTTGCTGATGGATCACTTCCATGGTGCTTTTCCACTGATGCTCTGCGCCGCTGGCTGCCTGGTGGCCTTCTGGTTTGTAAAACGTTTTCTGCCTGAAACCCGAGGCATCTCACTGGAGCACATCGAGCCGCTGATGCTTTCAAAATCCCGTCGTTTTGCCGCCAAAGCGCAGGCGACATCCGGACACCCTATTCAGCCTGACTGGGCTGACAACAAAAAACAGGAGCAGTTATGAACCTTAAAACAGTACGAGTGGGATTGATCGGTGCTGGCCGCATGGGCAGTTTTCATGCAGAAAATCTGGCGCTGCGGGTGCCTGGGGCACGGCTGACAGCGGTCGCCGACCTGCAACCCGGCGCAGCGCAGAAACTGGCAGACCGGCTGGGGGTGGAGAAAGCCTATACCGATATCCAGGCGTTACTCAATGACAGCGAAATCGATGCCGTTGCTATTGCTACGCCGGCTCGCACTCACGCCGAACTGGTGATCGCTGCAGCCCGGGCTGGCAAGCACGTGTTCTGCGAAAAACCGATGGCGGTAACGCTGGATGAGGCAGATCGGGCTATTGCCTCCGCACAGGATGCGGGCGTTGTGTTGCAGGTCGGCTTCAATCGTCGATTCAATGCAGGCTTCGCCGCAGCTATTGAAGCTGTCAGAGCAGGCACCAATGGCACCACCCAGCTAAGCCGTTCGGTGACACGCGACCCTGGCCTGCGCGATCCGGCCCCGATCCCGCAGTGGACCATCTTCCTTGAAACCTTAATCCATGACTTCGACACCCTGCTGCACTTCAATCCGGGTTCCCGGCCGGTTGAGGTCTATGCGCTGGCTGATGCGCTGGTTCGTCCCGATTTTAAAGATAAGGGATTACTTGATACCGCGGTGGTGACCATCCGCTTTGATAACGGTGCCATTGCCACTGCGGAAGCCAACTTCCAGGCAGTTTACGGTTATGACGTTCGCGGTGAGGTGTTTGGCAGTAAAGGTATGCTGCAGGCGGGCAACATCAATCAGGACAACTGTGTGCGCTATCACGCCGAGGGTATTGCCATCGCAACGTCTCGAATGGATACCGATCTGCTGCGTGAGGCCTATGTTGCTGAAATGGCAGAATTCGCCCGCGCGATTCTGCACGGTGACACGCCGCGCGCTACTGGCACTGATGCGCGTAACGCGCTGGAAATTGCGCTGGCCTGTATTGAATCGGTGCAGCAACGCAAACCCATTCTGTTGGGAGAACGCTAATGGCCGGTTATCAGCTTTCAGTCTGTGCGGAGATGGTGTTTCTCGAACTGCCTTTTATCGCGCGTGTTGAGCGGATTCATGCGCTGGGATTTGGCGTGGAGATCTGGAACTGGGCCAACAAAGATATCGACGCGCTGGTGGCGACAGGTGCGCGTTTTACCTCCATGACCGGCTACCTCAACGGTAACCTGACTGATGATGATGAGATTGCAGAGTTGCTGCATAGCGCAGAAACCTCACTGGCGATTGCAGATCGTCTGAACTGCCCGAGCCTGAATCTGCATGGCACCGGGCTGGATGCTCACGGCCAGGCGGTTCGTCCGGTTGAGGTGGTTACCGGTGAGATGTGGCTTAAAGCGGCCGACACCCTGCGGCGTGTCGCTGCGCTCGGCGAGCAGGCCGGGCGGGTATTTACTCTCGAAAACCTGAATCTGGCAGTTGATCATCCGGGTACGCCATTCGCACGGGCTGCCGATACGCTGGCGCTGGTCGAAGCGGTCAACAGCCCGGCACTGAAGATGAATCTGGACCTCTATCACGCCCAGATTGGAGAGGGCAACCTGATAGAGCTGATACGACGCTGCGGCCCCGCTGTCGGTGAAATCCAGGTGGCTGATGTGCCGGGGCGCATGCAGCCTGGCACCGGGGAAATTAACTATCGCGCCATTGCCCGTGCGCTGGAGCAGGTCGGCTATTGCGGCGTCGTTGCGCTGGAGGGCTGGGCCGAAGGCGACAGCGAAACAGCCCTGGCACAGTTCCGCGATCACTTTACGTTGTGAGCTCTGCCGCCGGGTATTTGCCTGTTGCCCGGCGGTTCTATCAATAATAAACCCTACAGGATTACGCGATGAAAACCAAAATGTTAGCACTGCTGCTCAGCCTGATGATCAGCGTTACCGCCTGGGCTAAAACACCTAAAATTGGTGTCGCACTGGCTAATTTCGATCTTAACTTCGTATCGATTCTGCGGACGCAGATGGTGGATGAGATAAAAGCGCTGAAAATGGATGGGCAGTTCGTCGATGCCAAAGGGGATGTAGCTCTTCAGGTACAGCAGGTTGAAGACTTTATCAATCAGGGCGTGGATGCCATTATTCTCAACCCGGTCGATACACAGGGCGTACTGCCGATGGTGAAAGCGGCAGAAGCGGCGGGCATTCCGCTGGTGTTTGTTAACCGTAAACCGGAAGTGAAATTACCGTCCAGTATGGCCTATGTCGGTTCTGACTCTGCCCTGGGGGGTGAGATGCAGATGGAAGCGCTGGCAAAACAGATGAACTATCGGGGCAATGTCGCCATTTTAATGGGCGCATTATCAAATGAAGAAGCGCGGGAACGGACGCGTGCCGTTGAAGCGGTGATCGCTAAATATAAGCAGATGGCGGTAATCGAAAAACAGACTGCACGCTGGCAGCGTAATGAAGCGGTAGACGTAGTTTCGGGCTGGCTGCTTAATCAGCGACCGATCGATGCAATCGCCGCCAATAATGATGAAATGGCTATCGGGGCGATTATGGCGCTGAATCAGGCGAAAAACAGCCACATTCTGGTTGCAGGGATCGATGGCACTGAATCGCCACGGGTTTAACAGACACCTCAGAGTCATTTAAGATGGCTTAAAGAGAGGTGTCCATGAGCGGTAAGCGTTATCCCGAAGAGTTTAAAATTGAAGCAGTCAAACAGGTTGTTGATCGCGGTTATTCTGTTGCCAGCGTTGCAACACGTCTCGATATCACCACCCACAGCCTTTACGCCTGGATAAAGAAGTACGGTCCAGATTCTTCCACTAATAAAGAAGAGTCAGATGCTCAGGCCGAGATCCGCCGTCTCCAGAAAGAGCTGAAGCGGGTTACCGACGAACGGGACATATTAAAAAAAGCCGCGGCGTACTTCGCAAAGCTGTCCGACTGAGGTACGCCTTTATCCGTGACAACATCTGTTGCTGGCCTGTTCGCCTGCTCTGTCGGGTGCTGGATGTTCATCCCAGTGGTTTTTACGCCTGGCTTCAGCAGCCGCATTCACAACGCCATCAGGCAGACCTAAGACTGACAGGACAGATTAAACAGTTCTGGCTGGAATCGGGATGCGTCTATGGTTATCGCAAAATCCATTTGGATCTGCGGGACAGCGGGCAACAGTGCGGAGTGAACAGAGTCTGGCGACTGATGAAACGTGTCGGGATAAAGGCTCAGGTCGGATACCGGAGCCCGCGGGCACGTAAAGGCGAGGCCAGTATCGTGTCGCCCAACAGGCTCCAGCGACAGTTCAATCCGGATGCTCCGGATGAGCGTTGGGTAACGGACATAACCTACATCAGGACCCACGAAGGCTGGCTGTATCTTGCTGTGGTTGTTGATCTGTTCTCACGCAAAATTATCGGCTGGTCCATGCAATCCCGGATGACAAAGGACATTGTCCTGAACGCACTGCTGATGGCTGTATGGCGGCGTAATCCCCAAAAACAGGTGTTGGTTCATTCGGATCAGGGCAGTCAGTACACAAGCCATGAGTGGCAGTCGTTCCTGAAATCACACGGCCTGGAGGGCAGCATGAGCCGTCGCGGTAACTGCCATGATAATGCGGTTGCAGAAAGCTTTTTCCAGTTGTTGAAACGCGAACGGATAAAGAAAAAGATCTACGGAACGCGGGAAGAAGCCCGCAGCGATATTTTTGATTACATCGAAATGTTTTATAACAGTAAGCGTCGGCATGGTTCTAGCGATCAGATGCCACCGACAGAATATGAAAACCAGTATTATCAACGGCTCGGAAGTGTCTAGATTATCCGTGGCGATTCACACGCCTGATGGTCAGCAGTTCGTCAAAAATGGAAAGATGACGCTGACTATTTTCCAGGATGCGAAAGGGCAGGCGACAGGCGCTGTGAAAGTCGTGAAAGCGTTACTGGATAAACAGAAAGTCGAATCACTGAACTGGATCCCCTATAAAACCATTACTCAAAGTAATTATGCGGAGTTTGCTGCCGCTAATCAGCCATAAAAATCGCCGCTAACCTTATGATTCTTTGTCGTTTCTTAAATAATTAACCAGCTGCCGGGCAGGGACGCACTCTGCCCGGCCCGTTCTGCTGGCTAATCTGTAAAAATTTCCTTAATCGCCTGATTAACGCGTCTGTAGTGCTTCTTCATATAAGCTGAATTATACTGTCGATAAATGAGCGGAAATTCAGTGATTTCTTAATGATTTACATAATCGATGATCAGGTTTCTTACAATTCTGATGACTGCACGCTTAGCCACATTCCTACTCAGGAGTCGCTGAGCCTCAGTATTTCTTCAGGTCGGCTTTTTGAGCAGTTACTGAATTCCGGGGGAGAAATACTGGCGCGTGAAACGTTGCTGACCGAGGTCTGGGATAAATATGGCCTGCGTGGATCGAATAGTAATCTGAATCAATATCTGAGTATTGTGCGCAGGGCACTCGCGGCTTATGGCTGTGAAAATCTGATTATCACCATCCCGAAAATTGGTATACGCCTGAATACCGATATTAAAATTGAACGTCAATCAGCCCCGGTCATGGGGGTGACGGAAGTTTTAACTGATGACATATCGGAAGGAAGTATAACTGAAGGGTCTGCTGAAAACGTTGTCCTGCCTGCCACTCCGCCCGGTAATCAGCTGCCAGCTACGTCCGTTAACGTCACCCGGCGATATTGGTTTGCTTCTGTTGCTCTGATATTGCTGGGCATGGTGCTCTGGTATTTCACGGTATCGCGTCCTGACGAGCAAATTATTCCAATGAGTTCAATAAAACTTGAAGGTGGCTGCGAAGCAGTATTATTGCAGGGTCTGGATGAGGTTGAACGACAGGCATTGGGTAAGCAAATAGTGCAAATTCTAAGGGAAAATAATCAAACCTGCGATGCGGGTCACCGGATTATTTTTGATAAAAACACCTCTTTTACTACTAAGAATTTCGGAAGAACGATTCTTTCATCGTGTAAAATTAATAGCGATGGTCATATCATCTCATGCGACAATTTTTATTATCTTGACTGGAGAATGGGATGAAGCGGAGCATTGGTATTAATATTATCTTCATGCTGGCTGCGCTATTAATGGTGACTTTTGCAGGGGTTTATTACTTAACACATCAGGCCAAAGATTTTCCTTTTCGATGCTCAGCGTTTAGCCGTTACGATCTCAGTCGTAATGATGATAAACGAATTGAGTTCGCTGTTGCCCAGGATTTACGTTTTGAAAAAAAGGATTCAGGCTATCTGTTGCTGAATGGGCAGGCAACGAGCAATGACGGTGTTACTATTCTTAACAGAAGGGTTGCATTAATCAATGGCGCTAAAATTTCCGATGATACTTACCGGTATCAGATCAGCAAAGTTGTCACTTCGAATACTGATACTACCCCTGATGTCATCTTTAATAAGTTGTTAGCAGAGATCACGCTGGATCCAACGCATCTGCAGTTGGATGTCGATAAGATTGATAAAAATACCTATATTATCGGTGGGCCGATCTCCTATCTCTTTACCTGCCAGCGTTACTGAGCTCTGTAAACGGCTAATTTAGCGGTGTTCATAATGCATGAAACCGGGAAGGATTTATCCTGCCCGGTTTTTCTTTTAACGTTATGTCGTCAGGCTTTGCTGAGGAAAAGTATCAGGGCCAGCTCTGGAAACTCTTCAGGATATTATTAAACAGCTGAATTTCTTCATCGGTCAGGGGGGCAGCCTTTGACAAAGAGAAAATTAATACATCCTCCAGGTTTAAGGTGAAAATCGCCTGTTTTTGATAAAGCCGGATATTATCCGGGCGCAGAAAATCATAAGTAATCATGATGCCTGTGCTCAGATTATCGCCCAACACCACGGGTTGATTTTCTTGCTGTTGCCAGTCTTTCATTTGTCTCTGCAGAATAGCGAGCTGGCTGCTGATATATTCTTCTGGATTATTGTGATTGGCCAGTTTATCACGAGAAATAGTGACGGGTGGCATCGCTGAACGGGGATCCGCCAGCGTGTTCAGGGTTCGCTCGCAGTAGCCTTCCGGTAAAGTAATCATACCTTCGCTAAACCGGCAAATATTTTTATCCATGTGTAATCTCCATTTCTTTAGTTTTTTCTGTCTGGCCAAATAACTGCTCTGCGGTAACTTCACTGAGCGTACCGTTATTTAACAGGACGATTTTATCTGCACTTCTTATGGTTTCCGGGCGATGTGCAATCATGATTCGGGTAATTTTCATTTGCTTTATTGCATTGTTGATCTGCGCTTCGTTATAGATATCCAGATGACTGGTTGCTTCGTCCAGTACCAGTATTTTTGGTTCGCGGTAGAGGGCGCGAGCTAGCAGAATACGCTGCAGCTGCCCGCCAGAGAGAAACGATCCCATATCACCGACAAGGCTTTGATAGTTCATCGGCATTTTCATGATATCGCCGTGAATTTGCGCCAGGCGTGCTACACGGGTAATTTTTGCGTGGTCAGGATTATTATCAAAGAAGCTAATATTTTCACTGATCGAGCCTGAGAACAGGATGTCATCCTGCATAACACAGCCGATGCGGTTACGATGGTGTTCAAGTCCTGTCTGGGTAATGTCCATTCCGCCCACGGTGATTGTTCCACCTTCCGGGTGCAGCAGACCCAGAATGATTTTGGCCATGGTGGTCTTTCCCTGACCTGAAGGGCCGACAATCGCAACGCTTTCGCCAGCCTTAATTTCCAGACTGGCACCATTTACTACCCAGGGTTCGGTAGGTGCATAGCGGAAGCGGATATCCGTTAGTTTGATATCCTGCGGCGTTTCTGTCTCATCATGCGTATCTTTACTCACCAGTACCGGACTGGCTTCTGAGCTGACTTCAGTTTCTGACAACACGATATCGGCCAGTCGTTCACCATGCATACGCAGCATTCTGAAGTCGATTACGGCGTTGATCAGACCTGCACCGCGGCTCATAAACTGATCTGAGAAGCTAATAAAGGCGGTAAGCATACCTGCAGAGAAGTTGCCATCCAGTACTTGCAGCGCAGCCAGCCAGACCAGTACGACCCTGCCTACAGAAGTGAGCAAGCCCTGGGCGGAACCAAACAAAATGTTAAGCTTCTGAATCACAATGCCTTTGTTGGTCGTATCCACCAGGAAATTCATGTAGGCGGAGAGACGAGGCACCTGCTTGTTATTGGTTTTTACCGCCTGGATACCGCGAAGCGTTTCCAGTAATGAAGATTGCGTGCGGGCTGAACTGATGATTTGCTCTTCGTTGGCGCGGCGAACAGGATCATAAGCCATGAAGCGTAACAGTGCATAGGCGACAAAAAGGCCAATTACCAGCCAGGCAAGCTTAGCGTTATAGATAAACAGCATCACTACTGTCACGATCGACATTACCCCATCCAGCACAGTACTAATGAAGCGGCTGGTCAGCGTACTTTGGATGGTGTTCAGCGAGCCATAGCGGGACAGAATGTCACCAACGTGACGGGATTCGAACCATTCAAGTGGCAGCTTTAACATATGGTGACAGACATTGACCGTCCACTGCACGCTGAGCTGGCTTGAGAACCAGCTCATCACCCATGAGCGCAGCGCTGTAATCATGGTCTGAAACAACGCAATCATGATAAAGCCGATCCCGAGCAAGGAGAGTAGTGAGTAATCTGCGGAGACCAGCACCATATCCATCACCCATTGCATAAAGAAGGGGGAGAGTACGCCGAAAAGCTCCAGAGCGATGGACAGGATAAGCACCTGGGCAAAGGCAGATTTCACCCCTGTCACACTGCCCACCAGCTTCATCATCGAGATGCTTTCTTTTTCTTTTTTGACCTCAAAAGTGGAGGAGGGAACCAGCTCCAGTGCAACGCCGGTGAACGCCGGTGATGCTTCTTTAAATGTCAGTTCCCGAATGCCGCGTGCAGGATCGTGAAGCGTGATCTTATTGCCGCGCACTTTTTTTAGCACAACGAAATGGTTCAATTCCCAGTGCAGAATGCAGGGCATGCGTAATTTAGACAGCTCTTCCATATCAACGCGTAACGCACGGGAACTCATATTGAGTTGTTGTGCCATGGCAATGACATCACTAAGGGTTGCACCCTTAAGCGACGTTGCGAACCTGCGACGCAGGGTGATCATGTCGATTTCATGACCGTGATAATTGGCAATCATCCCCAGACAAGCAAGACCACATTCCGTCGCCTGTGACTGACGAATCATCGGCAGGCGGTTAAACCATTTAAAATTGAGTTTCTCTAATAACAACACAGAACAGACCTTTTAATCAGAGAGAGATTTTGTGTCCAAGCGCAAAAATTGGCTCCAGCACCCATTCATAAAGACGACGTTTGTCGACGATAAAATCGGCATCCAGCGCCATACCCGGCTTGAGTTTTTCATTCTGCGCATAAGCAGTAATTGATTGTTTGTCCAGGGAGACCAGCACGCGGTACTGCTGTTCCTGAATATTATTTTTGCCGGTTAACGTAGTGACTTCCTGAGGAGACAGAGCGGTGCGTGAAACCTCGATAACTTTTCCATACTGTTGACCAAACTTTTGATAAGGAAACGCTTTGTAGCGCAGCACCACCCGCTGTCCCGGTTGGATAAAACCAATGGACTGCGTGTTTACCATGATGCGGGCGACAAGTTCAGTATTGCTTGGCAAAACTGCTATGGCTGACTGACCGGCGGTGAGCATCTGTCCATTTTTGACCATAATCATGCCGACATATCCGCTTTTAGGCGCACGTAATTCAAACGAGCGGCGCGCTTCATTTTCAGCCATCGACTGCCGGTTATCAGCCAGTTGGCGCTCGATATCGTTACGCTTTTTCTCGTCATCCAGCGGTTTTTCATGCAGCTGTTGCTCGGTCTGAACAATTTTTTGCGAGATGTCCAACAGCTGACGTTGATATTCCTGGTAGCGCGCCTGGCTATCGAGCAGATTAGACTCCTGCTCTTCCATCTGACGGCTTGAGGCATACCCTTCGTTGTGCATGGCTTCCAGCTTGTCCAACTGCATTTTCGCCAGGGAAACCTGTTTCCGACGGTGTGTCAGTTGCAGCTTCAGCTGCTCCTGTTGCAGTTTCAGGCTGGCAATAGTGTCGGTCAGGCCCTTCATTTCAACCTGATGAAGCTTTTCAAGCGTCACCAGATCCTGCTGAAGCCTTTCACGCTGGCCTTTCAGATTCTCGGCAATAACCTGACGAGTCTGACCTAACTGTGTTGAAACCTCTGATGACAACACCATCAGCACATCGTCTTTTTCTACATGCTGGCCCTCTTTTATTGGAATATCGACCACCGTGGCGCTTACGGGGGGCGGAATGATCAGCATGCCATTTTTAGGCAGAAGTTCTCCGGTAGAGGATTCATATTTTGTATAACTGCCAAATATAAAAAACAGCGCTGTCGCGGCAGTGATCAGCACTACAACGGAAATAACTAACCAGCGATAAGGTGGGCAATAGAGTGCCACAATGCCCAGGTTTCCACGGTTGGCTGCATCAAGTGCCTCCTGACGGAATAGTGACTGTTCCATTTATATAATCATCATGAGTAAGGGATTAACGGCACTGAAAAAAATTCAGCATGTCGATTGATAGTGATCCGGTACTTTGTGCCAGATTAATGAGGGCGTTCAGGTAATTGAAGCGAGCTTCAGCCTGATCTTTAAGTGCGCTAAAATATTTTTGCTGAGCATCAAGCTCATCATTTACCGTACGGAAACCCATTTCCCGGCCATATTGAACAGACACCACTTTTTCGCGTGAAGACTCGACGGCATTTTTCTGCGCGTTGATTAACGCTTTTCCATTCGTAAGACTAAGCCATGCTGAACGTGTATCTGTAGCCGCTTTGCGTTGTGCTTCCATGGTGGAATATTTCGCTGCCTGACGGCGATAGGCTGCTTCATAAGATTGTGAAATCTGGCTGCCACCCGCGAATAATGGAATAGAAACGTTAACGCCATACTGCAGATTATTACTTTTAGAGTTAGTGCCAAAAATAGCATCATAAAGTAAATTGTCGTCGTTATCGTTACGGCTCCAGTTTTTGCCATATCTGGCGTAAAGTGATACGACAGGCATATGTGCGCCATCTGCAGCCAATACATCAGCATCGGCCTGATCATTCTGAAACAGGGCAATTTTGATTTCAGTGTTACGTTGCTGGCTGGCATTAATCGCATCAGTTAAAGAAGCGTAGGGCGAAGCGTTAAGGCACTGAAAGTTTACCGGCTCGACAGTGTCCGGGCTGACACCCGATAAGCGACGAAATGCTTCTCCAGCCAGCAATAACTGACTACTCGCCTCTATTTCTTTGGCCTGAGCAAGAGCGTAATTGGCCTTAGCTTCATCCAGCTCTGTACGGGTGTTTTGTCCATTCAGAATACCGGCCTGCAGTTTTTGCTGCTGTTGTTTGAAGTTGTGACTGGCAGCTTTCTCAGCCTGTAAAACTTCCTGCTGATAGAGCACCGAAAAGTAGGCATTACTGATCGCATTTAATAACTTTTCTTCAGCTTTTTTTGACTGGGCTTCAGCGGTATTGGCAATAGCAACGCCTTTACGCCAGCCAGCATATTTACTCATATCAAACAGGGGTTGTCTGACACTGAGATCGTAACTGTGATTTGTTACACCACTTTGATATTTTTTATCCGGCTGTTCCTGACGATCCCAGTTTCCTTCGAGCGTCAATGTGGGCAACATTCCGGCCATACCCTGCCAGTATTTTTGCTGATCGGCTTCACTGGTCATCTGGCTGGATTGCAATGCAGAGTCATAGGTTAATGCGGCTCGGGCAGCCTGCTGTAAGCTGGTCGCATAAGATCCAAATGGCACGCAGGACAGTACAATAAATGCAATTTTAAAATTATAAAATTTCATGATGCTCGCTGTTTCTTAAAAATTAAGCCCGAAATTAAATGAGTTGCTGGGCAAAGACATATTTAATCAAATCAGTATTAGACTGCAGCTGAAGTTTACGCATGGCGTTATATTTCTGCGTTGCAACCGTACTGATACTACGTTTACGTGCTTTAGCTATCTCCATTAAACTGTACCCGATAGCAAAAAGTCTGATTACTTCAACTTCTGCGGGTGATAAAAGAGTCTGTGCGGGCTCCTCTGAAGCAGAATGCGCCAGATCTTTCATCTTTTCTGAATAAAATATTTCAGAATTCGATGAGCAAACCCAGTGCAAAGCTTCTACCAGATCCCGTATATCATCACGTTTGCTCACTATTGCATTTACCGGGATTTGCAATATTCTTTTCAAAATGGCCGGGCTATTCTGTGCCGTAAAGATCATGATTTTAAGGTTAGCATTATGGTTGTAAATTTCTTCTAGCTTTCTAACGCCGTTCAAATCATTACGTTCAAAATTAAAGCAAAAATCAGTAATTAATATATCAGGAGGATCGCTATTCAGTTTTACAAAAAGATTTTCTGCTTCTACCGGGTATGCTGCAATGTCCAGGTTGTGAAATCCGGTTGAGAGTATTTTTTGTATTGAATAAAAAATAAAAGGACTCTCATCAGAGACACCAACTTTAAACCTCCTTCCTTTTAATGGCCTATCCACTGATAAAATCCTTTCTCAGTTTATAAAGTCTGGTAAAGGGCTCCGAAGAGCCCATATGGTTACTGATAACTAATGGTATAGGTAGCAACTGCGTTAGCACTACCAGGGGTTATTGTGGCAGCAGTCTGGTAATAACGTGCATATAAGGGCACTGTTATCAATGCTGACGACAGTGGATAAGCTGCAACTCTGTATGGTGCTGCCAGTGCAACAGGTTGCTGACTTTCATTCAGAATCTGAACACCCACTCCGCTGGCAGTTGAGGTCGAGTTCAGAGAAACTACGCCGACATCCGATAGCCCATAAGCCGCATCCCCATCCAACTGCATCATAACGTCAAAGGTACCTGAAAGAAGTGCCTCACAGTTAAGCTGAAGATTAAAAGCGGTAGATGGGCTGGTTTGTCCAATACCGGAACCCAACCCACTGCTGGTATTCGCTGTGTAACTCCCTAATGACACCTTCGGGTTAACATCACCTGCTGCTGAGCAGGTTTGATCCCTCACAGTGATGCCGCTTTTAATATATCTGATATAAAGTTTCAGGTCATTTCCTGGTACCAATGAGCCTACATCAAATACGTTGACATAGTCCGGAAGCAAATTGGGGCCAGCCATCGAGTTTGACGTCCGCACAATCTGAAAAGGCACATTCAATGTGACATCAGTATAAGCACCGACTGTACCGCCACTGGTTAACGCGTAAGTAGCGATCTTGTTGCCGGTAGGAATATTGGCAGCGTCGGTGGACATTTCACCACCGTAACCGGTATAAATGGTTAAGCCATAACCGAGTGCATCTTCAGCAATTGTTTTACGCTTTAAGTACACTTCTCCCGTTAAACCATCAAAAAACTGTTGCAGATTATCCAGGGCACATTTGAACGTGACTGTTAAATTGCCACTATGCACGACCGTGCCCACCGGAACAGCTGCCGAAATATTTATCCCCAGTGAGCGGAAATCTAATACCGCATCAGAAAGAGATTTTTTGCACGTCAGTGTGACATCATCTGCCGCGTTCGCATTAATTGGTGCTAGTATGACGAAACCAGATACCATAGTCATGATGCTGACTATTCTGGTCAGTGTCCTTCTTAAGTTAATAAACATCATAATGTCACCCGATTAACCCTGATTATCTTTGTTTATTTCGCCGTTAGACACGTAGCGAACAGGTTTTGATTGATCGCTGCTGCATGTTGTTGTGAGCCTTGCAAGTGTGTTGTTTTCACTGGAATTAACAACACCAGACTCCAGGTTAACCAGACACTTATCACTGGCTGCTTTACCCCAGGAAATATGCAGGCGGCTGACATCTTTATTTAACCTCACATAAATCTGACCACCCTGTGAAACAGTGGTGATAAGGTTACCGTCTTCATCATTAACCGTTGCACCAAATGGCAAGGCGTTTCCGTTCGGCTGATTAGCCCGAATTAACAGTGGCTTTCCTTTGCTGGTTTTATAATCAAGTCTGACGACTGCACCCTCAACAGGAATAACGCGCTGCTGAGTTGATTCAAGCTCAACATCCAGTGGAATTCCTTTTGGGTCGATGGCCAGTTCGTTTATCCGGTACGGGTTAAGGTTTGGCACAATAGCTTTGCCGCTGCCGTTTAACACAATATTGGGATAGCCAAGTACACGCGCGCCCTCTGCATCTTCTGCGGTAACAACAGCATAAGTCGTAGACTGATAAGCGCTGAAATTAATGCTATCAGGTAAAGCGACTACCGCACCGCTGATACCACCCGAGGCAGAATAATAGTTTTCCCCTTTAGTATAAGACGCCGTCAGCATACTGTAGGGCGAACGGTACTGCCCACTAACTGAACCGGACTTCTCATTATCAGTATCGCGCGCTATTCCAACGTTATAGTTATATTGATCATGTTCACCCAGAACACCATTAACTGCTGTTTGTGCATTCACACCCTGTTTATTATGTGTCGCACTTCCGGTTACATAACTTTGACTATCGCTGCCAATTGGCACCGAGAAGTCGAGTGACAGTTGAGTGTCATGCCCGCCGGTTGAATATAATAATCGGTTTGCTGATAAAGTATAGGAGACCCGACCAATTGTATTATTGTAACCCAGCTGAAATTGCGTATTCGTTCCGGCAGAATCCCAGTAATTCTGAACGAAACCAGTAAGATAGATATTCCCATATGACTCCCCAAAATTTTGGCTTGCCGTCATAGAAAAACGTTGTTTGGGGCGCGAAAGATAATTTGACGAACTGTTTTTATGATTTTTTTTATAATAGTTATTGATTTGTAATGCATTATCAAAACTGTAATAACCGGATGATGAGAAGCGGTAAGCCGCCAGAGTAAAATTCGTGTTAGTCTGAGAAACCTTCTTACTATAAGTTGCCCGATAACTTACACCTTGCTTTTTCTCATCACCATATTTTGTCTGAGCGCCAGTAATATCCAGTGAGATCGCACCAACAGGTAAACCAAATGCACCTCCCAACAGCACAGAGGTGTAGTTATCTGATCCCAGAATACCTGAGTAACCGGTGAGACTATTGCTAAAACCATGCTGAATAGTGCCCTGATAGACCGAAGGTGTATAAACCATATTGTCTTTTCGGGATACACCGCCGGTCAGACTATAAAAAGTCATGCCCGGACGTTTCAGACGCGTCATCGCTGCGTAAGGAACTGAGAAACGGGTCTCACCGCCGTCAGCTTCTTTCACGGTCACGTCTAAATCACCACCGTAGCCTGTAGGATAGAGATCGGTGATATTAAAAGGGCCTGGTGAGACCGTCGTTTCATAAATTTTGTTGCCATTTTGCGATACAGTTACCTGAGCGTTGGTTCGGGCTACGCCGCGGATTTCTGGTGCATAGCCTCGCTGAGAGTCTGGCCACATCTGGTCAACTGTAGATATTTGCGCACCACGAAAAGAAAGCGTATCGAAAATTTCGCCACTGGTATTGCCTTCACCTAATAACAGCCGTGATTTTATTTGCGGAATATCACGCTGGACATAGGTATTAATTGCATCGTAATGATGATACTCGTTGTTTTTTTGACGTTGCCAGCTGAGAGAACCATCGTGACGGAACATCCATCCGCCAAGGTTAAAGCCCGCCAGCGCACGGCCATAAAATGAGTCATATGCCTGACCGTGATTTACAGAGCGATAATAGTTGGTGTTATAGGTTAGCGTGAGTGCTGTTTCACCCTTATCCCAGAATTCTGGCGCAACGTAGCCGCGCGCAGATCGCAACAGATAAATTTGCGGAATTGAGATATCCATCTGCATATCGGCAGAATTGATAGCTGCATGACTCTCTTTAACTACCTCCTCCAGCGCCATACACTGTTTACCAGAGCGCAAATCTTCAGCTTGTCCCGGGCTAAAAACTGTGTCCTTAAGTGACAAGCTTTTGACCAGATCATAGGAAAGGCACGCTTTGGTTCCCGCCCCTTCACGAATGACCTGAACATTTTCCCGACCAATCTGACGACCATTCAGGAAAATATCCAGCGTATAAGTACCAGGATCAATAGGGTTACCGGTTGCATAGCGGGCCACATCAACTTTAACGCCCGGTAGATTCTTCACAAATGATTCGTCAAAATCATACGAATTTTCTGCAAATGCGGCGCCTGTTGATGCAGTTAAAAAAAGCGCCAGAAAAGATCGGTAAAATATTTTTCCCGTTGGTTTATTATTTTTAATCATCCTTGCCATCATTATTACCCCTGATGAGTTACCAAAGTTACTGACTAATTTTGGCGTCTACATTGCGTGCAGCGCCATAATCATCCAGATATTGATAATGAAAGTTTGTTTTTATTTGATTTGCGTTCAATCCTTTTAGGGAGAAGCTTTTTGTTTCGCCTGGTGCAAGCATTTCTCCCTTTTCACTGACTACTTTTCGCCCCGCGTTATCCTCGGCATTGATCTGTGAAACGTTGACGTAAAACGAAGAGTTATTGGTTGCTGTCAGCTGATTCGCTTTCTCCCCTTGATGCCAGATAAGACCCGACGCTGCTTCTGTGGCTTGCATCGCATCGAACCGGGCTGGGCGAAAGAAAATTTTGATACGGCTACGAATAGCCATTTGCAACTGATTTTGATTCGCAAGGCTTTTATCGCGAGGAGGGATGTCGAGTACGTTAAGCCAGAATACCGACTCTTTATCTTTGGGCAGGTTTGAACCGGTATAAACGATACGTAATGTCTGTCCTTTGTTAGCCTCCATACGGAAAACAGGCGGTAGCAAGACAAACGGTACGTTTATTTTATCCAGTGCTTCATCAGGATTTCCATTGTCAATCCAGGCCTGTACCAGCGCAGGTTGATTGCCATGGTTATCTAAGCGGACTGTGACTTCTTTTTCTGTTGCGGGGTAGATTACCCGGGTGCCGATAATCGTCACGCTGGCAAAAGCCGATGAGGTCACCGTAAAAGCCAGCAGACAGGAGATCAAAAATTTAAAACTTTTTTTTTTCATGATTTTGACAGAAATGATGATAGAGGAAGAGAGGTGGGAACAGATGCTCCCACCATAATCAATTACAGGTAATTGATTGAATAGTTCACAGCTGATAAGACGGTACCAGCAGTAGCTGCACCAGTTGCATAGTACTGAGCAGAATAGGTCAGAGTACCTGCACCAGCAGTCAGAGCGACAGTTTTTGGAGAGGTGGTCTGCTCAGTGCTACCCGCGTTCAACACGCCATTTCCGCTATCCAGCAGCTGCAGGTCAACATTCGTTGCAGTACCAGTATTGGTCAAACGACCATCAGCATTGACGTTGGCACCTTGTTCAAAGTAAGCGTACACGTCACCAGTCGTAGCTGAGCAATTGCTCAGCGCCATAGTGAAGCGAGTGTTACCTGCAGTCTGACCAGATGTGCTTAAAATACTACTTGCTACTTTAGGCAGTGTAACGGTTGCAGTGCTGCCGCCGCCGTTTACGCTTACAGTACAAGTCTGAGACGCAATATTTCCTGTGAAGTTAATGGTGCCATCTGAAGCTTCAGCAGCATTAACGTGAGCAGCAGCCAGCATCAGACCAAGAGCAACCATAGATAACTTTTTCATATACTTTCCTTTGTATAAAATAATTAATAACATCAATTAATGAACGATTTAATAATCGTTCACTTCCCTGGAGGATTCATTCCTCACAAGAGAATTAGAAAATCAGCAATCCAAATACGACTGCTGCTGCGACACCAACAATACCCATGCCAAAGGCAGACCCACTAACCGGGTTCGCTGCTGGAATTGAGTCTGGGCGCGTCCATTCAGTTTTCTCTTCTGAGCTTGCGCCTAGCTGCTTAAAGAAATCCAGGATCACCGAAGTTAATGAACCACCGCTAACGCCTTCGATTTCTTTATTGTTCAATTCACGCATGTTGTTTCCTTAAGCTGTAATTACAGATGCATTAGGATCAAACTGGTTTTCAACGACCGCGTTAAACCAGCCTGCCGTGCTATCCCAGCCATTCATAGCACCATATAAAGCACCATCAACAAGACCAAGGACTGCGCCGACAATCAGACCTACACCGGCAGAGACAATACCAACGCCTAACACGCCACCGGTGCTTCCGCCACTCATTCCCCATTTAAGACCAAAAGAACTAATACCTGTAACGGCACCGACAACTACAGCACCAATAAAGTCAAAAAAACCTGCTCCTGAAACGTTTTGCATTTCAAAAGATGTTAACTCTCTCATCGATATCTCCATGTATCATTTTTTCAATATTATTATTTATGCCGCTTCTAGCGAACGGCGCTATTAGAATGGGTGGTCATAAAAAATGAAATAGTAAAACATCCATAATTCTTCTTTTGTTATCGCAAGCAAGGATATGGCTATTATATTTTTACATAATATTAACTGCTGTTGGTATTCTGGAGTTTTTTGAGCGCACAGTGTTCTTATGCGTGATTTAACCATTAACAGCACTGCTTATGCCTGATGCTTAAAATTATCTGGCATCAGGGAAGCGCATGCCATGAACGCGGTTCAGTGAAACTGATTCATCTATGAATAAGCTTGTGCATAAAGCTATGAGTTAATGATTTCACTTGCCTGAATGTGAAGTCATTTGAGAAGTGGAATTAAAAAGGGAAAAATCCCATTTGCCAGTTTCTGGTGATTTAAGCTAAGCAAATTATATTTATCAGGATAAAAAACTAAATATCTAAAGATAACCAATTTAAGTGTCTGTTTGATGGGTGCCGTGGTTTAATTCCTTCCATGCAATGCTGCCTGACAGCGTAACTTTAGTAAGGAGCATTAACATTGATGCCAATTTGATTTGTTTCTTTTCAGCCATGCTGGAAAATTGAGAGAGGTGTTTAAATACGTGATTTTAAAATAGCATGCTCATAACATCATCTTTCAAATGGTAATGGGAAATTCTTTTTTTAGGAAAAAAGTTATAACACTGCCCGTAAGGTGCTACAAAGTAGATTTATGTGCTAACTAAACAGCATTTGAATGGTGTAAGATCTGGTTATTGTTTCTTTTATTAGCCTGAATGTCTTTATTTATTTGTATTTGCGGTTTTGAATTTTGTTGGGTCGGTTTTATTATAGTGGAACCGATAAAGACTATTTTTAACTGCCCGAGTTATGGAGGCGAGCTCAGGTAAGCGAGTACACCAGGCGAAAGAGAAAGAGACTATAAAAAACTGATTTTACGAATTGTTGCTAATCACTGACCAATACGTCAGTTAGATTGAGTTAATTAATATGTATAGAGTGACTGAAAATCATGAACGGATCATCGATGCATTAGCAGGATTTACGCAGATTGCTAATCCAGATGAAATTTCAAGAGGCAAGCGCCGTTATCATTTGACTAAAGATAATGTACGTCGCGTTATGTTCATTCTTGACGGCGATTTTTTACTTAAACTTAAAGGCGAGAATAAGGTTTTGAATATCTTATCCGCTCCGTTTGTTGTCGGCGTCACTCCAGCTTTAGACGAGCCGCCAGTCTATCTGGAACGAGTCGATTATGGAAAAGTCAGTTTCATTGACTATGACGTGTTCTGGCGATTGGTTTTTGAGAAAGATCTTTTTAATGACGCAATGTCTATTTTATCAGGACAGTATTCTGATCTGATGAATTACATTCAGTTACCAAAAAGTAACTCATATGATGAAGTTATTTCTTTGATTGAAAGATGGAAAAAACTGCCGACTCATTTAAAGAAACGATTTTCAGCACTATATCTTATTGAAAATAGTTCTCATTTATCAAAAAGTTCCATTTGCAGAGTGCTCAAGGAACTAAAAGAGAAAGGCGAATTGGTACTGATTAACGGTAAGTTCACCTGAATATAATATTTGTCATCGTGAATTTTGTGATGCTGAAGGGAAAAAATGGATGTTAATGTGGTTTGTACGGATGACAATTACTTCTTCAGACTGGGCATATCAAAGGTAATTGAGGAGGCACTGCTGTCTGATGCAGAAGTAAAATTTTTATCAGGTTTTGATAGTCATAACCTGCGGCAGGCTGACTTCATCCTGATCAATGTTTCGCAATGGCGTCTTTATATGTGTCAACCCGCTTATCGCGAGCGAAAGCCTGGCAGTATCATATTGGTATTTACCGATGATTTCGGAGAGAAAATTAAAAACCCGTTACCATTTTGTTATCAATCTTTGCTTGAAGTGTCAAAAAGGGATTCGGTACGTTTAATAACTGAGAAAATAACCAAGGCCTGGTTAAACACTCAGGGAAGAGTTATGGGATATCTGCCTTCAGACTGTTTACGGTGCGAATTTGCACGTATCACCGTGGTGCAACTTCAGGTGCTTAGTTTTTTGAAGAAAGGATACAGTGTAATCCAGACAGCAAAAAGGTTAGATTTGTCAGTTAAAACAATCTATGCACATAAATATAATGTGATGAGAAAGTTCGCTCTGAAAGGAGATAAAGAATTTAATGCATTTATCAATGATGTCTCGTTGCTTGAACTTTACAAAGGAGTTATCAATGTAAATGAGATTTAACGTTGTCCAGAGGCGTAGGCTCACCCTTCTGCGCTGTTTAAATTTCCCATTTTTTATTTTTTAAGGAGTTGTCAGCTCCTGTTCAACATCGGATATAAGGTGTTTTAAATATAAAGGTTAAGCACCTTAAGGAGAGTTATATGGAAAATAATTCACGTTTAACATGCAAAGCATCGAATAATCCCTTTAAATTTATGCAGGGAGCAATGCTGAGTATGGTTTTATTACTTACAGGCTACCTGTACTGCAATTATGTTGAGGCGGCGCCATCGCAGAACGTTCCTGCGCCATCGTTGTTTAAAGAGGTCAACAATGACAAGGCGCCGGAGCAGATACGCGACCCGCGTGCGCACATTATTGTCTACCGTATTGATGAAAAAAATCCTGCCGCATCAAAACGCGTCGTTAACGTATTTGTTAATAATCAATACTATACGAGCGTAATGTCAGGTGATAGAGGGACTGAAATTAGTGTGTGTCCTGGCCAGAAAAAACTGGACGTTATGTTCAGCCAGCATGATTTTGTCCAGCCAGCAAAAATTGAAGTATCCACACCAGAGCTGAAATCAGGTGAGCGCTATTACTATCAGTTAGCGGTAAATGATCAGCATAAAATCACGGCGCGTCTGGTGCCTGCAAAGGAAGCTGAATCTGTTTTAACCAGTCTCAAAGCACAATCACGTACGTTATCGCGTGTAGTAAATGAACGTTCTTGTTCTGAAGCGGGCGAGTCAAAACTGTTGAATCACCCGGTGGCTTCTTCACTATTAAATTCTGACAGTAGTCATGCTCAGAGCAATGCTATGAAGATAGCTGATAAAAGCAGTAAAGCTCAGGGCGCTGCATACTCACTGCATTGATGCAATCTGGCACCATATTTTTTATTAATCAGTTCTGATAATGCCGTTCACTGACTCCAGAATCAAGAGTTGTGCTGGAAGCAATGTCAGGATTGCAGATTATCTCGTCATAAAATCACGGTTATTCGAAGTATATGAATATAGAGATTAAAGGTTTGTGAAAGCCTTATTTCTATTGAATTTAATCAATCCTCGTTAATTAAGAAGGTTGTTATGTTGAAAGTGAACTTGCGTGGCGTGAAGGGTATTATCTCTTCATACACTGTTGATACAAAATCTGAAAATCCTACAACGATCAAAGTTCCGCATCAGGGTGCATTAAATATAGAACTGATCGATAGCGCTACAGGACATGCTCCGCAAATGGTTGTAACCAGGCGCGTTGGCAATAATCTGCAGCTTTTCTTTAGCCAGGATGATTCTCAGCATCCTGATATTGTGCTGGAAGATTATTATGATAATGAAAACGTTCATCTGATTGGGCTGGGCGAAAATGGTCAGTTTTATGAATATGTGCCGACTTCCGGCGATGTCGCTGAATATCCGCCAGCTTTAACTGAAGGTCAGAGCGGTGAACAGGTATTAGGTGGTGAAGGATATGCCAGTGCCGATCCGCTGACTGCCAGTCACAACAATTTTGGTTGGTTGCCCTTTATGCTGCTGGGCGGCGCGGCAGGCGGCGTTGCTATTGGTGCGTCCGGGCGTGGTAGCAGTGGCCATGACTCTTCCGCTAAGAGTGTATCAGTGACACTTGATCCTGTTGCGGACAGTGATAATGATGGTCGTCCAGAGTTTTCCGGAACATCGAATAGCCCTGACTCACAGGTTGTCATTCAACTGCCTGATGGCACCCAGATCACGACCCAGACGGACAGTGAAGGTAACTGGTATGTAGAAGCACCGACTTCACAACCAAATGGCACCGTCACTGTTACGGTAACTGATAGTGCGGGCAATAGCGGTAGCCTGACTGAAGAGTTTACTGACACCTCTTCGCCAGAAGCGGCGGTTATAAATAGCAATGATGATGAACAAATCTCAGGTAAAGCAGAACCTGGTTCAACTGTGGTTATTTCCGATGGCAGTACCGGTGAAACCACCACAGTTGTAGTTGATGAAAATGGTGACTGGAGTATCCAGCCTAACCCTGTCAATGAAGGGGATACCGACGTAACTATCGTGGTCGTCGATCCTGCGGGTAATGTCTCTCCGCCGTCCAATGGTTCCCGACCGGACATAACTCCTCCAGATAACATCAACTCCGGCATTGTCAGTGACTCAGTCACCCTGACCGACGACGTCGGTGCGATTACCGGCGAAATTGCCAGCGGCTCGGTCACCGACGACGCGCGGCCGACTCTTTCCGGCGACGCAACCGCCGACATCGATCACGTCAATATCTATGACAACGGCGAGTTCGTCGGCAGCGCAGCGGTGGACGCGGACGGCAAGTGGAGCTGGACGCCGGAGCAGGATATGGCGGACGGCACCTCTCACGACCTGACGGTTGCGGCGGTGGACGCGGCGGGCAACGAAGGCCCGCAGGCAGACGGCGACTGGAGCTTTACCGTTGACACCAGCACGGCGGCTCCGGAAATCACGAACAACACCGAGGACGAGCTGGCCGGTAACGCCGAGCCGGGCGCGGTGATCGTGATCACCGATCCGGTCAGCGACAGCGTGACCAGCACGGTGGCGGACGCGGATGGTCACTGGAGCATCCAGCCGAATCCGGCGGGCGTGGACGCCAAAGACGTCGTGGTGGAAGCCACCGACGAGGCGGGCAACAGCAACAGCGTTGTGATCGACGGCCCCGGCGACAGCACGCCGCCGGATAACCAGACCTCAGGCCTGGTCATCGACAGCATCACCCTGACCGACGACGTCGGTGCGATTACCGGCGAGATTGCCAGCGGCTCGGTCACCGACGACGCGCGGCCGACCCTTTCCGGCGACGCAACCGCCGACATCGATCACGTCAATATCTATGACAACGGCGAGCTCGTCGGCAGCGCAGCGGTGGAGGCGGACGGCAAGTGGAGCTGGACGCCGGAGCAGGATATGGCGGACGGCACCTCCCACGACCTGACGGTTGCGGCGGTGGACGCGGCGGGCAACGAAGGCCCGCAGGCAGACGGCGACTGGAGCTTTACCGTTGACACCAGCACGGCGGCTCCGGAAATCACGAACAACACCGAGGACGAGCTGGCCGGTAACGCCGAGCCGGGCGCGGTGATCGTGATCACCGATCCGGTCAGCGACAGCGTGACCAGCACGGTGGCGGACGCGGATGGTCACTGGAGCATCCAGCCGAATCCGGCGGGCGTGGACGCCAAAGACGTCGTGGTGGAAGCCACCGACGAGGCGGGCAACAGCAACAGCGTTGTGATCGACGGCCCGGCAGACAGCACGCCGCCGGATAACCAGACCTCGGGCCTGGTCATCGACAGCATCACCCTGACGGACGACGTCGGTGCGATCACCGGCGAGATTGCCAGCGGCTCGGTCACCGACGACGCACGGCCTACCCTTTCCGGCGACGCAACCGCCGACATCGATCACGTCAATATCTATGATAACGGCGAGCTCGTCGGCAGCGCAGCGTTGGGCGCGGACGGCAAGTGGAGCTGGACGCCGGAGCAGGATATGGCGGACGGCACCTCTCACGACCTGACGGTTGCGGCGGTGGACGCGGCGGGCAACGAAGGCCCGCAGGCAGACGGCGACTGGAGCTTTACCGTTGACACCAGCACGGCGGCTCCGGAAATCACGAACAACACCGAGGACGAGCTGGCCGGTAACGCCGAGCCGGGCGCGGTGATCGTGATCACCGATCCGGTCAGCGACAGCGTGACCAGCACGGTGGCGGACGCGGATGGTCACTGGAGCATCCAGCCGAATCCGGCAGGCGTGGACGCCAAAGACGTCGTGGTGGAAGCCACCGACGAGGCGGGCAACAGCAACAGCGTTGTGATCAACGGCCCCGGCGACAGCACGCCGCCGGATAATCAGACCTCAGGCCTGGTCATCGACAGCATCACCCTGACCGACGACGTCGGTGCGATCACCGGCGAAATTGCCAGCGGCTCGGTCACCGACGACGCGCGGCCGACCCTTTCCGGCGACGCAACCGCCGACATCGATCACGTCAACATCTATGACAACGGCGAGCTCGTCGGCAGCGCAGCGGTGGACGCGGACGGCAAGTGGAGCTGGACGCCGGAGCAGGATATGGCGGACGGCACCTCACACGACCTGACGGTTGCGGCGGTGGACGCGGCGGGCAATGAGGGCCCGCAGGCAGACGGCGACTGGAGCTTTACCGTTGACACCTCGGTGCCGGATAACCAGACATCGGGTTTAGTGGCGGACAGCATCACACTGACAGATGACGTCGGTCCGGTACAGGGCAAGATTGAAGATGGCTCTGTCACTGACGATGCACGTCCGACCTACTCAGGCACGACTACCGCAGACATCATTTACGTCAATATCTACGACAGTGGCAAGCTGATCGGCAGCGCAGCGGTAGAGGCGGACGGCAAGTGGAGCTGGACGCCGGACAGCGCGATGAGCAGCGGGGCACACGCCCTGACGGTCGCGGCGGTGGACGCGGCGGGCAATGAAGGTCCGCAGGTAAGCGGCACGGCGGATGCGGCGTGGGACTTCAGCGTCCTGACCAGCGCCCCGGCGCAGCCGGCGATTGAAAACGTGGTGGACGACTACAGCCAGGGCGAGGATGCGGACAGCGGCTTCCTGCAGAAGGGCCAGTTCACCAACGACGGCATGCTGACGCTGAACGGCACCGCGGGCGCGGGGCTGACAGTCATCGTGTGGGCCACGGATGCGGACGGCAACCGGGTAAACGCGGGGTCGGGCGTGGCGGATGACAACGGCCGCTGGAGCATTACCACGGCGGCGCTGGGCGAGGACGGCCGCTATGACCTGACGGCGACGGCGGTGAACGCGGCGGGGGTTTCCTCGGCGGAGACCGGCGCGTTTAACGTGGTGCTGGACACCGTGGCACCGGAGGCGGCCGTGGCGGCGCTGATGGACGCCCAGGGTGAGGTGCAGGGCGAAGTCGCCAGCGGCGGGGTAACCGACGACCGCGCGCCGGTGCTGAAGGGCACAGCGGAAGCGGGCGCGACGGTGACGGTATATCTGGACGACAGCAGCACGCCGGCAGGCAGCACGGTGGCGGATGCGGACGGCAACTGGACACTGGCGCTGGGCACGCTGACGGACCGCGATTACAGCTGGCAGGTGAAGGTGACGGACGCGGCGGGGAACGAAACCCGCGGCGAGCGCGCGACCTTCAGGCTGGACAGCAGCAGCGTGGAGCTGAGCATTGACCAGGCGAACGACGATGCGGGAAGCATCACCGGCGCGGTACTGAACGGCGGCCTGACCGACGACAGCACGCCGGAGCTGCAGGGCACGGCGGCAGCGGGCGCGGTGGTGACCATCAGCGACCAATCGGGCGCGGTGCTGGGCAGCAGCACGGCAAACAGCAGCGGCGTATGGACGTTCGCGGTGGCGGAGCTGGCTGATGGTGAGCACGTCTTTACGGCATCGGTAACTAACGCAGCGGGCAACAGCAGCGAGGCGAAATTTACCCTGACCGTTGACACCATCGCACCTGTCCTGCCGACCATCACCGGGATGATTGACGATGTAGGCACTGTACAGGGCACGTCTACGGCCAGTGGTGGCGTAACGGACGATCCGTCGCCGACCTTTACCGGCAAGGCGGAAAAAGGTTCGCTGGTTACGCTGTATGACGGCGACAGCGTGCTGGGCAGCGTTCGGGCGGATGCGCAGGGCAACTGGAGCTATACGCCGACCACCAATATGGTAGACGGCGATCATAGTATCAAAGCCGTTAGTACGGACGCGGCAGGAAACATCTCCGCGCCTGGCGCAGAATGGCCGTTTAAGCTGGATACCAGCACGGCGGCTCCGGAAATCACGAACAACACCGAAGACGAGCTGGCCGGTAACGCCGAGCCGGGCGCGGTGATCGTGATCACCGATCCGGTCAGCGACAGCGTGACCAGCACGGTGGCGGACGCGGATGGTCACTGGAGCATCCAGCCGAATCCGGCGGGCGTGGACGCCAAAGACGTCGTGGTGGAAGCCACCGACGAGGCGGGCAACAGCAACAGCGTTGTGATCGACGGCCCGACAGACAGCACGCCGCCGGATAACCAGACCTCGGGCCTTGTCATCGACAGCATCACCCTGACCGACGACGTCGGTGCGATCACCGGCGAGATCCTGGATGGCAGCGTCACCGACGACGCACGGCCGACCTTCTCCGGCGACGCAACCGCCGACATCGATCACGTCAATATCTATGATAACGGCCAGCTTATCGGCAGCGCAGCGGTGGGCGCGGACGGCAAGTGGAGCTGGACGCCGGAGCAGGATATGGCGGACGGATCCTCACACGACCTGACGGTTGCGGCGGTGGACGCGGCGGGTAACGAAGGCCCGCAGGTGAGCGGCACTGATGACGATGGCTGGAGCTTTACCGTCGACACCATTGCGCCGGATACCGACGCCTTTACAGACAGCAGCATCACGCTGACCGATGACGTCGGTCCGGTACGGGGCGAGATCGCCGACGGTGCAACGACTGATGATGCACGCCCGACCTACAGCGGTAGCGTGAGCACGGCAGGAATAGTGCAGGGTGTGGTCAGCGTCAATATCTATGACAGTGGCAAGCTGATCGGCAGCGCAGCGGTGGAGGCGGACGGCAAGTGGAGCTGGACGCCGGACAGCGCGATGAGCAGCGGGGCACACGCCCTGACGGTCGCGGCGGTGGACGCGGCGGGCAATGAAGGTCCGCAGGTAAGCGGCACGGCGGATGCGGCGTGGGACTTCAGCGTCCTGACCAGCGCCCCGGCGCAGCCGGCGATTGAAAACGTGGTGGACGACTACAGCCAGGGTGAAGACGCGGACAGCGGCTTCCTGCAGAAGGGCCAGTTCACCAACGACGGCACGCTGACGCTGAACGGCACCGCGGGCGCGGGGCTGACGGTCATCGTGTGGGCCACGGATGCGGACGGCAACCGGGTAAACGCGGGGTCGGGCGTGGCGGATGACAACGGCCGCTGGAGCATTACCACGGCGGCGCTGGGCGAGGACGGCCGCTATGACCTGACGGCGACGGCGGTGAACGCGGCGGGGGTTTCCTCGGCGGAGACCGGCGCGTTTAACGTGGTGCTGGACACCGTGGCACCGGAGGCGGCCGTGGCGGCGCTGATGGACGCCCAGGGTGAGGTGCAGGGCGAAGTCGCCAGCGGCGGGGTAACCGACGACCGCGCGCCGGTGCTGAAGGGCACAGCGGAAGCGGGCGCGACGGTGACGGTATATCTGGACGACAGCAGCACGCCGGCAGGCAGCACGGTGGCGGATGCGGACGGCAACTGGACACTGGCGCTGGGCACGCTGACGGACCGCGATTACAGCTGGCAGGTGAAGGTGACGGACGCGGCGGGGAACGAAACCCGCGGCGAGCGCTCGACCTTCAGGCTGGACAGCAGCAGCGTGGAGCTGAGCATTGACCAGGCGAACGACGATGCGGGAAGCATCACCGGCGCGGTACTGAACGGCGGCCTGACCGACGACAGCACGCCGGAGCTGCAGGGCACGGCGGCAGCGGGCGCGGTGGTGACCATCAGCGACAAATCGGGCGCGGTGCTGGGCAGCAGCACGGCAAACAGCAGCGGCGTGTGGACATTCGCGGTGGCGGAGCTGGCAGACGGTGAGCACGTCTTTACGGCATCGGTAACTAACGCAGCGGGCAACAGCAGCGAGGCGAAATTTACCCTGAATGTGGATACCACACCGCCAGAACCAGTGATCATCCAGTCATTACAGGATGACGTCGGTACATTGCAGTTCACCTCACCAGTGGCAGGTAATGTCATTGACGATCCGGCGCCGACCTTTACCGGCAAGGCGGAAAAAGGCTCGCTGGTTACGCTTTATGACAATGGCATCCTGCTTGCGACAGTGACGGCAGATGCACAGGGTGAGTGGAGCTATACGCCGACCACTAACCTGCTGGAAGGGACACACGGTATTACGGCGACGGCAACGGATGCTGCAGGTAACGTCAGTGAAATCAGCAGTAGCTGGGATTTTATTATCGATATCACAGCGCCTAACGTTGGGATTTCAGGAAACTCAGAGGAGTCACTGAGCGGTGTTACTGAGCCTGGCGTTGTGGTTGTCATTGTCGATAAGAACGGCACGGAATATAGCGTAGTAGCCGATCAGCAGGGTAAGTGGGTGATAGCACCTAACCCAATCTCAGCTGGCGAGTCAGGAGAGATCTACGCTATCGATCCAGCAGGGAACAAGGGCGATACAGTGGCCTTCCAGGGATCTGCACTGGCTACGTATAGCTTGCTGAATGAAAGTATGCAGGTGAACACCACTACCACAGGCGATCAGCTTAACCCGTCGACGACCCGGCTGGCGGACGGCCGCATCGTGGTGACGTGGCAGGGCGCAGGTGTCTCCGGCACTGAGGTTTACATGCAGCTCTTTGAGGCCGACGGTATACGTAAAATCGGCACCGAGCAGCAGGTGAACCAGCGCACGGCCAACAATCAGGACAGCCCGCAGGTGATAGCGCTGACCGACGGCGGCTTTCTGATTGTCTACGAGTCCAACGTTAACGGACTGGACAACAGCGGCGACGGCGTGATGGCGCGCCGCTACGGCGCCGACGGCCAGGCGGTGACCGACGAGTTCCAGGTGAACACCACCTACAGCGGTGCGCAGAACCGTCCGGGTGCGATGGCAACCGCCGACGGCGGCTACATCATCAGCTGGGAAGACCAGGGCACAGGCATCGTGCAGCGCAGCTACGGGGCGGATAACCAGCCGGTGACGGGCGAAGTGACGGTGGCAACCGGCAAGGGCATGGCCAGCTCCGGCGGGCCGGAAATGGCGGCCTTTACCGATGCGGCGCACGGCGGCATGTACGTGACCGTGTGGAACGCCACCAGCGGTCCGGGTGACACCAGCGGCAGCGGGGTTGTCGGGCAGATTTTTGCCGCAGATGGCACGCCACTGGGGGGTAACTTCCAGGTGAACACCACCACGGACAGCTCCCAGAACTATCCGGACGTTATCACCCTGAACGACGGCAGCATCGTGGTGTTCTGGGACAGCAGCGACAGCGGCACCAGCGGCTCTGACATCCGCGCAGTGCACTACCGCGTGGATGCCGCCACCGGAACGCTGACGCTGGTCGGCAGCGGTGACTTCATCGTCAACAGCTACACCAGCGGCAAGCAGTATAAGCCGGTCGGCGTGGCGCTGGATGATGGCGGCTACCTGCTTATCTGGGGCTCCGAAGGCGGCGACGGGGATGGCTCGGCCATCTACGCACAGCGCTTTGATGCGAACGATAACAGGGTGGGACGCGAGTTCCTGGTGAACACCACCACGAGCGGCAACCAGGGTACCGGTGGCGACTCGGTGGATGCAACGCACATCTTTGACGCCGTGCTGACCGCGGACGGCAGCGTATACGTGACGTGGCAGTCGGACAACGTGGACGGTTCGGGAACCGGCATTGAAGGTATCGTGATTGACGTGGATGCGGCGTTCTACTCCGAGTACACGGTGAACACCACCACCACGGGAGCGCAGACGGTCTCGTCGGTAGCCAGCCTGCCGGACGGCGGCGCCATCGTGGTGTGGCAGTCGGCGAGCGGAGACGGCTCCGGCAGCTGCGTCAAGGGCCAGCTGCTGGATGCGAAAGGCCAGCCGGTCGGGGCGGAGTTCACGGTGAACACCACCACGGCGGGCGACCAGATCACGCCGCAGGTTACGGTCCTGACGAACGGCCATATCGAAGTGGTGTGGAGCACGGATTCCGGTGCGCATATCAAGGGTCAGGGTTATACCTACAGCTATGACGGTGCGGGTAATGTAAATGGTCTGGTGGCTGGTGGCACAGAGTTCAGCGTTAACACCGGTACCACGGCAAGTAAACTGACTGAACCAGCCATTACCTCGCTGGAAGATGGCGGCTATCTGGTTGTATGGCAGGCAAGCCTGAACGGTAACTGGGCGATTTACAGCCGCCAGTATGATGCAAACGGCACGCCGGTCACGGCGGAGACTGTGCTGATTACGACTTCGCTGAGCGTAAACGGCGTGCTGGGCTTTGGCGCTGACTGGGAGCCGCTGCCGTCTGTTACGTTACTGAAAAACGGCCAGGTCGCTATCGCCTATACCGTTAAAGGTACCGGGTATGACGCAGGCGTGTCGATCTACGATCCTTCACTGCATGAGGTAACCGGCAGCTTCGTAGCGAACCAGACCCTGACTAATAATCAGGCGTCACCTGCAGTAAGCGCGCTGGATAACGGCAACTACGTGGTGACCTGGGACTCTAACGATACCAGCGGACCGGATCAGAACGGTTACAGCGTCTGGGGCCGCATCTATGCGGCAGACGGTACGGCGCTGACCAGCGAGTTCCTGATCAACACGGCAACAGCAGGCGATCAACATCTGGCGAAAGTCGTGAGCCGTCCTGATGGCAGTTTCGTTGCGCTCTTTATGTCTGCAACAGATACGGCACCGGGTGCAGGTACCAGCGGCATCTACGCGCAGTACTTTGATGCAGCGGGTAACAAAGTGGGCCAGCAGATGCAGATCCATCAGCTGACCTATGGCGAGCAGGTTGAAGTCGATGCGACCTTCCTTGCGGGCGGTCAGCTCTACGTGACCTGGACTGACAAAGGTGTGGGTGACGGCGAAGGCTCGGCGATTAAAGGACGCGTTGTGGATCTGGTTGAAACGCTGGGACTGGAGCAAATGACGCCGGACAACAACGATCCGACGACCATTGACTATCAGCCTGCGACGACACCAGCGTCGAGCGACACCGATGTACTGCCGCCGAACGTGGGCCTCTCTACCAATACTAAGGAGACTCTGGGTGGCCAGACCGAAGCAGGCGCTACTGTTATCGTAACGAATGCGGCTGGAACGGTTTACTCCACGGTGGCAGATGCTGAGGGTGTATGGAGTATTGTACCTAACCCACTCAGTGTCGGTGAAAACGGAACGCTCTCGGCTATTGACGCGGCAGGTAACCAGAGCCAGCCAGTATTGATCTCCGGAGCCGCACTGAGTGCTTACGATCTGCTGAATGAAAGCGCGCAGGTGAATACCACTACCACAGGCGATCAGCTCAACCCGTCGGTCACCCGGCTGGCGGACGGCCGCATCGTGGTGACGTGGCAGGGTGACGGCACCTCCGGCACCGAGGTTTACATGCAGCTGTACGAGGCAGACGGTGTGCATAAAATCGGCACCGAGCAGCAGGCGAACCAGCGCACGGCCAACAATCAGGACAGCCCGCAGGTGATCGCGCTGACCGACGGCGGCTTTCTGATTGTCTACGAGTCCAACGTTAACGGACTGGACAACAGCGGCGACGGCGTGATGGCGCGCCGCTACGGCGCCGACGGCCAGGCGGTGACCGACGAGTTCCAGGTGAACACCACCTACAGCGGTGCGCAGAACCGTCCGGGTGCGATGGCAACCGCCGACAGCGGCTACATCATCAGCTGGGAAGACCAGGGCACAGGCATCGTGCAGCGCAGCTACGGGGCGGATAACCAGCCGGTGACGGGCGAAGTGACGGTGGCAACCGGCAAGGGCATGGGCAGCTCCGGCGGGCCGGAAATGGCGGCCTTTACCGATGCGGCGCACGGCGGCATGTACGTGACCGTGTGGAACGCCACCAGCGGTCCGGGTGACACCAGCGGCAGCGGGGTTGTCGGGCAGATTTTTGCCGCAGACGGCACGCCACTGGGGGGTAACTTCCAGGTGAACACCACCACGGACAGCTCCCAGAACTATCCGGACGTTATCACCCTGAACGACGGCAGCATCGTGGTGTTCTGGGACAGCAGCGACAGCGGCACCAGCGGCTCTGACATCCGCGCAGTGCACTACCGCGTGGATGCCGCCACCGGAACGCTGACGCTGGTCGGCAGCGGTGACTTCATCGTCAACAGCTACACCAGCGGCAAGCAGTATAAGCCGGTCGGCGTGGCGCTGGACGATGGCGGCTACCTGCTTATCTGGGGCTCCGAAGGCGGCGACGGGGATGGCTCGGCCATCTACGCACAGCGCTTTGATGCGAACGATAACAGGGTGGGACGCGAGTTCCTGGTGAACACCACCACGAGCGGCAACCAGGGTACCGGTGGCGACTCGGTGGATGCAACGCACATCTTTGACGCCGTGCTGACCGCGGACGGCAGCGTATACGTGACGTGGCAGTCGGACAACGTGGACGGTTCGGGAACCGGCATTGAAGGTATCGTGATTGACGTGGATGCGGCGTTCTACTCCGAGTACACGGTGAACACCACCACCACGGGAGCGCAGACGGTCTCGTCGGTAGCCAGCCTGCCGGACGGCGGCGCCATCGTGGTGTGGCAGTCGGCGAGCGGAGACGGCTCCGGCAGCTGCGTCAAGGGCCAGCTGCTGGATGCGAAAGGCCAGCCGGTCGGGGCGGAGTTCACGGTGAACACCACCACAGCGGGCGACCAGATCACGCCGCAGGTTACCGTGCTGTCAGATGGCACTTTCCAGGTGGTGTGGAGCACGGATTCCGGTGCGCATATCAAGGGTCAGGGCTATACCTACAGCTACGACGGTGCGGGTAACGTGAACGGCGTCGTGACTAATGGCGCAGAGTACAATGTGGACTCCAGCACCGCCGCCAGCAAAATGCGCGTTCCGGTGATCACTTCGCTGGAAGACGGCGGTTATCTGGTGGTTTGGGAAGCGAGCCTGAACGGCAACTGGACGGTTTATGGCCGTCAGTATGACGCAAACGGCACGCCGGTCACGGCGGAGACCGTGCTGGCAACCACGACCCTGAACGCAAATGCCATCATTCCTGAATGGGAGCCGTTGCCATCTGTTACAACGCTGGAAAATGGCCAGGTTGCGATTACTTATGCGATTAAAGCCACCGGATATGATGTTGGTGTGTCAGTTTATGATCCGTCAACGCATGCTGTAACAGGCAGCTTCGTAGCGAACCAGACCCTGACTAACAATCAGGCGTCATCCGCAGTCAGTGCGCTGCAAAACGGTAACTACGTGGTGACCTGGGACTCTAACGATACCAGCGGACCGGATCAGAATGGTTACAGCGTCTGGGGCCGCATCTACGCGGCAGACGGTACGGCGCTGACCAGCGAATTCCTGATCAACACCACGACGGCTGGCGATCAGCACATGGCGAGGGTGGTCAGTCAGGCTGACGGCAGCTTTATTGCCGTTTTCCTGTCAACAACCGACATCGCGCCGGGTGCAGGTACCAGCGGTATCTACGCACAGTACTTTGATGCTGCGGGTAATAAAGTGGGCCAGCAGATCCAGATCAACCAGCTGACCTATGGTGAGCAGGTTGAAGTCGATGCGACCTTCCTGGCGGGCGGTCAGCTCTACGTGACCTGGACCGATCAGGGCGTGGGCGACGGCGATGGCTCAGCAATCAAAGGCCGCTTAGTTGATCTGAACGAGACACTGGGACTGACGTCTGAAACGGGATCGACGCATATTGAGTATCAACCTGCTCAGTACGATCTTAATGGCACTTCAGGTAATGATGTACTGGATGCACGCGGCGCGAATTCCGTCGATGCAAAAGAGGGCGATGATACTATCGTCATTAACAGTACTCATTTTAGCAGTGTGAAAGGAGGAGAAGGTCACGATACGCTGGTCTGGGATTCTAATAACGATTTAGAACTCGGAACGGTATCAGGCAAAATTAGTGGAATTGAAGCTATCCATCTGGGTAATAACACGGCGCAAACATTATTTATCAGCGCCAGCGATGTGCTCGAAATTACTAAAGATAATGGTAGTGAAGCGAACACATTACATATTACGGGAGATGTGGGAAGTTCAAACAATAGTAATGCAACTGATACCGTTAATATTGGAAAATCAGAATGGACGGCTTCAGCCGCACAAACTGAAAATGGCGTTAATTATGACGTCTATACCAATAATGATGACACCACTGTCAAGCTGTTAATCCAGCATGGCTTAAACGTTATCTGATAGAACTGGCGATGACTTCGGTCATCGCCAGCTTTTTTTCACATCAAACTCACCTGATGGGCCTGTTTAAGGCAGGCCCATCAGGTGAGCCCCAGATCTGATTGCGCAGATGAAAAAAATAAATAAAGGCATGTGAGCAGCATGTAAAACCTAAATATTTCTTTTTAGCAGAATTAACGTTGCCATATGACATGTCGGGCGGTTAAAACAGTTCCGGTCGCAGGATTGAATTAGCGACAGAGAAATTAGCCATCCCACTTTATTTGTTATTTTGAGTTAACTATGAAAAAAAACTTGTTCACTACAAAATCCAGATGTTCGCTGCATGGTTTAATTGCGGGGTTGCTATTTTTTAATCCCCTGTTAAATGCCCATGCAACGGACTTTATTGAAATGATTCGTATGACAGCCGACCATCCATCGGTAAAGTCTGCTTTATCAAACAGCACCGGTGCTATGTATGATATCGATCAGGCAAAAGCCGCTGATGGTTTTCAGATCAGCACGGGTATCAGCGCATCAGGATATTCAGGTCAACCCGGTTATGAGAATAACCCGGTCTCCCCGCATATCACTGTAAGTAAATTACTTTACGATCACGGACGTACTGATGCGAGCGTTGCCGGAAAGCAGGCTGCTTATTCCATGCAGCAGGCTCAGGTAAATGTCACGCGCGAAAATCTCAACGAGCAGGTGCTTTCTCTTTTCACCTCTGCAGCCACTAATGCCACAGTGGTCGCTGTGCTGGATAAAGAAATTAACGCACTGCAGGATCTGCTTAATCGGGTAAAGAATATTGCCAGTATTGATAGCGGCAGAGCTTCTGAGATCAATCAGGTTGCGACTCGCCTCAATTCCGTGATTGCCAGTCGTGAAATGAGCTACACCACCTATATACAAGCGCAGCAGCAACTCAGCTCGCTGCTGAACCACGAGATTGTTATCACCAGAGGCCTGCCCGATCTGAAAAAAGCGGGTCTGTTGCCCGCGTCACTGGCACAGGCACAACAGGTACTGAAAGAAAATCCCAACTGGGCGGTCTCACGCGAGCGTAAAGAAGAAGCGAGAGCCGCAGTGGATCTGGCCTCTAAGTGGAACAGGCCGAAATGGAGTGTGCAACTGAGTATGGACAGTCCAAAGCGCAACGGTGAAATGGAACCGTTTAAAGCGGTGACGTTACAGGTGAGCAGCGATATCAATCTTTGGGATGGTGGGGCTGGCAGGGCAAATGCCAAAGCTGAAACTCAGCGACTCATTGCCGCAGAGGCGGATCAGGATGCAACACTCCGGACATTGAAACAGCAGCTGGATCAGCTGTGGGTCTCCTTACCGCTTCGTGAACGCCAGCTCAATGCATTACAGAGACAGTCAGAAACCGCGTTGAAAACCTGGAAAGCGGGGGAGGTACAGTTCTTCGCGGGGCAGCGTCCGTTAACGGATTTAATCTCGTTTGCTACCGACTATTACACCAGTCTCGCAAGTTATCAGGAGCAGCAGATGCAGTACCTGGCTGCGCAATGGAACATCGTTGCGGCACTGGGTAAAACCAGCCAACTGGTGCAGAAGGTTAACGCTTTACCAGCGAATACCATCGAAGCGGTGCACTAATCACGCTGACGTAAAAAACGAGTATTTCTGGCCGCTGTCATGCTTTGCCGCCAGACCAGAATGAATTAGTTGTCCAGGGGACGCCATTGTGACTGATATACAATTTGAGCCTGCTGGCTCTGAACTGAATGCTGAAAACAGAGTGTTATCCAGATCGCCATCAGATACGCAGGAGACTTTGCTGGTTGCACTGCAAAGCGCACTGCGCCTGTTTGACGTCCGGCTTACGCTAAATGCTTTACGTGTGGGTATGCCTGCATTTCCACCAGACGCTGATATCAGCGCCCAGAATGACTGGGCATTGCGCACGCTGCAGAGCCGCGGCATGAGTGCTGCCTGGCAGAAGATTGACCTGACGGATGTGAAAAGCTTTGTTCTCCCCGCCATCATGCGTCTGGAAACGGGCTACTGCGTGCTGACACAGTGTAGTGAAAAGAAGTGCGCCATTATCGATCCCGCACTGGGCAGCCAGCCTGTTGAGGTCGATTTCGCTCGCCTGGCTCAGCACTATAGCGGCGAGTTGCTGCTGCTGCGACCTAAGTCTTATCTTGATCATCGTGCCGATGACATTGTCCATGTCGGTAAAGGGCACTGGTTCTGGAATACTTTGTGGGGATTCAAACGTTATATCTTTGAAGCCGCCGCATTGTCAGTCGTTATTAACCTGCTCGTTCTGGCGATGTCCGTATTCACCATGACGGTTTATAACCGGGTACTGCCTAACCAGACCTACGTAACACTCTGGACGATGGCTATCGGCGTGAGTCTGGCGTTGTTGTTTGAACTGGCTGCACGGCTGGGTCGGGCCTGGATTACCGATCGCGCCGGTAAAAAGATCGATCTGGTGTTGGGCGCACAACTTTTTCGTCACGTGCTGAACGGCAAAATGTCGGGTCGAGCCCAATCCAGCGGTGCATTTGGCAATGTCATGCAAAGCTTTGACAGCGTCCGCGAGCTTACTACGTCAGCCGCTTTAACGACGGTTGCTGACTTACCCTTTGTTTTACTCTTCCTGGTTGTAATCCATCTGGTTGCCGGGCCACTGGTCTGGTGTGTGATCCTGATATTAGTGGTCATCGTGGCGATGGTGCTGCTGATGCAGATCCCTTTGAAACGCCACGCTGAAGAGTCAATGAAAATAGGCAGTAACCGTTACGGTCTGGTTATTGAATCACTGGATAATCTTGAGACCATCAAAGTTCTGCGTGCTGAAAACCTGGTCGCCTCTAAACACGATGTTGCCAGCGTAAAACTCTCTGCAGTGAATATGAAATCGCGGTTCCTTGCCACTATGGGCTCAAGCGTCATTCAGACGACCCAGCAGTTTGGTACCGTTATTCTGCTGGTCTGGGGTGCTTATCTGGTCGGTGATGGTGATATCTCAATGGGAGGCATCATTGCCACTATGACCCTGATGGGGCGCGCCATAATGCCCATAGCAACGCTTGCCGCGCTGGGATTGCGTATTCAGCAGGCAAAAACCTCGCTGGCCATCCTCAATAAAGTGATGCAGGCCCCTGCTGAACGCGATAATGAGAAGGTTTATGTGCAGCTTCCCCAGGGCAGCCAGACCGGGATTGTCTGTCAGGGCGTTTCATTACGTTATAAAGACGATTTACCTGCCATCGTTGAGCAGCTAGATGTCCGGTTCTGTCAGGGCGAGCGGGTTGCCATACTGGGCAAAATGGGCAGCGGTAAATCTTCGCTGCTGCGCATGCTGGTTGGGCTATATCCACCCACAACAGGCACGATCACCATTGCTGGCGTAGATATAGGCCAGGTCGAGCCGGTGGAATTACGGACTCGTATCGCGCTGGTCAATCAGGAACCACGTTTTATGTATGGTTCGCTGCGTGACAACCTGGTGATGGGAGCACCCTATGCCAGCGACGAAGAACTGATGGCCGCTGCAAAAATGACCGGGGTGAGTGATATTGTCGCGGCCCATCCCATGGGCTTTGGTATGCCTGTCAGTGAGCGTGGTGAAAACTTTTCCGGCGGACAAAAGCAGGCGATAGCCCTGGCTCGCGCCATTCTGTCGAATCCGGATGTTCTGCTACTGGACGAACCTACATCGGGGATGGATATGGGGTCGGAACGCACTATCCTGCAGGCGCTCATCCCGGCAATGGAAGGCCGAACCGTGATTATCGTGACCCACCGTCCGGCAGTGCTGAAATACGTTGATCGGGTGATTGTGATGGATGAAGGCATCAAAGTAGCTGATGGGCCGCGTGAAGAGATTATCGGTTTATTAAACAGCGGGAAGATCCCGGCCGCATCGGTGCTGCGTAACGCAGCGAAACATGCTGGCGTTGAGATAAGCACAGAGCGTCAGCCACAATCTGGCGAGGTAACAGTATGAGCAGCCTGTCCCCTGATAAAAACGTTGATCAAAAGCGCCTGACCGAACATACAGCCAGTGACATGGTGAGGGCCGCCCGTCAGGATCGCTGGGAAGGCTGGCTATTTATTGCCTGGGGCAGCGTGGCGTTAATGGTGCTGGTAATCGTCTGGGCCGCCAATTTCAACATCGAAGAGGTGACAACCGGGTCAGCCAAAATTGTGCCCAGTTCCCGCGAACAGGTTTTGCAAAGCCTGGAGGGCGGTATTTTGCAGGAGTTAATGGTGCATGAAGGCGATACGGTTGAAAAAGGTCAGGTTGTGGCCAAAATCGATCCCACGCGCGCCGAAGCCTCCTTCCGCGAAAGCGCTAACCGCCTGCTGGCACTGAAAGCCCAGGCCGCGCGTCTTGAAGCAGAAGCGACCGGCAGCGAGCTTGTGTTCCCACCAGAGGTCATGAAAGTACCTGAACTGGTTACCCGTGAAACCGATGCCTGGAAACTACGCAAAAGGGCGGTAAATGAGTCAATTGAAGGCTATCTGAAGTCAAAAACATTGCTGCAGAAAGAGCTTGAAATGGCGCGACAGCTCTCAGCCAGATCGCTGCTGTCAAAAACTGAGGTTCTGAAACTTGAGCGTCAGATGAATGATGCCGAATTGCAAATTACCGAGCGAAAAAACCGCTACCGTAACGAGGCTAACGATGAACTGTCCAAAGTCGATGTTGAGATGACAAGCCTGCAGGAAACTGCCCATGGCCGCCATGATACGCTTGAGCGTACTGAAGTCCGCACGCCAGTACGAGGCATTGTTAACAGTATTAAAATCAATACGCTTGGCGGTGTGATCCAGCCTGGTGCCGCAATAATGGAGGTGACACCATTGGATGACCAGCTGCTGGTGGAAACCCGTATCCGGCCCTCTGATGTGGCTTTTCTGGCACCCGGTCAGGAAGCTGTGGTAAAAATTTCTGCCTATGACTATTCGATTTATGGCGGCCTGACCGGACATGTTCAAAGTATCAGTTCGGGCGCGCTAAAAGATGAGGAGAGTAAAGCTGCCCGCAGGCCAGGCGTCGATGATACTTATTACCGGGTAATGGTATTAACGGAAAATAATACGCTGACGAAAAGCGGCAGTCAGGAACTACGGGTGATTCCCGGTATGACGGCCACCGTTGATATTCGTACGGGCGAGAAGAGCCTGCTGCAATATCTGTTGCGTCCTCTGTTGCGCGTACAGGAAGCGTTTCGCGAAAAGTAAAACCTGCCCTGAATGTAAAAAAGCCAGCGCTATAGCTGGCTTTTTTACACAGAAGTCCGGAATTACTTCAGAATGAAGAGCCGATCAACATCGATTTCGCTATGCCCGTCATCGCGATCTACCTCACCCGTTATCCGTACCTTTTTACCAATAAGGAAGCCGTCGTCGTCTTCGTCATCCTCGTCGACATCAATACGTATACGACCCGTTGAGTCCTGTAACCAGTAGTGGTCATCGTCAGCCCGTCCACTAATCGTACCGGTAAGGGTAACATGACGTTCGTCTCGCATGTTTTTTGCTTCTGCGATGGTGGACTCCTGCCGTGCGAAAGCGGATCCTGAGCAGATCAAGGCCAGCAGCATCCATAATGTTTTTTTCATTAACACCTCCTGTTATACGAGCGCTTGCTGCACGCTGATTCTAAAAACTAAAACGGTAGCCAGCATTAACCTGACGTTGGTTAAAACGTTTTCCGTCTACCATATCGGCCTCCAGGAAGAGCGTATGGCTGCTGATTTGGGCACTCAGGCCGACGCCGTTATTCCAGCCATTTCCTTTAAAGGAAAGACGTTCATTTGATCCGTTCAGAGCATAAGCAGCATCCCCGGCATACTCGCGCATTACACCCGTTTTTACATAGGTGTTGAGTTTGTAATTGCTCTGATTGATTTCATACCCTGCCAGCACGCTTGCCCGGCTCATCAGTGATTTGTAGCTTGAAAGTGTGATATTGAGACCATTAGACGCACCTACGGAAGCACCATCCTGATGACCTGCTGTCAGCTGTAGTTGTGGTTCAAGATAAAAACCTGCCAGCCGATCAGAGAAGCTGAACTTTTTGCCCGCCTCAAGCGATCCGCTCAGACCTGAAGAGACACCGTTACCGGATACCTGGTTATTCTGTGTATCGTGAACATTGAACTGATTCCTTAGCCGGTTGACTTTCACAACGCCATCAACATAGAAACCGGCATCATTTACCCAGGTGGTGTAGAAGCCATAATGCTCAGAACGGATGTTGCCGTTACCATTTTGGTAATGAGGCGATCCTTCAGTTACCCCCATGAACAGGCCCAGATAGATCGGAATTTCATCGGACAAACGTTTATCGACCCCAAACTGATAACCGGTGTAGTTCAGGCTGAAACGGCTCAGCTTGCCATTATCAAAGCCGCTGAACCGTCCATCTATAGCGCGCAGCCAGACATTCCCGGCTGTCTTACCCTGACGAACATCACCCATACGCTGCATCAGCGTCTGCATTTCGGCATAGTTCATCAGATAGCCAGTGTTGAGGAAGTTAGCCCCTGCGTTGGCCGTGCTGGTAATAGGGGAAGTTGCGTTGTCTTGCCCGGCAGGCGCCGTGCCACCGTTATCGGCTGGAGTCGCGGCAGGCTCATTGGCAGGAGTCGCGGCAGGCTCATTAGCAGGAGTCGTGGCAGGCTCATCCGCAGGGATAACGGCCGGATCATCTGCTTCAGGGGTTTCTGGTGCTTTAGGTGAGGAGAGTACCCAGTTGTTGCCTTGCTTATTGACCGAGTAAACATAGCCACCAAGTTCCACGTCGGCGTTACCTTTAAAGGTGGCGATGCCATCAGTCGTTTCAACCACAGTCAGTACTTCGTTGCCAGTGGTGACGGCACTGCCGCGGTTCTGTATGGTCAGACCGTAATCACCGGAACTACTCTCTGTCACCACAACTTTATCGCCAATGTTATTCACGCCAGCACCATCGCCTGCCAGATTGGTGCGCAAGGCGAAGTCGCCTCTGCCGCTGAGGTTGGCGATAGTCAATGTTGAATAGGTTGCGTCATCCGAGGCTGCAGAGAGGTCAACCAGCGAGTTACTCAATGTCAGATTATCGACATTGGATGTTCGCGATACATTCCAGGTGCTGTCGGTCAGATTAACGTTCAGATGGCCATTATTGACGTTATCGCTGCTGGCGCTGCCAGACCAGAGTGAACCCGATGTCAGATTGAGGTCGATGAGTCCGGCCCGGGATAAAACGCTACCAACGATCTGCGCTTTTCCGTCGGTGGTGATGACACCTGCTGTATAACCTTCATCATATTGCGTAGCCATGGCTATCCCATCCGGGGAGCTCATATCAATGGTCAAATCACCCGTAAGATTCGCTTTACCACCAGCCATGGCGTAGACACCTGTAGCATTCTCCGGGCCGGTAATGGTCACTGCATCACCGTTAACTGTGCCACCGCTTGTGGACCAAATACCCAGGGTCATGGTATCCACATTTTTCATCATAATATCGGTGTTCTGCAGATTAATGGTTGCGCCGGTTGACTGTGCGGATACGCCATAAAAACCTGCTGAATAGACCGTATTGCGTTCTTCTTCACTGCCAATGAAGTTAACGATAGCATTGTCGCCCATAGCCACAATGCCGCCAGTCTGATCAGAGGAGATCACGCTACCAGCACCAATGTTTGAGAGGCTGTTGTCACGGCCTGACAGACCTGCAGAGGTCTCACCCGCAGTACTGATTGTCAGATGATCGGCCTTCAGCTCACCCCAGCTCCAGATGCCAGCAGAAAGATCCCCAGTGGTAATAATGGTCGAGTTGCTGCCCAGATCAACCGAACCATTATCCTGGATATTAATACCCTGCGAATTATTGCCAAGGGTGTTGATCGTCAATGCATTTGCTTTCAACGTGGCCACGCCATTAATCGACTCACCGGTCAGGTTATCAACCTGAACGGCATTACTGTTAAGGCCATTCGTCTGTAAATTACTGTCGTCGCCCAGACTGGCGTGACTTCCGTAACCACTGACGCGCAGAGCCGTTCCGCCAGTGCCCTGGGTGCTTATTTGCAGGTTATTTGCCTGCAGCGAGGAACTATTGCTGACAACGACGCCCTCGGCGAAAGAATCACCTGATGCTACCGTGGTGACCGAGGAACCGGATCCTAAACTGGCGGTTACATTTTTTCCGCCGAACTCAATGCCGACCGCTGTTTTACCGGAAACGTTGAGGGTTAACTTATCTGCAGTAAATTCACTGTTTGCCGCTTCAATAAAAATCCCTTTTGCATAACGTTCAGCATCTGTCACGCGAACTGTGCTGCCGCTGCCGATGGTAACCGTTGCGGCGGTAGCGCCATTAACCAGGATGCCATAATAACCGTCGCCAGATGACTGGTCGGCAATCAGCGTGGTGCCATCAGTTAAGATGATCTCATTGCCTGTCTGGCTTCCGATGACTGCAGCATAGCTAATCAGAGGCACAACCCCCATCCCACTTGCCAGCATTAATGCTTTTGCGATTTTATTTCGCGGGAATTTATTATTCATCTCAGTCACTCTTCCTTAAGAATTTATTGATAGTCTGATCGTTAAATGGCACCTGAATCGTGAGTTGTTATTCAGGTGTTAAGCAGCAGCGATATTTAAGCGATACCAATAAGTTGTAGTTTTTATTGATCCCATTAATGGCAGTGCGCATACAAATGTTGCGGGATTATGCAGCGGGAAAAGGATTTATGTAAAGGCATCGCAAGTGTGCCTGTTTTAAGTAAACGTTAAAGGCGATGCCCTATTCGCGAGGAATTTCCATTAAAAATTAAGATAATGCATCGATTGTAATAATGGGGTTTTTGTTAATTATCTTCACATGCATTCTAATTTTGGCTTTATTCATTTTTTAATCACTGCATTAAAGGTCTGTCTGCTTATGTGTCGCGTGAGGTTGTTAAGCGAGGGTTTAGTGGCAGCACGCTATAATTATGCATCGATACCCATAGTGGTGAGTGCAGAGTGGACGGCAGAATGGAAACATGATGATTGTCACCCCTGAGGTTAACATGTGGCCGGAGAAAGGAGGATTCCTGATAAAGTCGTTGTTGTGCTATCAGATTTAATTACACCACTGGAGAGTAAATTCTTAATTCACAAAAATAAGGTTAAGAGAGGTTTTATGTTCGTCACAAACAGGTTAGCAGGAGTTTCACTGATGTTACTGGCTTCACTACTTATCGCCTGCACACCGAACAGCAAGGAACCGCAGCGTTTAACAATGCGTAATCCAGCCAGTGAATATTGCGTTAATCGCGGTGGTCAGCAGGTCCAGGAAAAATCTTCGGCATATTGCCTGCTACCCTCTGGAGAAAAGATTGAGCAGTGGGCTCTGTATCATCGTGACCATCTGAAATGAATTCCCGTTTTGTTCGCCTGCATGCTCCCTGTTCGGGCGAACAACATTTAAATTTAATGGTATTGCATCATCTGAATCTGCTTAATACACCCTTGCTTAACGACTGAGCAGCCTTTTTTATCACCCTGACACGATTTGCCGTTCCGTGATCGGTGCTGGTGGAGCATGAGCTAAATTGGCAGCATATCGCCTGAACAGATAATCATTATCGTAGTCGTGTGAGTCCGTAAGGCATTATTTGTACGAGCTTTTCTGAATACAACAGATGAAGCCAGTTTTGGCGTCATATTTAAAACGGTTTACAGTGGTCTGGCAGGTTTGTCTTACTATTTCTTACAGCGCTTTATGTCGTGCGTTTGTTGAGAATGACAGAGCATCACAGCACTAAAGGTGATGCTCTGATTTATCTGTTCACCGATTCTGCCCGACGGAGATCAAAATGCATCGCGCCAGGATTATCAGGAATTGATGATCTGCAGGGTGATCAGCCCTCAGCAGATAATGGGTTATGAGTGATCATGCCCTCCTTTTTACGCCTCAGCACACCAGTCTCCATACTTCTGAAGGAACTTCACTGTAGGTTTCATTCATTATTAGTTCGGCTTTACGATGATCGTAAGCGCCTTCAAATGAAGAGAGGTCGTCACCAGGCAGTTTTTTCCGCATATAGCTTGTTACGATATCCAGAATATCGGTTGACGGGCAGTTCCTTAACTTATTCAGATAGTAGACTTTGTCCATAATATTCTTGCTGCTTTAACCTGTGAAATGAGCTTATACGCAGTCTGAACTTAATTTATGCAGACGCGCCGTTATATCAATGCTGCCAGGCGAGAGTAAGCGGCTCCTGACACCAGATATACTTGTTTCCTTACGCATCGGATACATTCGGGCGCGATCACTCGCACGCGAAGTTCCATTAGCCGGCTAAGCGAAAGGTTAATTTCTGAAAGTAAATTTTAATGGCATGATACATTAATTTAATATCTTCATTGATTTTGCTGATCTTCCCCAATCCCATAACAAATTGAACAGAAAAGCATAGGTCAGAAAAAATAGCACAAGTCCGGATTCAAGTCTCAACGCTGAGAATAGCGTAATATCCAGCCACCATGCTGCAAAGGGGATTAACACTAATAACAGACCCGCCTCAAACAGAACGGCATGGAGGCATCTCATTCGCAAGTTCTTTTTAAATCCTGTTTTTAGCTGAACACTGTCAAACATCAGGTTGAACAGGTAGTTCCATCCCATAGCCAGAGTCGATGAGACCAATGTAAGCAACAACGACTGCGATGGTGCTGCGGAGGTAAAAATAATCAGGATAAAGAAAACCAGCACATTAGCGACAACTTCGAATACCACCGCGTGCAGCACTCTCTCAGTTCTGGTACGCACCGGATATAAACACTTTTCCAAATCAGACGCTCATTAATTAGTCAGGCACCGTACTGGCGCAGGAAAAATTCAGGGTGGCCGTAATATCAGTGAAACGGTTCTTCATACTGCCCTGTTTTAAACCGACGAGAACTTAGCATCAACCTGGCAGAAAGTGAAACCCAATAGGAATATGACGATAAAAACCCATTAAGTTTTGATATTTATCAATTCTGCAAAGTACGCTTTTAATGGCTAACCGTTCAGGACTGCGAGTGTTATTCCTGCTCTGTTTCCGCACATCTGTCGCACATTAATTCACCCGTTTCACTTCGCTGTTTGTTCAGTCGGATACGATATTAACGTCATTACTCTGCATCTGAATATTAAAACCATAAAAAATGCGTATTTAGATTTATATTTTAATATTTAGATGATAGTTAGATTTTTTATCTGACATAAAGGGGCGGTTTCAGCTTGTCACTGCGATCAGATTATCTGTGGCAGGCTATTTTCTATGCACTTCTGAGCCAGTGAGCCACTTTCCCGGGCACTGCTTCGCGCGGGAAATAGTGCTGAATGCAATGATCGACGGCAGGTAAAGCATATTTCTTTACCGGTGGATATGACACAACGGGCAATCTTTACAGACAGTTTTCTGCCGTATAAATGATGAAATCCACTTTTCCGTTAATGTAGATATCGGGTTTCTCTCCCTGCTCCAGATAATTCAGCATCAGCTGCAGCGCGAGCTGGGCATGCTGCCGGGTGTTTTGATCCAGTGTCAGCGCAACGCTCTGCTGCGCCATCAGCGTGCGGGTGGTGGCGTAAAGCTCATGAGTGATCCAGATGCACTGATTCAGCCGACGATGTCGTGCCAGCGCCTGCCCGATCTCGGTATTCCCCAGCCCGGTGTTATAAATGCCCTGCAGATGACCGCTCTGAACCAGCTGCTTCTCCAGCAACTTACTGAGGGTGTCGCGATTTTCCTGGGCGGCCAGAACTTCACGTAACTGAAGATGGGGAAACCGACTGGTTATCAGGTCACGAAACCCTTCAATACGCTGACGATGCGCGCTGTAATCCCGGTGCCCACTGACCATCAACACCTCACCGGGTTGATGCAGCATTTTGCCCATCAGCTGAGCGGCTGTACGTCCGGCCTGCAACTGATTGATCCCCACATGACAGAGCCGGGCGGCACCGGGTAAATCGGTGACCAGCGAGATCACCGGTACGCCACGCGCGTGGCAATGGTCCAGCGCCTCATAGATTGCCGGATGTTCATGGGCAAAAACGATCAAACCATCCCGCGTTTCACCGCCCTGCCTGATAAGCTTTGCCAGACGTTCTGGCTGAGCCTCGGGGACAAAAGTGCGGCGCAGCGTTAACCGGCGATAGCCCAGATGCGAGGCAACCTCAGTAAAATCCTGTGCCAGCTGCTTAAAGAAAAACGAATCGTTGCTGCTCAGCAGCAGTTCTATCTGCCACGGATGACGATGCTCCTCCGGCAGGATCCGCTTCAGCCCGACTTCACGTGCTGCCTGCAGCACCCTGTGAACCGTCTCCGGCGCGACGCCGCCACGTTCATTGAGCACCCGATCCACGGTTGCCAGTCCCACACCTGCCCGTCGGGCGACCTCTTTCAGCGACATGCCGATCTCCTCTGAGGTAAACACCTCAAAACACCGTGCCGCCAGTGTAAAACGCAGCGTTATCCTGCAGATGCATCTTTCTGCCGGACTATGATGGAGTTCAAAAAAATGAATAAAAAGCAACGTGTTGCCCTGCTGGGGTGTGGCTTTATTGGTGAAGTTCATGCCGCGAATCTTCAGGCGCACCCCGGAGTTGAGTTGGTATGGGTCGCGGATGCGGATCCCGCGCGCGCCGCCGCCTTTGCGACCCGCTTTGGTGCCCGGGCCGCGTCTGTCACCGAGGCGATAAATGATGAGCAGATTGGTATGGTGCTGATCGCCAGCGCGACGCCGACCCATGCTGACTTACTGGAAGCCGCAGCCCGCGCCGGTAAAGCTATTTACTGTGAAAAACCGGTCGATCTCTCTCTTGAGCGGGCCCGCTCTGCCGTGGCTAATGTTCTCCCCTACAACGTGCCGGTCACAGTAGGGTTTAATCGGCGTTTTGATGTCAGCCATCAGCAGCTGAAGCAACAACTCCGCCAGGGGCGGATCGGCCCGGCGGAACTGATTCAGATGGTCTGCCGCTCCTCAGCCATGCCGCCGCTGGCCTATCTTCAGGCGTCCGGCGGGCAAATGCGCGATCAGGCTATCCACTTTTTTGACCTGCTGCGCTGGCTGACTGAAGAGGAGGTGACAGAGGTGGCTGCGATGGGTGCTGCGCTGGCTCTGCCCTCGATCAGCGAATTTGACGACGTGGACACCAGCACGCTGCTATTGCGGCTGCAGGGCGGGGCGCTGGCACAGCTCGATAATGTCCGCCGCACCGGCTATGGCTACGATGAACGCATCAGTGTGATGGGACCGCACGGGATGCTGGAATCAGCCTCTCAGCCACAGCGCGGCGTCAGCTGCTATCAGGGTGCGCAGATTCAGCAGCCAGGCTTGTTGCCCGACTGGTTCAGCCGGGTGCAGCCAACTTACTATGCTCATCTGGATGCATTTATCCGATCGCTGAACGGTGAGCAGGTTGACGATCTTCCTGGCCTTGAGGATGGACTGAAAGCCCAGGCGATTGCGGAAGCTGCGGTGATCTCCCTGGCGGAACGGCGTTTCTGTGCGGTGGAAAAACTACCGTTCTGATTCAGCGTGGCACCCTGGCAAAAAATAATTTTATTTTTATCGAATAGAAACCGGCGCTGAGCTGTTTACCGTACAGCGCCGCGCTAGCGGACTGCATCCGGCGGGCTTTATCGCCTGTCTCACAGACCCGATAAGGATAAATTATGACAACGCGTTCTGGTTTTTCTCTGCTTGCCGTTCCGGCACTGCTGCTGATGCTGCACTCTCCGCTGAGTATGGCGATGGGCGACAATGACAGTGATAAAAAGACGCCTGACTGCCCCAAAGGTCAGGTCTATGACAGTCAAACTAAAAGTTGTGTGCCTGAGAAGACCAGCAAGCTGAGTGACGACGATAAAACCCGCTATGCCTGGCATCTGGCGAAAAAGGGCGAATATCAGGCGGCGCTGAACCTGCTGGATACGCTGAAAAATCAGGATACCCGCGAAGCCTGGAACTATCGTGGTTACGCTACCCGTAAACTGGGCCGCACGGACGAGGGCATTGGCTATTATCAGCGCGCCATTGCACTTGATCCCCGTTACGCTAAAGTGCGTGAATATCTGGGCGAAGCCTGGATGATCAAAGGGCGTCCGGATCTGGCGCGCGAACAGTTAAAAACCATTGCCGGGATTTGTGGCACAGACTGCGAGGAATATCGCGATCTGCAGGCCGCGATCAATGGCCACCCCGAGGTCTGATGCGGAAGGGAGGAGCGAAAAATCACTCACAGTGACATCCGTCAGCACCTTGCGGAACATCTGACGCGGCTCTGGCGTTACGGCTATGTGCTGTCACACAACCGTGACATGGCAGAAGAGCTGGTGCAGTCAACCTGCGTACGCGCGCTGGAACGCAGCGCGCAGTTCACGCCGGGCACACGCATTGATCGATGGCTTTTTTCGATCCTTCACTCCATCTGGGCCAGTGATTTACGGGCGCGAAAGGTCCGGCAGGGACAGGGATTCGTGGATCCCGATGCGCTGCTGGCCGCAGATAACCACGCCACCAGCGACGACAACCGCCATTTCCAGCGCATTATGCTACAGGTTAACGTCTTACCCGAGGCGCAGCGTAATGCACTGTTTCTGGTTTATGTCGAAGGTCTGACCTATCAGGAGGCGGCAGAGACGCTCTCGGTTCCGATTGGCACTATTATGAGCCGTCTGGCCGCCGCACGTGCCACGCTGGCCAGACAGCCGGCGACCTCGCCCGCACAGCAGGAGAAACGGAGATGAACAGGGAAACTTTTACGCCACCGTGGCGTGACGAGGCGATCGTTGCCTGGCTGGATGGTGAGATGACGCCACAGGAAGCCGTGCAGTTTGAGCAGGCGATGGCAGGGGATCCCGAACTGGCGGCACGGGTTGAGCATTTACAGCACAGTAATCTCGATTTTGAACAGGCTTTTGCGCCGCTGCTGGAACAGGCACCGCAGGCCAGAATGGCACAGCAACTGGCAGCCATCACGGCACCAGAGTCAATGCCAGCCAAAGGCTACAGCCGTCGGGCACTGATTGCTGCGTCTGTCAGCTTTTTGCTGGTGGGCAGTGGCATCGGTTTCCTGGCAAGACCGGAAGATGATGAGAAAGATGAAAGCCAGAATATCCGCGATCTGGAGGCGCGTTATATGTCGCTCTACAGTGCTGAAACGCTGGCCGATACGCCTGATGACGCCGCCATGCTGCAAAGGGGGCTGGACCGTACCCGACTCGATTTAGGATTGCAGCTGCATCCTCAGCAACTCAGCCTGCCAGGGGCTGAACTGAAAATGGTGCGGATCCTGCGCTACGAACGGACGTCGATTGCACAAATCGCCTGGCTGCATGCTGATTATGGCCCGATGGCGCTCTGTATCTCGCCTGAGCCGGACAGCGCGAATCCCATCGCCCATGAAAAGCGCCATGGCATGCAACTGGCCTGGTGGAAGCGTGACGGCTATCAATATGTGCTGATTGGCCGCAACCCACCGGCTCAACTGGCTGCCACAGCGGAAACATTGCAGACAGCACTCAGTTAATCGGACCCTTCAGCGGTTACCGCTACAGCGGCTTTCTGCCCTGCGCGGCAATGGCCAGCGCAATGTTGACGCGATCATCAACCACCCCGACCAGCCGATCCATTCCGAAGGCTGAGCGGGAGATGGCGGTGGAGGCATGTAGCGCCAGCGAACCTGAAGCCGGATCAATTGTCTTTCCGCTGTCCAGCGAGGCCAGCATCACGACTGGCCGGCTGACATTTTTAACCGTCAGCATACCAAAAATACGATAATTGCCGCCACCCAGTGAGGCCACGCGACTACTGACAAAGTGAATGTTTGGGTAACGCTCTGCATCAAAAAACAGGTTACTTTTCAGTTGCCAGGTTAACAGGCTGTTCGAGGCCACCAGTGTCCCTACCGGAATAGTCACTTCAATACGATCGTCACGGTCTTCATCAGGGTTGAGTGTCACCGTGCCGCTCACACCCTGCAGTCTGGCCTGCGAAAATTGGTGACCAAAGGCGCGCCATGAAAGGCCTATCGACGTTTTATCGGGGGTAATGGCATAGGTTACCGGCGCGGCGTAAAGCACCGGGCTGAGCAGGGCTAACAGAGTGCATAAACAGGCGGCACGCATCATCACTATTTTCTCTTTTTTAGGCAGACCCAACGTTAACGCCTGAAACCGCGATCCTATTCACTTTTTTTAGCACTGTTTTTACCTTACAGGCACAGATAATCTGACAGATATTAACTGACTGTCACCTGAGAATCACCAAAGTGTAATGATTATTGCAAGGGCAGAACATTAATAACGAAAAATATTAAGAATACATTAAGACGGCTTTATTAATCTGTGATTCATCCTGAGATGAGCGGAGCGCTATTTTTTCGATGTGATACTGTGAGTAGCAGGCTGAATTTAGCCCAGCAATATCAGCGTGTTAATTTTTCTCTCCAGAAGTGACTTCATCCGGATGAGCTGAACCCTGCTCTGGTGACTAACAGAGCCTGCTGATTTTAAACAAAATATCAATAAATCAAAAAGAGTTGAGGCCAGAGCTATTATTAGCCATTTAATAGTGAACTTTTTCTGAAATCCTTAACTTGCTCTCCCTTGATTTTATTTAAATTCACACTCTTCATTTAATGTTCAGTTAACTTTCATACGGTATTTTGTATTAGCAGTCCGGTAACCTTAATTCCAGAACGGGAAAGCGTGGTGTCGATAACACCCTGGCCGACTGTGAGTCATTCGCTATTTCAATTATTTTCTGGCGTTGTGCCTGATTAACAACGCGCGACAGCTTATGGGTTTGATCTGCAGGAGCTTTAGCATGGATTTTTTGCCATTTTCCCGGCCTTCATTCGGTGATGAAGAGCTGGCTGCTGTTAAAGCGGTATTTGACTCTGGCTGGATAACGACCGGGGCAAAATGCGCCGAACTGGAGCAGGCCTTTGTTCAGATGACCGGCAACCAGCACGCCATTGCAGTAAGCTCTGCCACTGCCGGAATGCATGTCACGCTGATGGCGATGGGGATCGGGCCTGGCGATGAGGTGATCACGCCGTCCATGACCTGGGTCTCTACCCTGAACCTGATCACGCTTCTGGATGCCACGCCGGTGATGATTGATGTGGATCCCGACAACCTGATGGTCACGCCGGACCGGATAGCGCAGGCGATTACGCCCCGCACCCGCGCCATTATTCCGGTGCATTACGCTGGTGCACCTGCCGATCTCGCGCCAATCTATCAACTGGCTGAGCAGCGTGGGATTGCCATCATTGAAGATGCGGCTCACGCGGTGGGCACCACATATCACCAAAAGCCGGTCGGGCAGCGCGGTACGGCGATTTTCTCTTTCCACGCCATCAAGAATATCACCTGCGCGGAAGGAGGCCTGGTGGTGACCGATGACGCCACTCTCGCCGATCGTATACGCAGCCTGAAGTTTCATGGCCTGGCGGTGGATGCGTTTGATCGTCATACCCAGGGGCGTCTGCCGCAGGCGGAAGTCATGATGCCGGGCTTTAAATATAATCTGCCCGATATCAGCGCGGCGATTGCGCTGGTGCAGTTACAGAAACTGCCGGGCTTTATTGCCCGCCGCCGTGAGATTGCCGAACGCTATCTTGAAGCGCTGCGCACGCTGCCGTTCACGCCGCTGTCACTGCCCGCCTGGCCACATCAGCATGCGTGGCACCTGTTTATTATTCGCATTGATGAACAGCGCTGCGGTCTGTCGCGCGATGCCTTTATGCAGGCACTGAAGACGCGGGATATCGGCAGCGGATTGCATTTCCGTGCGGCGCATACCCATAAATATTATCGCGAGCACTATCCCGATTTACGTCTTCCCGCCAGTGAACTTAACAGCCAGCAGATGTGTTCGATTCCACTGTTTCCGTCAATGACGGATCAGGATGTCGAACGTGTGATTCAGGCTTTACATGACATTGCCGGAGCCTGAGATGCGCGATATTAAACCGATCAATATGCTCTCCGTGGTCATCCCGGTCTATAACGAGCAGGAGAGTCTGCCGGAGCTGCTTCAGCGCACCTGCGCCGCCTGTGACTCAATTAAGATTGAGTATGAAATTCTGCTGGTGGATGACGGCAGCAGCGATCGTTCTGCCGAACTGATTGAACAGGCCGCCACCGTTCCCGGCAGCCGGATAACGGGTGTGCTACTCAACCGCAACTACGGTCAGCATTCCGCCATCATGGCCGGATTCAGCCAGGTTCGTGGCGATCTGATTATTACGCTGGATGCCGATCTGCAGAACCCGCCGGAAGAGATCCCGCGGCTGGTAGACGCCGCACGTCAGGGTTATGACGTGGTGGGTACCGTCCGTCAGCAGCGCCAGGACAGCTGGTTCCGTCGGAAGGCCTCGCGCACGCTCAACCGGCTGATTCAGCGGGTCACCGGTAAGGCGATGGGCGATTACGGCTGCATGCTGCGCGCCTATCGTCGCCACATCGTCGAGGCGATGCTCAACTGTCACGAACGCAGCACTTTTATTCCGATCCTGGCCAACACCTTTGCCCGACACACCATTGAGCTGCCGGTGATCCATGCCGAGCGCGCTTTTGGCGATTCGAAATACAGCTTTATGCGCCTGATTAACCTCATGTATGACCTGGTGACCTGTCTGACCACCACGCCGCTGCGATTGCTCAGCGTGGTCGGCAGCCTGATTGCGCTCTCCGGCTTCGCCTTCTCTTTGATATTGATCGTGTTGCGACTCTTTTTTGGTGCGGCCTGGGCGGGTGACGGCGTCTTCGTGTTGTTCGCCGTGCTGTTCATGTTTATCGGCGCCCAGTTTGTGGGTATGGGACTGCTCGGGGAGTACATCGGGCGCATTTACAACGACGTTCGGGCACGTCCGCGCTATTTCGTTCAACGCATTGTTCACGCTCCAGAAGAGCCTTCAGTACAGGATATTCAATCATGAAGACCGTTGTTTTCGCCTATCACGACATGGGCTGTGTCGGCATCAATGCGCTGCTGAGTGCAGGCTATGAGATCACCGCCATTTTTACTCACAACGATGTGGCGACCGAAAACCACTTTTTCGGCTCAGTAGCCCGTCTGGCGGCAGAGCATGGCATTCCGGTCTATGCACCTGACGAGGCGAATCACCCGATCTGGCTTGACCGCATCCGCACCATGGCACCAGAGATGATCTTCTCTTTCTACTATCGCCATCTGCTGAGTGATGAGATCCTGCAATGCGCTCAAAAGGGTGCTTTTAACCTGCACGGCTCGCTGCTGCCAAAATATCGCGGCCGGGCACCGCTGAACTGGGCGCTGGTCAACGGCGAAACTGAAACGGGCGTTACGCTACATCGCATGGTGAAGCGTGCGGATGCCGGTAATATTCTGGCGCAGCAGAAGGTCGCTATTGAGGATCAGGACAACGCGCTGACGCTGCATCGTAAACTGACCCAGGCTGCAGAGCAGTTGCTCGGCGACGTTTTACCTCGTCTGCGCGAGGGTGAGGTGAGTGAATGGCCACAGGATGAGCGTCAGGCGACCCGGGTTGACCGTCGCACGGCCGAAGATGGCCGCATTGACTGGAATCAGCCTGCTCAGACGATTCACAATCTGGTCAGAGCGGTTACCGATCCGTGGCCTGGGGCATTCGCCTTTGCCGGTTCGGTTAAATTTATCGTCTGGAAGAGCCGGGTTCATCCGCAGCAGCATCAGGCAAAGCCAGGGACGGTACTTTCTAAGCAGCCCTTCCTGATCGCCTGTGGCGTGGGTGCGCTGGAAATCCAGACCGGCCAGTCCGAGCATGGCGTTTACATGAATGGCAGTCAGCTGGCGCAGAGTCTGGGCATCGTCCCTGGCGCGCTGCTCTATTCAAAACCGCAGTCGGCGCTGCAACGTCGTACCCGCGTGCTGATCCTTGGCGTTAACGGCTTTATCGGTAATCATCTCACTGAGCGTTTGTTACAGGATGAGCATTTCGAGGTCTATGGCCTGGATATCAGTTCAGACGCGATCAGCCGCTTCCTGGATCATCCGCGCTTCCATTTCGTCGAAGGGGATATCGCTATCCATTCCGAATGGATTGAGTATCACATCAAAAAATGCGACGTCATCCTGCCGCTGGTAGCCATCGCCACGCCAATTGAGTACACCCGCAATCCACTGCGCGTGTTTGAGCTCGATTTCGAAGAGAACCTGAAAATCATTCGCGACTGTGTGAAGTATCAGAAGCGCATCATTTTCCCATCCACTTCAGAAGTTTACGGCATGTGTACCGATGACAGCTTCGATGAGGATTGCTCTAATCTGGTCGTCGGGCCGATCAACAAACAGCGCTGGATCTACTCGGTATCCAAACAGCTGCTGGACCGCGTTATCTGGGCCTACGGCGAAAAAGAGGGGCTGCGTTTTACCCTGTTCCGTCCGTTCAACTGGATGGGACCGCGTCTGGATAACCTTAATGCAGCGCGCATCGGCAGTTCCCGCGCGATAACCCAGCTCATTCTTAACCTGGTAGAAGGCTCGCCCATTAAGCTGATTGACGGCGGCAAACAGAAGCGCTGCTTTACCGATATTCAGGATGGCGTTGAGGCGCTATTCCGCATTATCGAAAACAAACAGCTGAATTGTGATGGTCAGATCATCAATATCGGTAATCCGGACAACGAAGCCAGTATCAAAGAGCTGGCCGAGCAGCTGCTGGCCAGCTTTGAACGTCATCCGCTGCGCAGCCAGTTCCCGCCGTTTGCCGGTTTCCGCGAAGTAGAAAGCAGCAGCTACTACGGCAAAGGCTATCAGGATGTGGAGCACCGTAAACCGGCTATCCGCAATGCGCGTCGCCTGCTCGGCTGGACACCGACCGTGACGATGGATGTCACTATCGACAACACGCTCGACTTCTTCCTGCGCACCGTTGAGCCACAGGCTGATAAGTGATGAAGAAGATCGGTCTGCGGATTGACGTAGATACCTGGCGCGGCACGAAGCAGGGCGTGCCGGCGCTGCTTGAGCTGTTCCGGCGTCATGCGGTGCGGGGCAGCTTTTTCTTCAGCGTGGGACCAGACAACATGGGCCGCCATCTCTGGCGGCTGGTGAAACCGGCGTTTCTTATGAAGATGCTGCGCTCCCGTGCCGCGTCGCTCTATGGCTGGGACATCCTGCTCGCCGGAACGGCGTGGCCGGGAAAGCAGATGGGACGGAGATTGCGGCACATCATGCAGGACGCCACTCGTCAGCACGAAGTCGGTCTGCACGCCTGGGACCATTTTGCCTGGCAGACCTGGGCCGGCGTCTGGCCGCAGGATAAGCTGGTTGAGCAGATAGCACGCGGCACCGAAACGCTGAGTGAGATACTCGGTCATCCTGTCAGCTGTTCGGCCGCCGCGGGCTGGCGAGCCGATGGCCGGGTGATCGCCGCCAAACAGGACTTTGGCTTTCACTACAACAGCGACTGTCGCGGCAGCGGCCCGTTCCGGCCCATGCTGCCGGATGGACAGATCGGTACCGTACAGATTCCGGTGACGTTGCCCACATGGGATGAAGTGGTTGGCCGCGAGGTCAGCGCAGAAGGCTATAACGACTACATTCTGGCGAAAATGCTCTCTTCTGATGATGGGGCGGTCTACACCGTGCATGCCGAAGTCGAAGGGATTATCGGCTACCCGGACTTTGACCAGCTGCTGGCTGCTGCGGACCGTCACGGCATTCAGTTCTGTCCGTTAAGCGAGCTGCTGCCCGACGATCTAAGTACCTTGCCGGTGGGCAGGGTGGTCAGAGGCGAAATCCCCGGACGGGAAGGGTGGCTGGGCTGCCAGAAACTGACTGAAGAGGCGAACTAGTGCGGATACGTAACAACACGAAGTGGCTACTTTTTTTCAGCTTTTTTATTCTCTATTACCTGCTTCCGCCGATGTTCCGCGATCTCTGGCAGCCGGATGAGACCCGTTATGCGGAGATCAGCCGGGAGATGCTGGCAACCGGTAACTGGGTGACGCCACACTTCTTCGGTCTGCGCTATTTTGAAAAACCAATTGCGGGTTACTGGGTCAACTCGCTGGGTCAGTGGCTGTTTGGCCACAACAACTTTGGCGTGCGGGCGGGATCGATATTCTCCACGGCGATGACCGCCGTGCTGATCTACTGGCTCGGCAGGCGGTTGTTTGGTTCGGCACGCACGGCTGCCGTCGGCACGATTATTTTCCTCAGTTCGCTGCTGGTCTATGGCGTTGGCACCTATGCGGTGCTCGATCCGATGCTGATGCTCTGGCTGGCTGCCGCGATGTGCAGCTTCTGGCTGGCGACGGAGGCCAGCGGACGCGCCGGGCGGGCGGGCGGCTATCTGCTGCTGGGTCTCGCCTGCGGCATGGGGTTTATGACCAAAGGCTTTCTGGCGCTGGCAGTGCCTGTGCTGGCGATTCTGCCTTGGGCGATCTGGCGGCAGCGACTGCGCGAACTGCTCTGCTTCGGTCCGCTGGCTCTACTCTCAGCCGCGGCGATCAGCGCACCCTGGGCGCTGGCGATCTATCATCAGGCACCGGATTTCTGGCACTACTTCTTCTGGGTTGAGCATATTCAGCGCTTTGCTGAGGACAATGCCCAGCACAAAGCGCCTTTCTGGTATTACCTGCCGGTTCTGCTGCTGGGAACGCTGCCGTGGCTGGCGCTGTTACCGGGCGCATTGATGACCGGCTGGCGCGAGCGTCAGCAGCATCCCGGTGCGCTCTATCTGCTGAGCTGGACGGTGATGCCGCTGCTGTTTTTCAGCCTGGCAAAAGGCAAGCTGCCAACCTATATCCTGCCCTGTTTTGTGCCGCTGTCGCTGCTGATGGCGCACTATGGCCTGAACGCCGCACAGCGGGCAGGGCGCCCATTAACAGTCAATGGCTGGCTCAACCTGATTTTCGGCATCATTACCCTGGCAACGGTCGTGCTGGTGCTCGCTCCCTGGAGTGTGACGCATCATCCGCTGTTCACCACGCACGAGATGCTGAAGCTTGCGCTGGGGGCACTGGCATTTCTCATCTGGGGGCTGGTGGGCGCATATAGCTGCCGCTCTGCACAGCGCCGCTGGCTGGCGGCCGCGCTTTGCCCGCTGGGCGTCGCGCTGTTTATTGGCGCGGCAATCCCGGATAAAATCCGCGACGCCAAACAGCCGCAGCGTTTTGTCTCGACGATCAGCCAGCGTCTGGCCTCAAGTCACTTTATCCTGGCGGACAATCCCGGCGTGGCATCTGCCGCAGCCTGGCATCTGCAACGTAGCGATATCGGCTTCTATGACACCAAAGGCGAGCTGGAATATGGGCTGGGCTACCCTGATGCGCAATCCCGCTTTGTCTCTCAGGCGGACTTCGGCGGCTGGCTTGCCGATCATCGCCGTACGGGAAGCGTATCACTGCTGTTGCTGGTTGATTCAGTACACAGTGATATCGGCGAGGATGTTCCGGTGCCGGACGCCGTCTATCGCCAGGGCAGGCTGGTCTGTCTCTATTACAGTCAGATGAAGTGATGCTGCTGCTGATTATACTGGTCAGTCTGCTCAGCTGCAGTGCGCAACTGTGCCAGAAACAGGCGACCCATGCGGCATCGCGCCAGGTCCGCTTAAGCTGGATTGGGGTGAGCGTGCTGTTGCTGGGTGTCGCGATGCTTCTCTGGCTGCTGGTGCTGCAGCGGGTGCCTGTCAGCCAGGCCTATCCGATGCTGAGCCTTAACTTCATTTTCGTTGCGCTGGCAGGACGCATCCTCTGGCGCGAGCGCCTGACGCTGCGCCAGATCTTCGGCACGCTACTGGTGGTGACGGGTGTGGCGCTGATGGCGAGCCAGCTATGAAAGGGTATGGATGGGTCGCATGCAGCGTGCTGCTGGTCTCAGCGGCACAGCTGATGATGCGCTGGGCGATGCCGCGTCTGCCCGATGTCAGCAGCATAACGTCGCTGCCTGCTGTTGCCCTGCTGCCCGCCTTGCTGCTGCTGGCCGGGCTGGGCGCTTATGGTGTTTCAATGCTCTGCTGGATTCGGGCGCTGCGCTATTTTCCGCTGAACCGCGTCTATCCGCTGCTCAGCCTCAGTTATGTGCTGGTGTGGCTGGTGGCTGTCTGTCTGCCGGTATTCCATGAGGCGTTCAGCTGGCACAGCCTGGCGGGCGTAGTGATTATTGTCATCGGCCTGCTGTGTATCGTGGTTAAGCCCTGATTTAAGAATATTGTTAGTGTTTTCGCATCAACTATGCTTTTTCTTAGCCTTTTCGGGCAGCGATTAAGGCTAAACGCGTACAGGGATTAACAGGTAACGGCTGGTTAGCAGAGCGGTTTTATCTTAGTGGCTAACGCACCTATATCGCTGACGATCAGATCGGGTGCAGGTGCCAGCGGGTAGAGTGCCTGTCCTTTGCGGGTAATAAATGCAGTTTTCATGTCTGCACGTTTTGCTCCACCCACATCCCAGCCATGCGCAGCCACTATCATGCACTCTGAGACGGGCTTGCCCATCTCCTTCATCGCTTACTGATGCGCTGGAGAGACTCTATCCGCTGAAACAGGCATGCAATGAGAACGGGGACTGTGAAACGTTCATGTTTGCAGAAATGTACTGCGGCGGGATAACGGACATTTATGCCTGTATCGGTGTGCGTTACTTCCGCCTGCTTAATTACACCCACATGACCGATGCTACCTTATGCTGATTGCCTGATTGAAGCCGGATTTAATCCATCAGTTCAGATGTCCGTCAGTTGATTTGATATTGATCCTGTCACGGTGGATATGGCGTTTATACAGCTTTCCCTGCTGGGCATTGCAGCCGAGGTTGTCACCGGTAATACGCTGACGCTGGAGTTTAACCGGGTGCGCTATACACCGGCTTACTATCTCAACGATTTTGAAGAACGTCTCAAAAGCCAGCGCCGGATCAAGGCGATGCTGGATTTTATCAGAGCAATGTAGGCCATGGACAAAACAGCAGGAAACTACATGGTAGGGAAGCAGTGGTTACGGGTTTGTATGGGGTGCATGAGTAATGCAGAAATTGCACAATATACGAAATTTCGTATAATGAGGTGATGATGCGTAAGAAAATCAGTTTTATTGACAGCAGTCTTGAGGATCTACGGGCTTTCCCGGAAGAGGCCCGGACCGCATCAGGGTATCAGCTTGACCTGATCCAGCAGGGACTGGAGCCGGACGACTGGAAGCATTTTGCTACGGTAGGTCAGGGAGCACGTGAAATCCGAATCCGGGGTAATGACGGCATTTTCCGGATCATGTATGTCGCCAAATTTGAAGAAGCCGTGTATGTGCTGCACTGTTTCCAGAAAAAGACACAAAAGACCAGCCAGAGTGACGTAGAACTTGCCCGAAATCGTTATCGCCGATTGGTTGAGGAGCGTAAAAAATGAATATTCAGACTTTTGATAATGTGTGGGACGCTCTTAGCGAAACGCCAGAGCAGGCGGAAAATATGAAACTCCGCGCCGAGTTAGTAGGCCGCCTGAATAGCTGGATTAAACGTAATGGCCTGAATCAGGCCACTGCTGCTGCTGCGCTGGGCGTTTCACAGCCCAGAGTGTCCGAGCTGGCAGGAGGTCGGATCAACTGCTTTTCAATTGATAAGCTGGTCAGCATGATGTCACATGCCGGACTGCACATAACCAGTATTGAGATAAGCGAACCAGAGGAAGCTTGAGCTGCCTTTTTGCATCGCGCGAACTGCCAGGACGGTAGCCCCTTCGGGGCAGGATAAACCCGGTGCTGATGCACCGGCTATACCCTTTCACCTGACCGTCTTCATCCCTTCCCATCTGACGCTGATAGCTTGCCGTTTCTGCTATCAAGTGACGCTACCAAATTGGCCATCTGCAGAAGTGCGCATAATGTAATTTATGTTAAATTGTAGCAGGTACAGCCACATCTCCCAGCCGTATTGACGGTGTTTTATGATTCCATCACTCATCTGGCTTTGCGAAGTGAGTCGAAGAATGATTATGCTTCGATTATTAGAGATCGTACGATGAAGCAGTGTATCCGAAAAAATTAAAAATAATCCGAACGGCTACCTGCAGGCATTGCAGATCTGTTCACCATCAATACAGACGGTTTTTTGCCTGTGGTAACATACAGCGGTTATTTTTCAGAGCCGGGACTGATGAAGAAGAAGAAAACCGCACACCAACTCCTCACGATGCCACGTTCCGGCAGTTTCTGACCCACCCGGATGTCGCCCGTGATTTCATGGAACTCCACTTGCCCGCAGAGCTGCGTGCTATCTGTGACCTCAGTACGCTAAAGCTGGAATCCGGCTCGTTCGTCGAGGATGACCTGAGGCAGTACTTTAGCGACGTGCTCTACAGTCTGAAAACCACAGCCGGTGAGGGTTATGTCCACGTGCTCATTGAGCACCAGTCTTCACCTGATAAACACATGGCTTTTCGCCTGATGCGTTATGCGGTGGCTGCCATGCAGCGCCACCTTGAGGCGGGCCATAAGAAGTTGCCACTGGTGATACCCGTGCTGTTCTATACGGGTAAACGCAGCCCGTATCCTTACTCCACCCGGTGGCTGAATGAGTTTGATGATCCGGCGCTGGCAGGCAAACTCTACAGCAGCGCTTTCCCGCTGGTTGACGTTACCGTCATTCCTGATGATGAAATCGCCGGCCATCGCAGCATAGCCGCCCTGACCCTGCTGCAGAAACATATTCATCAGCGGGATCTGGCAGAACTGACTGACCGGCTGGCGCCCATTCTGCTGGCCGGCTATCTGTCTTCATCACAGGTGATATCGCTGGTACACTATATTGTACAGGCAGGCGAAACAGCCGACGCCGAAGGTTTTGTGCGCGAACTGGCACAGCGTGTGCCGCAACACGGAGACGCACTTATGACCATCGCACAACAGCTCGAACAGAATGGCATTCAGAAGGGTATCCAGTTAGGCAGGCAGGAAGGCCGGAATGAAGGCAAGCTGGAAGTTGCCCGTACCATGCTGCAGAACGGTCTCGACCGTAATACCGTCATGAAAATGACCGGACTGACTGAAGACGACCTGGCGCAGATCCGCCACTGACTTATTTAGCGGCCTCTCCGGCCGCACTGCTGCTCCGCCAGGTACATCCGCCCTGGGTCTTACTGCCCCATCGTTAGTTCATATTTTTCTGCCGTCAGCAAATAAAGCCCGGAAGGCCCATCAATAGCTATCTGCCATCCACAGCGGTTAAGAAGCGTTTCCAGCCCCTGCACGCGCCCTGTCAGTCGCGCCATCACCGATGCGACCTGCTGGCCGTCATCGTCAAATGCAGCATCCAGGCTGCTCCGGGACAGATAAATTCCGTTTACGGCAGCGTTCAGGACAGCGGCATGCCTTTCTGACCACTCCCGGTCGCTGAACAGCTGGTAAGCCCAGCACATATCTTTCGCCATCTCCAGGGCATATGTCAGACGGAACAGGTCATTCTGCTGGGACAGCTCGCCTGTGCATGAACGCCATAGGTAGTCCAGCTTGCCGGCAAGCTTTGCGCCAACGCCATACTGGCGCCCCTGCGTTAGCAGCCACTCAATGTCGGGAGCCACCTCACGGGAAAAGCGACGCTGCTTCAGGGCGGTTGCCAGCCAGCGTGTCAGAAAGAGATTTTCCTGAGCAGCAGAGCAAACGGTACCATCCTGACGTGCTAGTGCAAGGGCTGTCAGAGCGCACCAGGCCAGATGACCAGATTTATGTGTCAGCGTCACTAGTCTGTCCTCCTAATAATTCATGTACGGAAAATTAACTTAATAATTAGTAAAACAATAAATATTGTGCTCTGTATGCCGCTTAGCGGCATGGAGGCGTCAGATGATGTCAGAGCAGGACATTGGTCATACGGCGCCGTACGCCCGGCGTAGCCGATTACGGACTGATATGTAGCGCGACCCAACCCCATCCTTGTATCTAACATTATGTGGTGATTAGCTACCATCACACGAAGCAGAGTGAGCCAGTCCCCTCCCAGCGCACGATTTAATTATCGATCCCGTCTGGCAGCTTATGGCCCCCTTTTTCACTTTTCACGCCAGCATATTTTGTTGAGCGGTTACCGGGTGCCCGACTCCGTATGTACAAGGCTAACAGGCGTGACGGCCATTGTGAGAGGAGAAATACGATGTTTCCTGTAGGCATAGACGTAAGTAAAGACACTCTTGTTCTCTGCATACTGTATTACGACATAAAAGAACGCATACGGGGAAAAAAGATAAAAAATGACCGCAGCGCGTTAGCCAGTATATTCTGCTGGCTGCCCCTGCAGCACAGCGGACCCGGTGACGTTTACCTGGTTATGGAGGCGACGGGTGTTTACCACGAACGCCTTGCTTTGTCGCTGCATGAGGCCGGGTCATACGTTTCGCTGGCCAACCCAGGTCTGATTCTGAAATGACTGCTGGCATCGGCTCTTCGTGAGGTATTCATGCTGATAGCGCAGATAACAGATATCCACGCCGCTCCCGATAATGATCATCTTCAGCGCTTCGGGCAGGCGCTGTCGTGGCTTGAACAGGTGGGGGCCGGACATAATGGTTCTGAGTGGTGACCTGACGGACGGGGGCTGGGATGAGGGATACAAACAGATAGCTGCGCAGCTGGAAAAACAGGCTTACCCCTCCCTGCTGCTGCCCGGTAATTCAGACGATCGAAGCTATATGCGACAAACGTGGGGTAATGAACGCTGGTTGCCTGACTCAACGGGAGAGTTGCTGCACTTCAGTTATAACGCGGGCGTAATAAGCCTGGCGGGCGTGGACTCAACCGTCAGCGGACAGAGCTATGGATCACTTTCGGGACGTATGGGATGGCTGGAAAAGCAACTTGGCGAGGCTGATGGTGCTCCGGTTTTGCTGTTTCTTCACCATCACATTTTCCCTTCCGGCATACCCACTCTTGATGAAACGATGTGCAGGGGACTGAGTGAGTTTGAAGACCTGATAAGAAGATATCCTGACAGGATACTGGCTGTTTCTTCAGGACATGTCCACCGACCTGTTGCTGGCAACTTTGCGGGGATCCCGGCAAATATCTGTGGTTCGGTCTGTCCAGCCAATCCATTATGGTTCGGTTCAGCAAATGTTCCGCCAGTCAGAGAAAACCCCATGCTGATGATTCACCGGTATGATCAGGGGAAAATCAGCAGTCACCATGTCTGTACCTGATTATTTATCCTCTGAAATAAGAAAGCGTTTTGCCTGACGCTTTCATCTTTGTCTTTATGTTCTTCTGTCTAAAGGGCAGGGAAAAAATTAATTAGGATCTACATAAATCTCACCTGCCACTTCTAAAATATAAGAAAAACAGAGGGGTGATTATTAAAAAAGCAGGAATTATGAATAACCAATCGTACGTTTGTAGTAACAAACCAAAAGGTGCAATCATGACAAACATCACTATCTTATTTACTGTAGCAATAGTAGACAATGTGACAGATCGCAGACTGCTTTCAGTATGTGACACCATCCTGGCATAAGAAATAATTTGAACAAAATTGATATAAAAGAAGATAATACAGAGGAAAAACGCTGACATGTAGATATTGTTAAAATAAAGAGAAGATACTGATGAAATTATAACCAAAAGGAAAAATATAAAATGAAATCTAGCATTAGAAGATGAAGGTAGAGTCTCTGTCACAAAGCCCGTTGCGGACTGTGCAAGCATAATTAAAAAGAAAACGATACCGAGAATTATAGCCTGACCATCTTCCGGTAGATCTTGTCCTGCTATAACCTGCCAGTATTGAATGAGAGACTGGAGGAAGAATGAAGATATAATGACGGTTAATAACGTTAACAATCCTGTACGACCTGCGAAAACCTGCCGGATACTATTACATAGCATGGTGAAGGAAAAAAACTTTGATTTTTCCTCACTTTTAAATTGACGATCGGAAGGTAAGAAGGCTGACATTAAAAAAATCATAAACATTAATAAAGCTGATATAAATATAGAAGACTTCCCTATATAAAAATAAGCAGTCGCTCCTATAAGAGATGTTACCCCCATAAACATAAACTGGTATTTATAATATAAGGAAAATATTTTTTGGGAAGAGATATTATTGTTCTCATTTTTACTATGATCATAAAGATAACTATCAAATGTACCACTCATCATTCCCAAAGATAAGGCGTTGAAGAGTTCGGCCAGCATGAAAAACCAAAAATTATCTGCCACTGCCATAGTAAGCAGCCATGCAGAAGAGAAAAGTATACTGACGCTGATTGAAAACTTTCTGCTATAGCGGTCAGAAAAATAAGAAAGGGGTATATCCAAAAAGACGATAATGATTCCCTGAAATGTCTTTAGCAGGCCTACCTGGCTAACGGAAAGACCATTCTGGAGCATATATATGACAGAATATGCACCAATCAACATCCTTACACCGGAGTACATTATGCCAGTGAATCTGACGGCTGCACTGCTTTTAAGCACAATTATTCTCCCTACATAATCAGAAAAACTAACGCTACCATCCGGTAGCGTTATCGTTCATTCAAGGTACAATATTTTCACCATTAACGCGTGGAAGCAACTGGAAATCCTGAATATCATTTTCTCTTGTTACCCACATTAAAAATCTTTCAATCCCCATCCCAAAGCCTGCGGTTCTTACTGGATATTCCTCTTTCATTCTGATGTACCACTCATAATCATCAGGTGCAACCTGATGTTCTTCGAGTGCTTTTCTCACCCCGGCGCCATCACTATGACGTTCACCTGCTCCCACCACCTCGCCAATACCAAATAATAAATCTGCATTCAGTGCAGAATGCGGTTTGTTGGGATCCCTGCATTGATAGAATGGAACACTCAGAATGTCATAGTTAGTTACCCATACAAACCCGCCAAAATGTTCTATGAGACGCCGTTCTCCCGCATGAGTTAAATTCCTGAATTCAACGACGTCTTCAATGTAGCTAGTGTAATTATCAGGCGATAGCTGTTTAAGTAGGTCATCAGCTTCATCTAATGTTATCTGTATGAAAGGAGTATTCTTCTCCGCAAGAGAAATTAAATGAGAAATGTCACCTAACTTTTCATTCAATAAGTCACCATGTCGAAGCAATATATGTCTTGCGAGATGAACAAGATAATCTTCAACAAGTACTATCACATCATTTATCGTACCCGGTATTTCAGCTTCACTATGGTAAAACTGAGAGAGGTGGCGTTTATCGTTATCTTCACCACGGAAAGATGGCATAATGTACCATGCACCATTTCCGAATAATCTTGTACCGTATTCAAGCATAAACTGCATTGAGTCGGCGAGATAAACATCCTGCTCAAACATTTTTACTTTAACCGGAAGCGAGTTACTGCCTTTACCCATCGGGCTGGAAATAGATCCGGTTGTAATAGGCAGATGAAGTGTTTTTATTTTTCGCAGGTTGTAAAATTCGAAAGTAGCAAAAGAAAGTGTATTTTGAAGTTCCGCCAACAATTGATACCATGGCTTACCCAGCACTTTCAGATAATGGTTGCGCGTATCTTTCCAGGTTTGATCTGTTCTGAAACGGCTCGTTTCTTTTACCTTTGGCTCTTTTAGCAATCCATACTGTACTACATCAGTTAGTTCACCATCTTTGTTTTTTGTATAACCACGTGCAACACCTTCAAGTTTGAAACCGAGTTTAGTGAGCAGTTTTTCAGATGCGTGATTATCTGGCTGATGATTTGCAGAGATGCGTTTGAAATTAAGCACATTAAAAGCATGACTTATGACAAGTCCGGCCGCCCGCGTTCCTACTCCAGTTCTCCATACCTTCTGTGACAAAGCGATGCCGAGTTCGGCGCTTTCTCTGAAATTATCGACATGACTTAGGGTCACAGAGCCCACAACCTCTCCTGAATTGCGAAGTTCTAATGCCCAGAGATAGAATTCTTTATTACTGTAATTCTCAACCCATCCACTTACTATTGCATTAGTTTCATTAATATCTTTATGTGCTTTCCAGGTAAGATACTTCGCTACTTCAGGATCAGACGCCCAATTCTCGTAGACCTTGGCTGAATCATTTTTTGTAAAAGGTCTTAAGATAATATCTTTAGAATCAATTAATAAAGTACCTTTGTGGTTAATTCCCATGTAATGACTCCTGCCGTAATCACTCAGTGATCCTCCGTTATACCAATTATGACATTTTTGCTAAAAGCAGAATAACTGTTAAGAATATGAGATATTTTCAAATACTGGTGTTTGATGATAATCCAATTCAGCTTCTTTTTTTAACGGCCAGCGAGCAGTGCGCAGCTGGCCTTATGAATGACGCGCTAGCGTCATGGAGGCGCCAGATGATGTCAGAGCAGGGTATAGTGGTCAGGCGGCGCCGTACGCCCGGCGAAGTCGGTTAAGGCCTGATATATGGCGCTACCCAACCCCTTCCTGTTAAGCCAGACGGCCTCAAAGCGATGATTACGGTTATCTAATCCCAGAGCCCGCTCACCGGGGTCTTAGGTTTACTGTTCATTATGAACAGTAAAGCTTAGAGGATTAGTTACACCATTCATTACAGCCACTCCTGTTCCGGGCCGGGGCGGAGGCGGCCTGTTAATGGGCACTCGGAGTTTCAGAACTGATTTGCCCCCAGTATTAGATACAACGATCAGTTACTAATGTCGGTTTGTTTACCTTCTGATTTTCCATTTCTCCAGCCTACTGCAAATTCAGCTGGAGTCTGGTAATTCAGCGATGAATGAGGTCTTGACTCTTTATAGTCCTGCCGCCAGTCATTAATAATTTTCCGGGCATGAAGAACATCGCTGAACCAGTGCTCATTCAGACATTCATCCCGAAAGCGGCGGTGATTGTCAGACACTCTTTTGTGCGATCATTCACGCAGATCAGGCACTTAATCCGTCGGCCGCTGGCAAGTGCATTCATGACAAAATCCATCGACCATGTCAGGTTCGGCGCATCCAAGCTAAGAATCGGAAGCCGCTCAGTCGCCAGCCCCTTACGGCGTCGCCTGCGCTTTACACCCAGGCCGTTAAGGTGATAGATGCGGTATACCCGCTTGTGGTTGACGTGAAGGCCCTTCCGGCGCAATAACAGCCAGATGCGCCGGTAAACAAAGCGACGGCGTTCAGGTGCCAGCTCTGTGATGCGTAAAGACAGCTGTGCGTCAGCAACGGGACGCTGAACCGAATAACGGCAGGTTGAAAGAGACAGACCTGCCAGCCTGCAGGCACGCCGTTGCGACAGTCCCGCTTCATCACACATGACCTCCACGGCTTCCCGCTTCTATCTGAACCTCGCGTTCAGCAAGGCTTGCAGGCAGCTGATAGTTGCCTTGCTTGCCACGGCGGCGGTCAGCCATACCCAGCGGACCGTCTGTATAATAGCGCTGAAGCAGGCGACGACAGTGCCTGTCTGAAATACCTGGACGCTCAGCAGCGAGATGGGTTGTCAGCCGCCGGTCGACGACGTCCTGAATAACTCTAAGCCGGTTAACTTCGTTCATCGTGAAAAACTCCGCACAAGAAGCCGTCATATCAGGATACTCAGCAGGTAGCCCGAAGCGGCCAGGTTAGCTTTGCCTGCATAAGCAATATGCGCATAATAATAAATATGCTAAATATTAATGATTTGCGATAGTGTGAAGGGTTGTTGCTCTCTCTTCTTTTCTTAAACAGCATCTGTATATACTCCATTATCACTTCTTCTCGTTCCCTCCCTGTCGTACGGTTTACACATTGAGAGAATAATTTATTATCTCTGGAACGGTAAAATCTACACAGGGAGAGTGAAAATGGATGCTGCACTACTTTCAATGATGCGTTCAGGTGGCCGCAACCGGGCATGGGCCGAAACAATGGTTAATCTGGAAGCGAGAAAGCTGGTAGAAGCCGCTAACGTAATTTCAGGCTTTCATCTGCGCGACAGCCTCACGCGACTTCAGTTTGTTCAGGAGATCAGGGATGTCGTTGAGAAACAGTTTGCCGCAGCACGTCAGGCCAGGACCGACGAAGACTGTATAGCCTGTATAAAAAACCTACGGGAAGAGACTGAGAACCTTCGTGAACAGGATCGCCTGCTACGGATGCAGACCGCAAAACTCATCGCTAAAGTGGAGTTTGTCCGGGACAATAACGAAATTGTCGGGTACGTCATATCTGCGGTACATATCGTTTTATCCGGGGTTGCCATGTTTGGCGGGATGATCATGATCTCTTCCATGATCCCCATCGGTATGCTAGCCGGTGCCACGCTGTTCATTGACGGCGTAAATGGCATATCGAAGGAAGTCAGTCATCTCCGTTACGGCAAAGAGTCGCACTCTGAAGGAATTTTTGCAGATGGGGTAATAGAGGCTGCGCAGTTCATGGGATTCAGCCCGAATACAGGAATGGCACTTTACAATGCGGCTACACTGAGCGCCAGCGTTTACAGTGTTTTTGGTCTGGCAAGAAAACCCGGCGCGTGGCGTCTGTTCCGGTGGTTGCCCCGTGATTATTACCGGAAAGTTGACACCATGAGCAGACCAAAATTAACGATGAAAATCGTGGACTATGGCGTCAAAGCGAAAGTGGTTTTTGACCTTCTCACGACCGATCAGCAGAGTCGCTAATTTCTGTTCGCTCTCTGGTATCGCCAGGACTTATAAGACAACACAGGCGGTTGTACAAAAATGGCAACCGCACAACCGCAGAGCAGCGCAATTCCGCCGGAAAAAACGGTCTCGCTGGAGCCAGCAAAGAGCAAAAAAATAAAGATAGCAAGACAACACAGCACAACGGTCAGCGCTATTGTGAAGCGTCTGGACAGATCCTGAATGGCATCCCCCAGGGAACCGCCATAACTTTCCAGGTTGTTTTTGACTTTTCGCAGGTCTGCGGAGCTAAAGCCTGAGCGCAGCAGGGCATCTTCACTTACTATCATTGCTTTTCATCCTTAAAATGCTCCAGGGAACACCACAAGATATAACAAAAAGTGGTCCGGTTATCGATCCCGGTTTTCCCCACATTGACCCGACTACTATTAGATGTCATACGTGAGATTCCCCTACAAATTATTGATAATATTACACCTAAGTCATCGCACAGCCAGGAAGGAATTTGTCATGTGTTCCAGCTTTTTCGGGTTTTACGGCGTATCAAAACAGACCGTAGCTAACGTTTTCATCTCTGCCAACACAATATACGTTTTTGATGCCAACATCCTCCTGACCCTTATTAGTAGTAAATCCTGATAAGATTTGTAGCCCTGTCAAAAATAGGTGTGTACGGCCAAATCCGCCCTCCCTACCGCATCCTTTCACTGGCAAGATGATAAACATCGCTGCGCTCGCGTTTACCCACAGCAACAACGGCAATCACCAGCTGATCGTCTATTACCTGATAAACCAGGCGAAACCCGGACGCTCTGAGTTTGATTTTATAGCAGTCTTTAATCCCACGTAGTCTGGCAGAAGGAATATGGGGATTGTCACAACATTTCTTCAGTTTTTTGGCAAACTGCTGCTGGAGAGATTTGTCCAGCTTCTGCCATTCTTTAAATGCCTCTTCCCTGAATTTGACGGTATAACTCACAAAAGCGCATCCAAATCGACATCAAGCAGACGCTGGCCGCTGCGTTCACTGACCAGCTTAACCAGTTCCTGATCGTCAAGGGCATCAAGCATTTGTTCATAAAGCTCAGCCGGGACGCAATAGAATGCAGGCTGGTTGCGGTTAAGAATGGCGACAGGATAACCGTCACCTGCACTAACCGTGGCCATCGGGTTTTTCTTCAGTTCGCTTACGCTGGCACTGATATCGCTTAAAATAATGTTTGGCATAGAGCCTCCAGGACTGCTTAACAGGTCTTTATAGTAGCAGCCTGAAGACCTGATAACCAGTCTCTTTCAATAGATACAAATGGCTATATTTGATGAACTGCAAAGGCTGAATGAGCTATTTGAAATGCCGGAAGATGGGATTATTTTTCATTTCTCTTTTTCGCGCCGACAGGAACAGGATCTTCAGTTGCAGCATCCTGAATAATCAGCGCGTTGCTTTTATTATCTAAGGTCTTGAGAAGCGGCTGCAATTCTCTGAGTACAAGGTCCAGACGCTGCATATCCCCCGTCAGTTTTTGATATACGGGCGAGCCAGGCTGAATACCTTTTATGCTGCGGCTGAGCTGTTGCAGGCTTTGCTGCATATCCTCAGACAGTGTTTTCATTGCAGGGCTGCTGATAAATCCATCAATATGCCTGAGCGATTTTTGTATTTCTGTCATGGTGCGCTGACTTTGTTTTAGCGTACCGGTCGCAACTGAAATCAGTGGCCGAAGCGGAAGACTGTTCATCTTATCCACTATAGCCACAATCTTTTGCTGTATCTGGTTTAAACCACCAGGCGTTGTGGGGATGACTTTGTAACCCGCGACGATATCCGGTCCTTTGTCGGGCTCAACATTTGCATAATAGTCTAAGTCGATAAACAGCGAACCGGAAAGCAGACTGCCTGTTTTCAGCGAGCCTCTTAACCCCTGTTTTTTACCCAGCTGTAGCTTTTTCTCCAGGTCAAAGTCTTCCCTCATACCGCTCATGAATCTCTGGGGTTCAATGTGAATCAGGACGGGAACCTCATAATGGCTGCGAAAATTCTGGGTTATCTCTGGCGAGGTAAAAGGAACCTGAGCAACCGTCCCCAGGCGTATTCCACGAAACTCGACAGGCGCGCCTGCCTGAAGTCCGCGAACAGAATCGGAAAAGAACAATAAGAAGTCGAGGTGTTCGGTATAACGAGAATTCTCGATGCTTCGCAGATCGTCATAAAGAGTATAAGTTGCTACGCCCCTAACCGGCTGGCCCAGGGCCACGCCTTCAGGCAGGTCAAAACTGACCCCGCCACTTAATAATGTGGTGATAGACCCCATCTCCACGCGCATCCCGGATGAGGATAAATCTACAGCAATCCCACTATTCTTCCAGAAACGAACGTTTGAGGTGACAAGCTGATCAAAGGGCGAAGCGATAAAAATCTGATAACGCATCATCCTTTTTTCCATATCAAACCGGCTGTTCTCGACTGACCCGACACGCAGGCCGCGAAACAGAACCGGGTAGCCCGGCATGAGTTGCCCCGCTTCACGACTATTAAGCGTGATTCTGATCCCCTTTGCATTCGGTGAGGCCTGGGGAGGCGCATCTGACAGCCGATAGCGTTCCGGCGCTGGCCCCGGAGAACCTGGCTGTAAGGCTATATAGGCGCCTGAGAACAAGGTACTTAAGCCCGTTATTCCTTCGAATCCAATTTCAGGCCTGACCACCCAAAATGCGCTATTGCCGTTCAATAGTTTTTGCATACCAGTGTGCATGCGAACCTTGATCTCGACGTGCTTAAGATCGTCAGTAAGCTCGGTACTTTCAACGACACCCACATCAATGTTGCGGTTTTTTATTACGGTTTTACCTGCCTTAATCCCCTGTGCGTTTTCGGTCATCAGAATCACCAAAGGTCCCTGCTGGCTTTTATGGTAATACAATAAAAAGGGACCGATGAGCAGCGTGACAAAGGGAATGATCCAGACAGAAGACCATCTTTTGTTGGGGTTTACATGAGCACTATCCGGATTATCCGACAAAGTATGGACTCGTGTAAGAACAGAGTAACCTGAACTTTTCAGGGCGTTCTGTTGAAGAAGGATTCGATCTCAGGGCTATGTATTCGCTCGTCTTTCCTGAGGCCATGATAGTTAATCTCATCATTAAGCGTTAAATTTCGATAAGTCAGGATCATAAAATCTACTATCAAACGGAGATCCATTATTTTCCAGTAAATAATGGATCGGATAGTCTGTAATAACTTCGGAACAGGAGGGTTAATAAGTATAAAGATATTTTTTTAAATAAAGCTTAAAAAATACAAATCTGTGATCAATGTGTCATGTTATTTTAATAAAATTAAATCAATCAGTTACCAACATCATGGAGGTTAGCGGCTCAAAATAAAGTGGAATTACCCTGCGTTTAAAGTGTAATAAATCCACTAAAATCATCACCAATGAACAGTGTTGCCCAACTACGTCATTGCTGAAGTGCCTCAAATCCCTGGGCGCTGCATGACTTTATGGTATTGCGTCTGTCAACGAGGTGTGTCAGGTTAACTCTTTTACGAATTGAAATATTCTTGCAGCCGATCTATTTTTACTTCGCATTCCAATTTAGCAGAGGCACCTATGTTCCTTAACTATTTTGCTTTGGGTATGCTGATCTTCGTTTTCATAATTATTTTTTATGGAATTATCGTTCTTCATGATATTCCCTATTTAATCGCAAAGTCCCGTAATCATCCTCATGCCGATGCCATTCACGTCGCAGGTTGGGTAAGTTTGTTTACACTGCATGTCATATGGCCTTTCCTGTGGATCTGGGCCACTCTTTATCGTCCTGAGCGCGGCTGGGGGATGCAGAGTCAATACACTTCATTACTGGAACTGCAGCAGCGCGTAGCAGAACTGGAGCGTTTACAGGCTGATTCGAAACCGCTGCGACCGGAGCGATGATATGGATCTGCTCATTATTTTAAGCTACGTTGCGATAGCCTGGGCTGTTTTTAAAATATTTCGCATACCCGTCAATAAATGGACAGTGCCAACAGCGGCCCTCGGTGGCGTTTTTCTGGTCAGTGCGCTAATTCTGCTAATGAATTATAACCATCCCTATACGTCACTGGCACAAAAAGCGGTTGTCGCGATTCCTGTTACCCCACAAGTGACTGGCGTCGTAAATGAAGTTACTGATAAAAAAGAAGTGCTTATTAAAAAGGGAGAAATGCTCTTCACCCTGGATCAGACACGTTATAAGGTCCGCGTCGAAAGATTACAAGCCGACCTGAGCACCGCTATTAATAATATTGAAGCGATGAAAGGACAATTAAGCGAAGCCGTTGCCTACACAACCCATGTATCTGCTGAGCGGGATAGATTATTTCTGGACTATCAACGCTATCTCAAAGGCAGTAAGGCGAAAGTCAATCCATTCTCCGAACGTGACATTGATAATGCCAGGCAGGCATTTCTGGCGCAGGATGCCCTGGTAAAAGGTTCACTGGCGGAACAGGAGCAGCTCAGAAGCCAGTTGACCAGTGTATCAGGAGGAGAACAATCCCAGATAGCCAGTCTGCGCGCGCAATTAGCAGAAGCCCGGTATAACCTGGATCAGACGGTTGTTCGCGCACCCAGTGATGGTTATGTCACTCAGGTCTTAATCCGTCCCGGAAGCTACGCAGCCGCCCTGCCGCTGCGCCCGGTCATGATATTCATTCCTGTACAAAAGCGTCAGATCATTGCTCAGTTCAGACAAAATTCCCTGCTTCGCCTGACGGCGGGAGATGAAGCAGAGGTCGTTTTTAATGCCCTTCCGGGACAGGTATTCTCAGGAAAACTGCTCAGAGTTTTGCCAGTGGTTCCAGGCGGAGCTTATCAGGCACAGGGAACGGTTCAATCACTGAGCCTTGCTTCAGGTTCTGATGGCGTATTAGCCATAATTGAATTAAACCCAAATCAGGACGTTGATGCATTGCCAGACGGCATATTTGCTCAGGTTGCGGTCTATTCTGACCACTTCACGCATGTTTCGGTCATGCGTAAAATTTTGCTGAGAATGACCAGCTGGGTGCATTACCTCTACCTGGATCACTGATGATGATAAATATATCCTTAACTTTCCATCGATTAACCGTTTGCCCCCTTTCAGAAGAAGTTAATCAGAACAGTTATGATCGGCCTGACTTTGTAATAAGCCCTGATTTGAAATCACCCTGAAAACACGATGGGTGGTTAATTAAATTACTGATCGGTTATCACAAAACAGGATCGTAAATAAGCTTTTGAAATAGCTGTTTGCATTGAATATGCTATGTTTTAAATGTAGTTACGAATTCTAATTGTCTTTTATAACATTCCGAGGATACGTATATGAAAAAATTAATTTTTGGTGTGGTTATTTGCTCTTTATCGTTTGGCTCATTTGCTGCCGAAATGATGTCAAAGAATGATTTTATGAAAGTGAAGGATCAGTATGAAAAGATAGGCGATATCTCAACATCAGGTGAGACCAGCCCTTCAGATGCAAAAGCGGAGCTATCAGAAATGGCTGATAAAAAAGGCGGCGATGTGTTCGTGCTGACCTCAGCCAATACGAATAACAAAATTAAAGGTACCGCTGATGTATACAAGAAAAAATAGCGTAGTAACGAAGCTATCTGTCTGAAATACAGACTGAAATAGATGATTTTTTTCGGAGCCTCAGGAAATATGTTCTTAATACAGGTTAATCGATGCCCTTTACTAATGTAAAGGGCATCTTTCTTACAGCACCATCAGGACTTTAAACCGTTTTCAGCGAGGATGAGCTGAACGTCGGTGACAGGACCTTATCTGCCCAGGCTGATGCGCGGATAACACGTCACGCTAATCTGCCTGCACTTGATTAACTCCAGGCGATGACGTTATCAGCCGTCAGGCGAAGGTTCCCCTAATCAGCCGCCGCCCGCCTCCCCCTATTTCTTATCCAGCGACCAGGTTGCACTGCGGATATCGACCTTCACTGGTAACAGACCAATCTGGGTAAACTTATCGGCCAGAGCCTGCTGCTGCGTGAAGACTTCAGGTGTCATCCGCTCAGCCCCGAACGGCATCCTTGCCAGCGCCCGTTGCCAGATCGGCTGCGGCAGACCGGTTGAGGTGGACATGATTTTTGCCGCCTCTTCCTGATGTTGATTGGCCCAGGTACTTAGCGACCCAAGCTCATCCACCACCTGGCTGGCGATTTGCGGCCAGGTTTCCGCAAACTTACGGCTGGCAAGATAGAAGGTGTAGTGTGGCACCAGGCCTTCGGCATTTTTAATCAGCCGCGCGTGGGCGTTGGTTTCAACTTCTGCGTAGTAAGGATCCCAGATTACCCAGGCATCCACTGCACCGCGCTGGAAAGCGGCACGCGCATCCGCGGGTGGCAGATAGACCGGTGTAATGTCTTTATAGCTCAGCCCCGCCTGTTCGAGCGCAGTGACCAGCAGATAGTTAACGTCAGAGCCTTTATTCAGCGCCACGCGTTTGCCTTTGAGATCCGCCACGCTTTTAATGGGGGAGTCGGCGGGCACCACAATCGCCTCAGTTTTGGGGTTGGCGGGAGAATGTGCCAGATAAACCAGATCGGCCTGTGCGGCCTGAGCAAAAGTCGGTGGCGCGTCGCCGGTTGCGGCCAGATCGATACTGCCGATGTTCAGGCCTTCCAGCATCTGCGGCCCGGCCGGGAACTCAATCCAGTGAACCGCAATCCCCTGTTTCTTAAATTCCTGATCCAGCGTGCCGCGATATTTCAGCAGGGCGAAGATATTGGCTTTCTGAAAACCAATGTTAACTGTTTCGGGTTTCTCTGCTGCTGCCTGGGTGTTGAACGCTAATCCCGCCTGGGCGGCAATAATCAATGCGCTAAGCAAAACTCTTTTCATCTCTCATTCCTGAGTCTGGTTGTTGTCAGCGCAACATAACAAACGCGGGTTGAAGCGCTTAGCGATCAAATGTTCGATGCTTAGCGAAAAAAACGCTATGGATGCCAGACCGACTCACGTACCCGAATGGCGCGACTCAATAGCCCCAGTGCATAGAAGCGGTCAGCGATGGTCTGCTGTTCCCGGATGATGGCCAAGTTCATGCGCTGGGTCTGGTGGCTGCGCCGCGCTAAGGCATGCATCAGTGAAGGCGCTGATATCCCGAGTTCGGTGGAGAGCAACGCAGCGGCTTCAGCACGGTGTGCATCGATGTAGCGGCCAGTCTGCTCCAGCGCGGTGAGCAGAACCTGCAGCAGATCGCCCGACTGCGCGGCGAACCCGCGTTCGGCAAGGTAAAACTGATGATTATTGACCCGGCCGGTGCCATCAGCGATCACCCTGAACTGTCCGCTGTTCTCTGCATCGCTGAGCAGCGGATCCCACATCATCCAGGCATCCACTGCGTTGAGATCGCTGGGCGTCAGCGGATATTTGGGCGGTGCATAGACGATGCGCACATCATCCAGCCCTAAACCCGCTTCATCCAGAATCTGCAGCAGCAGATAGTGAACGTTGGAACCACGATTTACGGCGATGCGTTTTCCTCTGAGATCGCCAATCTGCTGAACCGGGCTGCTGTTCGGTACCAGCAGTGCCACGCTCTGCGGCGCGGCGGGTTCCCAGGCCACATAAACCATCGGGCTGTTGCTGGCCTGCGCAAACAAGGGAGGAACTTCACCGGTCGTGCCGAAATCGATCTCCTGTTGGCTCAGCGCATGCAGAAGCTGCGGACCCGCAGGAAACTCACTCCACAGCACGCTGACGCCTCTATCGGCCAGCTGCTGTTCCAGTGACTGGCGCGCTTTCAGGATGCCGAGGTTGCCAAATTTCTGATAACCGATGCGCAGTTCCCGCTCCCGTTCGGGCTGCTGATTCAGAGAAGTGTCGCGCTGACGCAGTGAAGTGCGGCGCGGTTTAATCACTCCCAGATGGCCCAGTTGGGTGCGCAGCGTATGACGACTGATGCCAAGCAGCGCGGCGGCCTGCAGTTGATTGCCCTGAGTGAGTTCCAGCGCATTCTTTATCAGCGCCTCAATCACCCGGGGATAGAGCGGTGTTTCGCTCTGCTGCATCTGCTGCCGTAAAAACTGATCCAGCGCCTCCTCTCCCGGTGGTAACTCGCTACCCGTGAGGTTATTCAGCCGGAGCTGCTGCGGCGTGACCAGCGAGGTTTTGCTGAGCAGGACGGCATTATGCAGGGTGTTCTCCAGCTCGCGAATGTTGCCCGGCCAGCTGTAGTCCATCAGCGTGGCGACAGCATCTTCACTGAGACGTAACTGAGGTCGGCCCAGACGGCGCGCATAGAGCTGCAGGAAGTGAGTGGCCAGCACCGGGATATCTTCGCATCGCTGGCGCAGCGGCGGCAGCGTGACGCTGGCCACATTCAGCCGGTAGTAGAGGTCTTCCCGGAAGCGCCGTTCACGAATCGCCACCGCCAGGTCACGGTTGGTGGCCGCAATGACCCGCACATTGACCTTTACAGCCCGGGAGGAACCCACACGGGTAATCTCGCGCTCCTGCAGCACGCGCAGCAGCTTCACCTGCAGCGACGCGCTCAGTTCACCGACTTCATCCAGCAGCAGCGTCCCGCCCTCTGCCGCCTCAAACCAGCCGCGATGCCGATCCTGTGCGCCGGTAAATGCCCCTTTCTCATGACCAAAGAGCTCCGACTCCGCCAGACTCTCAGTGAGGGCACCGCAGTTGACCGCCAGAAATGGCTGTCTGCTGCGGGCGCTGTGATGATGCAGATAGCGCGCCATCACCTCTTTGCCGGTGCCGGTTTCACCAATGATCAGCACCGTCGCGTCGGTAGGCGCAAGCTGATCCAGCACGCTTTTAAAGGCGCGCGATGCGGGGTCAATCAACTCAGGGCTGGTAATCTGCATCTCATTTACCGGGTTAACAGGAAAGCCATGACCATACCGCGTGGCTAACGCGGAAACGAGAGGCTAACCGGACCGGATTGTTGCCAATGCAGCAGGCTGTAACTTTACCTGTCGCAAATGCAGCAATATGCATCAAGCGAAATTATGAATAAATCGTTGAATTAATGAGATAAATATTAAGTAGCAGACTGGCACGCATCCTGCTAACAGCTATATAACTAAAGAATTTATGCCTATGTATTAAATTCAAATATCGTTATAAAGGAATCTGCTAATGAGTCATGCGACACAGGAAAACCTCAACCTCTTCTGGTTTCTGCCCACCCATGGCGATGGGCGCTATCTTGGCACCACCGAAGGCGGCAGAGCAGTCGATTTACCCTATTTACAGCAGGTTGCGCTGGCGGCAGATAATCTGGGCTACTACGGTGTATTAATCCCGACCGGTAAGAGCTGCGAGGATTCCTGGCTGGTCGCCTCTGCACTGGCACCGATCACCAAAAAGCTGCGTTATTTAGTAGCCGTACGTCCTGGCCTGCAACCGCCAAGCCTGGCGGCGCGTATGGCGGCTACGCTGGATCGGCTTTCTGGCGGACGTTTATTGATTAACGTGGTCACGGGCGGCGATCCGGTGGAGAACAAAGGTGACGGCATCTTTCTGAGTCATGAAGAGCGCTATCAGGTGACCAGAGAGTTTCTTGAGGTCTACTCCCGCCTGCTGAAAGGCGAGAAGGTCGATTTTTCGGGTGATCACATCCACGTGGAAGGCGCTGAGATCCTCTTTCCGCCGGTGCAGGAAAATGGCCCACCGCTCTATTTTGGTGGCTCGTCTGATGCCGCTATCGACGTTGCGGCGAATCAGATCGACACTTATCTGACGTGGGGTGAGCCGGTTGAACAGGTAGCGGAAAAACTGGCGGTGGTTCGTCAGCGGGCGCAGGAGAGTGGCCGTAGCCTCTCCTACGGCATCCGGTTGCATGTCATTGTCCGTGAAACCGAAGAGGAAGCCTGGGCGGCGGCCGAGCGGCTGATTTCTCATCTGGATGAAGAGACCATTGCCGCCGCACAGAAGATCTTTGCCCGCATGGACTCAGCCGGACAGGCGCGGATGAGCGCGCTGCATCAGGGCTCGCGAGACAGCCTGCGCATTGGTCCCAATCTCTGGGCAGGCGTCGGCCTGGTGCGCGGCGGTGCGGGTACTGCGCTGGTGGGGAGTCCGCAGCAGGTAGCCGATCGCATCCGGGAGTATCAGGCGCTGGGGATCGAGAACTTTATTTTCTCCGGCTATCCGCACCTTGAAGAGGCGCACCGCTTCGCTGAACTGGTGATGCCGCTGTTACCGCTGGCTGCCAACGCCGAAAAGAGACAGCGCAGCGTGAACACCGGTCCTTTTGGTGAAACCATTGGCGGCGACCGTCGTCCTGATAAACAGGCCAGCGCCAGTTAACAGAAGAGAAGGTTCGCTTATGTCACAGCAGCAGATAGTCATTATCGGCGGTGGTTTTACCGGCACCGCGCTGGCGATCCATCTGGCCCGGGCTGGCCAGGCAGGGTTGCACGTGACGGTGATTGAACCACGAGCGCAGCTTGCTCAGGGTGTGGCATACGGCACTACCGATCCGGCCCACCGCATCAATGTGCCAGCGGCCAGAATGCAGCTCGCTGGGGATGAGGAGGGCATATTTGACCGCGACTATCGCGCATCGCCCGCCTTTCAGGCCGACCCGGACGCGTTGTGGCGTGACGGCAATGTCTACCCGCAACGCGGGGAGTTTGGTCGCTGGGTCAATGCGCAGTTTGTGCATCAGCAGCAGCATTCGCCGGTAAAACTTAGTCATCTGCGTGATAGCGCGGTTACGCTACAGGATGGCGTAGTGACCACAGCCTCAGGGCAGAAGATTCGGGCCGATCAGGTGGTGCTGGCAATCAGCCATCCACCGCCGGACCTGCCCGCACTGCTGAAGCCCTTACAGGGGCATCGCGGGTTGATTGCCAATCCCTGGCAGGATGGCGCGCTGGCACAGGTCGCACCTGACGATCGGGTAGCGATTATAGGTTCAGGCCTGACCATGTCCGATGTGGTGGCATCGCTGCATCGCCAGCAGCATCGCGGAGAGATTACCGCCTTCTCACGCCGTGGACAGCTGCCGCGAGCCAACCTGAGCGGCAGCGATGAGAGCTACACCCTGGATTACAGTCAGCCGCAGCCCGCCAGCGCACGTGGCTGGTTACATCGGGTGCGTCAGGAGGTAAAACAGGCAGCCGCGTTAAATCTGCCCTGGCAGCTGGTGCTGGATGATATCCGCCGTAACGGCCAGCGTATCTGGCAGAGCCTTTCACTGCATGAGCAGCAGCGTTTTCTGCACCATCTTCGCCCCTGGTGGGATGTTCACCGCTACCGGATTGCCCCGCAGGTAAGTCAGATTCTCAACCAGCAGCAGGCGAGCGGTCAGTTGTCACTGCTGGCGGCGCGGCTGATGGGCGCGGAAGCGATGGGAAACAATCTTCAGCTGACGCTGCGCCGGCGTGGAGCGCAATCAGAAATCCGGGGGGTGGATAAAGTGATTGTCACCACCGGGCCAGCGCACAACGCACTGCTTAAAAGTAACGCGCTGCTGCGCCAGCTCCACGGCGACGGCGTGATTCAGCCCGACCCGCTGGCGCTGGGCATCCAGGTTAACGCGCTGTCACAGACGCTGAATGCGCAGGGTGATGCCAATCCTCATCTCTATGTAGCCGGGCCTGCCGCGCGTGGTCGCTTTGGCGAACTCATGGGATTACCGCAGGTTGCAGAACATGCTGAGTCCGTAGCACGGCAGCTACTCTCCACTACGCCGCTGCCCCTCAGCGAGCGATGTCCCGGCTCACTCATCTACTGAATCACCCTTCCGGAACAATCACTAAAAGGTGGGCGGCAAGCGATTGCCGCATCCGCCCAGGAGTCGCTATGTCATCGCAACGTGAAATTCGCCTGAATGCTTTCGATATGAACTGTGTCGGTCATCAATCGCCCGGCTTATGGGCGCATCCCCGGGATCGTTCCTGGCAGTACAAAGATCTGGAGTACTGGACCGACTTAGCACGCCTGCTGGAGCGCGGCAGGTTTGATGGACTGTTTATTGCTGATGTGCTTGGGGTCTACGACGTGCTCAATGGCAATAACCAGGCCGCGATTCGGCACGCCACGCAGGTGCCGGTAAACGATCCGCTGGCGTTAATCACGCCGATGGCGCTGGTGACGGAACATCTGGGCTTTGGCCTGACCGCCTCACTGTCGTTTGAACACCCCTACCCGTTTGCGCGGCGGATCTCGACGCTGGATCATCTGACCAAAGGCCGCATTGGCTGGAATATTGTAACCTCCTATCTGGAAAGCGGTGCGCGTAATATCGGACATCAGGCTCAGACCGACCATGATGCGCGCTACGACTATGCCGATGAATATCTGCAGGTTATCTATAAGCTGCTGGAGGGAAGCTGGGAAGATGGCGCGGTCCTGCGCGATCGTGAACGTCATATTTTCAGTGACCCGAATAAAATCCATCCGATTAATCATCAGGGTAAATTCTTCCAGGTGCCCGGCATCCATCTGTGTGAACCTTCGCCGCAGCGCACGCCGGTACTATATCAGGCGGGCGCCTCCAGCCGCGGTAAAGCGTTTGCGGCGGAGCATGCCGAATGCGTGTTCGTAGCGGCTCCTTCAAAAGTGCTGCTGAAGAAAACCGTGGCGGATATTCGCCGGAGAGCCGCTGAAGCGGGACGCGATCCCCGTTCCATACTGATCTTCAACCTGCAGACAGTCATTGTTGGCGAAACCGACCTGGCGGCGCAGGCCAAATGGCAGGAGTACAAGCGCTATGTCAGTTACGAAGGCGCGCTGGCGCTGATCTCAGGCTGGACCGGTATTGATTTCGGGCAGTATCAGCCGGATCAGGTACTGAAACATCTGCACACCAATGCGATTCAGTCGGCGGTTGAGACATTCTCCACTGCCGATCCTAACCGCCAATGGACGGTGCAGGGCCTGGCAGACTGGGTGGGCATCGGCGGATTTGGCCCGCTGCTGGTGGGCAGCGCCGAAACGGTGGCCGATGAGCTGCAAAGCTGGGTCGAAGAGACAGATGTCGATGGTTTTAACCTCGCCTACGCCGTGACGCACGAAACCTTTACTGACGTGGTGGAACTGCTGGTGCCGGAACTGCAAAAGCGTGGCGTCTACAAGCAGGAGTATCAGCCCGGTACGCTGCGTGAAAAGTTATTTGGCCAGGGGCCAAGGCTGGCGTTGCCGCATCCGGGTGCCGGTTATCGCCGGAGTGCTGATGTGGAACAGCGAGCAGCAAGGGTGGAAGTTTCATAACAGAGACGGCTGGCTGTCCGGCATGAATAACCGGCGCATAGCAAAGTGCAAAGAGGCAAGAGTACGTCTTGTCGCCGGTTGATGACAGGCATTACCGGACCGGTCATTGCTGTTAACCGTTGCTAAACAGGTCTGCCATATACTGCTGAAACTTCACCCGTTTCAGCAGTATAAAAAACAACATTTCGCTGAACGCTACCGGATGAATTTTATATTTCATGCGGGGTCTGGTGTGGGTGAGATATAATCCTATCTTATTGAATTAATTATAATAGTTATCTGATTTTGTTTGTTGTTAACTATGCCAGTAATTCATATAAAACCCTCGCTACCTGCTGAATATAATAACGAGGATACGATGAGTACATTAGAAATTGACAACACCTTAACTGCGCCACCGCCTCACTCTCAACCGGTTCGATCGGTGAGTGATGTGGCCCGGCTGATCAACAGTAACACCGAGAAAAACAGCTATGCGCGCTGGATTGTTTTCCTGGCGCTGGGCGGCGTGTTTCTTGATGCCTACGATCTCACTACCCTCTCCTACGGCATCGATGATGTGGTAAAGGAGTTTGGTTTAACCCCGGTACTCACGGGCCTGGTGACGTCGTCAATCATGATCGGCACCATTGTGGGTAATCTGATCGGCGGCTGGCTGACCGATAAATATGGCCGTTACTCAGTGTTTATGGCGGACATGTTGTTTTTTGTCGTCTCCGCCATTGCGGCAGGTCTGGCCCCCAACGTCTGGGTGTTGATTGGTGCCCGTTTTCTGATGGGCATCGGCGTCGGGATCGATCTGCCGGTTGCCATGGCCTATCTGGCAGAATTCTCTAAGTTCTCCGGCAAGGGCAATAAAGCATCGCGCCTCGCTGCCTGGTGCCCGATGTGGTATGCCGCTTCGTCTGCCTGCTTCTTTATTATTTTTGCGCTCTATTTCCTGCTCCCCGCCGAACATATCGACTGGCTGTGGCGCGCCTCGCTGCTGTTCGGCGCCGTACCGGCGCTACTGATTATTGCGGTGCGCAGTAAGTTTATGAATGAGTCACCGCTGTGGGCGGCGAATCAGGGCGACCTGAGCGGTGCGGTGCGTATTCTGCGTGACTCTTACGGCATTGTTGCGCATGAGGAGCCGCCCGCTAAAACCGATGCGGTGAAAGCGACGCCGAAAGTGCGTTTCCGCGTACTGTTTCAGAAGCCTTATCTGGAGCGCACGGTCGTCAGTGCGGTGATGAACGTCTGTATTTCGTTTGAATACACCGCCATCGCTTTCTTCCTGCCCTCTATCCTGGCGCAATTTCTCGGCGCGGGCGTATTTGAAACTATCTCTGCCTCGCTGGGACTGAATGCGTTGTTCGCCTTTACCGGCGGGCTGTTGGGGATGCGACTGGCGTGGAAATTTCCCTCACGGCATGTCGCAATCGCCGGATTTGCGCTGCAGTTTATCGCGCTGATTTCGCTGGCATTGATTGGTCATCCCCAGGCGACAGCTGGCGTGGTGTTTGCGGTGCTGATGCTGGGTTTGTGGCTCTTTGCAGAGGGATTCGGACCCGGCGCGCAGTTGATGATCTATCCGGCGCTCTCCTACCCGACCCACATACGCGCCACCGGTGTCGGCTTTAGTCGTTCGCTCTCCGGTGTGGGCAGCGCGCTGGCGCTGTTTATTCTGCCAATTTTGCAGGCGCGTTACGGCACCAATATGTTCTGGATTGTCTCGCTGGCCGCCCTTATCCCGATTATTTTCCTGTTAATCATTCGTTTTGAACCGACCCGACAGGACATCGATGAACAACCCGACTCAGGAGAGGATCATGTCTGAATTAAATCGTACCGAATTTGCCGAACTGGTTCAGCATTTCAGGCCGCTGTTCGCCCGCATCGCTGAGGGGGCATGTGCCCGTGAAACCGAACGCACACTGTTGCATGAGCCGATCAGCTGGCTGAAAGCGGCGCGCTTCGGCACCCTGCGTATCCCTAAAGAAGAAGGCGGCTTTGGGGTTTCGCTGCCGCAGTTATTTGCTCTGCTGACCGAACTGGCTGAGGCAGATTCCAACCTGCCACAGGCGCTGCGTGCGCACTTCGCATTTATTGAGGATCGCCTGAACCAGCCAGCCAGTGAGGATCGGCGTCGCTGGTTCCGCCGCTTTGTGGACGGTGAGCTGGTAGGCAGCGGCTGGAGCGAGATCGGCGCGGTGAAGCTGGGTGAAGTCAACACTCAGGTTTCTCCCGATGAGGGGGGATGGCGGATCAGCGGTGAGAAGTTCTACAGCACCGGCACACTCTATGCGGACTGGATTGATGTCTATGCTCAGCGCGCGGATAACGGTCGTGATGTGATTGCCCTGGTGAACACCCACCAGAATGAGGTGGAGCGCGATGATGACTGGGATGGCTTCGGGCAGCGACTGACCGGCAGTGGTACGACGCGCTTTCATCAGGCCCGGGTTGAACTGCCACATGTCTATGATTTCAGTGAGCGTTTCCGCTATCAGACGGCATTCTATCAGCATGTCTTACTGGCCACGCTGGCGGGCATCGGGCGGGCGGTGGTGCGCGATGCTGCTCAGGGCGTGGCGCAGCGTAAGCGTATTTACAGCCACGGTAATGCGCCGCAGGTGAAGCAGGATGTTCAGGTGTTGCAGGTGGTCGGTCAGATAAGCAGCTGGGCATGGGCAGCCGAAGCCGCCGTCGACCGGGCGACCCACTCGTTGCAGCGGGCATTTGAGCTGCAACTGAGTGGCGCAGATGAGGCACAGCTTCATGCGGCAAACGTGCTGGCCGAAGTAGAGTCCGCTCAGGCACAGGCGGTGGCCGTTGAGCTGGTGACGCGTGCGGCAACAGAATTCTTCAATGCGCTGGGTGCATCTGATACCCGAGTCAGCAAGGCACTCGACCGGCACTGGCGTAATGCACGAACGGTGTCGTCGCACAATCCGGTGATCTACAAGCTACGTAACGTGGGTGACTGGGAGGTGAACGGCACCGATCCGACCTTTATCTGGCAGATAGGCAATGGAAATGGAGTATAAAATCGCTGTTTCATGGGCAGATATTTGCGTTTGGGAATTGATCAGCCTGAAATGGAAACACCAAACCGACAGATTTCATTTTATTCGGATGAGAAACTGACGCTGGCCATTTAATAGCACTTATACTGTCCGTGATACAGGAAACAGACACGCTAAATGCGAAGGATATTAATTGCCATTTATTAAGTATGAGCCAGGCGTTATTATCTTCAAGCCCGAACGTTTATTTTTGCGTAAAGGGAAAAGAGCCAGCATCACATCATGACGCTGGCTATTTTTTCATCAGCGCGTCTGTTAAGGCTTGCTTACAGGCTCTGGCATAGCTGAAGAGTGATGGGTTGAGATTTTCCAGCCCTTACCATCCCAGACATAAGTGAAGGTGTAACGTGCTGTGACGTGCGTGTTATCTTTAAAAGTAAATGTATAAACGCCGGTATCAATCGCTTTATTACAACCAATTCTGATAGTCCGGGAATCAATTTTACCGCTCGGCCCTTTTTTCAGGAAATCTTTAAAATAATCGATACGTTCCTGATCGGTCAGACGTACCTGATTTGAAATGGTCGGCAGCAAAACGGCATCGCTGACATATAATTCAGATACTTTTGTTGCATCACCGGTTGCCAGAGAGTCATTCCAGGCGTCAAACAGGTTAGCCACATCCTGCTCTGAGGCTCTGACACAGGTCACGGACTGTTGTGCCTGCGTAACAACTGGGGCGCAGGAAAGACCTAAAAGGCACAGCGATAATAACGTTTTTTTCATGAAAAAATCCTCGTATTTACCCTGGGTGAAGCCAGCGTTCTGTGCGTTCTTTCAGACGCCGCCATAAATGTGTATAACTCGTTAATACGTTTTAATCCGGCTGATCAGCCAGAATAAGACTGCTGCGATAAATACATTAGCCGCTTTATTCGATTAAAAAGCTGATGCATATACTTATCGACGCTTTTGATATGCAGGGGAATAAGATAGATGAAAGGAAGTGCTGTCTGGTATTTAAATCGGCGATAAGCTGGTATTTAGTTTTTTGTTCTGAGTGTTCATGCCTGGATCTCTTTTGGTAGCGTAAATGACATGTCGCCTGTTCAGAGCTATGAACGTAATATCGGGAAGTAGTGTTTAATTTATGTACTCTATAAAAACTTTCAAAGGGTATTGCCTGTGAGCAGTGTTATATGGAACCTTTTTATGAGTTATTAATTTAACTGACTAACTAATTAACGTAGCCTGCCATTTTTTAACATCTCTATTTTGATGCTCCTGTTCATTATTGCGCTGGAAAAATAAAGCATCGTGATGCGCTGATTTATTTAAATAATGATTAAACCGTTCATACCTTGGTTTAACCGCGCCTTAGTTTGAGACATTTTTTTGCATCGTGGTTTCACTTGAACAACTCGCAGTGAGTTACGTTCAGCTATTGATAAAGCGTGTGACCTATACCTTCCCTGACTGACTGCGATGAGCGTCAATCCGTTAAAAGCCAGACGGGATCGGTTACGCCATACTAACTTCGTATAATTGTTCTTATACGAAGTCATGACATAGGGATGGTGCCGGGTTAAGATGGATAGCAGTAAAGTTCGCCCTGAAAATGACAACGCTACGTAAATTCTGACCGGTTATCCCCCTGCTTAGTTCTCAGAATTAACGTAGCGCGATCATCGGCGTCTTTGGTTGATAAGTGAGCAAATATGAGTGAGTTAGTGCCGTTAACCCCACTGACGGTTGACCGGAATAGCGATATCACCGAGCGGCTCCGGCAGTTCGTTCAGGATAAAGAGGCTTTCTCACCTAACACCTGGCGACAGCTGCTTAGCGTAATGCGAATCTGCAATCGCTGGTCGGAAGATAACCAGCGCAGCTTCCTGCCGATGAGTGCAGACGATTTGCGTGACTATCTTTCTTTTCTGGCTGAAAGCGGCCGGGCCTCCTCAACCGTCACTTCACACGCGGCGTTAATTTCGATGTTACACCGTAACGCCGGATTGCCGGTGCCCAATGTCTCTCCGCTGGTTTTCCGGACGATGAAGAAGATAAACCGTGTGGCGGTGATCAACGGTGAGCGGGCAGGCCAGGCCGTGCCCTTCAGGCTGAGTGACCTGCTGGCGCTGGATAAAGAATGGTCAGGTTCTGATAACCTTCAGGCGCTTCGCGATCTGGCTTTTTTACATGTGGCTTATGCAACGCTATTGCGTATCAGTGAACTGTCGCGTTTGAGGGTGCGGGATGTGATGCGTGCCGGTGATGGTCGCATCATTCTGGATGTGGCATGGACAAAAACTATTGTGCAGACCGGCGGATTGATTAAGGCGCTCAGCGCCCGTTCAACTCAACGACTGGAAGAGTGGATTGAAGCGTCAGGGCTATCCAGCCAGCCTGATGCCTGGCTGTTTACTGCAGTACATCGGTCTGGCCGGCCACTGATTGCCGAAAAGCCGATGAGCACAAGGGCACTGGAACAGATTTTTAGCCGGGCATGGCGCACTGCCGGAAAAGAGGGCGCAGTAAAGGCCAATAAAAATCGCTACACCGGCTGGAGTGGCCACAGCGCCAGGGTAGGAGCTGCGCAGGATATGGCAGATAAAGGTTATCCGATTGCCAGGATCATGCAGGAAGGCACGTGGAAAAAACCAGAAACACTGATGCGCTATATTCGCCATGTGGATGCACACAAAGGTGCCATGGTGGAGTTTATGGAGCAATATGGTGACCCTGATTATCCTGGCTGATGGCTCCTGAAATGAGAATAAAGCCCTTATTCAGGCTGAAGTTATCCACAGAAAAAGTGGACAGCCTGTGTGTAAGCCGGTACGGATTATCGCTGTGGCGGGCATCCATAGCGTTCATCCGGCTGATTTAATTGATTTATTCTTACTGCCATACCGCATGCTGCGAATCTGTCTGCAAAACAGGAGCTGCTATCCATAATAAGGGCATGCTGCAGTGCATGGTCAGACCTGCTTTGGTAAGTATCCGCCTTAGCGGGAAGGATAATGCTTCTGGCGGGGTTAATTGTCATGCTGCCTTTGTCACTGCTCATACGCTAATCATCCCACCATTCTGGCTTCAAATTCGTAAGAACAATCAACAGGACAATCCTCACCTGTCCGCTGCGGCCAGGAATCGCCGGCAGCGGAAAGAGTGAATGTCATCAGTACTTATTTTTACCGGGCAAAGCCTTTCTGCTTATCACAGCCGCCGTGGCAGCCGCTGCAACTCCCCTTTTCCTCCCTGAGCATGACCGGTATTGACTGCACCCGGCTTCCCGCTTTTCGCAATGCCAGCAGGATGATTCCGTTCAGCACCAGCACAATTATCAGGCAGGTCGCACTAAATGCAGGATGGTCGGCAAAAGTGACGGTCTGGTAAAACAGCGTGGCGGTGGCGTAGGCAATATTGAGTCCCCAGAAGAAGGAGAACATCATCCATTTTTTACCGGCTTCCCGCGCAATAGCCCCCATGACCGAGACGCAGGGAACATAAAGCAGGACAAAAATTAAGTAACTGTAAGCGGCAAAGCCACTGCCAAATTTGGCTGACATCACGCCCATCGAACCAGTCGCCATCTCACCATCGCCTTTACTGGCATCGATGGGATGGGCCAGCGCATCAATTCTGAAGGCAGCCGTTAACCCCGCCCAGGTCTCTGTCAGCGCCTCTTTAAGCTCACCAGGCAGGTCAAAAGCCTGCGGATCAAATGGACTGCTCTGGATTGCCTCTGTGGTGTAAAGGCTGTTGAGCGTGCCGACCACGACCTCTTTCGCCATGATGCCGCTCACCAGCCCCACTGTTGCCTGCCAGTTATCCTGAGTGACACCAATCGGCAACAGCACGGGCGTGATCGCTTTGCTGGTCGCCGCCAGCGCAGAGTGGTTAATGTCATTAACCATCTGGCCATTAAAGGCAAAACTGCTCAGTACGCCAATCAGCATGCTCACCAGGATAATCACCTGTCCGGCTCGCACCACAAACATTTTCAGCCGTTGCCAGGTCTGCAACAGCAGGCTTTTGAGGTGAGGCCGGTGATAGACCGGCAATTCCATGATAAACGGCGAGGCTTCTCCGCCCAGCAGGGTATGCTTAAGCACCAGCCCGGTCGCGATGGCCACCACAATGCCCAGCAGATAGAGGGAGAAAACCAGGCTGGAACTGTGGGTGTTAAAGAATGCCGCAGCGAAAACCGCAAAAATCGCCAGCCGTGCGCCACATGACATAAAAGGCGCAATCAACACCGTCAGCAGACGCTCACGCGGTGTATCCAGCGTCCGTGTCCCCATGACCGACGGGACATTACAGCCAAAGCCGACAATCAGCGGCACAAAGGATTTTCCCGGCAGGCCCAGTGACTGCATCAGACGATCCATCACAAAAGCGGCGCGCGCCATGTAGCCGGAGTCTTCAAGGAAAGCGAGGAACAGGAACATCAGGCCAATCTGCGGAATGATCGGCAGCACGGTATTGATACCGGCACCGATACCCTGCGCCAGGAAAACCGTCAGCCAGTCAGGGAAGTGGCAGACATAGCCCAGCCATTGCGCACCATGAATGAATATCGCCACCGAACTGCTGTCGAACAGTGGCTGTAGCGCAGCACCGATGTTAATTGAAAGCACGAACATTACATACATCACCGCCAGGAATATCGGAATGCCCAGCCAGCGGTTCAGCACAATTTTATCGATCCTGCGGGTCAGACCGGCGGGCATTGCGTGATGAATGTTACTCACTGCCGCGCAAAGCGCATTGATGGTGCGATAGCGGTAATCGGCAATCTGTACGCCGGTCTCTCCTCCGGCCTGCTGCATAATCTCGGGCAAATGCGGAACCAGCGCCGGACAAAGTTTCTGACTGTTGATATCCCCTTCCAGCAGTTGCAAGGCCAGCCAGTAGCGTTTTTGTGGGGCTATGGCGGCGGGCATCTGTTGGCAGAGCTGCTCAATGGCCGTTTCAATCGCAGCCGGATAACGTACCCGTTCAGGTGCGCGGTAAATATGGGGCTGGTCAATCAGCGCTTTGAGCAGGGCAATGCCATCACCTTTGGTTGAGGTCAGTGAAACGACCGGACATCCGAGATGAGCTGACAGTGCTGCGACATCAATAGTGATGTTCTGGCTGGCGGCAATATCCTGCATGTTCAGGGCGACAATGCAGGGTACGCCCAGTTCCAGCAGCTGAAAGGTCAGGAACAGATTACTTTCCAGACTGGAGGCATCGACGACGTTAATCACCACATCGGCGTGATCCTGATAGAGATACTGGCAGGCGATGCTCTCATCTATCGAACTTTCAGCAGATAGCGTTGTCAGCGATCGGGTGCCTGGCAGATCAATAAGCCTGACATCTGACTGCGCGGTAAAAAATTGACCCTCTTTGCGCTCAACTGTGACGCCAGCCCAGTTCCCGACCCGCTGTCGGGCACCGGTGAGCTGGTTAAACAGCGTGGTTTTGCCGGTATTAGGATTACCAATCAGCCCGATGGTTATCTTCTTCATCAGACGATTTCCTCCAGGATGATGTCGTCCAGGTCACGCTGCCGCACCGCCAGGCTGACACGGCGGGTAGAGATCTGCACCGGATCGCCCATTGGCGCCACGCGAATGACCTCAATAACTGCGCCGGGAAGCATACCCATTGTCAGTAATTTCTGGCGCCAGGCGGAATTTACCGATGGCTGATAGCCAAGGATCCGGTAGGTGCTGCCCATATTAATTGCCATATCACGCGCTGCCTAAAAGTAAGAAGCACTCATTCTATAAATGATACTCGTTTCGGTTTTTGATCTGGCATCGGGCAGGCAGAAGAAAACTGCCGTCAGGGTCAACGGCAGGTCAACAGCGCATTAAATGGGGGTTCTTCCAGGCGCGGGTTCAACAGTTAAAGGCGGATGTGGAGAATGTATAATCATTCCCGCACTCTAGCAGAGAGCATCCGTTTAGTTACATCATTCAGTCTGCCGTAAATAACTATTACGGCCCTTCGGGCCGTGCGGGGCGGCTGGTCAATGAGCACTCGGATTCACAGAACGGCTCCGTTCAGGTTAAATCAAAAAACCAATCTGACAGGATAGCGCCGGTAACATAATCTGCTCAAATAGGGTGTTGTAACTAATTTGCGGCCGCTGTAATGAAAGAAAGGCGTCCGGGAAGGATCATTTTCACAATGGCAGTGCCCTGATTTTCAGGCCACCGCCAGATGATGAGCGAATAAAAATTACTTAAGAACCCGAACCGTTTTTACATCAATCTCAACACTGTTCCAGTCTTTATCAACTTCACCTTCAAGACGGACTTTATCACTCGGTGATAACGATTGTCCCATCCAGCGCTTGTCATCAATATCGACATTAATCGTTCCGGTAGCATCTTTGAACTCATAAAGTTCATGCCCCACTTGTCTGATAATGTTACCTTCCAGCACGACCCATGCGTCATCACGCAGCGTCTTAACCTGAGCGACAGAAGAGACGCCGGGTGTCGGACCTTTAAATCCGCCCTGAGAATACCCCTGCCCTGCTGGATTAACAAAACCTTCCTGTGCAGAAACTCCAAAACTCATACCGGCAAACAATGCTGCTAAAAGAATCTTTTTCATATTTATCTCCGTTAAAATTGTCGGGCTAATTTACGATGCAGATCTTAACGGGATCTTAAGAAAAGTGATTACCTCCATGTGTTTTAAAAATGTAATGAGCATGATGCGCACGATAAATTCGCATCAGAAAAACAATCAAAGTTAAATCCATGTTGTTAACAAAATAAATTGATAGATAAACAGTTACGTGAGAGCTGAACTTTTAACATTCACTGTATTATGGTCATTGTTACGCTTTCACTTTGCATCATTTCATATAAATCCCATAGCTAACATGTCTGTTAACGGGTATTTTTCCTGGCATAGATATATCCCAGTATTAAAACATTATGTATCGCAGTTTTGCTCATTAACTATTTTTTTCTTTTTACAACCACTCAACTGAGTGGTTTTTTTTATGCCTGGTTCCCGATGATAGTAACAGAACCCAGTAACGCTGAGTATGCAGTGTATCGACAACGGCTCCCATTCGGAATGCAGCCCTTTCTGGCATTAAAAGGGTAAGAATGTTGCCTGATACTGTCTGAAAATGCATAAAAAGAAGAGGAGAGTGGTGATAGCCTGATGCCCACCCAAACTGACAAGAGATAAAGGAACATGCGGAATTTACCGATGTTCGGAGATTCGCCAGCGTGAGCCTACGAGTAAATCAGTTTAATTCAGTCTTTGAGCATCAGCCTGTCCTTCTTTCAGATTCATTTTTGCGGATTCGAGCTTAAGTTTCTTTTCCTCTACCTTGCTGGTTTTCTTCCTGATTCTCTCAGTACAACCTTCTGCCTTCGCTTCCGCAAGTACTGGTCGCAAAACAATCAATACCCGCCATGGTTGCATACTCCTGAGCAACCCATGATATTGATCCAGATCATTATCATCCTGATAAAGAGGCAAACAGCCGGATTGTTAGCATGTCGTTTAACAATCACAGCGAATAATGCCGCATCTTCTTAAAAAGAAACGACAGGAAAGTAAAATGACATCTTTTAATTCTGGCAAGAAATTCGCTTTTGCTATTGCGATGATAACTTCTGTTATGTCCCTTTCCGCCTGCTCAAGCAATTATGTGATCTCCACCAACGATGGGCACATGATTACGACTCATGGCAAACCCGCAAAAGATAAAGAAACAGGCATGATCTCTTATAAAGACACGGATGGAAACATGCATCAGTTACAACAGCACGATGTTAAAGAGATTGTGCAAAAGTAAACCTGCTTTAATAGCAATCTTAATCATTATCCTGAAAATCTGATTCTGTGGGAAAACTGAGCAATGAAAATTTCTGTAATTGGCTTTGGCTTATTATTGTGTGCATCCTCCTCTGCCATGGCCATTGGCCTGAATGCCGAACAAAGTAAAAACACCTCGGTGCTGGACGCAGAAATCGGCCGTTCATCCGGCGGGCTTTATGTTGATGGTCAGTGGATCAAAAATACGGCGGATGGTGTTCAGATTGGTCAGGCGGGTACCGGTTATAACCTTGAAATTGGACCTGTGATGCTGACGGCTGGCGTTAAAGCCGCTTACATCGGCGGCAAAAAAGGAGATAACGGCGTTGCGTTTCCTGTTGGCGGCGGTGTGAAAATCAATCTGCCCGCTAATTTTGCGTTGTATGGAGAAGGTTATTCCGCCCCGGAACAGCTGACCAACAGCGTTAAGAATTTCGTTGAGGCCAATGGCGGTGTCAGCTGGTCACCTGTGGATCCACTGGTTTTAAAAGTGGGCTATCGCTATGCGGGTGTTGATGGCAAAGATGGACGTCCGGGTCATACCCTGATCGATGGTCCCTATATCGGTGGCGGCCTGACATTTTAACGTCGGATGACTCTTCCCTTTTTTTGTGGTGAGGAAACCCTGCCGATCGGTTTCCTTACTCAATCACTCGTCTCAACTCAGGCGGGGAGCACTGAGAAACAGATTATGAAACCTCTTATGCTGATGTTATTTACTCTCTGTCTGACCGGATGTGTGCAGTATAAATGGGTCAAGCCAGATGCATCTGAACAGCAGGAAACAATAACGGAAACAGCCTGTCGGGCCCAGGCACTGCGGGATTTACCCCCTGACAATGTCGTTAGCGGTAAATACACCTCAAAAGACAGTAAATATAAAACCACTGACACCGATTACTCCACCAGCGACGCCAATGAAAGCCAGCGAGAGATACTGGTTAAAGATTGTATGTTTAAAAGAGGCTGGCAACAGATCGAGGTACAGCAATAGCCCCATTCCCCTGACTGAGGCCAGGTCAATCCCTGGCCAGCTTTGATCAGCGTCAGAGGTCAGGTTCAGGTTTTATTTCTGTATCATCCTCTTGCCGATCAGTACGCTGCCGCCGGCACCGTTCCGAGCAATACAACACCTCGTCCCAGCATCGCTCCCACTTTTTTCGCCATGACATCGGTTTATTACACGTTTTGCAGTAGCGAACCGGTAATGACTTTTTATTGCCTTTGAACACGCCAGTCTCTCCTGAGAACCCCTTATAACGCTGACAATAGCGTCTCTTATACAGTTTAGCTTGCTTGTGAGTAAGTATTGAGGGCAATTGAGATCGCTCTGTTTACCGCTTCATCGGCGCATAAGGCAATATGGTACCCGGATGATGTGGCTCAGGTTTCCTTGATTAGCGGACAGCCTCTCTGGCCCCATACGGCGGCTAAAAAGTCATTACGCCCGTAAATAATCAATCCAGGGTCATACAGGTCACGCGTGATTCTGACTGTTTTATCCCCCTTTACTGGGGTTTGTCTCTCCAGGCTTTTAAAACAAAGCCATAACCCGTCTGGTGATGATCGCCTTAACCAGAACGTTAATTAAGTGATAAATTAATCTGATTTCATGACCTTACATATAGTCTGAATAAATCAGCCGCCTGATGGTTATTTTTTAGTAATTTTGCTATGCGTCCTTTACAACCCTATTATGGTGGCCTCATGGACATATCCAGCTTTATCTGGAGAAGTATGCACGGTGACTGCCTCTCGGAACAAAGCAGCTCCGTGATTAGCGAAGCGATTCCGCTGGAAAAGCGGCGTGAAAGCCCGGTTTATCCATAACGTAACTAAATTATTGAACATCATCAGATGAGGCACCTTTTTGACATTTTGAGCGAAGAGTGTAAAAAAAAGAGTAACTTTACTTTTGTTTAAGGGTCTTACGTTAATTACAGTTTAAACTCTTTGAGAAAGCGATTAATATGTTGGCGTTGAACTATCGGTTCTGTATTTTGATTCTTCGAAGGCAAGCATCTTAAAAAAGCAGGTCTGACGAAAAGCATCAGCGTGAACCCGCTCTGTATTTTATTATCTGAACATGACTATGGTGACTTTGATGAGTGACACTCTCAACAGCTTGAATAATATCCGTACCCTTCGCGCAAACGCTCGCGAGCTTGACCTTGCTGCCCTGGAAGAAATGCTGGAAAAACTGTCGGTTGTGGTGAGTGAGCGACGTGAAGAAGCACAGGCTTCTGAAGCAGCTAATCGTGAAAAAGCTGAGAAACTGGCAAAATACCGTGAATTACTGTTGCAGGAAGGTATCGATCCTAACGAACTGTTAAATGGTATGCCGACTGCACCAGCCGTGAAGAAAAAACGCGCTCCTCGTCCGGCTAAATATCAGTACACCGACGAAAATGGTGAGGTTAAGCAGTGGACTGGCCAGGGCCGTACCCCATCTGCTATTAAATCTGCCATTGATGCAGGTAAATCGCTGGATGATTTCCTGATTTAATTCAGTATGCATAATGAAACACCGCCTGCGTCAGGCAGGCGGTTTTTTCACCATAAATCGTCAGGCTCAAGCATCTCAATTACCGGCCAGCCTGTACCCTTTCCTTTCTCATCTTGATATTGTCTCTCCATCCATAATCCTGCTCAGGCGTTACCCTGAACTCAATAACTGAAAAGCTTTACGCAGTCACGCAACAGATAATGGGATTCATTCTGTTCTCTCAACCGCTTTATTTATTCAGCGATTGTGTGTTGCGGGCTGTGATAATTTCCAGTCCGATCTGCTGACCATAAGAGAGCTCAAGCGTATTGCCATCAGGATCGGCAAAAAATGCCCAGTAGCCGACTGGCACACCAGATTGCTGCGCGTCGCGTCGCAACACACCTTCGAGCCGTGCGAGTGCCACTTTTTCATCTATCTCTTCACGGCTGCTACAGGCCACGCCTATATGACCAAATGGACCCAGCGGCGTATCTTCACTGTTGACAGATTGCACCAGCACCAGCGCAAAAGGTCGGGTTAAATCCGACAGCCATGCCACTTTCTGTGCTTCAGGAATGCCAGGTTCACGCTGATGTATCACCTGCATCCCGGCATAACGCTGATAAAAATCTACGCTCTTCTCTAAATCCCGTACCTGTAAAGCAAGATGAGTGAAACCGGTATCGTTTGACATGGCCGCTCCCTGTTTAAGTTGAGCTGTCACCATGCCACAGGCAGGATTCAGGATTTGATCACGGATGCTCAGCCGCTACGTTCTTCACACATGGCCTGGTTACGCCCTGCCCGTTTCGCGTGATACAAAGCCTCATCCGCGCGCGCTATCAGCGATTCTTTTTCCTTTTGTGAGCCTGAAGCAAGATAGACGGCGCAGCCTGCACTCAGGGTGACGTGCTTTTGCGGCAGTTCCGTGGTGAGATGCGGAATATCGAGCCTGTTAACAGCATCGATGATCGATTCAGCGAAGTTCAACGCGGCTGACAACGGCTGTCCGGGCAGAATAATGGCAAACTCTTCGCCGCCATATCGGGCCGTAAGTTCGTTTTTGCGGCGGGCGGCGTTCTTCAGAACAGTAGCCACTTTTTTCAGACAGTCGTCACCCGACACATGGCCGTAGGTATCGTTGAAACGTTTAAAATAATCGATATCGAGCAGGATTAATGACACCGGCTGGCCACTGCGCTCCGCGTTCTGCAGGCATTCAGTCAGGATGTGATCAAAATGGCGCCGGTTGGCAACACCCGTCAGCCCGTCACTCTGTGCCAGATTTTCCAGTGCGCGATTAGCCGCGGTCAGATCATCGCGTAATCGGGTCAGCTCAAGCTGATAACGCAGCGTATGCCGTGCCTGACGCAGTACAAATGCACCCAGTAAAAGAATAACAATCAGCAGCGCCAGGCTCAGAATCAGATCATGTACCCAGCTCTTGAGCCAGTGGTTAAACAGCGCGCGCTTGTCATATCCCGCGGCCACCACCAGCGGGTATCGCTGTGAGCGGACAAAGCCAAAGATGCGTTTTTTACCATCAAGCGCAGCGGTCCACTGACCGCTGCCTTTATCCGCATGGGCCAGCATCCTGAGGAAAAGCGGACTCACTGAGAGGTTTTTGCCGATGTAGCTATCCGGCATCGGACGGGCGTAAAGCACGGTACTGTCTGCCAGCATCAGTACCAGTACATCGCCTTCGCTAAGTTCATAATAGCTGTAGAAACGGCGGAAATAGTCCACTTTGACGGTGGCGAGTAAGACGCCCCGAAAGCCGTTAAAGGCATCGTTCACACGCAGCGTAACCGGGATCACCAGCTCGTGAGTGGTGCGGCTGCGAAGCACCGGGCCGACGTGCAGGGTATCGCGCGGGCTGGTGCGGTGATAATCGAAATATTCACGATCGGAATTATTGATGTCAGGCGGTATCCGGCTCATAGAAGTGGCTATCCATTTCCCCTGCGCATCATAGTAGAATAAGCCATGTAGTTGTGGCAGGTGGCTCTGCAACAGGCGCATCGTCTGGCTCAGCGCCTCGCCATCTACACCGGTTGTGGCAATCTGCTTTTCGAGCTCGCGTTGCACCTCGCGCAAAGAGAGCTCGGTCTGCAAAAATGTATCGTCCGCCTGGCGCGCCTGTGACAGCGACAGATTAACCGCCGTATCTTCAGCTTTATCGACGGTCTCATTCCAGTCTTCCCGCAGCGTCCACACATTTAAGCCAATCACCGCCACGCTGAGCAATACGCCTGAAAGGATAATACTTCTTAGCAGCGGCGAGATTTTTGGCGCTGAACCCTCATTTTTTTGGCGAAACTTCATGCCTGTCCTTAATAAACCCTGTTGACTGATTTAAGCACAGTTAATCAAAAGCAAAAATGCAAATCCCACAATCCTGTTTCAACAATGATAATCCGCAATTAACCAGCAGATTTCGCTTAAAATTTCTTCTTTATTGGTTCAACCAGCACCCTTAATAGAGGATTAATAGCGAATAAGGCTACACTAGCGCTTCAAATATCACGTGGGTAAATGTTACCCTTGCCAGCTGAATAATTTGCACTTCATTGATTAAGTTGAGTATTTGAGGATTTGTTATGAGTAAGAACCTGAGCAGCCTGAACAATATCCGCACGCTTCGTGCAGAGGCGCGCAATATGGCTTTAGATATGCTGGAAGAGTTACGCCAGAAATTAGAGACCGTGGTAAATGAACGTCGTGAAGAGGAAAACGCGCGGGCAGCGGAAGCCCGTGAGAAAGCAGAAAAACTGGCGTTCTACCAGGAGCTGTTAATGGAAGAAGGGATCAACCCGGCGGAGCTGGTGAATAGCGCATCCCCCTCGGTAACCGGCAAAAAGAAACGCGCAAAGCGTCCGGCGAAATACCGTTACAATGACGAAAATGGTCAGGTTCGTTACTGGACGGGTCAGGGCCGAACGCCCTCCGTAATTAAGGCGGCCATTGAAAACGGCCAGTCGCTGGATGATTTCCTGCTGTAGTCGCATTTATTTCTGCCGGAATAGTGACCGTCATTACGCGGGAATATTCCGGCAGGCAAAGTCACAGGCGCAGAAATTCATCCGGGCCTGGTCACTCATCGTCCTGTCGTAATGTCTCATCACTCATCACCGGATGCGGCCCCCGAAATGTCCGGCGCCACTCACTGGGAGAGACGCCAAACCGGGATTTAAAACGCTGACGAAATGACACGGGCGAATCAAAACCCGCCTTTTCTGCCACACATTCAATGCTGATGCCGGTGGTTTCGAGTAATAGCTGGCTGCGTTGCAGACGCTCTGCTGTCAGCCACTCTCCCAGGGACATGCCTGTCGCCTTGTGAAAATGACGCGTCAGCGTTCGCCTGCTCATGCCAAGCGTCCGCGAAAGTGAGTCAAGATCCTGCGGCTGATGCAGATTCTGTCGCAGGGACGCCAGCAACGCGTTGATCTTACTGTCACGCGTTGTTTCCGGAACCGGTCGCTCAATGAACTGCGCCTGACCGCCTTCACGGTAAGGCGGCACCACCATGCGTCTGGCTACCCGATTAGCCATGGCGCTGCCATAGTGGTGACGGATGATATCCAGACAGCAGTCGATGCCCGCCGCGGTGCCGGCAGAGGTGATCAGACGAGTGTCACGGGTATAAAGAGCATTACTGTCGAGGTGAACCTGCGGAAAGCGCTCGCTGAAGTCACGCTCAAATTCCCAGTGAGTGGCAGCACGATGCTTATCGAGCAAACCTGCATAAGCCAGTACGTAAGTGCCCAGACATAGTCCAACGATCTCTGCGCCGCGCTGCCAGGCTGCCACCAGCTTATCAAGCAGCGCCTGCGCAGGTTTTTCAGCCGGATTATGCCAGTAGGGCACGATAATAATGTCCGCCTGATCAAGCGGGTCAAGACCCTGTTCCACCGTAATTGACAACCCCATCTCTGAGATGACCGGGCCTGGTTTCAGTGCGCAGATATCGACATGAAACAGATCCTGCTGCGGCAGGGCTGAGCCGAACAGAATACAGGGAACTGAAAAATGAAACGGACTAAAACCGGCCGTTGCCAGCACCGCGACTCTCAGAGCAGCCATCCTCTCCCCCTTATTGTGTGAAAGCGTAGTGTTGAGAACTCACGGCACAATTGTGCCGGTTTAGTGCCACGACGCTCAGAACGTCATTGTTTCACCATCTTCCGGGATCAGCACCTGGTCAGCAATACCCTGTTCGGTAGTCCAGGCTCGCAGCTCTGCGCGCGTCAGCAAACAGTGGTTGATCGCCTCCATGTGTGAGGCAACCAGCGTTGCGTCAGGCAGGATATTCAGCGTGCGCTGGGTATCCTCTTTTCCCATGATAATCGGCCCATAGAGATCGTTGGTTGCATTGCCGATATTCATTACCACCACCTGCGGCTGAAAACGTTGCAGCGCTCTGACATAGGGTTTGACCCATACGGTATCGCCAGCTATATAGAGGGTTTTTTCTGCCGGATGGGTAAAGACCAGGCCACAGGCGTCACCCAGAATATCGCCCATCACTTTGTCGGCATATAACGCATTGCTGCCGTGCTGACCGTCGGTTTTATAAATCGTCAAGCCATCAACAAACGGATTCTCATCCTGCAGCACGCGAACATTTTCAAACCCCTGCGAACGAATCAGCGCTGCATCCGTTTCATCCTGGCTGTAGATCATCATCGTCTTCGGCACTAGCTGCTGCGCAGCCTCATCCCAGTGATCCATATGCGTGTGGGTGATAATCACCGCATCGACTGCCAGCAGTGCAGCGACCGGGACAGGCAGCTCAACCATCGGATTTCTCAGATGGGGACGGGCATTTCCGGCAAACCCGGGCCAGGCCTCTTTTTCGGCCAGCATCGGGTCGATCAGGAATTTTTTGCCTGCATAGTCCAGTAGCAGGGTGGCATTACGAATCTGGGTCAGCTTCATTTTGGCTCCGTAAACAGTCTCAGTGAAATCAGCCAGGCTTACTGGCTACCATCAGGTTAATTTACGGCACTGTTTACCTGCGCGTAACAGGCTCAAAGGACAGTGTTCGATGGAATCGGGCCAAACTGCACTATTTTCTTGTGGCAGGGTATCTATCGGTGCTGGCGTCGCGACGAGACAGCCCTGAATGTTCAGGAATGGCAGGCGTTCCGGAAGTTGCTTTTAACTCTTTACCGACAACGATAACGCTTTCTTCCGGTGTCTGTTTAAAGCATTGCCGGTTAAGGTATTAGTAGCTCTGGCGCGTCCCGGACCTGTGTTCTGATTATCAACCTTTGACAGGAGAGTCTGTGAACGACTTATGGAAATTGCACTGGCTTGAGGCATCGGGTGATGTTGGGCCCTATAAATCGTCAATAGTCAGGGCCGCTGAGCTCGCCTGCGAGCACCTCTCCTCCGTGACACGTGTCCCTCGTCTGGATATTCTGGTTCAGTGCATGCCGGAGGCAGTAATACCTGAAACCGGTTTTGCAGGCCGGGCTTACGGGCCCACCCTGTTCGGCCTGGCCATTGACCCGGCAAATCCGAATCTGCCCGGGATGCTGGAAAATGGCACGCTGGTGCGGCATATCGTGCATGAAGTCCATCACTGTTTGCGAATGCGCGGGCCGGGATATGGCTGGACGCTGGGTGAAGCGCTGGTCAGCGAAGGTCTGGCGGGTCAGTTCGTCTGCTGGCTGCTTAAAACGGCAGCAGAGCCCTGGGAGCAAGCCATAGAGCTAAGCGAGTTGCAGGCTAATCCAGTGCCGCTGACCACGCTGCAAAGTCCTCATTATGATCATTCTGCCTGGTTCTTCGGCACGGGTGACTTTCGCCGATGGTATGGCTATACGTTGGGCTACCAGATGGTTGCCGCATGGCGACGTGATAACGCGGAATGCGCTACAGAGAAATGGTTCAGCGTGACAGCCGATGAGGTGATTGCCGCGGGGCTGGCTAAGGGATTGCTGACAAATTGAGGATAAAAAAATGCCGCAGCAGGCTGCGGCATGTCATTTCAGATTCGCATCAGAAATCGGCTTTCAGAACCACACGGTAATTGGCTTTACCGGCGCGAACGTGATCCAGCGCTTTATTGATGTCAGACATCGGGAAGAACTCAACCTGTGGCGCAATATCCGCACGCGAGGCGAGTCGCAGCAGCGAACGCAGCTGGCCTGGTGAGCCGGTTGATGAACCGGTCACCGCTTTGTCGCCCAGGATCAGATCAAAAGCACTCACTTCAATCGGCTTCATCACGGCACCCACGGTGTGGAATTTACCCTGAGGTGCCAGCGCAGCGAAATAAGGTTTCCAGTCCAGGTCGACCGCCACAGTACTCAGGATCAGGTCAAAACGGCCTGCCTGCTTTTTCAGAGCTTCTGGATCACGGCTGTTAACCACTTCATCCGCGCCCATATCCAGGATCGACTGCTTCTTATCTGGCGTTGAGCTGAATGCCACCACTTCGGCACCCATCGCGTGCAGGATCTTGATTGCGATATGGCCAAGTCCGCCGATACCAATCACACCCACACGGCTGGTTGCCGTGATGTTGCTCATCAGCAGCGGTTTAAACACGGTGATACCGCCACACAGCAGCGGACCGGCGCTCGCCACATCCAGTTTTTCTGGCAGCGGAATAACCCATTGCCAGTCAGCACGCAGCTTCTCGGCAAAACCACCTTTGTTCATGATGGTCGGGATGCTGCCCTGCTGACAGTTAACCTGCTCGCCGTTAATACAGGCATCGCAGTGCTGACAGCTTTTTGCTGTCCAGCCGATTCCTACACGCTGGCCGACTGAAAGACCTTTGTTCTTAGCCGCTTCGCCCAGGGCTGAAACCCGGCCAATCACTTCATGTCCTGCAATCACCGGGAACTGAGAGATGCCCCACTCGTTGTCGATCATCGACAGATCTGAGTGGCAGACGCCACAATATTCGACCTGGACTTCGACTTCTTCGGCTGCCAGTTCGGCGGCATCGTACTCATAGAGTTCAAGGGCCTGGCCAGCCTGCATGGCTGCATAACTTTTAATTTTCATTCATACCTCTGCGTGGTTAATCACCGACAAGTGTAACAACTGAAAGCCCGCCCTGCCTGGTCGTTACGCTTACACCGCACTTTTTTGTTTTTTATGCTGATAAATCAGCCCTTAACCTGCGCACCGGAAAGAGTTTGTAACACCTTGAGCTGCGCGACGGCCTCCTGCATTGCATCCATCCCCTGCGTCAGTTCACGCAGGCTGCCAAGATGCTTCGCAATATCAGCGCGCTCATGTCGCGTCTGTTGATTCATGGCCGCCAGCGTATCGGCTGCACTGATACTGCGCTCTGCCATCTGGGCGGCGGTCTGCGCCGAATCACTGGCCACCAGCCGGATACGTGAGATGGTGCTGACTGCCTCACCGATGTTACTGGCCGTAGCTTCAGCCTGCTCTTTTGAGGAGTGCGCCAGACGACGAACTTCGCCCGCGACCACAGCAAATCCCCGCCCAGCCTCGCCTGCACGAGCCGCTTCTACTGCGGCATTCAGCGCCAGGATGTTGGTCTGGAAAGCAATATTGCTGATGCCATGCGTAATCTCATTGATGCCGTTGGAAATTTTCTCCAGATCGTCCAGACCATCATCCAGCCGGCCCTGCGCCTGCTGACTCTCGGTGGCGATATTACTGATGTTACGGATACTGCTCTCTGCCAGGCTCAGGGTTTCTCCCTGGCTCTGAGTGGCTGTTTCCAGCACCGGCAGCGCCTCCATCAGCGGCGTCAGCGCCTGCTGATAAGTGATAACCCGATCCAGCACCCGCGTCTGGATGCTGTTCAGCGCTTCCCAGCGGCGCAACGCTCGCTGCGCGTAGTGTGCCGCGTAGCCGGCGTACTCTACCGGGAACTGGCTCATCGCTTTGACGTCATGATTAAAGAACACCAGCGCGGAGAGCGTCTGATTGATGGGCACACCCAGGATTTCGCCGAAGCTGGAAAAACCGGCGGCGGCAATGCCTTTGAAGAAATGGGCATTATGCAGCTTATCGGCATTACCGACACGGCGCAGAATACAGTCGTTCATCAGGATCGCCGCGGGTTTGCCATGCTGAGCGGTAAAAGCCTGCCACTCCTGCTGCGTCGTCTGTTTAAAGTCTTTCTCTTCCATCAGGAACAGTCGATCGCCAAACTCAAGATCGCAGAAAAAGTGTACGCCGCCCGATTCAATTTTGGCGATCGAGCGAATAAAGTACTCGCCGCCAACTTTAACGCCAAAAGTGAGTCCCTTTAGCCGTTCGCTCAGTTGCGCTTCGTTGCAGTTGAGATGTTCACACAGCGCCGCAACAAACGATTGCTGCTGCCCCTGGCGGTTAAATACTGACGTTACAGTACGCGCAACCGGATCGGCTTCAGCAATCAGCCAGCTCTGATCGCGTGGCGTAAAGTTCTGGCTTTTAAAAGGAGCAAATGATTTTCCTGGCGCCATCTGGCAGAACACAATCACAGCCTTGCCCTGCAACACCCTGCCACCTGTACCAATCCAGGTGCCATCAAAGGTGATTTTACCCCCGGCAGAACCGCCAATTGCCAGGCAGGGAAAGCGCCCGCTGTTATACCAGGCCTGCATCAGAAAGCCTTCGGATGCCGATAATCCGTCGCAGTAAATCATGGCGAAAGTACGATCGGCCGAGAGCGGCATCCGCACTTGCAAGCGCGCCAGCTCCTGCTGGATGGCGGTGATGCGCTGGCTGGCCGTCTGCGTGTCGGCGACATGCAGATCAACAATATGCGTCTCATGGCGTGCGATCAGTGTGTCCGGCAGCCAGAGGTAGCTTCCCTCCGGGCCATTGCCATCACAGTAGGTGCTTTGCGATCTGCTGCTGCTCAGCGCGCCGTTGGAAGAGAGCGTCAATACCGTCAGGTCGGCGGAATTGAATCGCTGCCAGGCCTGACTGACCCGCTGAAAATCGGCTTCAGGCGGAACGAAGGTCATCAGGATGCCGCCCGCCCGCGAGCTTAAACCCACGGAGGCCAGTGAATCTGGCAACGCACGACAATCGTAGGTGCCATTGGCAGGCTGACTGCTACGCCTAAGACGGGCAACAGGCAGGTGTCTTTTGATCGTCTTAATGATCGACATATTATTATTTTCGCTTTTATTTGAGTAATTTGCGCTTAAATCAGCGCTTTCTGGTGTGTATAAAAGGAGGGCTAAAAGCAGGTCCGTTCGCGTTCAGAACTCGTCGCGGAGTGCCGGGTTCATCAATGATCGGCGCGCTCAACGCCTGTTGGTTATCGCCAGTAGCGGGAAAACCTTTAACGATTGCTGCAGTTGGTTTAATGGATGAAGATGTTATATTTTCGTAGCATAAAATAAGCTTTAGCGTGATTTTATCGGGAAGATATAAGGCTGTGCGGGTGACTGATGTTTACTGTTTGCGATACAGACTCATCAGTGCGACAATTGTAATGTCAAGTGTAAATACAAAGGAACTCGCTATGGGCACAATTAACATTCGAATCGATGATGACCTGAAGACACGATCCTATGCTGCGCTCGAAAAAATGGGTGTGACTCCTTCTGAAGCGCTGCGCCTGATGCTTGAATATATTGCAGATAATGAACGTCTTCCCTTTAAGCAAACGTTACTCAGTGACGAAGATGCGGCGTTAGTAGACATAGTTAAAGAACGCCTGCGAAACCCTGAGCCTGTCCGGGTCACACTGGATGACCTTTAATGACCTGGCAACTGGAGTTCGATCAGAGGGCACTGAAAGAGTGGCGCAAGCTGGGCCCGACAGTACGTGAACAGCTTAAAAAGAAGCTGGCTGAGTGTCTTGAGTCACCCAGAATTGAGGCGAACAAACTCAGCGGGATACCTGACTGCTATAAGATCAAGCTAAAGTCATCCGGTTATCGACTTGTATACCAGGTTATTGATGACCGGGTGGTGGTTTTTGTGGTGGCTGTCGGGAAAAGAGAGCGCTCAGAGGTTTATTCTGCCGCTTCCAGGCGTCTCTCTTAAACAGGAGACTTCACCGCTAACAAACAAAGCGGCGCTATTCCTGTTTACCTGTCACTCTGCTGGTTCCAGTGCTGTTCGCAGCGCTCCCGAGCTTCGGCAGGCAGGTCACGTAAGTCTGGGAGCGTGTCGCCGGAACCGTAGCCTATTGATCCCCTCGCTTCCTGCTGTTCATCCTGCGCGGCGAACGTGATTTTCTCATCCAGCTGCTGCCAGCTATCACCCTGCGACAAATTAAAATCAGTCTTATCAATACTTTAATTCTGTGCATTTGCATAAACGAAGCGGGCGACTATGCTTGCAGGTGTGACTAGCTAGTCCTTTTTATCTAATGGAACATTGATATGAGGTCTTCCTATGACACAACAGAAATACAGAGGTGGTGCCGGCAATTTTGCCAACGATCCAGAACGGGCGAGTGAAGCTGGCAGTGCAGGAGGCAAGGCCAGTGGGGGCAATTTCAAAAACGATCCTGAAAAAGCCAGGGAAGCCGGTCGGAAAGGAGGCAAAATTAGTCGCCGTCCTTCTAAGTAATTCTGAATAAAGCGCTTTAGGACGTATTACGCCATGGAATGGCATCTATTCCAATCAGGTTCATCATGCCCCCTCTTTTAGCCTTAATGCCTCTCTGACCAGGGTAAAAGCGGGTGAATGTTGCTTGCGGCTGGGATAGTAGAGGTAATAGCCGGGAAACGGCTCGCACCAGCGCTCCAGCACGCGGATCAAGGTGCCCTGCTCCAGCCCTTCTGCGACTTCCTGCTCAGGCAGGAAAGCGATCCCCAGCCCGGCGAGAGCCGCTTCTGCAATGTGTGCCGAAGTGTTGAACGTTAGCTGTCCATCCACCCGTACATTTAACGGCCCCTCTTCACCGTCAAACTCCCAGACGTACAACCCACCCGCTGTCGCCTGCCGCATGTTAATGCAGTTGTGATGCAGTAGATCCTGTGGAACCTGCGGCGCAGCATGACGCCGAAAGTAGTCGGGCGTGGCCACCGCAGCCATCCGTAATGGCGGGCTTATCGGCATCGCTACCATGTCTTTATCAATGGTGTCCCCCATCCTGACCCCTGCATCAAATCGGTCGGCCACGATATTGCGTAAGCCATGATTAGCATCGAACTCAAGCCGGATATCAGGATAAGCCGCCAGCAATGGCGCCAGCTTTGGCATCAGGAGCGAGCTAAGAATATGCGGCCCGCAGGTGATCCGTACCGTGCCGGCTGGCTTGTCCCGCATCGCGGTCAGCATATCCAGTTCCGCCTCAATTTCATCGAATCGGTTGCCAATCGCCTGGATTAACCGTTCACCCGCCGCGGTCGGTGAGACGTTACGGGTCGTGCGGGTAAGCAGCCGAATCTCCATCCGGTTTTCCAGCGCGGTAATGGTCTGACTCAATGCAGGCTGCGTCACGCCCAGCAGCGCTGCCGCGCGGGTAAAGCTGCCCTCACGCGCCACGGTAATAAAAGCCTGCAGGTCATTCATGTTGCGCTTCATACTGCACTCCCGCCGATAGATTTATAAGTTCTGGTTATAACCCCATTAAGGATTCATTAGCTAGTCAATATAAAGCGAAACAGTAAAATTTCCTGAGTTCATCAGCACCGCAAACAATGAAACAGGACACAACATGACTTCCACGGAAACAACTGACTGTTCCCCCCGGCATAAAGAAGCGCACTGGGGTGGTGTATGGGCAATGACGCTGTGTGTATTCGCGCTCATCGCCTCTGAATTCATGCCGGTCAGCCTGTTATCGCCGTTATCACAAGATCTGGCGGTCAGCGAAGGTCTGGTCGGACAGGGCATCGCTATCTCCGGCGCACTGGCAGTGATCACCAGCCTCTCAATAACCCGCATCGCAGGGAACCTCGACCGCAAAATTCTGTTGCTGGCGCTCACGCTGGTAATGGCACTATCCGGATTGATGGTGGCGATGGCACCCAACTATCTGACTTACATGACTGGCCGGGCATTGATTGGCGTGGTGATTGGCGGTTTCTGGTCGATGTCAGCGGCGGTCGCTATCCGGCTGGTCCCCTCCGGGCAGGTGCCGCGCGCGCTGGCCATTTTCAACGGCGGCAATGCGCTGGCGACGGTTATCGCTGCACCGCTGGGCAGCTATCTCGGTTCTGTCATTGGCTGGCGCGGGGCTTTTTTCAGCCTGGTGCCGGTAGCCTTGATCGCCCTGATCTGGCAGGCGTTCACGCTGCCATCGATGCCGGTCAACTCGGCCCGGCAGCGCAGCGGAAAAATTCTGCAGCTGCTGCGTTCGCCGCTGGTTACGGTGGGTATGACCGCCTGCGGCCTGCTCTTTATGGGCCAGTTCACCCTGTTTACCTATCTCCGTCCGTTTCTGGAAACCGTGACGCAGGTTGACGTTTCTGCGCTGTCGCTGGTGCTGCTGACCATTGGTGTCGCCGGCTTTATCGGCACGCTGATTATCAGTGCTGTTTTGCAGCGCGGATTCTATCTGACCCTGATGATCATCCCGTTGATTATGGCGCTGGTTGCGGTGCTGCTCATGGTGTTCGGTCATCACCTGTGGCTGGTGGCGCCACTGCTTGGCATCTGGGGACTGGTGGCAACAGCGGCACCAACCGGATGGTGGGCCTGGATCGCCAGAACCTTTCCGGAAAATGCCGAGACCGGCGGCGGATTAATGGTGGCCATCGTACAGCTGTCGATTGCTTTGGGGTCGACGCTGGGTGGCCTGGCCTTTGACCATGCAGGCTGGCAGACCACCTTTGCCATCAGCGCCACATTACTGGTCACTGCCGCCGGACTGGCGATGATCACCGCCCGTAAGGAAAGCGCTGCCTGATAGCAGATGTGTTGTTTAACCGGGCAACCCGTTGCCCTCACGTCGTCAACCCCGATAAGGATCTTCTTATGAGAGCATTAACCCTGATGTTTGGACTGTTGATCAGTTCATTTGCGGCCAGCGCTGCCGATATGTCACGCGGCGCCGATAACTTTTATCAAAGCGATAAAGTCACCCGCGAGAAAGTCACCTTTAAAAACCAGTATCAGATGGGTGTGACCGGCACGCTGTACAGACCAAAAGAGGCCGGTAAAACGGCGCGCCTTCCGGCGATTGTGGTAGGTCATCCGATGGGCGCAGTCAAAGAGCAGAGCGCCAGCCTCTATGCGCAGAAAATGGCTGAGCAGGGATTTATTACCCTGGCAATTGATCTTTCATTCTGGGGCGAAAGTGAAGGCCAGCCGCGCAACGCGGTCTCTCCGGATATCTATGCCGAAGACTTCAGCGCCGCCGTGGATTACCTGGGTACCCGCGAATTTGTCGATCGCGACAGGATTGGTGTGCTGGGTATCTGTGGCAGTGGCAGTTTTGTCATCAGCGCAGCGAAGATTGATCCCCGCATGAAAGCCATTGCTACCGTCAGCATGTATGACATGGGGTCAGCCAACCGTAATGCGCTGAATAAAAGCCAGACACTGGCGCAGCGCAAGCAAATCATTGAAGCGGCGGCACAGCAACGCTATGTAGAGTTCACCGGGGGTAAAACTGAGTACACCAGTGGTACACCACATAAAATTGATGCTGATTCGCCTCCGATAGCCAAAGAGTTCTATGATTTTTACCGGACGCCTCGCGGTGAGTTCACACCGAAAAACAGTTCAGCTGCGCTGACCACGCACCCGACGCTCACCAGCAACGTGAAATTCATGAACTTCTATCCGTTTAATGACATTGAGACCATCTCACCGCGCCCGATGCTCTTCATCACGGGTGATAAAGCGCATTCACGCGAGTTCAGCGAAGATGCGTTCCAGCGTGCGGCACAGCCCAAAGAGCTCTATATCGTGCCTGATGCAGGCCATGTGGACCTTTATGACCGCACTGACCTGATCCCGTTTGCGAAGCTGACCGCCTTCTTTAAACAGCATTTGTAATCTTCCGCTGATCATTGATCCCAGCCCGTCTGCAGCCGCCTGCAGACGGGCTTTCTGCGTTATTGGCCTTTGCGATGGCGGGTCAGGTAGTGCTTCACCAGGACAAAGAAGAGCGGAACAAAGAACAGCGCCAGTACCGTGCCTGCCAGCGTACCGCCGATGATACCGGTACCGATGGCGATGCGGCTGTTAGCACCGGCGCCCGTCGCCACCGCCAGCGGGATCACACCGGCGATAAAGGCCAGCGACGTCATCATAATCGGCCGCAGACGGGTTCGCGCTGCCTGCAACGCAGCCGCGCTCAGCGAACTTCCCCGACGAACCGCATCCTCCGCAAATTCGATGATCAGTATCGCGTTTTTGGAGGTGAGTCCGACCGTGGTCAGCAACGCCACCTGGAAGTAGATATCATTGCTTAACCCGCGCAGTGCCACCGCCAGCACGGTACCCAGTACGCCGAGCGGCACCGCTAACAGCACGGAGAAAGGTACCGACCAGCTCTCATACAGCGCAGCAAGACAGAGGAAAACCACCAGAATCGAGATCGCATACAGCGTGGTTGACTGCCCGCCCGCCTGCTTCTCCTGCAGCGAAAGACCGCTCCATGCCCCTGTGGTCCCTGCCGGGAGTTCATTGGCCAGTCGCTCAATGGTGTTCATGGCATCGCCGGAGCTGAACCCTTCGGCGTTCTGCCCCTGAATTTCGTAAGAGGCAGAGCCGTTGTAGCGGTTAAGGCTTTCGGGTCCCATGGTCCATCGGGTCGAGGCAAACGCCGAGAATGGCGTCATGGTGCCCTCACTGTTACGGATGTACCATTTATCCAGATCAGAAGGTGATGAACGATACTGACCGTCGCCCTGCACATAGACCCGCTTTACCCGACCCCGGTCGATGAAGTCATTGATATAGGCACCGCCCCAGGCGCTGGTCAGCGTATCGGTCACGTCATCCAGTTGCAGTCCTAGTGCCACCGCTTTGCTGGTATCAATATCGACCTGCAACTGCGGCGTTTGCGGCAGGATATTGGCCCGCACGCCGAGCAGTTCCGGACTTTGCGCTGCGCTTTGTAGCAGCTGATCGCGCAGGTTGCCCAGTTGCTCACGCGTGGTGCCACCGCTGGCCAGCAGCTCATAAGTAAAGCCGTTGTTCTGTCCCAGACCCGGCACCGACGGCGGCGTCAGCGCAAAGATCTGCGCATCCCGAATCGACGCCAGCGCGTAGGTGGCGCGCCCGGCAATCGCTTCGGCAGAGTTTTCACTACCCGGTCGCTGATCCCAGTTCTTAAGCTTGATAAACGCCATACCGGCATTCTGCGCAGCACCGCTGAAGTTAAAACCATTGATGGTGAAGACCACATCAATATTCTGTTTCTCTTCAGTCAGGAACCAGTCAACAATCTGCTGATTGACTGCCTCAGTGCGGCTGGCCGTGGCACCCGCTGGCAATGTCGCCTGAAGCATAATGCTGCCCTGATCTTCAGTCGGCAGGAAGCTACCCGGCAAGCGGGTAAACATCACAAACAGCACCACGCCCATAGCCGCATAAAGCGATACCATGATCAGCGGACGGCGCAGAGTGCTCACCACTTTGTGACGATACTGGCGCTCGGTGGCGGCATAAAAGCGGTTAAAACCGCCAAAGAAGCCTTTACGATGGGGTGAGGTCGGCCGCAGCAACATGCCACACAGTGCAGGCGTCAGGGTCAGTGCCACCACCACGGAGAAGGTCATGGCGGCGATGATGGTGATGGAGAACTGCCGGTAAATCACACCGGTCGACCCGGCGAAAAAGGCCATAGGCAGAAATACTGCGGAGAGCACCAGCGCGATAGCCACCAGCGCGCCGGAGATCTCTTTCATCGACTTTTCCGTTGCCTCACGCGCCGGCAGACCTTCGTCATGCATAATGCGTTCGACGTTTTCGACGACCACGATGGCATCATCCACCAGCAGCCCGATGGCCAGCACCATAGCAAACAGCGTCAGGGTATTGATGGTGTAGCCGCACAGCGCCAGTACGCCAAAGGTTCCGAGCAGTACCACCGGCACCGCCAGCGCCGGGATCAGCGTCGCACGGATATTCTGCAGGAACAGGTACATCACCACTACCACCAGCGCAATCGCTTCGATCAGGGTGATCACCACATCCTCAACGGAGATTTTGATGAAGTCAGTGCTGTCGAGCGCATAAGCCACCTCATAACCTTCCGGCATTGAGTGGCGATACTCTTCAACTTTGTTTTTCACCAGCGTCGCGGTGGCCAGCGCATTCGCGCCCGGCGCCAGCATCACACCGACACCCGCCGCAGGATGCCCGTTGAGTCGGGTGGTCATGTCATAGGATTCGCCGCCCAGCTCCACCCGCGCCACATCACCCACGCGCACGATGGCACCGCTTTTGTCGCTTTTGACGATGATGTTTCGGAACTGATCCGGCGTCTGCAGTCGCGACTGCGCTCTGACCGTGGCGGTGAGCTGCTGATTATCAGGCGATGGCAGGCCGCCGATTTTACCGGCTGAAACCTGAATGTTCTGCGAGCGTATCGCCGCCGACACATCGGAGGGCTGCAACGCAAAGGAGTTTAGTTTGAAGGGATCGAGCCAGATGCGCATCGCGTATTGACCGCCGAACACCTGGATGTCACCTACCCCTTCGGTCCTGGCCAGCGGCTCCTGCATATTACTGACCAGCCAGTCACCGATATCCGTGCTGTTGCTTTTGCCCGTGGTGTCATACAACCCCATCACCAGCAGGAAGTTTGACTGCGATTTGGTGACGGTAACACCAAGCTGCTGCACTTCGCTGGGCAGACGGGAGAGCGCCTGCTGCACCTTGTTCTGCACCTGCACCTGAGCCGTGTCCGGATCGGTGCCCTGACTGAAGGTGACGGTAACCGACACATTCCCCTGTGAACTGCTGCTGGAGGTAAAATAGAGCAGATTATCCAGCCCGGTAAGCTGCTGCTCGATCACCTGCGTGACGCTGTTCTCCAGCGTCTCCGCAGAAGCACCGGTGTACGTTGCGCTGATATTCACCGAAGGCGGCGCAACATCGGGATATTGTTCAACCGGCAACAGGGTAATGGAGAGCGCGCCAAGCAGCATGATTAAAATGGCAACAACCCATGCGAAAACGGGACGATAAATAAAAAAACGAGAAAACATCAGCGGGATCTCTTCCTTTTGGGCGGGTGCAAAACCTGCATTCCTGCAGGCTAACAAACAGCGTTGATTATAGGGTGTAACCTCAGGCTGAACATCCTGACGTGATCTTTTCTTAAGGCTGGCTGATCGTACCGTGACGCTGCATTTTCGATTTATCGCGGATTTAACTGTGCTGACATCCGATGTGGGCATCAAAGAGAAAGCCGATCCATAACGAATCTGCTGATGCATTAAGCAAAATGGTGAGCCCTGACTATTCTCAAATAAAGGATATTGATCAGGAGAAAACCATGAAATTTTTCTACTTCGTTTCGCTCATCGCCTCTGCCCTCTATTTACTGGCCTTCCTGCCTAAACTCCGCACCCGTCGTGAACCCATAGCCTACTGGGGATGCTGGACTTATCTGGGTGCTAACGCCATTTTCTGGGCCGTTTATGGTGTCATGCATTACATTTGATGTCATTTTTTAAGCAAAGCGGTAAACAGGGATGTTTTGGGCGCTATCCTGCTGATTAATTGGGTTAGCGTGAGCGGGAGCTTAGAGATATATCATTTTTGAGTTTTCATCACAGCGACAGGATTTTGTGCCTTCTCACAGGCCCGGCAGTTATTCAGGATTGCGAGACGTGCTGGAAAAATCATATAAGGCGGCTACGCGGATTTTCAGCTAACCCTCTGGATTTTAAAGCCTCCCGTCCCGCGGAACACGATGATTTCTTCTTCTGTGCCGTTATGGGATATATTGGCATCACTATCGTGAAATTTTCTCTGCATAACAGGTTATCCCGGCAATGGCTCTGATCCCTAAAAACTATACGCGGCTGGAAAGCGGCTACCGTGAGAAAGCACTTAAAATCTATCCGTGGGTGTGTGGACGCTGCTCACGCGAGTTTGTTTATTCAAACCTGCGCGAACTGACGGTTCACCATATCGATCACGATCATACCAACAACCCGGAAGATGGCAGTAACTGGGAGTTGTTGTGTCTCTATTGTCATGACCACGAGCACTCAAAGTACACCGAGGCTGACCAGTATGGCACCCGTGTAGTGGCTGGCGAGGACGCACAAAAAGATGTCGGCGAAGCTACCTACAATCCCTTTGCTGACCTGAAGTCGATGCTGAATAAGAAGAAGTAATGACTGAACTGTCAGGCTGGCCGACCGGCCTGACAGTCTCGTTTCCCGAAGAGGATCACAACGTCTGGCCGCGGCCAGAACATAACGTAGTCCGTCATACCAGATGCCACCCTGGCCAGACTCAGCGCAATATGAATCCTTTACCAGCCGGTTATTTCAGATTTTGATATCAGTTATGGCCGGGAGAACCGTACGTCAATCCCCCCCTCACCGACACGCTTTTTGAGGCTATCTGTCGACAGCACCTTTCCTATTGGCGTGTAGCTATAGGAGGTCTGGAATGTCTCGTAAAAAAGAACCAGCGTCTTATTGCCATACAGCATCACATCGCCCTGCTGGATCGTGCCGGGTTTATGCGGATCGCTATTAAGAGCAGCAGGCAGGTCTGCAAACTTCTCATTGCCGTTCAGCTCCTCCATCGTCATGGTCAGCGGGAGTTGCTGTACAAATGCTTCCGCGGTGGCGTTATCCGCCAGCGCAATCTCATACGACTGATGGTTGATCGTCATAATAATCTTCATGGGACGCAGCTCTCCTGCCCGAACCGGGCCACTGGCTTTAGCGGGTATCAGACTATAGGTGGAAAGTAAGATCAGAAAAAGTAAGGCTCTTTTCATAAGGTTGCTCTCCGGATTATGGCGCATCTGTTCAGACATGGAGTGCGTTACTGCGATCGCCGTCCAGCCCTGAAGAAACTGGCTCACTTACCCGCCGTTATCTGATGGTAAAGATTTATCCTTCACCCTTTCGCTGCACCATCACCCTGTCGGCGGAACTCGCGCGCCGCTTATTCTGCAACAGCCCGGATGCGCTGCGCTTCATCTGATGTGCTGAACTGATTTGCGGCTTACGTTTCGGACTGTCGAAACATTTTGAGAAATAATTTCCCTGAATAACAGCCGGTTTCCACGTTGTTGCAACTATTTCTGTACCAGGCTTAACAAATAACAACAGAGACAATGTGGAGCATTATGAAAGAGCAAAATCGCACAAATGGCATCGCTCCTTATGGGGGTGCCGCCGGAGGCTGGGGCGCACTGAAGGCGGTTGCCGATGCTATCCGCGGCCAGATGTCTGTGAAACAGGATGTGATCGCCCTGTTCAAAGTCAACCAGCCGCAGGGCTTTGACTGTCCGGGCTGCGCCTGGCCCGACCCGCAACATGCCTCATCCTTTGAGTTCTGCGAAAACGGCGCAAAAGCCGTCTCCTGGGAAGCGACCAGCAAACGCACTACACCGGAATTTTTCGCCGCTCATACCGTGACTGAACTGTGGGAGCGCAGCGCACTGCATCTGGAGGGCGAAGGCCGCCTGACCCATCCGATGAAGTACGATGCCGCTACGGATACCTATCAGCCCATCGAATGGGAGACGGCATTCCGGGAGATTGGAGAACATCTGCGCAGCTACGACGATCCGGACAGCGTAGAGTTTTATACCTCGGGACGCGCCTCCAATGAAGCGGCGTTTCTGTGGCAACTCTTCGCCCGCGAATATGGCACCAATAACTTCCCCGACTGCTCAAACATGTGCCATGAACCGACCAGTGTCGGGCTGCCGGAGTCAATTGGCGTCGGCAAAGGGACGGTAGAGCTGGAAGATTTTGATCACTGCGACCTGGTGCTTTGTATCGGCCACAACCCAGGTACCAACCATCCGCGCATGCTGGGCACGCTACGGGAAGTGTCGAAACGCGGTGCCACTATTGTGGCGATCAACCCGCTGCGTGAACGTGGGCTTGAGCGCTTTACTTCGCCGCAGAGCCCGATTGAGATGCTGTCAATGAGCTCCACTGAGCTGGCCTCGACCTACTACAAGGTCAGGGTGGGCGGTGACGCAGCGATGTTGAAAGGGGTGATGAAGATCCTGCTCACTATGCACGAGGAGGCGCTGAGCAAAGGCGAACCCGGCGTGATTGATGAAGCATTTATTACTGAGCACACTGAAGGCTTTGACGCCCTGAAAGCCGACCTGGAAAGCACGGACTGGGAGCATATCCTGAAAGTCTCGGGCATGGCGCGTAAGGAGATCCAGCATATTGCCCGGCTCTACGCCAGCGCTGAACGTACCATCATCTGTTATGGCATGGGAATTACCCAGCACCAGTACGGCACTCAGAACGTGCAGCAAATCGCTAATCTGCTGCTGATGCGCGGCAATATCGGCAAGCCGGGTGCAGGTATCTGTCCGTTACGCGGTCACTCCAATGTGCAGGGCGATCGCACAGTGGGCATCACAGAGATCCCGCCGCAGTCGCTGCTGGATGGCATAGAGAGGGTGTTTGGTTTCCGCCCGCCGCAGAAGCATGGTCACGGGGCCATTGAAGCAATAAAGGCGATGCGCGACGGCAAAGCCAAAGCGTTGCTGTGTCTGGGCGGCAACCTGGCGGAAGCGATTTCCGATCCGCAGGTCACGTTCCCGGCGATGCGCAATCTTGATCTGGTGGTACATATGGCGACCAAACTGAACCGCTCGCACCTGTTACTGGGTAAACATAATTATCTGCTGCCGGTGCTGGGCCGAACAGAGACCGATGTTCAGGCAACCGTCGCGCAGAGCGTCACCGTGGAAGATTCGATGTCGATGGTGCATGCCTCACGCGGTTCGCTGGATCCCGCCTCACCCCATCTGAAGTCTGAACCGGCGCTGGTCGCCTCACTGGCGAAGGCAACGCTGCCGGACAGCGTGGTTGACTGGTCGGCCATGGCAGCCGATTACAGCCGCATCCGCGATGCCATTGAAGCGGTGTTCCCAGCGTTTGAAAACTTCAATGAGAGGATTAAGCATCCGGGTGGATTCCGGCTCTATAACGCCGCATCAGAGCGCGTCTGGCTGACGCCATCTGGCCGTGCGCAGTTTAAAGTGATGCAGGGCATCAATGAAGATCCCCGGTCACTGAAGTGCCATGATCTGGTGCTCACTACCCTGCGCAGTCACGATCAGTACAACACCACGCTTTACGGGCTGAATGACCGCTATCGTGGCGTGACAGGCCGCCGCGATGTGCTGTTTATCAATGCAGAAGAGGCGGAGAAGCGACAGTTACGGGTCGGTGACCGTGTCGATCTGATGGCGCTGGACCCGGATGGCAATCCCACCTCGCGCCAGATGAAAAACCTGACCATCGTGATTATTGATATGGCCCCAGGTTCGGTCGGCGCTTACTATCCCGAAGCCAATGTGATGGTTCCGCTTGACAGCCACGATACCAAAAGCGGCATTCCCGCCTATAAAAGCATTCCGATATCCATGAAGCGTGTCACTGACGAGACCCAGACGACCTCAGGCGTTTTACGCTAGTCAGGCGTCTCAATTTGCGAATGTTGCCAGCGTGGCCGGTGCTCCGGTCACGCTGTTTTCATTGTTGCGCCCTGAAGTTTTATCGATCCTCTCTGCCTGCTTTACCGCCTGTAAAGCACCCGACGTGAAGCAAGCCTGACGGTAACATCATATACACTACAGTCCTGAAAACGGCTCTATAAACGATCGACTCTTTTTTGCCTGCGCAGATGTTCAGCGCCCTACCGGAAAAATGCCATGTTTCACCTGATTTTCAGCTTACCCAGCTGGTATGTAATTGCGCGCGTCATTATTCCTTTGTCCCTGCCACTTGTCGTAAAGATCCTGCTCTCCGCTCTGGTGCTGCTGGCGTCACAATATCTTCTGGTGAGCCGTTTTCCCTCGGGCGGGATCTTCTCCGCTGAAATGCCCCGCATCATCATCATTCTGTTTAACTGGGCGTACAGCACCGTGCTGCTGCTGGCGCTGCTTCAGATGCTGATGGATGCGGTTATGCTGATTGCCCTGCTGTTGCGTCATCCGCTGGAGCTGGTTCCCGGTGTTCGCTATCTGGCCGTAGTGCTGGCGATGGGGCTGGCTGCCTTTGGCGTTCAGCAGGCGATACGCGTGCCGCCAGTCAAAGAGGTGACCCTTACGCTGCCCAATCTGCCCGCTGAATTCGATGGCTATCAGCTGCTGCAGCTGACCGACCTGCATATCACCCGGTTGTTTAATGCGGCCTGGACCGCCGCAATGGTTGAACGGGCAATGTCTCTCAAAGCCGATCTGATTGTGGTCACGGGCGATGTGATCGATGGCAGCCTGGCGCATCGGCGGCAGGACGTTGCGCCGCTGCGCGGGCTGGCAGCGCCTGACGGCGTATGGGCTATCACCGGCAACCATGAATATTTCTTCCATCAGGCAATCTGGACGGCGCATCTGGCCTCACTGGGTCTGCAACCTCTGCTCAACAGCCATACCGTGATCCAGCGCGGAACCGCAAAGCTGGTGATTGCCGGCCTGCCGGACGCCTCCGCACCCGGCAGAAACGCGGTCGGCCCGGATCTGGCCCGCGCGCTGGAACAGGCACCTGAAAACGCGCCGGTAATCCTGCTGGATCACCAGCCACGCAATGCACGCCAGAACGCAGCGCAGGGCGTGGATGTGCAGCTCTCAGGACATACACATGGCGGCCTGATTATCGGGCTGGACAGGCTGTTTGCTAAACCCAACGCCGGGTTTGTTTCCGGGCTTTATCAGGTCGGCGGAATGCAGCTCTATGTGAATAACGGCACGGCACTCTGGCCAGGCATGGCGGTGAGGCTGGGTCGTCCCTCAGAACTCACCCGGATTACCCTTCGCCGCCAGCCGTAATCGCGTAACGAAATGGCCTCAGGAAAGTGCGGTTTTCGCAGGTGTGCATAAGATTGAGTGAGACAAAGGAGATCACCATGACGATGTTATGTACCGCCTGCGGAACGGCTTATCCCGCTCATTCCACTCATCAGCACTGTAAAATCTGTGATGATGAACGCCAGTACGTTCCGGCCGCCGGTCAGCGCTGGCTCGCGTTTGATGAACTGCGCGCCAGCCACGCCAATAAGTGGACGGCTCACAGCGATGCGCTGTTAAGTCTTAAAACCGTGCCTGAGTTTGCCATTAACCAGCGCGCTTTTCTGCTGCGCACGCCGCATGGCAACGTACTGTGGGACTGCATTGCCAACCTTGATGATGCCACCTATACGCTGATCGCGGCGCTGGGCGGCATTGATGCTATCGCCATTTCACATCCGCACTACTACACCACCATGCAGGAGTGGGCTGAAGCGTTTAATGCGCCCATTCATCTGCACGCCCGCGATCGTCAATGGATTGTGCGGAAGAGTCCACATATCCAGTTATGGCAGGGCGAGTCGCTGACGCTGATGCCCTCTGTGACGCTGTTACGGCTGGGCGGTCATTTTCCCGGCGGCAGCGTGCTGCACTGGGACGAAGGAGAAGGGATGATTCTGGCGGGTGATATTATCCAGGTCACGCCGGGTGCGCATGGCGTGTCGTTTATGTGGAGCTACCCGAATATGCTTCCGCTGTCAGCCGCTACGGTAGGCGACATACTGCATAGGCTCTCCGGCGTGACATTCGGGCAACTGTATGGCGCGTTTGAAGGGCAGGATATCCATCAGCAGGCAAAAGAGAAGGTGATGCGGTCGGGCGAGAAGTATCTGGCCTGTCTGCAGGATCATCAGGCGTAGCGCGGAATAAACGCTGAGAAGAGAACAGCCACCCACAGGCGGCTGTTTAACACCATTATGCGGTCTGGAACACCGCAACCATCGTACGTAACTGCCCTGCGCGCGCGGCGAGCTCATCAGCTGAGGAGGCCGACTCTTCAACCAGCACGGCGTTCTGCTGCGTCACCTGATCCATCTGGTTCACCGCAATATTGACCTGCGAGATACCACTGCTCTGCTCTTCGGATGAAGAAGTGATGTCGCGCATCAGCTGAGAGGTCTGTTCAATGGCGCTGACGCTCTGTTTCACCTTATCGCCTGCGTTCTGCGCCATGGCGATCCCTTCCTGCGCGTGGCCGACTGACTGCTCAATCAGACCCTTGATCTCTTTAGCTGCACTGGCTGAACGTTGTGCCAGTGCCCGCACTTCCGACGCGACGACCGCAAAACCTTTACCCTGCTCACCGGCGCGTGCCGCTTCAACGGCCGCATTCAGTGCCAGAATGTTGGTCTGGAAGGCGATACTGTCGATCACCGAGGTAATCTCTTCAATTTTACCTGAGCTGCCACGAATTTTGTGCATGGTTTCCATCACCGAATCCATTGCTGCACCACTGGAGAGTGCAGCCTGCGTGGCAGATTCTGCACGGGCAGAGGCAAAGCGCGTGTTATCCGCGTTCTGCTGAATGATTGCCGCCAGCTGCTCCATGCTGGCAGCCGTTTCAGCCAGTGAAGCCGCCTGTTGCTCGGTGCGCGACGACAGATCGCCATTGCCACGGGCAATCTCTTCTGAGGAGTTGGCGATGGTAGCCGCGTTACCTTTGATATCCGACACCAGTTGAGCAAGACGCTGCTGCATCCGCATCAGTGCATTCAGCAGCTCAGCCATCTCATTGCTGCCGGAAACGTTCAGCTGTGCCGTCAGATCGCCCGCCGCGACGCGGCTGGCAACTTCGACCGCTTCTTTAACCGGCCGGGTAACAGAACGGGTGATCATCACGGCCAGCAGAATGGCCAGCAGCGCGACGGCAAACAGACCTGCCAGTAACAGATATTGCGCATAGCGGCGTTCCTGGATCTGCGTCTGCATCATTCCTTCCAGACGATGGCTGGTTTGTTCACCCAGCTCGCCGTAACGGTTAATCGCCTGGGTAAAGATCCGTACATAGTCAACCGGCGTCACGCTGGCGTGACCGCTGACAAAGACACTATCAGCCAGATTCAGCGCACTCAGCGCCTGCTGGTTCGCATCCTGTGCCAGATTGCCAAAGGTGGTTTTAAGATCTGGCTCAATGGAAAATACTTTATCCATGTTGCCGCTAAACTGTCTCAGCGCCGTTTTGCCATAATCAAGCTGAAATGCCATGCGGCTGCGATCGGCATCCGACACATTCCCACCCGCAATCAGCGACGTGCCGCTAGCACGAATCTGTCCCAGCGTTTCAGTCAGTTGCGGCAGGCGACTAAAGATACTGACAATCAGCTGGTAGGTATTCAGATCGGCATCCAGCGATAGCTGATAAAAATCAAGTACATCCTGGTTCGTATCGAGTAGCACCTGAATCAGCTGAGCATGTCGCGTCAGGCTGGTTGCCAGGGTCAGTTTGCCCGCGTTAATATCGTTCTGCAGCTGGCTCCACTCCTGATTAACCCGCTCCAGCCGCTTCAGCGGCTGCGCCTGCTCATTATTCTGACGTAATTCGTCAGCAATCGTCTGAGATAAGCGATTAACCTCACTGACCAACGCCATACGTGGCGCGTTATCTGGCTTGTTCAGCGAGATAGCGATCGCGCTTTCCGCACGGTGCCGCTGCAGCAAGTTCAGCAACTTGAGCACCTTTCTTTCGACCGGTATACCGGTCAGTTCCACATTCTTTGTATCAATAAGCTGGTTGCCCGTCTGAATAAACAGAAAGGTGGGTAAAATAAACAGCACCAGCGCAAAGGATCCGAGTAACAGGAATTTCGCTGGCAAATTAATCCGGTCGAGTATTTTTTTCATTCTTTTCCGCTCTGATGTGTGAGACGTGCAGGTGTGTAGCGCACGAAATAGCTTTCGTAATATTATTTTTACCGTTTCTTTGACATAGCCAGAGATGCCTCATGCAGCACAATGTCGCTATGAAGAAAGGAGTTTCGTATAAAAAATCAGAAGTACATATAACACGGAAGGGAGTATAGATTGCGCTGCGTTATTTTACAGCGAATAAAATGACAATATTTACTTCAATATCCACCTAAGACAAACTTAAAAAATAACCATATAAATCAAATAATTGAAATAAAACAATCTGGCATAACACATTAATCATCAAGCCTGACTTCAGCGTTATTGTTTTGAAAATAAAGAAATTCAAGTTGCGTCATGAATAGCCGATAACTGACATCCTGCCTGTATCTGATTCATTATCACCAGACTGTTACACACATATAACCACGCCCGGCTTTCAATTCAAACCTTATAACCCTAAAGAGTTATCTGCGCTTTTATAATGAAATCGATTTCATATTATATTTATTTCAGGAAAAGTTGCTTTATTTATTCTGATTTAAGATAAAAAAAGCCCCCACATTGTGGAGGCCCTTAAGTTACTGCTCAACCATTAAAAACTTTCCCAGTTCGCCTTAGTCAGGTCGATGGTATGGTGCTCAGGCTGCTTTGTGTGTAATACCGGACGCCGTACTGCAGCGGTCTGCTGCGACTGCACTGCACGGTGATTGCTTTCCAGCTTAAAGGTCGCCACCAGTCCCGACAGCGTTTCTGCCTGCTCCTGCAGCGACTTAGAGGCAGATGAGGCCTCTTCCACCAGTGAGGCGTTCTGTTGCGTCACTTCATCCATCTGACCAATGGCCTGATGAACCTGTTCAATGCCTTTACTCTGCTCAGAGGTAGCCGCCGCAATCTCATTGACCAGATCGGCCACCTGCTGAATCGCCTGACGGACATTTTCACTGTTAGATCCAACGCCGCTGGCCTGCTCTAAACCGTGCTCGACCTGTGAAACCGATGTTGAGATAAGATCCTTAATTTCACGGGCGGCAGAAGAGGAGCGCTGCGCCAGATTGCGCACTTCAGAGGCAACAACGGCGAAGCCGCGACCATGCTCGCCTGCACGCGCTGCCTCGACTGCCGCATTCAGCGCCAGAATATTGGTCTGAAACGCTATGCCTTCAATCAGTCCGGTAATTTCAGAGATTTTGGCAGAGCTGGCGCGGATTTCATCCATGGTACTGAGCATCTGCTTCACCGCCGTCCCATTCTGGATTGACATGTGATTCGCGTTATTTGCCAGGCTGCTGGCCTGTTGCGCACCCTCTGAGTTCTGTCGCACCGTTTCGCTCAGTGTCGCCATGCTGGCTGAGGTTTGCTCCAGTGAAGCCGCCTGTTCTTCCGTGCGTGCAGAGAGATCTTCGTTGCCCGCCGCTATCTGCGTTGATCCGGTACTCACCGATTGCGCGGCGTGACTGACGGAAAGCAACGTGCCGGAGACGCGTGCCAGCAGCTGATTAAATGCCATCGCCGTTTTGCCGATCTCATCCTTACTGCGGACCTCCGCGGTATGAGTCAGGTCGAGGGTATGACTCACCTGCGTCATGGTATTGACCATGCCTGAGAGGCTCTTTTTGATGCCGAGAATCACCTTAGTGGAGAAACCGGCCAGTATCAGAATAAGCAGCAGCGATCCGCCAGACATCGCCCACAGGGTCTGGCTATAAACGCGCTTGTTCTCCGCCCTGAGCTGTTCGCCAATATCGATATTCAGCTGAATCTGACGGGTGAAATCCGCTTCCATCTTACGGGATGCGGCACCAATACCGCCCTCACTCTGCAATAATGGCAGCGTGACCGCATCATTATGGGCGCGTGACGCGGCAAGAAATGCCGGCAATGCGCTGCGGACCGCATCCAGATTTTTATAGGCCTGTTCCGTCATCGCCTTATCTTCATCGCTGGAGATGTCGTTAGCCATGTAGTAATCATTGAGCGACTTAATCTGCGTAAGCAGATTCTCAATGCGCTCTTCCGCAGCAGGGAATTTTGCCGCATCGCTGGTGCTGTGGTGGCGATAAAGCGCAATACCCAACTGATTGGTCACGCTGATCGATTTATTGAGATCGCGAATGCTGGGTATTGCGTTCATCTGTACATATTCAAAGCGGGATTGAAAGCCCGAAATCACTGATAAAGAGATAATCACCAGCGCAATCAGTGACATTGCAAGCAGTGAGAAAATCAATACCAGACGTTGTGTAATAGTCATACTTGCCCCCGGCAAAAAAGAATAATCTGGACATAATTCAAAGTTGGATCGTTCTTATCGGCTTTTGTCTGCAGGGCTTTAATTAAGCATGGCGAATATATTTTTTTATTTTTCCTTGCGAATGGTACAGAGTGAACTAGCCAGAACACTACTCTGCCATTTATTCATTTTTATTTTGACACACCTTTTTACATCTCATCATCTGAGATAAATTTGCCACATCTCCTGTCAGAAGATTTCCACTGCCGGATGGTCACAATGAAGCGGAAGCAGGCATTCATTTGGATCTGATAATTAGCCCGCTAATTCAACAGCGATGCTGACGATAATTGTTAAGGAGAAGGCGATTTAAATTCGTGGGATACCGTCGCAGACGCAGCAAAGGCAGGGCTTGTAAAGCTGAAGAGCTGAAGTGGTGAAAAACCAGCATGACAGTCTGTCATCAGATTTTCTGATAAGAGGATGACTGGCTACCTGTCAGATAACAGGCGACGGTGGGAGATTTTAGCCTTTTGTGTCAGGGCCAGATTAAATCAGTGAAATCGCTGGCGGAATGCTGAATCTGGTCTATGCTCACTGGCCCGACCAGGCTTTAGTCTGTTGGGTAGCAATAACGCTTAAAATAAAAAAAGGTAGTCGTCATGGATTTAGCCACATTTGAAACCAGAACCGGTCTTTGGCCACACATGCAGTTTACGGATGTTGAATATGAAGTGTGCAGCGCAGGTGTAGAGATCTATGCCATTGATGTCAGTCGTCAGACCAAGAGCAAGCTATTTATCTGTCGTGTCACCAACGAGCAGCAGGCAGCGTCGCTAACGGCACAGTTCAAAGAGTGGTTGCCGAAGTTAAAGCTTAAAAAACGCAAAGTCGCATTGAATCTGGCGCGCATGGCGTGCGAGAAGAGCTTCCCCGCGAATCCTAAATTCCAGGATCGGTCTGACATGCGTCGGAACACATCCAGGCTCTGATGCCTGCTTCAGCCTGCACCTGTTACAGCGGGCAGGCTGAAACGCTTTCTTATCCTGTCTGCGCTGCGGCACGTTTTAATCACGCGCCGCAGGCACCTGGAACAGCCGACATTCCCCGGGCTCAATTGAGATATCACTGAAAGTCGTGATATGCATCTCGATCCAGGTATTCGCGGCCCGAAGTGTGTGAGGTGAGTTGCGTTGTTCCAGTTCAGCCACAAAATCCCGGGTACTCACTGTGCACTGACCGGTATCATCCCGCCTCATCGCCTCTCTGAATGCTGACCAGACCTCATCATCCTGTGACATCTCTACCCCACACCGGCTCTCAATCGATAATAAACTGTATATATAAACAGTACAATTATTCTCTTATACGGTCAAGTCTGCTCTGTGTACCTGTCTCAGATCGCTAAGCAATGGCTTAATTGTGGCCATTTATAGCAGAAGCAGCAGGCGAAACAGGACTTTAATCCTAATCTTAGAAATCGTTTTCATATCTGATTAAGCTATTGATTTAAATAGCCATTGAATATTGTTAGCTTTTTAATTGTTTGATATCTAATTAAAAAAAGAGTTAACCGTAGCGGCATAAACATCGTTTTTGCCCTATCTTTGAATGGCTCTGTAATGAAATCCACTTCTTTTGCAGAGTGATCTGACTCCTACCCTTGCCCCCTTTTACAGGGGGCACTTTTTTAAGATAACGCAGATATCAACATCTGATTGTCTCTGCAGACCGGCAACGTTCATGCGTTCCGGGCTGATCTGCTGATGACGTCAAGGGAGTGTCTGGAAAAGTGGTTGATTCGTAACCTGATAATTCATTGGCCGTGCTGTCATCAGCAGAAGCCTGAAACAGTGGATTGAATCTGAAAACAATTTTCCGAAATAGCAAATAAACGGATTTTTTACCCGCTTAAAAGCCTCGCCAGAATGACGTAGTAAGGAGAATAAAAAGTGCGTAATAATCTGGCAATATCAGATTGACCAGCGCCTCACCAGGGAAGCTGTAACGTTATAATAATGCGCTATATCTGCTGTTCGCCCCCGATTTTATGGGGGTTTTTCTTTTCCCTTCATTTCTATGCCCGGTTATTGCCGCACTGCGATCTGATGTCCTGATTGTCGAATCCTTTAGTACTACCTGAATCTACGATTAAATTAATGCTGCAAATATAACGGCATAATGGTCGTAGTTGTGCGCTTAACCAGCAATATTTCTGTGATATGTTTAATCAGTAACTTTCTGCCACGTGAGTCTGATTATGCTCTCCACCCTTATTTACCGTAGCCAGCTTGCGGGTTCTGTCTCGCCAGAGAGATTGAAAGCGCTGGTGGAGCGCGCCAGTATCAAAAATGCTGAGGCTGAAGTCACCGGGATACTGCTCTATGACGGACAGCACTTTTTTCAGGTGCTGGAGGGTAGCGTCGACAACGTTCACACGGTTTTCCAGCGTATCAGTCAGGATGAGCGGCATTTTAACCTGATTGAGCTGATGCGGGATTACGCCCCTGCGCGTCGCTTCGGTCATGCCGGTATGGCCTTATTTGATTTACGTGATTATCAGAAACACACCGTAGTGGATGCCCTGCTTAAGCGGGTTACCCTGAGTGATGAACGGATCAGAGATGACCGGGTGGTGAAGTTCCTGCGTTCTTTCGTCGAGGGGCGGGATAAAGAGACGTTTATCAAAATTGATCCTGCCAGTCAGTGGACGCTGACAACACCCGTCACCTCCGAATCTCAGCCAGCTTGGCAACCGGCACCGGGTCAGCGTTGTGAATTTGCGCTACAGCCTATTGTGGATACAGCGAATCGCCGGATTGTCTCTTGTGAAGCCTTGATACGTGGCCAGCACGGCGCATCGCCCGCTGATTACTTTTCGCAATTGCCAGAAAGCGAGCGCTATCAGGGCGATCTGCACTCTAAAACCTACGCTTTCCAGCTGGCCAGGCATCTGGGGTTGCGCGAGCAAACGCTCTCCGTCAATCTGCTGCCAATGTCGCTGGTGGTAATCGATGATGCTGTTGAACATCTTATCCAGCAGATCAGGCAGCAGGGATTGCGACCAGAGCAGGTGGTGGTTGAGGTGACCGAAGATGAGATCATCTCGCGCTTCGACGCATTCCAGTTTGCTGTCCAGCAGCTGAAAGCGGCCGGGATCAGCCTGGCGCTCGATGATTTTGGCGCCGGTTTCGCTGGCCTGTCGCTGTTAGCCGATTTCCAGCCCGACAAAGTGAAAATCGATCGCAAGCTGATCACCGATATCCACCGCAGTGGCCCGCGTCAGGCGATTGTGATGGCCATCATTAAATGCTGTCAGGCGCTGGAAATTACGGTTATTGCGGAAGGGGTTGAAAAAATTGAAGAGTGGCTCTGGCTGGAAGGTGCCGGGGTGCGCTATTACCAGGGCTTTCTGTTTGCCCGTCCAGCCCTCAATGCCCTGCCTGCAGTAAGCTGGCCAGCACGACGCCCGGAATAGACCCCGCCGTGATAATCCCCTTTCCTTCCCTTTTGCCCATAATTTGATGCGGCTCACACCGCTTCGCTGCAAAAGGCAAAAGCTGTGCCATGCTTGATTCATCTGACAGCCTTCAGGCAACACAGATATTCATCAGGTCACTGGACAACAACCGGAAATGGGAGAGTCACCATGAACGAAGATCGCATTGGCGGTAACTGGAAGCAGTTCAAAGGTAAAGTTAAGGAAAAATGGGGTGATCTTACGGATGATGATATGACCGTTGTAGAAGGGAAGCGCGATCAGCTGGTCGGTAAAATTCAGGAACGCTACGGCTACGAGAAAGATCGTGCCGAAAAAGAAGTGAAAGAGTGGGAAGATTCCAACAAGTACCACTGGTAACGCGTTCTTAATCGCCGGGCGTCTCTGCGTCCGGCATCTGCTCTGTACCCCTGTTTAATCCCCCTCACCCACTGCCCTCTCTGCACCCGATACACCGGCAGATTATGGAAATGATTGTTTCTTTATTTATTCCTGACGCGCATACTGCGTCATCTTCCCTGTTCATGGGATCTCAATGCCTTCCGGATATCAATTATGCCTCAGCACTCTACCGACACCGTATGTGGTCTCGTCGGTGTTCTTCCTGAAACTCTGCGCCGCTGGCGCCGTGCCGGGCTGATAACGCCGCCTGGCCCTGCTGGTTACTCAGATAATCAGCTTACGCGTGCGCTCTGTGTGCGTGAAATGACCTCAGGGGGCCATACGCTCTTTGATATCCATACTGCATTTAACTGGCCCAGCGTTACGCTGCCTGGCGGCTGGGCCTGTCGGGAAGAGGATATGTTGCATCTGCTGGCGCATAATACGGACGCAGATGTTGATCGCGAACTACAGATGATGAATACCGACTATTGTGGTGATGATTATGTTAATCGCTACCTGCGGCCGCTCAACCTCTGGCTGCGCACTGACCTCAGCGAAGGTGCGGCGCGGCGCCAGCAGCGCTTTCATTCAGCGGTAGTCAGTCAGTGGGAGCGCCTGGCGCTGGCCTCACAACGACGCAGCACCGTACCGCTGTTTCTTGAAGCAGTCAGTGTCACAGATGAAACCGAGATCTGGATGGAAGCGATACGGCTTAACGGACAGGGCTTTCGGGTTGAAGTTGCAGCAGATGCGTCAGGTATCCCCGCCGTGGCGCAACGCCGCTTTGAGCATCATCTGATGTGGTGTGGTGATGGTATCAGTGCATCGATGAAGGCTGCATTTCACTCCAGTCTTGAGGCGGGTGAACCGATCATGCTGACCGGAACGAATACCGGCTTACCGTCGCAAATCAGCCTTATGGCAGCCAGCGCCTGAACTCTTTTGACTTTCTTACCTGCCAGTGAATAAAAAGGCGGAAACAGCCTGTGCCGTTTCCGCCCTGTTCATGTTACTGATGTTCAAGAGTTCGCTGACCGCCGATCGCAATCGGGATACGGCGCGGTTTCTCGCTCTCCGGTATTTCCTGGATCAGATCAATGCTAAGCAGACCTTCCGCCAGGCTGGCTCCGGTGACCTTCATGTGCTCTGGAATGGAAAAGCTCAGCTGGAAATCGTGTCGGGAAATGCCGCGGTGGATCCAGCTGGTGTTCTCTTCCCGGGCCTCGCCAGACGCTTCCTGTGACGGTTTCTCTCTGTGACCGGCCACTGAAAGCCGTCCGCCTCGTAACTCGATCTCCAGTTCATGCTCTTTCCAGCCAGGTACACTGACGGTCAACGCATAGCGATTATCCTCTACCCGCTGCAGATCGTAAGCGGGAACCGACGTTACCGGGCTGTCGCCAGTAAGCTGACTGAACAATTTATCGATGCGGTTAAAGCGGTCTGAAAAGACTGAATCAGACAGCGAAGGGAACACTGAAAATTGTTGTACTGACATGGTGATAATCTCCTGAACAGGTTCATCCAAAAGTTCATCTGATCGGGCTCATATTTCCGATCATCTCCATAAATAGGGATCAGTAGTCAGTTTTCAAGTTGGTAAATATAATTTTTTTACCGTTATCAGACAGCCGGTTACCACAGAAATAAATTTCAGGGTATTAACGCAGCCGTTACTTTTTGCTCTGAGGTGCAAGAGCAAAATGGGGATGACAGCCAGCCAGTAATAACAGCAACTCATATTCTCCCTGACTTAATAGTGTCGGGTTACCTGCGGCTTCTTTGGTTTGCCAGACGCGCAGGCTAAGGTCAAAACGCTCAGCGGCGCTCTGCTGTGAGAGCCCGGCGGCAAGACGAAGTTCACGCACATTACTCTGGACGACCACAGGCGGCCTGGGGGGACGATTCACCAAACAAAGACTCCTTCAACATGATTAAACCGCAAAGGCACAGCGCTTCACCATCAATAAAAGCGAAGCAACCTAAGAGCGGCCATAACGAAAAGACCACAGAATAATTGACTATTTTAAATAAATGTCAAATTTCAGGTTTAAAAATTATGCATGATTTTTTATAAGCGAAGCGGCATATTTCGCCCTGACGGAGACTTTTCTATTTCCATAGAGTGCTTTATTCCTCCTGCCAGGAATTATCCTGTTATTTGCCTTAAGGGCCATTCAGGGATTATTCCGCTACCTCAAGCGCCCTTTCTTCATCAGGATAGAGGTATAGCCTGAGGGTCATGTTCAGGCAGAATCATTGAAAAAGAGGAGGATAATGAATGAAAAATCCTATCCAGCGTCGCTCGCCCGACGATCTGTCGCAGGTGGAAATTCGTGAACAGTGGCAAATCACCTACTGGACCCAGGAACTGAGGACAACACAGGAAAGGCTGACACGCGCGATCCGCGAGCGAGGGCCGCGGACCGAACAGGTTCGTGACTGGCTGGAGCAAAACCCGCCGCCACGTCGTCCGACACAATTCACACACGGCATGAAAGGTTAAATTGATTACTTTCTGAAGCGACGCGTTACTGGCAGTCTTGCGGTGGATTGACCTATAGCAGTCAGGAGTACACTGACAGGTCATATCTGCCGGTCTTCATCTTTACAGGCTTTTACCTGTATTTTTAATAGGTTATCTTCCTGATCAACCAGCGGATAGCGATCCGTCTCTGGCTGCAGACCTGTTTAATTGTAAAACTGACTTAGAAATAACATTAACCACCCTGAATGCTTATTCATCTCCTGATGGAAAATAAACATTAACAACCGTAAAAACCCTCTCCTGGCTATATAAAATGTACAAATGTAAATAATCAGGCGCATCTTCGATTAAATTTTCGAATCGTAACAACCCCTTTAATGCGTTAAAGAAAATATTAAGAGACACCCGCTGCATAGTCCCTTATTATCCAGTTGAAAATAAAAAATCACGCCATATTTCCTGCCGCCCGAATCACATTTCGCTCCGGACAGTTTTCTTTTTTCGCTCCGTAATCAGCCGGGGCGGGGGTTCTACACACATGTTAAACAATTTAAACGGCGACAATGAGCGCCGCAGCCGCGCCTTACAGGCGTTGCGCGACCCTGATGAAAGCCGCGATGAAGTTCTCCGGAAGTTTGTCCGGTTAGCCAGTCAGGCCCTGGGTATCCCGGGCAGCTTTATATCGGTGCTGGATGATGAGTTCCAGACCGTTCGGGCATCACACAATTTTGAACTGCAACGCTCAACGCGTGCGGATTCACTTTGTCGACACGTGGTTGATAGCGACAGTGCGGTGATCGTCCCTGATACTTATTACGATGCGCGTTTTGTCACGCATCCCCTGATCACTGGCTCACCCTTTATCCGCTTTTATGTCGGTGTGCCACTGAAAACACGCGATGGCATTATTCTGGGCACACTATGTGTGACCGACACCGAGCCGCATGCGTTTCCCAGTGACCAGGTGACGACCTTAACGCTGCTCTCTACGCTGGTAATGTCCTTTCTTGAAGCCTGGCACTCGGCGGGTTTTACCGATCCGGTGACCGGGCTGCCTAACCGTCAGCGCCTGATACGTGATTTGCAATATCTTGCCGTTGCCGGCGATACCACGCCACGCCGTCTGGTTCTGATTGATTGCATCGATATGTCGCGCGCTTATGAACTGGCCCGCACCATGGGAATGAGCCCGGTTGAGAGCCTGCTGAAAGATATGGCCACTCTGCTGCCGCTACGCCTGCGTCCGGCGGTTGGGGAGATGATCTATACGGTGGCCACCGGCCGCTTTGCTATCCTGACCCGAGCGGATAGCCGACTCAGTGCCGCGTGGGTAGCCGGTCGTCTGGAAGGTATCAGTGCGGACATGGATGAAGGTCTGTCAGTCGCGCTGACTCCCCATACCGGTGAGGCTGACTTTGTCGCTGGCAGCATGCCAGCATCTGAAATATTAGGCCGTGCGGTCAGTGCGCTGCATGAAGCGGTCGGCCGCGGCCTGCCCTCTCAGCGCTTTGACGCTGAGGCTGAAACGCAGCGTTCAGAAGATTTCCTGCTGATGACCGATCTTAAAACGGCATTACGCGAGAACACCGGGCTATATATGGTCTATCAGCCGAAAATTTGCCTGCAAAGTGGTAAACCCGTGGGTCTGGAAGCGCTTATCCGCTGGCAACATCCCAGCCGGGGCGAACTTTCACCTGCCGCCTTTATCCCGCTGGCTGAGCAGACCGATCTGCTCTCTGTGCTGACAGCCTGGATTATCGATCGGGCGGTTGAGCGCCTTAGCCGGCTGAGGAATAACTGTATCCAGCTGCCGCTAACGATAAACGTCAGCGTACGTGACTTTGCGCGCGAGGGGTTCGCTTCAGCGCTGGAAAGTAAGATGGTCAAATCTAAGCTCCCGACCTCTCTGCTGGGAATTGAATGTCTGGAAACCGAACGTATCCTTGAAAGCCCGACCGCCCTGCGCGGGCTGGAGATGCTCAGAGCACGAGGATTCACTATTTCACTCGATGATTTCGGTTCCGGCTACAGCAATATCAGTTATCTGCGTCGCATGCCGCTTGATGTGATTAAGCTGGATCGTTCCCTGATCAGTGAGCTTTCCTCTGACACGGCTTCACGCATCATTGCACGCAGCATCATCGCCATGCTTAAAGAGCTGGACTATACCGTGGTGGCAGAAGGGGTTGAGTGTCCGGATGCAGTAACATCCCTGACCGAGTATGGCTGCGATCAGGCTCAGGGCTATTTCTATTCGAAGCCGTTGAACGAAGAAGCATTGGATCACTGGCTGCACTGGAAGCTGCGTGGCGAGTGTCATTAAAACTGGAGCTGACGCAATCTGATATCCCCCATGGTAATAATTCAAAATATTTGATCAATATCAGCAAAATTTAGCTATATCAGTCTGGCGAGATCGCGCCTATCATTTATTCCATCGAGGCAAAACGCCTCTCCCTGACTGAAATACGCTAAGGAATTGACCATGAACCCCATCAAAATTTTCGTTGCTGTTACTGCACTTTCTCTGATTTCATTCGGTAGTTTTGCCCAGACTATTACCGCTACCGCGTCTACCCTGGATGCTGCTGAAGCTAAAGTCGCGGCACAGGCCAAAGATGCAGGTGCATCCTATAAAATTACCGGCGCACGCGTTGATAATCGTGCTTATGTCTCTGCTGAACTGATCAAATAACATTTACCCCTTCAATACGATGAGGCGGCCATTACGGCGGCCTTTTTTATTATGCAGTAAGCATAAGTTCGTCTGCTCAGGTTCAGCGTCTCTGATCCCATTACGATTGTTGGAACCGTGCCCCGTAATTTGCCGTTTCGCTTACTGCCACCTGCCGTGGTGCAGTCTGTGCGACAGTGAATAAGGAGAGATGAAACATTTTTTGAACAATGCTAGCGTGTGCGCAATAATCTTATAAAACGGAGCTGCACATGCTGACTACCATAATATACCGCAGCCATATTTCAGATGACTTCTCCATCAGAACCCTGCCTGCGATGGTCGACAACGCCAGCAAAATAAATGCGGCTCACGACGTGACCGGCATCTTATTATTTAACGGTACCCATTTTTTTCAATTACTTGAGGGTCCGGAAGCGGGCATTCAGGCAGTCTATCAGAGAATTTGTGCAGATCGACGGCACCACAATGTGGTGGAGCTGATGCGCGACTATGCGCCTTACCGCCGCTTTGGTAATGCGGGCATGGCACTCTTTGACCTGCGTGAACACGATCGCTCATCGCTCCTGCAGGCCGTGCTGGATAAAGGGACGTCAAAATATCGTCTGACCTATGATGATCGGGCACTGCAATTCCTGCGCACGTTTGTAGAGTCTCGTGAGAAAGAGAACTACTACGAGGTCCTCCCGCCGGGTTACTGGGAGTTTATTTCTGAGCACAATGATGTGCCGGACTCCCGTCCGGAGACAGAAGGCGTCAGCTTTCGCCCGGTGGTGGATCCCCTCGCTCGTCAGGTCACAGCGATTGAAGCGACCACTCTGCGACCTGCTCCCGCCGACGACATCTCAGGCGATCAGCTTTATGTTAACGATCTGGAAACCGTGAAAAAGACGTTTGCCCATGCTGGCCTGGTCTGCCCGGACGGTATGACACTGTACGTCAGCCTGCTGCCTATGACGCTTGTAGTGATACCCAATGCCGTCGATCATATTGTGGCCGCTATTCAGCAGGCGGGACTGGTTCCTGAGCAGATTGTAGTTGGCGTAAGTGAAACCGCAGTGATCTCGCAGCTGGAAGCGTTCTCTGAAGCCGTACGCGCGCTAAAAGCGGTCGGAATCAGTCTGTCGATCGACAATTTTGGTGACGGCTCTGCGGGATTGTCCTTGCTGACTCACATTCAGCCCGACCGCATTCGTATTGATGCCGGTATCACCCGCGATGTTCATCGCAGTGGGCCAAAGCAGGCGGTGGTTCAGGCGATTATTAAATGCTGTTCCGCGCTGGAAATTACCGTCATCGCAGCAGGGATCGTACAGGCAGAAGAGTGGATGTGGCTGGAGGCTGCAGGTGTGATCAACTTCCAGGGCACGCTGTTCGCAGCCGCAGGGCGTTATGAAGCACAATCCGTTGCCTGGCCGGAATACCGGGAGGCGATGTAACACTCTCTGTCCCAACGGTGATAAAGCGGTACGTCAGCGCGAGTCCGCTTTCTTCACCGATGTCCTGCAGAGCAGTATCAAAGCCGCATCGGCCCCGCTAAACACCTCCCCTCCCCCGCGCCCCCATCGGACCCGTTCTTGTGACAGGGATAACGGCAGCGCCTTCCTGATGGTTCCGGCCATGCCTCAATCTCTGTACTCATTCTGGCTTAGTTCTATTTGATAACCACTGTAGCGAGTAAAGTTACCTGTTTAACTCTTCCAGTAAGCAAATCAGTGGCGGATCCTTTTTAGGATCGAACTTCATCGCCTATCCACTGTAGCGAGTAAAGTAACGATATTCAGGGTTCGGAAACCACTGTAGCGAGTAAGCAGAGCAAGTAAATCGTCATCCGTCCTTCTAAATTGCAGCGCGAAGGCGCATTAGCCTTTGTTTCAGGTACTCCAGGTACGGTTTCATTCAGTCATAACCACTATAGCGAGTAAAAAACCGATCTCCCTCTCAACAATGAATTTTGACCCTTGATTGCAGAATCCGCCCTGTGTGGGTCCTCGCAAAGGTGCTTTTATGAATGCAGCTAAGCTCTTTAACTGCAAAAATCTGAAGCACGGCACACCGTTTAACGGCTGTGGCGAGTAACCATTTTTAGGTGTGGGAATTTGGCAATTTAACAGGAAGTCTTTTACTGACAGTGCAATAAATGATAGTGAGTGCTTACTCTATTTAAGGTAACCACTATATCGAGCATAGGCCAGTGACAATAACAACCACTATAGCGAGTAAGCTCCTCATTTCTGCTCCCAATTAACAACCACTGTAGCGAGAATATCGCATTCATCAGCGCCAGTATCTGATCATTAACTGAACGCTTTAGCGATAAAACAACCTGATAACCACTGTAGCGAGTAGTTTACTCACCCTGGATGGACAAAACGGAGATGAAATAGCGCGGTAACGGAGGAGATAACCACTATAGCGAGTAGAGTAATGACACCAATTCCCCTGCACGGCCTGCTTGAATACTTCATGACGGGCGTACTTTCTGTGCTGTGATCAGGTAAGTAACCACTATAGCGAGTGAACATTGGGTCTCATTCTGGCTATTACGCTTTTGAGGCCGCTCTTCCGGGAGAGACTAACCACTATAGAGAGTAAACACAGCACCGGGCTCAATTCAGGTCCTGCCGATGGAGAGTGATGAATAGCGCGATTAGCCCTGTTCAGACAGGCGTTACGTATGTTGCTGTCGTGCTGGTAACCACTATAGTGAGTAACGTTACTCGCTACAGTGGTTATTGCGTTTCAGCCCGGCGTTCCCGATAAGAGATTGAAAGCGGAGTAGCATGCTAGCAGAAAGCGTGTCATTGCTTCTTCTGCTTCCTGATTTTGTTCAGTAGCTCTTTTTCTTCACGCGAGACCATCACCAGCTCACTGCTATCCTCTTCAATCACCGGTTCAGGCAGGCTGACGTCAATTACGTCGGAATCGATATCAAGATCGTCAAACTCATCCATCTCATCATCGATCAGGCCTGACTTACTGAGCGGCAGTTCGGCCGGGCGCAGCTTAGGATGACGATAATGAACCCAGAAGTAGACTGATGAGCCACGTCGGGTTTCGGTGTAGTCGAGATAGCCGATCTCTTTTAACTGCTCCATGGCCTTTCTGACGGTGGCATTCTGGGTAATCACACGCGATGTCAGGTTAAGTCTTGCGCGCAGACGCGCCATAGATATCGGCGCAGGCTTCGGCGGAAGGCTTTCAATGAAGGTGTAGAGCGCCTGAGCAGACTCTTTGCGTGCCAGCTCATTGATGGCTTTAAGCTGCAGCAGAACCTTTCTGTCGAACTGATACAGCTCAAAGATCTTGGGATCGGCCTGCAGCGTTACCGTGTCCTTCTTGATGCTGTATTTCGCAGACTGCACCAGGTGCGTCGTGTAGTTCTCTCCGCCCTTGCTGGTAAAAGTCAGGGTGTTAGAGGCAATACGCGTCAGCGAAGCATCCAGACGGCTCCTGAGCTTCGAGGAGAGACGCACTGAGGGTATGCCGCATAGTTTGGCAAATTCAACGAAAGAGAGCGTTACCGTGTCTCCCAGACACTCATGCGTAGCGAATGCACGAATGATCCCGACCCAGGTTTTGAAATCATTATCCATATCCAGGCGGGCACCCAGAATCTTAATGTTGTCATAGCCTTCTGACCTGACCAGGGATAACTGTTTAAGATCCTGGGTCACATCCATGGCGTTCATCTGGTTTTTCTGACTGCGCGCTGTGGATTTTAACGTCGGAACAAATAAACCGAGTCGCATCAATGCTACCGGCTGGACGGTGTTGTTACTGTTGGGGGTAAGAGTAACAACTTCACCTGTACGTTTATCTGTTTCGCTAAACGCATCAGCTATGTTCAGGATATCTGGTTCTTTTCTTGGCAT
>NZ_JBSZSY010000004.1:0-543766 GCF_057812235.1 Pantoea sp. ABR1s | reverse complement strand
GGCGTAAGATCTTCATTCTGTGGATGAAAGGGATCGTTTTCTGACTACAGTGAACATTAGCACTGTTTACAGTGAACATTCTACCTGGTACAGTGAATAAAGTACTGATTACAGTGAACACTTTACTGATTATAGTGAACGCGATCACCCTTTCAGCCCTTGTGGGGTGCGGCCTGCGACGATCGGGGATCTCTTAGGATCTCTATATGATCTATTAAGGATCGTTTATTAGGATCTGTTCACTGTATAAGTGGAAAACTTAAGGCGTAACATCATTTTCAGATGAGCTGACCATCAGCAAAAACTGGCCAGCAATCTGCCCACTGCCTGACCGACTAATCGGCTATAGCCGCATTCATTCTCAATCTATAAACAACTTCCTCACTATTATTCATTTTTCATCACCAACTACAGCGCGTATCGTCTCTCCATCACTGACAGAATGAGGAAAACGGCACCATGACTGAACATGCCTTATCACGTAATCCTACAACTGGTGAAATTCTGGCACGCTATCCTTTGCAGAACAGTGCAGAGCTGGAACAGACACTGACTGAAAGCGCATCTGCTTTTGCAGCATGGAAACGCAGCACCATGACGGACCGCGTTCGCGTATTGCGTCAGCTTGGCGAACAGATCCGTCTGCGTGAGCAGGATCTTTCCCGCATGATCACCCTTGAGATGGGTAAACCCATTGCACAGGCACGCGCTGAAGTTCTGAAATGCGCTAACTTATGCGACTGGTATGCGGAACATGGCCCTGCAATGCTTGCCGATCAGCCTACTCAGATTGCCGATGCGTGGCAGCGATTCCGTCCCATCGGGGTGATCCTGGCTGTGATGCCATGGAATTTCCCCCTATGGCAGGTTCTGCGGGGCGCAGTGAGTATGTTGCTGGCAGGCAACACCTATCTGCTCAAACACGCGCCTAACGTCATGGGAAGCGCCACACTGATGGCTGAGCTGTTCAGGGCAACCGATCTGCCTGCTGGCGGCTTTAACCTGATCAACGTTGACAACGATGGTGTCTCCGTAGCCATCAAAGATGACCGCATTGCCGCCGTTGCCGTTACCGGAAGTGTCCGGGCTGGCGCCGCGATCGCCGCACAGGCGGGCGCAGCACTTAAGAAAACCGTGCTGGAACTGGGTGGATCCGATCCCTTTATCGTGCTGGCGGATGCCGATCTTGATGAAGCGGTTAAATCAGCCGTTATTGGACGTTTCCAGAATACCGGGCAGGTGTGTATGGCTGCCAAACGCTTTATTGTGGAAGCTCCGATCGCTGAAGAATTTGAAAAACGCTTCACTGCCGCGGTCCAGGCACTCACCATGGGCGATCCGCTGGATGAAAATACCTTCCTGGGCCCGATGGCACGCGCCGATCTGCGTGACGAACTGGATGGACAGGTAAAGGCCACGCTGCGTGAAGGTGCACGTCTGGTACTGGGCGGCGAGAAAGTGGCAGGGCAGGGTAACTACTACGCGCCGACCATTCTCGCTGATGTCACCAGCGACATGACCGCGTTCAGGCAGGAGCTGTTTGGCCCGGTAGCCGCTATTGCGGTCGCCAGGGATCCACAACATGCGCTGGAGATCGCCAACGACAGCGAATTTGGCCTCAGCGCCACCGTCTGGAGCGGTAATGAAGAGATTGCCGATCGTCTGGCGCTCCAGCTGGAAGTCGGTGCTGTGTTTATTAATGGCAACGGCGCGTCCGATCCGCGCGTTACCATCGGTGGTGTGAAGAAAAGCGGCTACGGCCGTGAGCTGTCGCACTTTGGTGTGCACGAATTCTGTAACGTGCAGACCGTCTGGAAGAATCGTCGCTAGTGTTTACTGTGCCGACGGAAGATAAGCGGGCGCTGTTTTAGCGACCGCACTGAGCGGACGCAGCAACCGATGCGGTGCAAACGCACTCAGCATTGGTGAGCCTGTGCCGCTCAGCATCTCCTCAGCCACCAGCCTGCCCAGCAATGGGGCAAGTGTCATGCCGCTATGGCTGACCATCAGATAAACGCGTGATGACTCGCTGATATAGCCTAATGCCGGCAAGCCATCTGACGGACGCGACCGCTGTCCTGTTTCAATCCGCTCAATTCTCGCGCCTTCCGTGTTTCTAAACAGCCGCCGCAATCGACGCAGCATCTCTTTGCCAATCAGTCCATCCGGCGAGACCGGCCGCGCCGGATCGGCGTGCTGATCCAGATCCAGCGCCTGCAGCATCAGACGGCCACCGCCATCCGGCCGCACATTCAGTTCCGGGGTAATCAGATTGCATTTAAGTGGGATCGGCAGAGGCTGGGTCTGCGCCAGAAAACTGCAGGCAACAGGATCGGCTCGGTTCGCATCGGTCATCGCCAGTTCAAGCCCGCACTGGTTTATCAGTTCCGGTGCCCAGCGGCCGGTCGCCAGCACCAGCTGATCGCCGCGCCATTCATCTCCACTGGCCAGCGTAAGATGGACATCCTGCGCCGATTCAGTGAGCGTCGTCACTTCATTGTTGCAGACCAGCTGCCCGCCACTGGTACGCAGGTCTGCCAGCAGAGAGGCGATAAACAGGCTCGGATAAAGCAGACACTCCGACGGGAAAGACCAGGCGTGCTGAACGCGGGGATCAAGCCGCAACTCGGGCATTGCACCCAGAAGTGCGGCGCGGCTACGTTTCTCTACGGGGTAATCGAGCGTCGTAAGCTTTGCTGCGCGCTGCGCCAGCTGGCGCAGGGATGATTCATCGGCCGCCCACTCAAGCGTGCCGGTTTCCAGCAGCCATCGGGGTGATGCAGGATGGCTTGCCTGCCAGCGCTTGTGCTCGTCTATCGCATGGGCATTAAGATCATGGTAGCTGGTGGGTTCTTTGCCGTTGGCATTGACCCAGGCATAGCTGATCTGACTGGTTCCGCTGCCAGGATAGTTTTTATCGAAGACGGTGACCTGTGCGCCCCGTCGCGACAATGACTGCGCGACGGCTAAACCCAGCACGCCTGCACCGATTACGGCAATACGTTGTGGCATATCTGGTCTCTCCTGAACAGGGATTAGTGGAAAACTGCTACCCGCCGGTTCGTTTACTATTGCGAAGTCAAAGAAGTACGTCAACCGCAGCGTCAGGCGGTGGTTTCATCGAACCATGCGGGCACCGGATCGGCCAGGGTGATCCACTGTTCAGGCCCCGCAGCCATCTCCTGTGGTGTCAGCAGCGCATGATCCAGCGCGGCACGGACGCTCTTCTCGTCCATCTCAATGCCGATAAAGACCAGTTCCTGGCGCGCATCGCCGGTACCTTCCTGCCACTGTTCAGCGATAAAGTTGAGCGAATCTGCATCCTGTGGCCATTCAGTTCGCGGCACGCTGACCCACCAGCGCCCGGCATAACCCTGACGTGCCACCGCGCCCGCCTGCGACCACATTGCGGCATATTCCGGCCGACTGGCCAGCCAGAAGTAGCCTTTAGAGCGGATAACGCCGTCAAGCTGGTGGTTTACTGCATGCCAGAAACGCTGCGGATGGAACGGACGACGGGCGCGATAGACAAAGTTACGAATGCCATACTCCTCCGATTCCGGCTGATGCTCACCGCGCAGGGTCTGCAGCCAGCCGGGTGCCTGCGCTGCCCGGTCAAAATCAAACCGGCCGGTATTCAGCAGGCAGTCCAGCGGAACCTGCCCAAACTCACTGTTCACAATAAGCGCGTGCGGGTTAAGCGCCTGCAGCATGCCCTTCAACTGGTGCAGCTGCGCCGGGCTGAGCAGGTCCGTTTTGTTCAGCACCAGCAAATCACAAAACTCAATCTGATCCACCAGCAGATCAACCACTGAACGCTCATCCTGCGCGCCCAGCGATTCGCCACGTGACTGCAGATCATCGGCTGAACGATAATCGCGCAGGAAGTTGAAGCCATCGACTACGGTGATCATACTGTCCAGCCGGGCATAGGCTGACAGACTTTCACCCGCTTCATCTTCAAACGTAAAGGTTTCGGCAACCGGCAGCGGTTCAGAAATGCCGGTAGACTCAATCACCAGGTGATCGAAACGCCCGGCCTGAGCCAGACGTTTTACCTCCAGCAGCAGATCTTCACGCAACGTGCAGCAGATGCAGCCGTTACTCATTTCGACCAGCTTTTCATCGGTGCGGGAGAGCTGCGCACCGCCATCGCGCACCAGTGCAGCGTCAATATTAATTTCAGACATATCATTGACGATCACCGCGATCCGCCGTCCTTCGCGGTTGTTCAGAATATGATTAAGCAGGGTAGTTTTACCGGCACCGAGAAAGCCGGAGAGAACGGCAACCGGCAGACGGGGATCGTCGGATGTCAGAGCAGAGAGTGTCATGATGTTACCTGTAAGAACGTGATTATAGATACGTTATAACATAACATTAGTGAGTTTGTTTTCAATCCTGATTTGTGTTTTTGTTGCGGGTATCAATGAGCGTTTAAAAGGGAGTGGAAATGCAACAACTCATGCTTGTCCCGCGTCTGATGCCAGCCGTCAGGTCCGGAGAGAAAACCTTGACGATTCGCTGGCAGGAGGGCGATATCACCATGGGTCCGCTGAGAATGGTGAATCAGCACGATGAAACGGACGCGGTAATCGTGTGGGTGACGCAGGTCGACACGCTGCGCTTAAGCGAAGTCGCCGCGATGCTGGGGAAACAGGAGGAATGGCCTGATGAGGTGCTGCTGGAAGGGATGCGCGAGCACTATCCGGAGATCAGGCTGAGCAGTGAGGTGCAGCTAATCACTCACCTCACGCCCGCAGAAACCCTGCAGAAGCTCACTAAACAGTGATCAGCTGTGCTCAATCACCAGCAGCGCCATCGTATCGGCTTCCAGCGCCCGAAAGATATGCAGCTCATCGCCCGGATAGGTAATGTAATCACCCACATCCAGCTCCACCGCACTGTCGACCGGACCCACCAGCGCACGCCCTTTAGCGATAATAATATGCTCAATGGTATTGGGGATATGGGGCTGGGAAATACGTTCGCTGCCGGGCTGAACTTCCAGCAGATAGATATCACGCCGGACGCCGGGCGGGCAGGAGGCCAGCAAAACGGCCTGATAATCGGCAAGATCGGCGGTAACCGTCAGGCCTTCTCCACGCCGAATCACCTGCAGACGACGCGCATCCGGCTCCAGCAGACGTGAAAATGGAATGTTCAGTGTTACGCAAAGCGACCACAGGGTTTCAATGCCCGGATTGCCATTACCCGCTTCCAGCTGTGACAGCGTAGATTTAGCGATCCCTGCGCGGCGCGCCACTTCAGCCAGTGAAAGACCGGCTCGCTGGCGTTCACGTACTAAGGCATTGGCAATAATGCTGATAGGGGTATTCAAACGCACTCCTGATAACCTGAATGTTTTTTATATCGAACATAACGTTCATCTTGTAAAACGCTTTCGCAGTGTTCATTATATCGGATTATATGTTCATTATGAGACAGAGTGATGCTTTTTCCGCAAATGCAGTTGCTGGACAAAGGGGTGATCAAAGCGATTTTTCTGGTCTGCCTGGCTGATGGAATTGTTGGTTTATCCTATGGCTCGCTGGCGTCGGCCGACGGGTTTCCGCTGTGGGTGCCGCTGGCGCTCTCAACGCTGGTGCTGGCGGGGGCGTCGGAGTTCCTGTTTATCGGCATTGTGGCCGGTGGCGGCAGTCCATTTACCGCCGCCGCAGCGGGCCTGCTGGTAAACGCACGTCATTTGCCGTTTGGCATCGCGGTCAAGGATCTGGTGGGGCAGGGTCCGTCAGGCTGGCTGGGCTGTCACATCATGAACGATGAAAGTGTGGTGTTTGGGATCTCTCAGCCGCAACTGGCGCAGCGCCGCAGTGCTTACTGGCTGTGCGGTATCGGTATCGGCTTGATATGGCCGGTCAGCGTCATGATCGGGGCAGCAATCGGGCAGTTTATTCCTGATGTCTCGGTGATCGGACTGGATGCGGTGTTTCCGGCGATCCTGATTGCTCTGATCTTCCCGGCGCTGCGCCAGCGACGCACCCGGATCCCCGCGACCGTCGGCGCGCTGCTCTCCTTGCTGGCGACGCCACTGGTTCCGGCGGGCATGCCGGTGCTGTTTTCACTGCTGGGCCTGCTGACATGGAGATCGCGCAAATGACACATCAGGGAATGATTATCGCCGGGATTGCCCTGCTGGCTGCCGGAACTTATCTTATGCGGTTTGCAGGCGTCAGGCTGGGAAACCGTCTGCCAATCAGCGAGCGCACCCAGCAGATGCTCTCCGACGCCGCCACGATATTGCTGCTGGCGGTAGCGGCCACCACCACGCTGTTTGAAGGTCAGCATTTTGCCGGTGTGGCACGGGTGGCGGGCGTGGGCTTTGCCCTGTTGCTGGCGTGGCGTCGTGCGCCGCTGATTATGATTATTCTGGGGGCGGCGGCGATGACGGCGCTGTTGCGTTTTCTCGGCGTGCCCTGAGGATGTCATTAACCCCGGCAAAAGCGGGGATGTTATCGCAGTGAAAATTTGTCAGGATGGCACTCTCTCAGGCGTGATTAGCCCGATAACCTTGCAGGGATTGCTGAATGAACACTATCCGTACCTGTTTCCTCCTGATGCTGCTGACCGTGATGACAGCCGGTTTAACCGCCGTTCCGGCCATTGCCCGACCCGATATGCGTCCGCTGGGCAAGAACATCGCCGACACAGGTTCCGCCTGGTATCGCTTCCAGAGTAAAAAGTTTGTCTCACAGGATGGGGAACGGCACTATCGGGTGTGGCTTGCTATCCCCAAAAGCGATGCGCCGCCAGGCGGCTATCCGGTGCTCTGGCTACTGGATGGCAATGCGGCGATGGCACATTTGACAGAACCTCTGCTTAAAAAGCTGAGCAGCGGCACGCCGCCAGTGCTGGTCGCGGTGGGTTACGACACCCATTTGCCCTTTGATGTGGTGGCGCGTAATTACGACTACACCCCACCCAATGATGCGCCTGATACTCTGGTCACTCAGCCTCATGGCCGCAAAGGCGGAGGCAGCCATCAGTTTCGTCAGCTGCTGCTGAACACAATTGTCCCGTGGGCAGAACGCCTTGCGCCCAGTAATCCGCAGCGGCGTGCGCTCTGGGGTCACTCCTACGGCGGACTGTTCGTGCTGGATACCTTCTTTCATGCCGCCTGGTTCAGCCATTACTTTTCGGCTGCTCCCTCGCTGAGCTGGAATCATCAGCGCATTCTTACCCTTGCCCGACGCGCCGATGCCGGCCCGCTTAAACATCTGTCGCTCTATCTGATGGAGGGCGATGGCATCACCGAACGCCGAACCGGCCACTCTGACGATCTTCAGCAGGAAGAGCGTGCGCTTATCGACATCCTGCGCCCGAGCGGTGCCAGACTGATTCTGACGCGTTATCCCGGTCAGAGTCACGGCCAGATATTACCCTCATCGCTGGTGGATACGCTGGAAATAGTTTCCGGTAGCCGGGATTGATATCTGACCGGACATCGCGGCATGATGGCGTTTCATCACCTGCCCGGAGTTCACGCATGAATCGTCCGCTACAGATTGGTCTTTTGCTGTTCCCTGATGTCACTCAGCTCGACTTAACCGGCCCGTGGGAGGTGTTTGCGCGCACGCCTGGTGTCGAATGCCATCTCATCTGGAAAGATCTTCAGCCGGTGCGTTCCGATCGCGGCCTGTCGATATTGCCGACTACTTCGTTTGCAGATTGCCCGCCACTGGATGTGATCTGTGTGCCTGGCGGGCCAGGACAGATCGCCCTGATGTCGGATGACATCACGCTGAATTTCCTTCGCCAGCAGGCCGATCAGGCGAAGTGGGTTACGTCGGTCTGTACCGGTTCGCTGGTGCTGGGGGCCGCCGGACTGCTAAAGGGGTATCGTGCTACCTCGCACTGGAGCTCCATCGATCAGCTGGCCCTACTGGGCGCGGAGCCGGTTAGTCAACGGGTGGTGCGCGACCGCAATCGTATCAGCGGCGCAGGCGTGACCTCTGGCATCGATTTTGCCCTGACGCTGGTGGCAGAAATTGCGGGTGACGCGGTGGCGAAATCGGTTCAGCTGCAGATGGAATATGATCCTGAACCGCCGTTTACCAGCGGTTCGCCGCATACCGCATCGCCACAGGAAGTGGAGCAGGCGCGGGCGAAAATGGCTGAGTTTCTTGCCACTCGTCGTGCGGCAACCGAACGAGCCGCCCTGCGACTACAGGCTGATTAGCTTACTGACGCCGGGGATGCGCAACAGCAGCAGTGACAGCGCCATTGAGAAGATTAACGTCAGGGCGATGACCAGCAGTTTATCGCCCAGCGTCTGGATGCGGATTGCCGCCGCCAGCAGGCCAAAAATCAGATAGTGCAGGATATAGACGCCGGTCATGGTCTTCCCCAGGGTCGTCAGAAACGGCGTCAGCCACTGGACTTTTTCCGGCAGGCGAATGGCGTTAATGCTGATCACAATCAGCACCACCAGCAGATAAACCTGCGAGCCCGTCAGCACCACATCGTTATGGGTCGCCAGAAAGCGCGCAAGAAAGTAATGACGCTCATACAGCCAGGTAAAGAGATAAACCGCGGGCAGCAGCAGCAGGCTGATCTTTATCACTCTGGGTGATGTCAGCAATTGCATCACGCGCGGCGCGTCCATCAGCCGACCTGTGAGGTAGTAGAGCACCCAGGTCCAGATTCGGTATTGCGGCAGCAGCGAAAAGGCCCGCTGGCCCGGGTAGAGGCTGGCGAGCAGGTCATAGGCAAAAGCTAACACCAGCAGCAGTAAAATCCCCGATGCCATCAGCCCAGGCCGCTGAATGAGTCGGTCAATCAGCGGATGCGACACATAAATCACAATCAGCGCAATTACAAACCACGGCTGAATCAGATAGCCCTTATGATGCATCCCGGCAAACCAGAAAAAGCTGAACCAGAAGATAAAAATCAGCAGAATGCGGCGAATTTTGCCGAGCTGCCACGCGGGTGTATGCAGCTCACCGGCATCAATATAACCGCTGAGCAGAAAATAGAGCGGCGTGGCGATCGTCGAAACAAAACTCAGCACGTTCAGCGTCAGATTAATGTCGTAATGGTAGCTGTCGTAGCTCTGGTAAAGCGTGAAAAACGAGACGGCGGTGATACAGGCCAGCGTCTTCAGCATTGCCAGTCCGCTCTTATTCACCGTGCGCCTCCCGACCATGGAAGCAACGATAGATGACCGGCAGCACCAGCAGGGTCAATACTGTCGCGAACCCGAGACCAAAAATAATGACCACCGCCATGCTCTGGAAAAAGACGTCGCGCAGCAGCGGCAGCAGGCCCAGCACCGTGGTGAAGGCGGTCAGCAGAATAGGACGCAGACGTGAGGTCGCCGCATCAATAATTGCCAGCTGCAGCGATTTCTCCTGCCGGAACAGCCTGATCTCCTCAATCAGCACGATCCCGTTACGGATCAGCATGCCCGACAGGCTCAGCAGCCCAATCAGCGCCATAAAGCCAAACGGAATACCGGTGAACAAAAAGCCACAGGTGACGCCAATCAGCGCCAGCGGCACGGTGATCCAGATAGCGACGGCGTCGCGCAGCGAGTTAAACATCAGCACGGTAATGATGAACATCGCCAGGAATCCCACCGGCAGCGAACTCAGCAGCCCGCTCTGTGCTTCACGTGAACTCTCCAACTCACCTCCCCATTCAAGCCGGTAGCCCGCCGGGAGTTTAAGCTGGTCGATCTGTGGCTGAACCCGCGCCACCACTTGTGCGGAGGTTAACCCTGAAGCGGGATCGGGATCGGTCTGCACCGTCAGCACGCGCGTACGATCGCGGCGCATAATCAGCGGATTCTCCCACTCCAGCCGGAAGTCGGAAATCACATTGCTCAGGGGCACAAAGTGCTGCAGGGCCGCACTCCACAGCTGAATATTCTCGATGTGATCGACACTCTGCCGCTCTTCATCAGCCGGATAGAGCATCACCGGCATCAGCCGCGAACCGTCACGGAAAATGCCCACCGCGTCACCGCTGAAATTCATTCTCAGCGCCTGATCGATGTCACGTTTATCGATACCCAGTTCCTGACCACGCAGCGCCGAATAGACCGGGCGGATCACTTTGCTGCGCTCCTGCCAGTCGTTGCGAACCGGAAACGTAGAGCCATCCGCCAGGAAAATGGCATCCAGCTGGCTGCCGATGTGGCGCAGCACTTCGGGATCGGGGCCGATCACCCGCAGGGCAATGGCGCTGTCACTGGCGCTGCCAAACTGGATACGTTTGATGCGCTGATTTACCTGTGGGAAGTTCTGCTCAATATACGCCTCGGTTTTCAGCGCCAGCGCATCAAGCTGTCGGCCATCCTTAACCCGCACCATAATCTGGGCGAAGTTGCTGTACTGCCGTGCCGCGTCGTAGGTCAGGGTAAAGCGCAGAGCGCCCTGGCCCACCGTCGTGACCGTGGCTGCGACCTCAGGATCCTGATTAATAAACCGGGCAATGTCCGCCGCCGTATTCGCGGTGTAATGAATATCAGTGCCATAGGGCAGCCAGAGATCGGTGAAAAAGACCGGCGTGCTGGAGGAGGGGAAAAAGTTCTGCTTCACGAGTGTAAAGCCATACAGCGACAGAGCCAGCAGTGTCACCATTACCGTCAGCGTGGTCAGGCGGAAACGCAGCAGGCCGCCCAGCGCCTGACGATAGAGCCGGAATACGATTCCCTGATAAGGCGTGGAGGGTTCGGTTTGCTCAGGCTGAGCCGTGCTGCGGCGCTTCTCACTCCAGTTGATAAACACCGGCGTTAAGGTCAGCGCCGTGACCCAGCTCAGCATCAGTGAAATCAGCAGCACCTGGAACAGCGATTTACAATATTCGCCGGTCGAATCCTGCGACAGGCCAATCGGCGCAAAGGCGAGAATCGCAATCACCGTGGCACCCAGCAGCGGCAGGGCAGTGCGCCGCACCATGCGGGTAATGGCCTGCTGTAAAGGGTGCCCGCGCTGATGATCGATTTTGACCCCTTCGACCACCACAATGGCATTATCCACCAGCATACTGAGCGAAATAATCAGCGCGCCCAGCGACACCCGCTGCAGCTCAAGTTTAAACAGGTACATGATCAGGAGTGTGCCAAGCACGTTAAGCGCCAGCGAGGCGGCAATCACCATGCCGCTGCGCAGGCCCATAAACAGCAGCAGCGTTCCCACCACAATCGCCAGCGCCATCAGGAAATTGAGGATAAAGCCATCAACCGACTGTTTCACCTCATGGGCCTGGTTATAGAACACCTTCAGGCTGATACCGGCGGGCGTATCCTGCTGGTAGTGCGCCATTCTGGCGGAAAGCGCGTCGCCAACATCAATCACATTGACGCCGGGCGCGAACGAAATGCCGATAGCCAGAGCCGCTTCACCGTCTGCAAAGTAGATATTGGCGGGATTGTCGGTAACGCCACGCGTCAGGGTGGCGATATCGCGCAGATGCACGTTCTGTGGGTTGCCAGCGGGCAGAATCGGCAGATTAGCCAGATCGTCCAGCGTCTGCAGTTCGCCGGTGGGATGAAAACGGATCGATTCGCTGTCGACCCGCAGCGTTCCGGCACTGGCAACGCTGTTATTCCGGCTCAGCAGATCGGCGACGCGCTGCGGCGTCATACCATAGGCGGTCATTTTGCTGGCGGAGAGAGCGATGCGGATCTCCTCCTGCTCGACGCCCGCTACTGCAACTTTAGCCACACCCGGCACCAGCACCAGATCGCGCCGCAGCTGATCGGCATAGTTGCGCAGTTCGCTGTTGGTAAAGTCTTTACCATGAATGACGAAGAAGTAGCCGTAAACATCGCCGAAATCATCGTTAACCAGCGGGGCCTGAACGCCAGGCGGGAACTGCCGGGCCGCATCGCCGACCCGACGACGTAACTCATCCCAGATTTGCGGCAGCTGATCGGCCAGATAGCGGGTATGAATATTAACGGTAATCTGCGACAGGCCATTGCCAGAAATGGACGTGACATTGTCCAGCGACGGCAGGCGCTGCAGCGCATTCTCCAGCGGCAACGTCACCTCCTCTTCAACCTGCTGTGCGGACGCGCCGGGATAGTGGGTGACAATTACCGCCGACTTAATGGTAAACAGCGGATCTTCGAGGCGGCCAATGTTGAGCAGCGCATAGATGCCGCCCACGCCCAGCAGCAGAATGACCATCCAGATGCGAATGGGTTTATCAAGAAAATGCTCCTGAATACGCATTATAACCCCCGCTCGCGCTGCCAGATGCGCACCGCTTCACCGTCACGCAACTCACCCACTCCGGCGGCAACGATACGGTCGCCCGGCTTCAGCCCGCTGATGATTTCAATGCCCTGGGCGGTGAGACGGCCCACTTCGACAGGTCGATCTTTGATGCGCAGCGCCTCACCATCCTGCTCAACCAGCCAGACGTGCGGCTGATTGGTGGGGCTGCGATCGGGATTGAACACCGCCGCCGCAGGCACGACCAGACGCGGCTGGGCAGGGGCATTTGGCAGGTTATGCAGCCTGACGCGTACCGAGCCGCTGAGGCCGGCAACGCCAGGGAGATCAGCCGGACGCGGCATGGTCAGCACCACCTGATAGGTCAGCGTGGCGGCATCCGTCTGGCTGGTGTGCTCTTTATATTGTGCGGTGAAAAAGCGGCCTGGCAGGGCGTTAAACTGCACTTCAGGCTGATAGTCAATATTCTGGATATCGAGGCTGGTGAAGAGGGTTTCGGGCAGCGTAAAGATGACGTCAAGCAGATCGGCACGGGTCAGCAGCGCAATGGGCTGTCCGGCGGCCACGACCTGATGATTACGCGCCTGTACCCTTGCAATCACACCATCAAACGGCGCGCGAAGGCTAAGAAACTGTAACTCCTCCTGTGCGATTTTCAGCGCAGTCGCGGCGGCATCGCGATTAGCACGCTGCACATCCATTTCAGACTTTGAAACGGCGCTGCGCTGGGCCAGCGTATTGAAGCGCTGAAATTGTCGCTCCGCCAGTTGCAGTGCAGTCTGGCGGTCGCGTACCCGTAGTTTCGCATCTGCATCATTCAGGGTAGCGAGAAGCTGTCCCGCTTTCACGGGCGTTCCGTCACGAATATCAAGCTGTACCAGCTGGCCTGCCCGTTTAAACGCAAGATCGGTATTATCACCTGCCTGAATACGCGCAGGAAATACCCGGATATTTTGAGCGATGTCCGACTCAAGGGTGAAAACTTTAATTACGCGGGGCGGGGGAGCATCCGGTTCTTTTTTTTCATCGCACGCTGTCATAAAAAAACAACAGAGCAAAATGAGGATAACCTTGCGTTTAATCATTTTCTTCGCCTTAACATCAGCTTTTAAACTGCGGTTTGATAAGCATTAAGGCGTAATAAACCCTGATGCTTATCGCGACCGGGATAAACTTATTTTTAATCTTCGTCATATAAGTTTAACGAAGCGGCAGGACCGCTTCGCCTGAATCGGCTTACGCCGCCATATGAGAGACCACCAGCCAGGTCAGTAAGCCCACCAGAGTCGTTGCGGCGACCGCGAGAATAACGAAACCGCAAAGCATGATAATGCTCTGTTTTTTCATCAGAGTTTCCTTTTGCGAGCCAGAGTATAAACCGATGCACACTGCATCAGCATACTTAAACCTTAGCTAAACAAAAACAACGTTGTCATTCTCATAATATAGGTTAGATTTAATTTAGCCATTTTATGTTATTCGTCAGACGTTTCTTACGTAAATATGATATCGGTCATTACCTGCAGGAGGGGCTGCCTGCAAAATGCATGTCTTTTAATTGCGCCTTTATTTCATCGCTAAATGGCACGAGGTTTATATATGCTAAATAATGATAAGCAGGATAAAGCGTTAGCTTTATCTGAGCGCCCCTGGTATCAGCGTAGTGTGGCAGAGATATTCTCCGAACTGCAGAGCTCATCAGCAGGATTATCCACCGCCACTGCGCAGGAACGCCTGCAGAAACACGGTCCCAATGCCCTTCCGCAAAAAGCTGAGAAATCGGCTCTGCTCAAATTCATCGCGCATTTTAAAGATGTGCTGATCTATATTCTGCTGGCCGCGGCGGTGATCACCGCGATAATGGGTCACTGGGTCGATACCTTTGTCATTATCGGCGTGGCCGTCATTAACGCCCTGATCGGCTTTATTCAGGAGAATAATGCCGAGAAGTCACTGAAAAGTATTCAGAACATGCTTGCCAGTGAAGCGATGCTGGTGCGGGATGGCAAACAGGTCACGGTCGCGACGCGCGATATTGTGGTCGGTGATGTGGTGATGTTACGCCCCGGCGATAAAATCCCGGCTGATCTGCGACTGTTTGAGGTCAATAATCTTCGGGTTGAAGAGGCGATTCTCACCGGGGAGTCGACGGTGGTGTCGAAGAACACCGATACGCTGAGCGGTGAAAAATCGCTGGGCGACCGTCTGAACCTGGCTTTTTCAGGCACTACCGTCAGTTCCGGCACCGCCGCAGGCGTGGTGATCGCCAGCGGCGGTGATACTGAGCTGGGCCATATCAACGAAATGATCAGCGGCATAAAAGAGGTTAAAACCCCGCTGCTGGTGCAGATCGACAAACTCGGTAAAGCGATCTTTTTCATCATCCTGCTGATGATGGTCGCCCTGTTTATCTTCGGCTATCTGCTGCGTGACATTCCACTGGGCGAGTTGTCGCTGTCCGTCATCAGCCTGGCGGTTGCTGCGGTTCCGGAAGGTCTGCCTGCCATTATCTCTATCATCCTGTCGCTGGGCGTGCAGTCGATGGCACGCACCCAGGCGATTATCCGTAAGCTGCCGACTGTTGAAACACTGGGCGCGATGTCGGTGATCTGCTCCGATAAAACCGGCACGCTCACCATGAATGAGATGACGGTGAAAGCGGTGGTGCTGGCGAAGAGCCGCTGGCGTGTCAGCGGAAACAGCTATGAACCCAAAGGGGAGATTGTTGCTGAGCAGGGCGACGCAAGTGGACTCTCTGCGGCACAGGATCCGCTGTTTCAGCAGTTCCTGCATGCGGTAGACACCTGTAATGAAAGCCAGCTGCGTCAGGAAAGTCAGGGTCACTGGACGATTGTTGGCGGCCCGACTGAAGGCGCGCTGAAGGTGCTGGCGGCGAAGGGCCAGACGACACCTCAGCCGGTTGAGGTGGTGAGCAAGCTGCCGTTCGATTCCCTCTATAAATATATGTCGGTCAGCTGTGTTGCCAACGGCGAATGTTATGTGCTGCTGACCGGTGCGCCAGACGTGCTGCTGACGCTGTGTCAACAGCAGCAAACGCCGGAGGGTGCAGAGCCGATAGACCGTGCGTACTGGGATGCCGCCATCACCACCTACGCCAGCGAAGGGCTGCGCACCGTTGCCGCCGCATGGAAGAGAACCTCTGCACCCGTTACCGCGCTGGATCATGCCGATCTGAAAAGTGACATGGTGCTGCTGGGTCTGGCCTGCATGATGGATCCCCCCCGTCCCGAGGCGATTGCCGCCATTGACGAGTGCCAGAAAGCGGGCATTCGCGTCAAAATGATCACCGGCGACCATCAGGAAACCGCGATGGCGATTGGTCAGATGCTGGGAATCGGCAACAGCCAGGCTGCTATCACTGGCTACCAGCTTGAACACATGAGCGACGCCGAACTGGCCGATGCGGCAAAAACCTATGACATTTTTGCCCGCACCAGCCCGGAACATAAACTGCGTCTGGTGAAAGCGCTGGAAGCGAGCGGCGAGATCGTTGGCATGACCGGCGACGGCGTCAATGATGCTCCGGCGCTGAAACAGGCCAACGTCGGTATTGCGATGGGTATTAAAGGCACTGAGGTGACAAAAGAGGCGGCCGATATGATTCTGGCCGACGATAACTTTGCCACCATCGCTGCGGCAGTCAAAGAGGGACGTCGGGTTTACGACAACCTCAAGAAAACCATCCTGTTTATTATGCCCACCAACCTGGCGCAGGGTCTGCTGATTATTATCGCGATTCTGATGGGCAATCTGCTGCCGTTAACCCCGGTACAGATTCTGTGGATGAACATGGCAACATCCGCCACGCTGTCGTTTGGTCTGGCGTTTGAGCCTGCTGAAGCGAATGCGATGCGCCGGCCACCGCGCAATGTCAAAGCACACGTGATGGACGCTTACGCCATCTGGCGCGTGGTGTTTGTCGGTCTGCTGATTTCAATCAGTGCCTTTGTGCTGGAAGCCTGGCTGCAACCGCGTGGCTACAGTGCCGAGTTTATCCGTACCGTGCTGCTGCAGATGCTGGTGACTGCGCAGTGGGCCTACATGCTTAACTGCCGTAACTCGGATGGCTTCTCACTGGATCGCGGTCTGCTGAAAAATCGCGGTATCTGGCTGGTGACGCTGGTACTGATTGTCCTTCAGGCGATCATTATTTATGTGCCATTAATGAACACGCTGTTTGGTACCCGTCCACTGCCGATTAACTACTGGCTGATTTCGCTGATTGTCAGTATCGCGATCTTCATCATAGTTGAGATTGAAAAACGCCTCACCCGCGCATGGCGGGTGAAGACGCCATCACTGAGTTAATTCTGCCTCCGGGTCCTGCTGCGGATAGCTCGCCAGCAGGACCTTTTTAATCAAATAGGTCAGTGGAATAGCCAGTATCCCGCCCGTAATCCCCAGTAACGCCTGCCAGAACAGAAACGCCAGCAACTGCGTGGTCAGCGCCAGATTGAGTCGCTTCCCAATCAGCAATGGTTCGATCACCGAACTCAGGCAGAGGTTCAGCACCACAAAGAAACCTGCTACCGCCAGCGCGATCTGTAAATCAAACATGATGTAACTCTGGATCACCGGCGGAATCGCGGCCAGAAAGGAGCCAAGCACCGGCACGTAATTAAAGATGAACATCAGTACGCCCCAGAAAAAGGCAAACTTCAGCCCGATCAGATGCGCGCCGACGCCCACGATTAACCCGCCCAGAATACTGGTCAGCGTTTTCACTCTGGCATACACAATCACGCTCTGAATTCCCTCCTGCAGCGCCAGATAAAAGGCCTGATGTTTTCCCTTTACCCGCTGTTGCAGTGCAGCTTTCAGCAGCGGCATCTCATAGAGCATAAACAGCAGCATCAGGAACACCATGATCCACCATGAGATGACGCCAGGGATTTGCGTCAGAAATGCAGTGACAATGCGCACTATCGCCCCAGCATCCACAAAGGTCAGCAACTGGTCGGGCGTCATACCGATATCAAGCCGGGCAAAGGCCAGCGTCAGCTGTTCAAGCCGGGCCGCCAGCAGCACGGGCGCCTGGCGGCTGAGTTGCATCAAATCGGGCGTCAGCACGGTTAACTTGAGGATAGTGACCACCATGATCAACAGCATCAGCATAATCACCAGCAGTGACGAGACGATGCGCGGTATGCGTTTGTTTTCCAGCCGGGTAATCAGGGGATCAAGCATGATGGCCAGTAACATCGCCAGCAGAACCTGATTGATCAGCGGTGCTGCCAGATAAAGGCCGGTCAGAATAATGGTCAGACAGGCGAGGATAAACAGCACGCGTGCCAGTGGCGGCCAGAGGGTGAACCAGCTCAGTCCCATGATTGGGCTCCTTCAGCAAAGATAAGCTGCAGTATAGATGAGGCTTAAGCTTCAGTGCCTTGCGTCAGGTCAGATGGGGAAAGGCTTCTCGCAGGGCTTAAGAGACGATCATCGGTGGCTTCCGTCCCTTGTTCAACGCACGAATGCGCGACCAAAAGCTATCCGGATAGTTTATGTACGATCCGGTTTCAGCCGACGATCAAACCGGAACGGAATGGCCTCAGCCTGTTGAACTATCCGGAAGAACTCGGGATGTTCAGGATTTAACAGATAGTTATATTCTACAGGGGAGAGGGCACTGGGAACACGCAACGCAACCGCATCGCAGGCAAAGCACCAGGCGTCTCCATAGTCAGCCAGTTCTGCCGGTGCGTCTTCATCGGCCCAGTTTGCAGGCAACTCAGTGATATCAGCGGTCTGAATCAACGCATCGGGAACATCGATGCGCAGAAGTGTGAATGCGTCCAGGATGTGTGCTGAGTGCAGATGGACCAGTGTTTCCAGCAAAGTCAGTGATGCTGTTTCAGAAACATAAACCATGGAGATGCCGATGCTGTTCCAGCGGCCGCCCGCCTCTTTTGCGCCAAATCCCGTCCAGGCTGTCGAAAGATACTTTGTCTTAGTCAGCCTGTAGAGAATCAAGAATAAACTCCGTGCTCCAGGCGCGTGATTAATTTCATGACCTCGTAAGCCCCGGTTTCAGACGCCATCAGTTCTGCGGGCATTTTCCAGCTCAGCGCCCTGTTAGGCTCATTCAACCATTTTAGCGCTTCATCCTTATCACCTTCGAACAGTTCAACTGCGCGATCAATGACACGGATAATACGTACCAGTCGTTCACTTTGTTCAGCGCTGAATTTCGCTTTCACGCTTCGGCTGAACGTCGTGGAGGGAATACCGGACATTTTGCGCAGGTCGTTTTGCGTAATCTTCGCCCAGCTGACGATCAGGTGAGCTACGTTGCCATCAAGGCCTTCATTAATCTGGCCGAGCAGGGCGACACCATCAGCGTTGTTCAGGCCTGCGGCCTGCCATAAGCGTGGCGGCCTGGTTTTGTTCGCAGAAAAGCTGAATGTTTTCATCTGTCACCTCCAATTGGTCATTTAACTATAACCATTTGGTGGGAGGGGCGCAAATTTCAGGCTCTGATAAATCAGGAAAACCTTCACTCTGAACCTTTCAGGGGCATGTGTCAGATCAAGTCGCGACTCACACATATTCATGAGTTTCATTCATATCGCGTTATTGATCTGAATAATGTGCAGATTGTCGATCTCATCAGCCAGTTTCTTAAAGAGCGAAATCTGCAATAGCGGGCAGGCAAAGATCAGGATTAATCATCATTGATGAATAAAAGTAATAAGCCCTAGCTAATTACCCTACTTAATCCAATTAATCACTTTACGTTATGCTTTTCACACACAACGGCTGAAGGATAACGCCATGCCAACTGTAAAACTCAAAAATGGTAGAGAACATCAATATCCTCGTTTTTGAACGCAGTTCTGAGGATATGTTGCAAATTGCGGCGCTTGATTCCGCAACCAGCGCATTCTTCTCTCATCCCTATCCGGCGATGGTGGAGTGGCTGACTGGCCGCAAACCTGACGTTTAAAACGCAACAGAAGAGGCTTTCAATAATGCAAAAACGCTATCTCGGAAAATCAGGGCTTGAAGTGTCAGTACTGGGTTTGGGCTGTATGGGCCTGAGTCATGGCTATGGTCCGGCGACCGACACCCGTCAGGCTGTTGAGCTGATTCGCGCCGCGGTTGAACGTGGGGTGACATTTTTCGACACAGCCGAAGTTTATGGCCCGTATCTTAATGAAGACGTGGTGGGTGAAGCGTTACAACCCTTACGCGACCGGGTGGTTATCGCTACCAAATTTGGTTTTACCTTTGGTGAGGACAATAAACAGCAGATTTTAAACAGCCGCCCGGAACATATTCGCAAAGCGGTTGAAGGCTCGTTGCGTCGTCTGAAAACAGATGTGATTGATTTGCTGTATCAGCACCGCGTCGATCCGGAAGTCCCTATCGAAGATGTTGCGGGAACCGTGAAAGACCTGATTTCAGAAGGTAAGGTCAAACATTTCGGCCTTTCTGAAGCGGGTGCACAAACCATTCGTCGTGCACATACCGTACAACCTGTTACTGCACTGCAAAGCGAATACTCAATGTGGTGGCGCGAGCCCGAGCAGGAGATCCTGCCATTGCTGGAGGAGTTGGGGATTGGTTTTGTGCCATTCAGTCCATTAGGCAAAGGATTTCTGACGGGCGCGATTAAGTCAGGAACGACGTTTGGCAGGGACGATTTCCGTAGTAAGGTGCCGCGTTTTGCCGCTGAAGCAATTGAAGCCAACGAAAAGCTGGTCACATTACTGGGTGAACTGGCTGTCGGAAAAGGGGTTACGTCTGCACAAATAGCACTGGCATGGTTGCTGGCACAAAAATCGTGGATTGTTCCCATCCCCGGCACTACTAAACTGCACCGGTTGGATGAAAACCTGGGTGCTGCCGACATCACGCTTTCACAGGACGACGTGCGGCAGATAGAAGAGGCGCTTGAAACGATAGAAATCGTCGGCGAGCGTTACTCCCCTGAGCATCAGGCTCGTGTGGGCCGTTAAGATTCAGGCGGGTCTGCATCGAATTGCAGACCCGCTATTCCGGGTGCCGAAGCGCATCTATCATCAGCACAAAAGCGGGCGGATGCTGTTTACGGCTCGGATAACAGAGATAATAACCGGGAAATGCAGGGCACCAATCCTGCAGAATCTGAATTAGCTTTGCGGATTTTACATACTCCGTGATCGTATCTTCAGGAACACAGGCAATACCAAAACCCGATAATACGGCATCGATTCTTTCTGACAGAAAATTAAACGTGACCTGTCCTTCAACTCTGACACGTAACGATTTTCCTTCCTTCACGAACTTCCAATGATAAAAGTTTTAATTTCGGCCATACGAGAGTTTGAGCTGCATGCTCCCCTGCGGATAAACGGATATTGCCAGAGAGCGTTCCATTGAGTTGAACCTGAAATTCATGCTCCTGCTCAAGATCGGCAATACGTGGCTCAGATAGGCCTGATTACATAACGCGAGATTAAAACGGCGTGCCTGACGTGCCGAACATGTCTGGGCCTATGCCTTTCACGCGCCGTCGAAACGGTGTTTTATCTGAGAAGGTCATGGTGAGGGGCGAGTTCCATTTCCAGGCGAGCCCCAGGCATAAGAAAGCCTTTATCTGGCGGACAAATCAGTCTATCTTAAAGGAAATGATCATTCTCTAATGGTGTTTGCGATGAACGATAACCGTTATAAAGAGCGGGGACGACCGCGGGCGTTTGATACCGATGCGGCACTGGACAGCGCAATGCTGGTATTCCGGCAAAAGGGCTATCACGCCACCTCGATCGGCGATTTGGGCCAGGCTATGCAGCTCACTACAGGCAGCATCTATAAAGCTTTTACCGACAAGCGCACGCTGTTTGCAAACGTCTTTGCTCGCTATCTCTCAATGCGTAACAGCAGTTTAGCTGCGCGGCTGGCGCAATGTGAAAATGGCCGTGAGCAACTGGCGGCGCTACTCAATTTTTATGTGGATTCAGTGCGCGATGTCGAAGGTGAGCGCGGCTGTCTGGTGGCTGTCAGCGCCTTAGAGCTGCAAACTCTGGATGAGGAACTTGCCGGAGCCGTCAGCGCGGCGCTGATACGCAACCAGCAGAATCTGCAGCAGATAATCAGCCTGGGTCAGCAGGATGGTTCGGTCAATCCTGCACTGGACAGAGACGCCACCGCTTCGCTAATGCTTTGCATTGTTCTGGGGATGCGGGTCGCCGGTAAAGTTGCTGCGACCCGGCCCGATGCCAGCATCATCTCCCTGGCGCTGAAGTTACTCGACTAAATTTTTTACTCATTAAGGAATCGATCGTTTCCTTATTATCCGGAGGTTTTATGCACGAATATCCACTCTACCAGCACCACTTTATTCACATTGACTCGCAGCGGCTGCACTACCTCAGCGCAGGCAGTGAACACGCTGAGGCTGTGGTTTTGCTCGCGGGTTTCCCGCAAAGCAGTTATGCCTGGCGGGAGGTTATTCCCTTGCTTGCCAGCCGCTTTCATGTGATCGCACCCGACCTGCCAGGGCAGGGTGATTCTGACTTTCCTGCCAGTGGTTACGACACTGACAGCGTGGCAGAGCGCATACTGGCGCTGCTGAACCAGCTGGGTATCGAACGCTTTCATCTGGCCGGACATGATATCGGGGCTTGGGTCGCCTGGTCACTGGCGGCAGGCCATCCCGAAAAGGTTAGCCGTCTCGCGCTGCTGGATGGCGGCATTCCCGGTATCACGCTGCCTGACTTACTGCCAATGGTGGGTGATAGCGCCTGGAAAACCTGGCATTTTGGATTTCACTGCGTGGATGATTTACCGGAAGCGCTGATCACTGGCAGAGAGGCGATCTACCTCGACTGGTTTTTTAACCGTAAGTCAGCCAATCCACATTGCATAGATGCGGCGGCCCGTCATGAATATCTGCGCGTTTTTCAGCAGCCCGGGGCCTTGCGGGCCGGACTGGCTTTTTACCGCGCTTTTGCACAGTCGGCAGAGCAGAATCGACAGTGCGCGTTAAAAGGCAAACTGGCTTTACCGCTGCTGGCTGTCAGTGCCGACCAGGGATCGATACCCGATATGGCCACCCCGCTGCGCACCGTAGCGCATCAGGTAAGCAGTGAAACTGTTCTCAACTGCGGCCATTTTATTCCCGACGAACAACCCGAGAAATTAGCGGAAATACTGGCAGACTTCTTTATTACCTCTCCGGATAAAAGCGAAATATCACCTCAGTGACAGTAGGGAAAGTAATGTCGTGTGGCGGATTATTAATATTATTGCTGATCCGCTGTTATCTCATACAGGTTTCCAATAAATAACACTATCTTATTGATTTTTAAGTATGTAGAGCAGGCTGTTGCGCGTTGCTTTCTGTCGCGTGCTGTGAATAAATAAACGGTCATCAACGTCCGCCATCAGGATGAGATTAAAATAGCGGTCGGCAGCAGAGTGCCGATCGCATATTGCCGGGGCTGCTATGAATCAGGATAAAGCACGACTGGCCGGGGAAATAAAAGCCAGAGTTAATGAACTTGAATCGCAGTTAGTGGCGATTCGACGTGATATCCATGCGCATCCGGAATTAGGCTTTGATACGCTGCGCACCGCCAGTCTGGTCACAGAGTATCTGCAGGCGCTGGGACTCAATCCCCGCACCGGCGTTGGCCGCAGCGGTGTTGTGGTAGATATCGACGGCGCAGAGCCGGGTAAGACCCTGCTGTTGCGCGCCGACATGGACGCGTTGCCGATCCATGAGCAGACCGGTTTACCGTTTGCCAGCCGCTATCCCGGAAAAATGCACGCCTGTGGGCATGATATTCACACCGCAACGATGCTGGGTGTCGCAACGATCCTGCCGCACTATCGTCAGCAGCTCAAAGGCCGGGTCCGGCTGATATTCCAGCCCGCGGAGGAGACGCCAGAAAGCGGCGCTGAGGCGATGATCGCGGACGGCGCGGCAGATGGCATCGACTGGGCCGTGACCCTGCATAACAAGCCTGAACTGGCTGCGGGGGAAGTCGCCCTGACGCGCGGGGCCAGCACTGCCTCCAGCGATGAATTCGACGTTACGGTGCATGGCGTATCGACCCACGCGGCACGTCCTCACATGGGCACCGATCCTATCATCGCGACCGTGCATCTCATCAGCCAGCTACAGACCCTCATCTCGCGTGAACGCGATCCCGCTCACTCCGCCGTATTGACCATCGGGCACATTCAGGGTGGTACCACCCACAATATCATTCCCGATAGCTGCCTGTTTCAGGGCACCATCCGTACTAAGTCGCCGGAAGTACGCGCTGCTATGGAAACCTCGTTTAAACGGATGTGCGAAGGGGTGGCGCTGGCGCAAAACGTACGGGTGGAGGTTAACTTCCAGCGTGGCGTGCCGCCTCTGATGAATGACGATCGCCTGATCGATTCACTGGAACAGATTCTGTCGCATCAGTTTGATAAGCCTATCATCGGGCAGCCCAGCGCCAGCTTTGGAGCCGAAGATTTTTCACTGTTCACGGAACGGGTACCGGGCTGCCAGATTCATATTGGATCGGCCACGCCGGGCCGTGACGATCACCTGCATAACTCCGACTATCAGCCGGACGAACGCAGCATTACCGCCGGGACGCAGGCGCTGACCCGCCTTGCAATTGATTTACTCTCTTAATAATAAATAAATGAGGTTTATATGATGATGCGTAACCGCCTGTTCACGGCTTCTCTGACCGTGGCACTGCTCGCCACTTCCGCGTTCAGCCAGGCGAAAGATTTCGGCACCCTGAAGTTTGCGACTGAAGCGGCTTATCCTCCGTTCAACCAGACCACCCCGAGCGGCAAAATCGTCGGCTATGAGCCGGATATGGTGGCGGAGCTGGCTAAACGTGCTGGCTTCAAATATGAAATCATCGCCCAGAAATGGTCGGGCATGATCCCAGGTCTTATCGACGGTAAATATGATGCGGTGATCGATGCGGTGACCGTAACGCCAAAACGTGCTGAAGCGATCGATTTTACCCATCAGTACACCGTCAGTGTCTCCAGCTTTGTGACTGCGAAAAAAAGCCCGCTGGCCACGCTGCCAGGCAGCGGCACGATTGTGACGGCGGATGATGACGCCGGCATGAAAAAAGCGATCGACGATCTGAAAACCACCTTCAAAGGGAAAACCATCGCGGTGCAGGTCGCCACCATTCAGGCGGATTTCCTGCAGAAATACCTGGGCGACGTTGCCACTATCCGCACCTATCAGGCGGGTCCTGAAACCTTCGCCGACCTGATGAATGGCCGGGTGGATGCCGTCATGGCGTCTCGTACCAACCTCAACGCCTTTGTGAAAAAACATGCTGAGGCGATCAGCAGCAGCGGCTATGGCTTCTCCGGTGGCGTGCTGGGCGCAGGCTCGGCGATTGGTCTGCGTAAAGGCAACAGTGAGCTGCAGCAGGTGCTGAATCAGGCGCTGGACTCCATGATCAAAGATGGGACGCTGAGCAAACTGTCGATCAAATGGTTTGGCGAAGATGTCGCGCCGAAAGCGTAACCGCTGATGCTGATGAATATTGACTGGCAGATACTGGGCTTCGGGGATGAGGGCTGGGGTGGCGTGCTGCTTAATGCCGCCGCCGTCACCGTCAGCGTGTCACTCTGCGCCTGGCTGCTGGGTGCGTTGCTGGGCAGCGTGCTCTGCTGGATGCAGATTGCCGGTTCACGCTGGCAGCAGCGACTGGCCGCAGGCTACATCACACTGTTTCGCGGCGTGCCGGAACTGCTGGTGATCTACCTCTTCTACTTCGGTGGACGACAGGTGGTCTCCACCGTGGGCACCGCGCTGGGCTTCCAGGGACCGTTTGATGTGAACGGTTTTGTGGCGGGCGCGATTGCCATCGGGCTGATCTCCGGAGCCTATCAGAGCGGGGTATTCCGTGGCGCCTTCTACGCCATTCCCGGCGGAACGCTGGAGGCGGCGACCGTGACCGGCATGGGACGGCTGATGATGTTTCGCCGCATTATCGTGCCGCAGGCGTTACGCACTGCGCTGCCCGGCATGGGCAACCAGTGGCAATCGGTGATCAAAGAGTCGGCGCTGGTCTCGGTAACCGGACTGGTGGAAACGATGAACCAGGTCTCCACCGCAGCCAACTCCACCCAGATGTCCTTTTTCTTCTACAGCGTGGGGGCGGTGATCTACCTGATTATCACCACCTGTTCCGATATGGTTTTCCGCTACGTGGAAAAGTTTGCGATGCGCGGTCAACAGCGCGTAAAGGGGTAAGGAGTCCACGTGGATATCATATTTTTACAGCAGACGCTGCTGGCGCTGCTGAAAGGATTGCCGCTGACCATCAACCTGGCGCTGCTCTCACTCTTTGGCGGCGGCGTGCTGGCGCTGCTGCTTAACCTGCTGCGCATGACGCGTGTCGGCAGCGTTTTCTGTCGCTTCTACGTCTGGCTGTTTCGCGGTACGCCGCTGCTGATCCAGATCTTTATGGTCTATTACGGCCTTGGCAGTTTGCCGGCGGTGCGGGAAAGCCTGTTCTGGCCGCTGCTGCGCGATCCCTACTGGTGCGGCTTGCTGGCGCTGATTCTGAATGATGCCGCCTACACCTCGGAGATCCTGCGCGGCGGGCTGCGTGCCGTCAGTCAGCAGTCACTGGAGGCCGCTAAAGTCTCGGGCATGTCGTCGTATAAGATCTTTACCCGCATCACCTTACCGATTGCGATTCGACAGGCATTACCGGCCTACAGCAATGAGATCATCTCGATGATCAAAGCGACGTCGCTGGTCAGCACCATCAGCCTGATGGAGATGACCGGCATTGCCGACTCGATAGTCTCTTCCACTTTCCGGGCGCTGGAGGTGTTCCTGAGCGCGGCGGTGATCTACCTGATACTCACCATGCTGGTCAGCAAAGGCGTATCGATGCTGGAACGACGCTTATCACCTTACTATTTTGGAGCACGCTCATGACCGCACCTACCATCATGCTGAGTCATCTCAGAAAGAGTTATGCGGGACACGAAGTGCTGCACGACATCAGCCTGACCGCACAGGATGGCGATGTGATATCGCTGATTGGTGCCAGTGGGTCGGGAAAAAGTACGCTGTTACGCTGCATCCCGTTTCTTGAAGTACCGCAGGCAGGCGAAATCGCGGTAGGTGAGGTGAACGTCACCCTGGATAACGCCGACGAAAAACTGAGCCGCGAACAGCGCCGTCGCATCAAGCTGATGCGAATGCAGCTCGGCTTTGTATTTCAGAGCTTCAACCTGTGGCCGCATAAAACGGTGATGCAGAACATCATTGAAGCGCCGGTTCATGTGCAGAAGCGCAGCCATAAAGAGGCGATTGAAGAAGCAGAAGCGCTGCTCCATAAAGTGGGACTCTATGCAAAACGCGACGCCTGGCCGTCGCAGCTCTCCGGCGGACAGCAGCAGCGTGTGGCGATTGCACGGGCGCTGGCGCAGCAGCCGAAAGCGATACTGTTCGATGAGCCAACTTCAGCGCTGGATCCGGAGCTGGTGGGTGAAGTATTGCGGGTGATCCGCAGTCTGGCGGAAGAGGGACGAACCATGATTATCGTCACCCATGAAATGGGCTTTGCGCGCGACGTGTCGAACAAAGCGGTGTTTCTGCACCAGGGCATGATTGAGGAGTCCGGTTCGCCGGAGCAGGTGTTTCTCGATCCGATCTCGCCACGCTGCCGCGCCTTTGTGAACAGCCACTTTGAGCGTAATGCAGGCTGAAGCGGCGTTCTGATAAGGCTGACGCACTGAGATTTCATGTTTTGAGATCAGAAAACCCCGGAAGATTTTCCGGGGTTTTTTTACAGCAGCCAGACCACGTTATGCAGAACGATCAGCGCGATCTTACGCCCGGTCCTGAGACGATGCAGCAGCAGCAGGGCGGCCCGCTTCAACCATTGCCTGCCATTGCTGATAGCTGGGGCGGCTCTGGATTTTTGCATACCACGCTTTCAGGGCGCGACACTCGTCAGGAACAGCAAGATTCACCAAAGCCGCGAAAATCATTCCGCCGGTTACGGCGATATCCGCCATCGAAAATGTATTGCCCGCGACATAAGGTTGTGAGCGTAAAACGCCGTCAAAGTAGTGCATCCCTCTGATGGCCTTTTCACGCATCTTCGCACCCCATTCCGGATTCTGAAAGAGCTCCACCTCCGGCCCCAGTCCTGCTGTGGCATGATGGAAATAGACGCTGACCGCATCAAGAAATTCGATCTCAGCCCGTTTGGTCATCATATGGATAACGCCTTTTTCTGCCGGCGTGACGCCAGTCAGAACCGGATTCTCATCCAGCACATCGAGATATTGCGTAATGGCGGTGCATTCAGCGATCAGCGTTCCGTCATTCAGCGCTAGAACCGGCAGTGTTCCTGAATAATTGATCGCTAAAAATTCAGGTTTTTTATGCTCACCTTTCCACAGGTTGACCGGAATAAATTCGACCTCAGAAAGTAATCCCTTTTCCGCCAGGGCAATCCTGACCCGTGCAGGATAAGGGCCATCATACCAGTCATAAATCTTCATCGCGGGGAGTGACGGAACTGCAGATGCATTGTGGATATCAGTCATGATTGAGTTACCTACCTGTCAATTGGTAGGTGGATTGTGATGCCGAACTTTTCTCCTGTCAATCCCTGTCTACCAGTTGGCAGGTAAATATTTTCCCCTTATAATGCGTCTCCACCTCCTGAAGGAAAACTGAGTTATGAGCCTGAACGCGCGTGAAGCCATTCTGGCCGCAGCAAAAAGTGCTGCCCAGAATCATGGCTATAACGGGATTAATTTTCGCAGTATCGCTGACGAGGTAGGCATCAAGAATGCCAGTATCTATTATCACTTCGCCAGTAAGGCCAATCTGGGTGCCGCGGTTGCCAACCGATACTGGCAGGATACGGCTGAGGATTTAAAGACTATACGCGAGCAAAGTGCCTCACCGGATGAAGCGTTGCAGCGCTATCCGCAGATTTTCCGCAAGTCGCTTGAAGATGCCAACCGGCTCTGTCTCTCCAGCTTTATGGCGGCGGAATATGAAGATCTGCCCGAGGAAGTGAAGCGTGAGGTTCAGTGTTTTGTCGATGCGAACGTCGAGTGGCTGACTGAGGTCCTTTGCGAAAAGTCGCCCGATAACCCGGAGAAAAATGCGCAGCGTGCGCTGGCAATCTACACCGCAGTTGCCGGCGCGCAGTTAATAGCCCGCACGCGCCAGGATATAACCATTTTTGATAACCTGATTGCGACCTATCAGGAGAGCGGCCTGATTCCGCTGTCACACTGAATTAAAACGGCACCGCGCCTGAAAGAGATGCAGGCGTCAGCACTCAGAGCTTCAGGGCTATCAGTGAAAGCAGCAGTGAACATTCAGGATTAAATCGCACTATGACGCAAGCCGCCTGCCAGCTGTGTGAACACGTCGATCATCTTTGGCAGCGCCTTTTCCGGCTCGCTGCTGGAAGCGACCCACAGTGCGGCATTCAGCGCCGCGCTGTTCAGCAGATGAGCGGCGGCATCGGCGTCGACCGGCTTCATTATCCCGCTGTCGATAAGACGGGTAATCGTTTCACGCGTGGCTTCCAGGCAGCTGTTCTGGCTGGGCCATTGCGAGGGATCTCCCAGGAAAGCCGGGCCATCGCGCAGCACAATACGTTGTACTTCGTTATCCATTGCCATGCGGATGTAGGCGATGCCTTCAGCCACCAGCTTCTCCCACGCATCGCTCACCCCAGACGCTGCCGCTTTAGCCTGCTGGGCCATTTCGCCATCAACCTGTGCGACGACCGCCGCAAGCAGCCCCTTTTTGTCACCAAAATTGTGGTAGAGCGCCCCGCGTGTCAGACCTACGCTGGCCGTCAGTTCATCCATTGATGCGGCGGCAAAGCCTTTTTCGGCAAAGGCTGTGCGTGCTGCTGCAATCAGTTTTGCCCGGTTCTCTTCCATTGTTTCAGCGCGACGTTTAGCGGCCATACACTCTCCTTTCACATACGCGAGGTATATTAATTGACATACGCGACGTATGTGTGATCAATGTGACATACGCCGCGTATATTAAATCAAACTCGTGTGCGCTGCATCCTGCAATCCGCTAAAGGCTATCGAGGAAATTCTATGATCACCCGCGAACCCATTTTTCCTGCCAATCGTCACGCGCTCTATGAGCAGCATGGTTATTCAGCGGCTATCCGCTCAGGCGATCTGCTGTTTGTCTCAGGTCAGGTGGGCAGCCGTGCCGACGGCACGCCGGAGCCTGATTTTGCTGCTCAGGTAGAACGGGCATTTGAGAATCTGGCAGCCACGCTCGCTGCGGCAGGGTGTACCTTTGACGATCTGATCGATGTCACCACATTTCACACCGATCCGGAGCATCAGTTCGAAACCATCATGCAGATAAAGCAGCGCGTTTTTCCGCAGCCTCCTTATCCTAACTGGACAGCGGTGGGAGTGACGTGGCTGGCGGGATTTGATTTTGAAATAAAGGTGATTGCGCGCATTCCCGATCAACGGGACCAACGGAGCCTGTCACAGAGTGCATAAAGCATGAGTGGCAATCTGCCTGTCAGGCACTTTACTCCGGAGACGGGTGCTGCGATGACATGCCGGACGTTAAATATGCTGGCATTACAGACAGGGATGTCCCGCGCTGCATTTGCAAAACACTTTGGTCAGACGGTTGGAATTACGCCCATAGAATATCTGACGCAATGGAGGATGCTACTCGCCAGCGATCGTCTGCAAAATTCAGGCGAGACGATTTCAGGCATGTCTGCCGCGCTGGGATATGAGTCGGAGCGCCTTCAGAAAAGCATTTAAGCGTGTTACTGGCGCTCCACCAGGAAAGTAAATTCGTTCGAAAAAGTTTTGAAGGTTAATCGAAAACCCCATTAATTACGGCGGTCACGACAGCGGTGCTCAGGGCTATCAGCACAAGATTATCTCCGACGGCTCGCCATTCGTAACCAGGGTAATAGGGCAGCTCATTTAGCATTGATGCTGGCAAACTTTTTTTGGCGATACCCGGAGGCAAAGGTTTACCACGCGCAACTTTTTTAGCTATTCCTGGCGGCAAAGACTGATAGCCGACAAGGCCATAATTGACGGCAAGTTTACGTGCAAGAGAGTAGTTGATATCTGACTCGACGTGATCGGGTCGTCCTGCGTTCTTACGATTTCCATGTTTTTCTTTCGGACCCGCATTACCATGCCCCTTGTTTCCGTGCTCTCCGCTTTTGCCGTTATTAACCGGGTTTCCGCTATTACCATTACCCTGACCGCCACCACCGTTGCCGTTGCCCGGATTTGCGAAAACGGGCGCAGCAAGCACGGTACAAGATATCACCACCGCAAATGCGGCTTTTAAAGCGCGAGATTTGAGCATGTGATCTTTCCTTAATATTATTCAGTAATCTGAACCAGAAAATATAAAGCGATGTAAGGAGGTAACATGAGCTCAACCTCTTCACATTATTATGTCACCTGTTAGTTATTACCCAGCATTAAACGGCCGACAACCACATAGCAACCTTAAGAATTATCTCAAAGTAATCAAAGAAAAGCTGTACGGTGTTTTGATATTTCGTATAAATTTTATGCTGAAACCCTTGCTAACAATAGATAAATTTTCGGCTTTAAGCGAGGCGGAATACATTTTTGTTATTTTTATGCTGCTGCAATGCATTGTTTATACTTGCGATTACCTGACATTACTACAACGCTTAATAACTCTGCTACATAAGGTACCTTAAGCGAGACAGAAACCATGTCGACTCATGAGACGGAGCAGGTAATTTTGAGCAGAACTTTTCTGATATCGGTCTTCCCATAATATTCAGGATTACAAAATGAAAAATAATAAAAGCTATAAAGGATGGCTGGCTATATCAGCCGTCGTCGCTCTGTGCAGCACTGCCACCGTACAGGCTGAGACGCAGACAAGCGCCCCGCAGGGCGGGAATACACCGCAGACCGTAAAGAGTGACAAGCTCAGCCCTGGTGATGAAAAAGCACTGAAGGATATGGCGCAGGCCAATATCAATGAAATTGCCGCCGCCAAAATTGCGCTGAACAAAACACAAAGCGCAGAAGTTAAAACCTTTGCACAGAAGATGGTCGAAGATCATGGCAGTGCCCTGACAAAAGTTCAGGCGGTTGCTAAGCAAAAAGAGGTGACATTACCGACTGCGCCAGACGCTAAACATAAGGCCATAGCCGACAAGCTGGAAAAGCAGAGCGGCGGTGCCTTTGACAAAATGTATATGGAAAATGCCGGAATAATGGATCATAAGATGGTGCTGTCGACGCTGAAGAGTGACGCGACGAAGATAAAGGATCCGGATGTGAAGGCGCTGGCCGACGCGCATACCCCTGTTGTAGAACAGCATCTGAAATCCGCCCAGCACATGGCGATGTAACCGGGCTGGCCGGTTCCGAATTATCCGCAAGCGCTGTTACGGGATCATCGGGACCAGCCAGAAACGACATAATCCACCATCGGCTGGAGTTTCTTTCTCGTTACGCCAGTCTTGGCCTGAACAGCCATGCCCTGCGCTCAGCCACATCGGTATAACTAGGTTGAAATGCGAGCTTCAGGCGCCATCAAGCCCCAGCGTTTCACGACGCAGGAAGGCCCAGTCAATCAGAGCAGTCATTGATGGCCCAAGCGCTTTTCCCAGATCGGTAAGTGAGTACTCAACACGCGGAGGGACTTCGGGATAAACCGTGCGAGTCACGATGCCATCCTGTTCCAGTTGTTTAAGCTGCTGGATCAGCATTTTTTGATTTACGCCCTCAATCCGGCGCTCCAGCTCTGAAAAGCGCAACGGGCCTTTAGCGGCGAAAAGCTGACAGATAATAATTGTCTTCCATTTTCCTTCAATAATCTTCAGCGCCTCAGTAGTAGCCTGAGCCCACACCAGCCGCTGCTCCGGAATATCACAACGCCATTCTCTTTCCATACTTACCTTCAGGTTAGTAACCCACTATTTTGTCGGTTCTTGTTGTTTATTCAGTGAATATATAGGGTATCTCACTTAATCACAGAATCAGGAGCGAAATATGAAAATCGGCGTAATTGGCACAGGTAATATCGGTGGAACCCTGGCACGTAAGCTCAGTGAAGCGGGGCACAAGGTAAAAATCGCTAACTCACGCGGAATTGATGGCGTGCGTGATTTCGCGGGTGAAATTAATGCAGAACCCACAGACATCAGGGGAGCGGTTACAGACGTCGAAGCCGTAATTCTCTCCATTCCGCTGCCGGCACTTAGCAGCCTGCCTGATGGGCTTTTCGATCACCTTCCACCCCATGTCCCGGTGATCGACACCAGCAACTACTATCCTGGCCTGCGCGATGCACCGATTACTGCACTGGATAATGGGCAGACCGAAAGCGAATGGGTTCAGGAGCAAATCGGGCACCCTGTGGTTAAAGCTTTTAATAACATCCTTGCCGACTCGCTCGCCGATCTGGGCCAGCTGCAGGGAAGTCGGGGTCGTCTGGCAGTTGCCGTAGCGGGAGATCATCCTGATGCTGTGCAGACGGCCATGTCACTGGTTAACGACACCGGTTTTGATCCTGTGTTCTCTGGGACTATCGCTGAATCATGGCGCCAGCAGCCCTGCACGCCTTGTTACTGCTGTGACTGGGAAGCGCCCGTGATGCTGCGAGCTCTGGCGTTGGCCAGAAAGGGAGAAGGTCAGGCTCGGTTGCCACAGCTTTATGCCAGTTTCGCGACGCTGGGTGATGCACCCTCTCATCAGGATATTATCGAAAACAACCGTGCCATAAACTGGCCTGTTTAAATCGCCCGGCAAGGATAATCTGTCTGCATTGAAGTTCTGGATAAAGATTGTTCTGAGAATATTTTTGCATAGTGGCTCTGGCTCAGGCATCTGGTCCACGGTATTGCTCTGCAGGCTTGTCCTTAAGCCTGAGAGATCCAGATTACTCTCCGGCGAGTGCGGTAATAAAGTCACGATAGGTATGCAGTGGGCGGCCAGGCAGGGTGACCAGACGTTCCCGGTCGCCCTCTTGTGGAATCATCCCATCACTGACGTAACGTTTAGCCATCAGCCGCATTTCATACGCCATCCAGCGCGGCATAAACTCCGCCATATTGGCTTCGAATGCATCCGGATTATCTCCGCCATAAATTACCGGACGGCCCAGAAGCTGTTGCCAGGCTGCTGCTGCCTCTTCTCCGTTTAGCGTATCTGGCCCCATGAGATTGAGCGTTTCGACTTGTAATTCTTTGCTGGCCTGGTCGCGCCTTATCAGTTCAATTGCCGCTACTTCAGCAATATCCCGTGTATCGACCATTACAGTTACGGATTATCAGACCTCTTTACGGCCCAGATAACGCTCTTTCATCAGTGACAGTTTTATGCCGATATCCAGCGCTGGCGATGGCGGCATGAAACTGGCCTTGCCCAGCGACAGCATATCCGCGATATGCGGGTTGTCCTGTTTCATCATGTAATCAGCCAGCAGACTGCCCGCTACGGTCTGTTTTGAAACACCTGCGCCGTTACAGCCACCCGCCGTACAGATAAATTTGTTCAGCATGCCCCATTCAGGCGCGCTGTTTCGCGTAACGCTGATGGTGCCGGACCAGGTGTGGGTTATCTTTACGCTGCCGAGGGTCGGATAGACTTTATGAAATAAGCGCTGATGCAGCTGGGTTGCCTGCCAGGTCTGCGCGGCATTCACCTGACCGCTGAGTGCGGGTATCACGTGCTGGCGAATCAGGAAACGGCGGTCTGAGGTAAAACGGAAGGTTGCACCGGCAATCGCATTAACCGGCGTAAGCCCCCAGCTCTGCATGAGGGGCAGGGTGGCCAGTTGTTCATCGGTCAGCGGATCGGTAATGCTGGCGAAGGTCGCCATTGCTGCCTGACGCGAAAGTCCTGGTCGCAACTCTGGCGATAATGCGTTGGTGGCCAGCATCACCTTTGGCGTTTTGATGATGCCAAACGGTGTCAGCACTTCAGCCATGCTGCCGTAGCGAATCCCCAGCACTGGCGTGTTATCGAAGCGTTGAATATTTTCAGGTAAAGAGTGTTTTAGCCCGGCGATCAACTGCGCCGGATTAACCAGCACACAGCCAGGTGTATATATCCCTTTGCTGTAAAAGCGCGTGCCGAGTTTAAGGTAAAGCTCCTCGCTGTCTGACATCTGCCATGGCTCATCCATTAAATCGAGCTGGCTGGCGTACTCTTTTAAAATACGATCACTGCCACGTTCAGCCTGGCAGTGATATTTACCGACCTGTTCCCAGTCGCAATGAAGATGATGCTGAGAAATAACCTGCTCCAGCTGACGAATGCCTTCCTGAAGCAGGTTACGGTAAGCGTTGGCCTTTTTTAATTCAGCGGTGGAGCTGCCAATATTATGAGGCAGACCGATAACAAACCCGGAATTACGTGCCGATGCGCTTTCTCGTGTGCTGTGCGCATCGACGATGATAATTTTCAGGTCGGGATTAATTTCAGCCAGGCGGCGCGCAAAGGCAATACCTGCAAATCCCGCGCCGACGATAACCCAGTCGGCAGTGATATCCTCTCGCAGCATGGGCTGCGGTGTAAAACAATGCTCACCCGCAGGCCAGCCCAGTTGATTGTGATTAAATGGTATCGATGCGTAGCGCAATTCCCTGTGCCCTTATCTGAAAAATAAAGCAATTTTATAAGTTAAAGCGGGATATCTGTGCCAGCGGTAATCTGATTATTGTTGATTTCATACAAGTAAAATTCAGGAGGATGATTTTTGAGTTAACAACCAAAGGTGGCACGAATTTTCGAAGAAGAGATGATAACGCGACTGTTATGTGTTTTATTTGCTGGTGTCAAAGACCGAAACCAGTGATCTGCAAAGCGGTATTCATAAAGCGCGAGCAGGGGAGAGCGAAACGGAACAGGTCGCGCTGTTAACTGGCAATTTCGAGTAGGAATCAGCCCCTGAAACGGATAACTGTAGGGCATCAAAGCGTTTTATAGATTTCAGCAATGACCTGCATCGTTGCCTCTTCTATAGTTCCTTCATTGCGACATAAAAACCAGCCGTGGTTAGTCATCTCCTGCTCGAACGCTCTGGTGCAAGCGACATGCTCTTCCAGCCTGTGAATCACTGTACTCCCCAGCCCACGCGATCGTGCCGCGGCTCGTTCCCATGAAATCTCAGGTGCCGTGACCACCCCGACATGCAGATCTGGCGCTCGCACATTGAGCTTAATATTTCGCTGCAAAATCTCTGCAAAGGGCACCAGCCGCCGAAACGCGGCATCTGATGGATACCAGCGATCCATCAGGATAATGCAGTTCCCGGGCTGTTTAGTCAGTACGTTCTGTGAAATCCAGGCACGGCTAACGGCAAAGCGTTCACAAATATCCCGTTCAAGATCAACGGAGGGATTTCTGGCGAGCCTGTTAACCAGCGCCATTGTTTCCGCCCTGAAGGGATCGCTTTTTTGCTCGCTAAGTCGAATCACCTTCCTGTTATCTGCTCTTAGCACTTGCGTAATGGACTCCAGCAGAGTGGTTTTACCGGTTCCCTTGGGCCCATCCACAGATACAAACAGCTGACGACTCATGCCTGGAATAAGAAGTAAGGAAAGATTTTCGTGAATCGTGCATCCGGTAAAAACATCTTATTTTCCTGGTTTGAACAGCTGAAGTTACATCGTTCTCTGGATTCTTCAGGCACGTCAGCGTGAACATGATTTTTAAACAGACCCTGGTGAACACGCTGGTAACGGTTCTGACTCACGAGTTTATAGAACAGGATGTTAGTCAGGTAAGCTTAATAGTTGAGGCCTGTGCGGTGTAGTTTAAGGGAAGCGTCTGGAAAACGGAAAAGATCGTGCCTGTTCTGCCATTTACCCATTCAGACGCATGTCCTTAATCGCAATAACGAGCCCTCAAAGGCAATCCTCCGGTACGTGCAGGAATCTGGCGAGTAGAAATTATCTATATTATGCTCATAAACCCTTGTTAAATTGATTCTAATCCAATCCTGCCTAAGGTGGTTAAATGTCTGACGAAAGGGAAATCAAACTGGAGACTGCTTTAAAACTGGCGGCCGATCATCCAGCAGAACGACCTGAGTTTTACCGGGTACTGTTAGATTCATCGCTTTACGTCCTGGGTAGTTCCGGAGGGGCAACGGGTGATGGTGAGGTCGAACTAAAGGCGGGTGAGAATATCTCGATTCAGCACTGGGAAAAACCGGATGGAACGCCTGTCATTCCGGTATTCACCTCGCTTGCCACCCTGCAGCGCGCCATCAGCCAGGAAAGCAAATACATGAAGTTGCCTGCCAGAGCCTTTTTTGAAATGACGCGGGGAGAGGGTGTGTTTCTTAATCCAGGGTCAGATTACGGAAAGGAGTTTGTGCCGGAAGAAATAGAAGCCATGCTGGCGGAAGGAACGGGTCGCCTGCCGCAGACAAGGGTGGTTGAGGAATAAACACAGGTATTAGTGGGAGTACCTGCCGTTGTTCCGGACAGGCTTCTGAAAGAGTTATCTGCCTGGTTTGCAAAATGTCCCGGGGTCAGCCGTGCATTCCTGGTTTTAATGCACGACCCGTCAGTCGATGATAAACCGCATTATCTGGTGGGGGTGGAAATGAGCGGTGATGTGCAAGAGGTGATGCGTGGTGCGGGTCTTGTCGCAGCGGATACCTCTCCGGATGGGCAGGCGGTGGATCTGATGCGCCTTGGCCAGAACGACAAAGGTCTGGATTCACATATCAGGTCGCAGTTTACGCCATTCTATGTTCGGAGCATGAAGCAAAAACTAAAGGGCATGTTTGGACGCTGAGTGCTGAACGGCTTCTGAATGTTGTCTTGTAACCAGCGTAGTAAATCGGGGGTGACTTTGATCTCCGGTTTCAACAGTGCCAGTGATAGTGACTGAAATAGGTGATCCAGGGCGGATTTATCTATGTCCGCTATGAGTGAGGAGTGGACTTTATGCTTCTGGCTTAATCAGGCGTAACAGAGCGGCCCTGCACATACGCCTCGTCTATCTGAGTACGTGCGTGAAAGCTCACGCATCAAAGGCTCAGGCCTCGTTAATCCCTCAATTCGTAAAAATTCTTATCAGCAGTTACCGATCACCGGGTAAATGAAAATCAAAAAGATCCACATTAATTGACGATTAGTGCGCTTATGCACAGGATAATCCCTTTATAACTATACGGTGATTAAACAACATTAATCTTTCTTAATACATTCAAGTATCTTTACTATTTGCGTGAAAACTGCACTCTTTCCACAGTGTTACAAAGTTGTTTTTCCCTCCGCATTCAGCCCGCTTATAACTTTATGGCGGTAACAAAAATAATACCGTTTATAAAAGATTCTTAAGAGGGATGAATATGAAAACACTGACAAGAAGACATTTTATGGCTTTTGCGGCAGGAGGAACGGTCGCGCTTGCGGCGGGTCAGGCCATGGCACATGACAACGGTGTAAAGACGTTTCCGGCAGGGAGCGGAGGACGAGATCCCGGACCACATGATCCTATTCGTGAGGCAGAAAGTCCGGACATCTTAAATCCGCCCGTTACCGACAGCGGAACGCTGCCAAACCTTCGCTTTTCTTTCAGTGATGCGCACGTACGCAAGGGAAGCGGTGGCTGGACGCGTCAGGTGACGCAGCGGGAGCTGGGCATATCTACGACGATTGCGGGTGTGGACATGCGCCTCAATGCCGGAGGTATTCGCGAACTGCACTGGCATAAAGAGGGGGAGTGGGCTTACATGACTTATGGCAACGCGCGGATTACCGCTTTTGACGCCAGCGGAGGATGGTTTGTTGATGATATCGCTGCAGGTGACCTATGGTATTTTCCGCCCGGTATTCCCCATTCGATTCAGGGTCTCGGTCCGGATGGCTGTGAATTTTTACTGGCTTTTGACGACGGAAATTTTGATGAGGATAGCACTTTTCTGCTGTCAGACTGGTTCAGGCATATTCCCCCGGAAATTCTCGCCAAAAACTTCAGGGTTCCGGTATCTTCATTTTCTCACCTGCCTTCACCTGATGATGAGTACATTTTTGCCGGCAACGTTCCGGGCAGCCTGGAATCAGACAGTATAAAAGGTGCGGTGAAGTCGAAAATCCGCTTTACCCACAAAATGCTGGCTCAGGATCCGGTACGCGCGCCGGGAGGAACCGTCAGGATCACGGATTCATCCAATTTTCCGGTTTCAAAAACGATTGCTGCCGCACTGGTAGAAATTGAGCCAGGCGGACTGCGCGAGCTGCACTGGCATCCTAACAATGATGAATGGCAGTATTACCTTGAAGGAGAGGGGCGGATGGGGGTCTTTGCATCATCCGGTCAGGCAAGGACTTTTGACTACCGCGCCGGCGATGTGGGATATGTTCCTTTTGCTATGGGACACTACATCGAAAATACCGGTAAGGGACCACTGCGTTTTCTAGAACTTTTTAAAAGTGATTACTATGCCGATATTTCGCTTAACCAGTGGCTCGCCAGTACACCAGCTGAACTTGTCCGGCAACACCTGCACCTGGATGAAGAGTTTATGAACATGCTTTCACTTAAAAAGAACCCGGTGGTGAAGTAACCGGCTCAGTCGTTACCTGATTAATAAGGATTGACGCTGACCTATTCCTGTTTAAATTAAAGTGTCCGCTTTTAACATAAAGCGGACACTTATATCGGTAATGCAATATCCCACCTGCCACTTAAAATGGTGCAATAGCATCAGCATTGCTCTTACAGGGATGGGGAAGTCGTTACTGAACTGAGACAGCAGGGCAGTTAAATCATCATGAAGCATCTGCTATTAACAGGGGACATTTCCAGATTTTACCTGGTAGCCAGACATGAAAACGAAGTTTAGCTTATGTATATCCAGCATCAACTATTCACTTTTTCCTGACGATACGTCGTGGAAGTCAGTAAAGGTTAATTGAGCCGATGCCCGGACTCTTGCAAAGAATGGTACTTTTTATTTTGCCAGCAGAAATAATCTGTTTTCAAAATCGAATATTTAATCTGGCTGTGGTTATGCCCTTTATTGTTGCTACGAATTGCGTTTAATGCGTTGAGTGCCGGCTCTGCCTCAGCACCTTTATTGGCGCTGGCCGTTGCGTGCCTGGAATAAGTAAAGCGTCGCTTTATTTCCAACGGCATTGCCTACTTAATAACTGGTATATAAGGAGATTTCGATGGCATTTTCAGGAACGGGCCGCGCCACGGTCATATCGCTGAAAAGCGGTCACCCATTGTCTCAGTCCACTGAAGGAAAATCACAATCTATTCTGAGCGAACCCGCTCTTATCACGCTGCAAAGCTCACCTTCTCAGATTTCTTCTTTTCAGAAACAGGGTGACGATCTCATTCTTAACCTGCACGAGAGCGATACGCTTCGCTATCAGAATTTCTTTACTGAGGTTGCAGGCCAGCAGAGTAAAATGCTTTTCCAGCAGGGAAGTTTATTTCAGGAGGCACAGTTCAGCACAGACGTTTCCGGCGATGCTCAGACTGTCACCACGCTGACACCTGTCTGGCAATCTCCAGCTTCTGCAACATCTCCAATGCCATTCCCTGCCAGTCCAGAGTCAGATCCCGCGTTATCAATCGTAGAGTCTACCCAAAGCCAGATTCTGATCCCGTCAGGCACGCCGTTAAACGGAGCAGCTGTCGCCCTGAGGGCGACGACCAGCGAAGCTGATTCAACCTTAACGCTTACGCCCCAGGTTGAGTCAGCAACAGCTTCAGATGCCCCCGCCACCTCCGACGCTATGAAGGCCAGCCCCATTCCATTACCGGCGCTGACTCTTGATCCGGTTACCGGCGACAATGCGGTCAGTTACCAGGAGGGGATATACGGCATTATCTTCACCGGCTCCGCCGCCCATCTCCCCTCCGGCACGCCGGTTGAACTGACCCTTGACGGTAGAACCTGGCAGGGCAGCGTCTACCAGGATCAGTGGCAGGTTCAGCTCTCTGACAGCGACGTGAAAACTATCAAGGATGGCAACCACACCATTCAGGTCAGTGCAACGGCTCTGAATGGAAACAGTACCAGCCTCAGCCAGAATCTGCTGCTGATTACCCATTACAACAGCAGCAACCCGAAAGTCACCGTTAACGACATCACACTGGAGGATGCGGTCCAGCATGACGGTCAGACCTGGTACGTTATCAGCGGCACGCTTGAAGCGCCGCTGCCGCTTAAGACTTTTGCGGTGCAGGTTTCTGATACTTTCCACTGGAATTATGCCGTGGTAGAGGCAGATGGCAGCTGGCGCGCGGAAATCAGCGCGTCGGAGCTTTCCCAGGGCGGCAACTTCCTGTCGTTTGGCGTGCTGGACGGTGCCGGAAACTGGTTTGAGCAGAGTGGCAATGTCACAGCCGACCTTATTACGCCCGTTGAAGGCGGCAATGGGGTTCCGCCGGTTATCGATGACAATCCAACGGATGGTGGCACGCCGATTCCGCCTGTCAGCACGCCCCCTTCTTTAACCATGAACAGTTTTACTGGTGACGGCGTGTTAAGCGCTGAGGAGAAGCTCTCCCCACAGACGTTCAGCGGCACCACATCGAACCTCGCCGCAGAGAGCACGCTGACCATAATGCTGAACGGTCAGACCTATACCACAACCCTGGCCGCTGACGGCAGCTGGAGTGTTACCCTGCCGTCTGCCGATCTGCAGGTGCTGCCGGTAGGGTCTAACCACATCAGCGTAACCTTTGAAAACAGCGTTGGCGGTACGACCACCGCGAACAAAGTCATTACCGTAGAGGCGTCAGCACCGCCATCAGACGCTATCCCGCCACAGCCGACTATAGACACGCCGTTTGTCGACGGGTTTATGAACGCACATGAACGCTTCGAGCCTGTTACGCTGAGCGGCTCCACTGGTGTGACCGGGGCGGGCCAGAAGATCGATCTGACCGTAGATGGTGTTCACTATGCGGGCGCTGTGGACAGTCTGGGCAACTGGCTTGTCTCACTCTCCACCGGGCAGCTGATGGAAGCAGATTTAGCCGAGGGGAGTCATTCCGTTACGCTAACCGCCACCGATCGCTGGGGCCAGTCCGGTATCACGGAGACGACGTTTATTACCGATACGCAGGATCCTCTTGTCACGATTAATACACTGGCAGGGGACGGGGTGATCGACAGTCATGAAATCAGCAGCCCGCTGGTGATCTCTGGCAGAGGCGAAGCCGGCAGCACGATTGAAGTTAGTTTTGGGGCCTCCCACTGGAGCGGCATCGTCGATCAAAATGGCCAGTGGCAGTTCTCAGTTCCCGCGGAAACGCTGCAGGGAATGGAGGAAGGGAGCTACCGTGCCATTGCTGAAACAACCGACGAAGCGGGCAACAAAGGTTATGCCTCAGCAGGTGTGCAAATCTTCGCTACTGAGGCGTTGCCGCAGCTGACCCTTGATCCGATCACCGGCGACAATGCGGTCAGTTACCAGGAGGGGATATACGGCATTATCTTCACCGGCTCCGCCGCCCATCTCCCCTCCGGCACGCCGGTTGAACTGACCCTTGCCGGCAGAACCTGGCAGGGCAGCGTCTACCAGGATCAGTGGCAGGTTCAGCTCTCTGACAGTGACGTGAAAACTATCAAGGATGGCAACCACACCATTCAGGTCAGTGCAACGGATCTGAATGGAAACAGTACCAGCCTCAGCCAGAATCTGCTGCTGATTACCCACTACAACAGCAGCAACCCGAAAGTCACCGTTAACGACATTACGCTGGCGGATGCGGTACAGCATGACGGTCAGACCTGGTACGTTATCAGCGGCACGCTTGAAGCACCGCTGCCGCTTAAGACTTTTGCGGTGCAGGTTTCTGATACTTTCCACTGGAATTATGCCGTGGTAGAGGCAGATGGCAGCTGGCGCGCGGAAATCAGCGCGTCGGAGCTTTCCCAGGGCGGCAACTTCCTGTCGTTTGGCGTGCTGGATGGCGCCGGAAACTGGTTTGAACAGAGTGGTCACGTCACAGCGGATCTGACTTCTCCGGTCAGTGATAACAGCGGCGATCCGTTGCCACCGGTCACCCCCGATAATCCCACCGATGGAAGCAATACTACGCCAGTGGTCGATATTCCAGGTCAGCCTGCACCTGAAATTGATACGCCATTTGGTGACGGCTGGCTGAACCGTGCGGAGAAAAAAGAGGGCTCGATGCTGACCGGCACAACGGGCGTCACTGGCAGCGGTCAGACGGTATCGGTGATTATTGGTGGTAAACATCACAATGCGGCAGTAAGCGACGACGGTCACTGGAGCCTGCCACTGGCGCCGGGGACGATGAAAACAGGTTTCGGCAAGGGGCAGCATGACATTGTCGTGACTGCTAGCGACGCGGCTGGCCATACGGCTACGATAACGACCAGCTATCAGGTGGATGTCTGCGCACCCAAAATCGCTTTTACTCACCTCACAGAGGGGCAGCAAATCAACCTTGCCTCCAGCCATGATCAGCATGTATCAGGTACGGGTGAAGCCGGTGATATTGTTACTGTCAGGCCTGGCGACCACCAGTGGCAAACCAGTGTGACCAGCAAAGGCACGTGGGCCGTGCAGCTTGAAACGCTGGACGCACTTACGCCTGAACCGGGCGAGCACAGGATTACCGCAACTATTCGTGATGCTGCCGGAAACGTTAACCACGTTTCGCAAAACGTCGAGCTTTATATGGCCGAGCCGCAGCCGAAGCTGAGTATTGCAACCGCAGCGCAGGACAACCTGACCAATGCCACAACTGTGATCAGCAGCAACACAGAAGATGGCAGCAATTCGGAAAGCCATAGTGCTATCACACTGGAGCACGCGTCTCTTCATCCTGATATGGCTGACAAACTCCATCTCTCTGGAACAGTAAGCAGTGAAACGCTCTCGCTTTTATATTCAAATCTGCACACCAGCCTGAACGGTGCTGCCGATGACGATTCGTTTCAGCTGAATGGTGCGCATGAGGCGTTTGATTTTGCCACGCTTGGGCTGAGATCAGGCAACGCTGAGGTCATTAATCTGGGCGCTTTCAGCAGTAATAGCGTCACTCTGGGGCAAAAAGAGCCGTTGCCATTGAACGACAATGCGAGTGAGGCGCCGACGATAAAAGACGCGGACGGCAATGTGGTTACGCTAAGTAACATTGAAGGCGGCGTCTGGAGCGAGGATGGGCCGCGTATTTGTAACGGTCAGCAGTACGACCTGTATCACAATGCCTCTGCCAGCCATGAAGGTTCGCTGGCTGATATCCTGATGCAACATAATCTTCACTTACAACTGGCTTAAATCAGATGGCCGGGGCGGATTTTCTTCCCTGGCCATTTTCCGCAATTAAGATTGCCAGTGAAGCGCATACGAGTGCCCAGCGTAGCTATTCTCTAATGGCGTGCGAACCTACGCTGCTGGTATAGGGAAGACTGACGTCAGGCTAATTTCCGCTATGAGCGAAAAGCGGAACATTAAAAATAATGACATTGCTCAGACCCCATGTCCGCAGCTTACTAAAGTGAAAATAAAATGAACAAAAGCAGTCTTAAAGCGTTTTCCCTGTTACGTGTTCTGACGTTGACGTGTGTGCCCATGTTTTTACTGGGTTGCGCCAGTGCACTTTGCCCTTTTGGCACCACCGAAGGCACGATTCCGGACTTGAAAAATAGTTACTGGAGATCCACTGAAAAAAACCGGCTAAGGCCAATGAACAAGTCCTGGAGGAATGCACCCATGCTGCCGATGCTGAGGAGCAACGCCTTTCGCAGATCTATCTGCAGATGTGTAAAACCGGAAGTTTAACCGCAGAAAATCAACGATTTGCACAGAAATTACTCGGCAATCCACTCTATTCTGGCCTGGAACCAGTAAAAGCCGTCCCCCAGCATCATTCAGATGATTCAGTTAAAGCTCAGCTGAAATGGTCGATGTCTTATAGCGATAATCCTCAGGAGTTCAAAGAAAATTGTGGCTCTTACATTGAAAATAACGCAGCGGAACGGTCCAGCACCATGCTGGGTTTGCAGGCGGGCCGTTACAAAGAGCAGGTTTTTAAACAGTGTATGGCAGAAAACCATATGGCGCTCATTGTACCAAGGACTGAATTCAGTCAATGCAAGTTGATAGGGTGGTAATTTACTGGACGAGTAAAAGTAATTATGAGTACGCTCTTTGCATCTGTGGCACGGAAGATACTATAGGTTTAATTTATACTATTATCTCCTGGGGTTTTTTAACGGAAAAGCCGATGTAAATGGGGTGAATAGAAAAGCGCAATCTTTATTCAGTGGCAAAATACTCCTCAGGTTGGGAATGGTGTCATCTTTTTACAGTCCGAAGTGATAAGTCGCTTCTCAAATATGGCTTCACCAGACATGTTTATGTTTGCGTCATCCGAGCGTATTTATCTGTATACTTACAGTAAATTTCACGAAGTGGTTGAAGGTGAGACAGGATTACAAAAGAAACTTGTCGAGATGGATAAACAGTATTTCGAGCAGAATCCATGATTATCTGGCAGGCAAAATGTGATCACGTGCTGTCACGTAAACATTATCTAATTAACATCCAGGTGAGTCTGTAATTGAAACTGCTCACAGGGGGGGTGGAAAACATCCGAATTCCGACACCCTGGACTAACCTGTTTCTATATGTCTGGCTGAAAAATGATACCATTAGTTCTTTTCATTAACGGTCCTGCTGCCCCGATCCTGATTGATATGATACGCATCAATCCCGGTAAACCAGATAAGCAAGTGCGGCAGCTGAACAGAAGGCATAGGGGCTTAAAAGCAAAATATCCGAATAAGGCGTTTCACATATCCTGATAACAGGCCATGCCAGTACAACCAGCCACATGAAGAGCGCAGAGCACACGATAAAAAAGCTCCCCTTCAGGGCAGCGTCAGGATAAAATCGCTTTGAAATCATCGCTAATGGCATGCCGATTATCATTGAGCCCATCGTGGTGCAAATAATACTCACCATAACGATGAAAAAATAAGTAAAAATTAAACCCATTACGGGTGTACTGCTTTTTCCCAAGGAAAGATAGGTTAAAACCAGTAATGAACCCACGACACTACTAAATATTGCTGATATCACAGATATCCTAATCCAGTTGTCGTCAATAATGTTCGGCATAATTTTCTCTATGTCTGAGCAGCTATATTGATGCAGCTTACTCGCTTAAATTTTCGGCACGGGCCTGATCGCAAAACAGGCTTCCGGCACAGCATCCTTTTGCTGACCTGTGACGGGCATCCGGGCAATAAGGACATTAAGGCCGCCTGTCAGGTTTTGGGGCTGGTCAGTGAGCGTCTCGCATCCTTAAGGCTGAATCACCTTACCCTGCTCATCAAGCAGATCCGTCAGGAGTGCTGTGCCATCGCTTCCCACCCGAAATGCCCCGTAACGCGCCTGGGCGAATCTGTCGGCATGACCTTCCTGAAAGAAATAAGCGTTAGTACCGACGGTCAGCGAGCCATAATGTTGATGGTATTTTACCCGTAGCTGATTCGGCTGCAGAGGTTCACCCTGATCAAAACGGGCCTGAGTCGCATGACGCTGCGCATCGAGGTCAACAATCAGGGTTCCGCTGGTGGGCAGGCATGGCGCTGACAGGGTCGCGCCACAGGACTCAGCCTGTTGATACAACGTCAGTTCCAGCGGGCGGGTAAGGGCATAATTCAGCGCCATGTAATCACCCTGCATCAGGGATCGCGGATCAACCGGGGCAAGAGGCAAAATCATGACCGCACCTTGCTTCAGCAACTGCTCTTTTTGCCAGATGCTGACATTGACGGCTATCAGCGCCAGCGCTATCACAGCGCCAGCCAGCCATCGGCTCTGTTTATGCATTTTCACTGGCACCTCCGATTTGTGCAGGTAATACTTTTTTGACTCCCCATGCCAGCCCCAGTAAAACCAGACCGCTGACCAGCAGCAGCAGGGATTTCTGCAGCAGAATTACCTCCAGGAAGTAATACCAGCCAATGACATACAACACCATGAAACCGCCACTGACCACCAGCAACCCCAGACTTCCCTGATAACGTGCCATCAGAATTAACCACAATCCCAGCCCTATACCCGGTGCATAGAGGGCGGCAGCCCCGCAGATAAGTGCAGCGGGCAGCGTGATAATCGAAAACAGCGGCTGGCTATGCCTTTTCTGACTGAGCGCACTCAGCACTAAGCCAGCCGCGATCCCTGGGCCAGTCGCAGACTGAAGCGTGGAAAATTGCGATGCTGACCAGAGGAAATCCGTGAGATACGCCGCGTTTATCCCAAGGAAACTCAGCAACATCAGACCACACGGGATGCCATACAGCAGAGGATGTACCGCGTCAGCATACGGCCCTGCCTGTAACCTCAACTGATGACTGACAGTCCACGTCCACAAAAATATGACCGCCGCCACCAGTACGGACACAACAAGGCGTGCAGCCATCGGAGACAGGCAGATCCGGGTCAGAGAGTAGCCCGCCAGCACCAGGAAAAAGGTCAGGGCAGTGATGGCAATAAACCGAAAAGTGCGGTCGGGCATAGCCATCGCCATTGCGGCCAGGATCGGCAAGGCAGTCAGTGAACTCAGCATAATAAAGCTGACGTCATTGCTCTGAATTTGCAGCAGAACACCGGTTATCAGCCCGCACGTTGCCGCAATCGCCCATGCCAGCCCGAGGTGATGTTTACCGTCACGCTGACTGCTTAACAAGCCACGTGCAATGGCGGCAAGCAGCAGCGAAGGAATAATAAGGGTGGCAGCATTCGGGTCTTCCAGCAGATCAGTGGCATAGAGCATCAGTATCATCAGTAACAGAATGATGATCGCTGCCACCCAGCCTCCGACGCTTAGCGCCAGCCTCAGATACCAGGGCAGGTCGGATGCGTGACCGCGCTGCTTAATTTCCTCAACCTGCGAGGCGCTCAGCAAACCCTGCTGACGCAAAGTGTCTGTCAGTAAGGTCAGCCTGGCCGGAGCCAGATCGATTGGCCCCTTTTCAACCAGTTTGCGTTGCCATTTCAGCAGAATTGAACCATTTACCGCCACCCAGAATGCCATCAGGATGCCAGTCAAAAACAGATCACCCGTATCGTAGGCTAAAAGGAATAACTGCATGATTAGCGCACAGCCAACCACGGTCAGGCTGGCGATGCCCAGCGTCAGCATGCAGAGATCCGGATAGCGGTAACGGTACAGGTAATAACCTGCCAGCAGGGTGATCACCCAACCGCCCGTGATATAAGGAAGGTGGTCACCGCCGGCCCAGTCAGAGAGGTTCCCGGCCACAATGGCGGTCAGCTGAAGCAGTAAAAATCCCACCATGATTCGCGAGAACCAGCGGCTTACCAGCCAGCTCTCGGGATGATGCGTTATCGCGCGCCACGCCAGCGCTTCCCTGACAATCAGGCAGGCTGCCAGCAACGCCAGATATCCGTAGAACACAGCGGTCGGGAGCCTGGTTAAACTGTCAGACGCGGCGAGATCCAGCAGTGACGACGGCAGGGTGTTGTAATAGAGCTGGAACGCCAGGTTAGCGACCAGCCAGCTGCAAAACCACAGGCTGTTTTGCCGGGCAATCAGCGCCAGCGGCAGAAGAACGTATAACCAGGCCCGGAATAGCTCCCAGCTGTCAGCACCGGTCTGATAAATCTGTCCATACAGCGCAAAAAGGGCACCGAAGCTTAACCCTGTCGCCAGTAATGCGTTGCGTGCCAGCGTGCTGTACCAGCGCCACCAGACAATCACCGCCAGCGCGACGATCAACAGCTCGGCCAGGGCAAATTTCGCCATTTTCGGCAGCCAGGCCCAGTTCCAGGCAATAAAGAACACCGCTCCGGCAACCAGAGACAGTAATCCCAGACAGGAAAGAACCGGGATAAGAAACTGACGCCACTGAGCATCTGACGGTCTGATTCCACAGAAAGCAAAGATACGCTGGCAGGTCTCCGGGGTCAGGCTTCCTCCTTTCAGCAGGCGTGCGATCTGGCGACAAAGATACTCTGCCGTCCGTGACGGCATCCCGGTGATGCCATCGGGTGCAAGCTCCCTCATTCTTTCCCTGCCTCTGTTAGCGGTATGACTTTGATGATGAAGTTAACGGCTGTTCTTCCCTGCGATCAATCCGCGTGTCGGTCAGTGACGCTCTGCTGAGCGGCCGATAATTTTGCTGAACAAATGTAAACATCTTTTCCAGGATATAACAGCGTAAATCAAAGGCGAGGGGGGAACTCTGCGCAATTTGCCGCATTATTGTGATCAAATGGTGTCGCGGCCGTATTTGGGCTGCGTGAACATGACATCCGCCCCCGACGAACGCGATCCCCGCAGGCAGGCTTTACTGCTGTACTCTCAGGGGTACCGCATCACCCGCGTTGCTGAAAGGTAAGAAGCGTAAAGATTATCGGGTGACCGAGCAGGGGACGCTTACGGTTGATGATAAGTTGATTGCCACGACTATTGGCCAGAAGCCGCTAAAGAAACCGCAGTCGGACAGCAAATTGTGGATTGTTAGCTACCTGAACCGCTGAAATAAACGCTTTCCTGAACCGAGGTTTCACTCCTTTATTGCAGGTGATGATGAGACACGGCGTAATACTTTTACCCTGGCCCGTCGCGCATTGATTCAAAGGGGTGAGTTCCTGAGTGGAAAAGCGCATACGCTACCGGACGCCGCGCCGCATTGGGCGCGCGTGCAGAAAATCGCCCATTCGCTGAATCGGATTGCGGGCAGTTGCTATTCTGGCAGAGGTCCGAAGGCGCTGTATGAATCCACCAGTGAATCAAAAAGCGAGATATCTGAGCGACTTCTGGCGATAAGCTGGGCACCGGCAATGGCCGTGAAAATTGCACGTGCTCTGGATTCACTCTCACCTGAATCGCACACCTTCGCAGCCACCAGCAGTCTGTTCAGCCATGCAATGTTCACATCAGCAAACTTCTGTATTTCTGCATTCATTTCAGGAGGTAAGGTATCTTTTTCAGCGCCCATGAAACTGCCCAGGCAGAGACGATTTTCGGCCTCAAGTGATCTTCGGAAGATTTCAGGAAAGCGACGCAGCGCGTCAATGGGTGATGGGCTTTCTGATTCGATCATCTCGAGTGCGAGCGCACCGTCCTCCCAGTATCGTCTGGCAACGGCAATACCCAACTCGGCTTTGCCTGGAAAATAGTAGTAAATACTCGCCGCTTTGATACCCACATCCTGCGCGAGGTCGCGGAAATTCAAACCGTTATATCCCTGAGATTGGGCAATTTTCCTGGCCGCCTGCAAAATGGCTTCCCTGGTGTTGACGCTCATCTTGATGCCTTTGGTATTGGGATGATCTCTTAAATAGAGAATGCTAATTTACAGCAAACGCTTACCGGGTGACAGGGTGATTGCCATGGAAAACAGTAAGTTCAATGCATCCAGGGTGCTCAGGCAGACGTCATTGCATCATGGTTTAGCAAGTAACATCGACAGCCGACGCTATCATAAGCACTCTGGTCACCGGGAAAGTCAGTAGATAACGAACCCGGCGTACCGGAGTTTACATCGAGTGGCGCTATTACCGGGCTGGCGAATCCAGCTCAGGAATGCCGCTGTTGCGATCGGCGTAGGCCGCCTGGAAGGCAGGACGTTTTGTCCAGCGCTGCCAGTAGGCATCTAAGAACTCAAAACGCTCGTCCAGTGGAGTGGCATTGACCGGGAATTTCGAGAAGGCGATCGCGGTTGCTAGAGTAATATCCGAGAAGGTCGGCGCATCGCCGCCGAGCAGCCATTCGCGGCCGTCTGACAGATGGCGATTAACCAGCGCGGCGTGAGCCAAAGCTTCTTTACGGCAGTGTTCACCCCAGGCCTCATTTTTGGTCAATTCCAGCCTGAAGCCGAGGCCGGTGTGCAACACGTGGAACGCTGTAACGATGCGGTACAGGATATGCACCCACACCCGGTTATCCCACATATTATCCAGCCCCTGTTCCAGTGCTGTTTCTCCCATAATCTTGCGGCCCGGATACTCCTGATCAAGATAGCGAACGATGGCAGCCGTTTCAGAAATATAACTCCCGTCAGCCAGTTCAAGGGTAGGCGTTTCGCCCCACGGATTCATATTCAAATGTCGCCAGCCACGCTGCTCTCCTCCAGGGGACATGTCATAGATGGTCTCGGCAAACTGGTCAGCGATGCCCTTTTCATGCATGAAAAGCCGCAGGCGCTGTGGATTAGGAAAGGCCGAAGGTGATGTAAAAAGCTGAAGTTTAGCAGTCATGGTCGATCCTACAGGTTGATGGTTGGGGTATCTAACTAACGTTAGGTAGGCAAACATTAGCGGGCAAATCAACACACGTCAACACCGGTCTAACACTTGTTAGGTTAATTTTTCGGTGATCTTCATGCTTGATACGATATTTCAGCGGAGGCATAGCTGAAGGAGGGGGACAATGACGCCGGAGGGTTGAAAAATGCAAATGAGTGGAGAGGCTGGATTCAAACGGGTTTTCAGGTGAGTTGCATTTTTGCAATTACTGTCGACTGGTTGCCATTCGGGCTGCTGGCCAACAGGAAGAGCCGGCTGATAGTCCGGAAGCGCAAGGGCCACGGGGTGAGGTAGTAGCGGTCAGATCAGCCCATGAAGCCGGCTGGTGTCGGCATCATCACTGGTCACAAAAATGAGCGGCCGCTGTGAGCGATAAGCGGACGTGGGGATTTCAAATACCTTAAAACTGCATGTAAAAAGTAACAGGATCGGAAAAAGACTGTTTCATACAGCAAGCATTCTGTATTGACTCATTTAACTCCGATTTCTTTCATGTTTGTCGGGAATGACTATTTTCACCTGTGACAATCCTGGCGTTAAGTAAACGCTGGATATCGTGAAATTCCGTCTCTGACATTCGGTGATCGGTAAACTCCAGCAGGCACACTCCCTCCTGCTCTTTGGCACAGACAAACATAGGCCCAGTGTAGTGGTAAACCGGTGAATGACTATAATCTGAGTGGGAGCTGCGCCAGTGAGCCGCTTGTAGATGTAACCAAACCCACTCAGGGATTCGTAGCCATTGTCCAGTGCTACGTCAGTCGCCGCACGTCCGCTTTTCAGCTCCTGCAGGGCAATATTTACCCGCTGCATTCGCTGGAAGGCCTGAAAAGTGATGCCGTGCTGTTGCAGGAACCAGCGCCGCATCCGCTCCGGGCTGATTCCATGCTGACGAAGATCCGCGTCGGATATACGGGATTTGATATCGCGCCTGACAAGCGCAAGCGCCTGTTCGACAAACAATGGCGCGCTGTGCCGTGGTTTTTCACATTATTGATTGTCAAACCCCTTACGATATCAGAACTCTTCGACTGCCCCGCGTAATGTCTCATCTTCTTTAGATGAAATTAAGCATTGCTTTCTCATAAATCTACTAATGATAATTTGCTATAAGCCAGATTGTTTCGTTGTTAGACAGGGTGCGGTGCGGCTTTTATCTTTCGTCATGATTTGTAAATTCCATACAAACATTTGATGAGGGAGCCATTTTGTCCATCCTACTGAAAAGCATAAAAACAAAACCCACGCGTTTTACTCTGGCGCTTAAAATCGCGTTACTCAGCAGTATGGTGGCTTTCTCTTCAGCCTCTTTCGCCGATGTACCCTTAAAAGAGGGCATTACACCAGCCACCGATGCCAGCCAGATTCCGGCAGTGGCTAAGCTGCGTAAAGACACTGTGGTGGCTGGTATCTCTGAACCGCAGGGTATTTTTAACCCTTATTTCTTTGTTAACGGCTGGGACGAAAACGTCACCAACGTGATTTTCTCACGTCTGATTGACTGGGATAGCCACGGTAAGCTGGTGCCAGGCCTGGCCGAAAGCTGGAGCGTTAGTCAGGATAACAATGTCTATACCATTAAGCTGCGCCCACACCTGACTTTCAGCGACGGCTCGCCCCTCACCGCCGAAGATGTGGCGTTTACCCTGACCGTGCTGCATGACCCGAAATATGATGGCGATACTGACATCACCCTCGCCAACATTGTGGGCGGCGCGGAGTATAAAGCCGGAAAAGCTGATAGCGTCAGTGGCCTGAAAGTGATCGACCCGCTGACATTACAGGTCACCACCGGGCAGCCTGGCGCGACAACGCTGGCGAAAATTGGCGGCCCGGTGTTGTCGAAAGCGTATTATGGGAAAGGGTATCAGCGCGGCAATCTCGACTATCTGCGCATGTTGCACGGTAAACCGCTGGGCAACGGACCGTATGTCTATGACAAATATATTCCGGGCCAGGAGATTCGTTTCCACGCCAATACCCATTTTTACCGTGGCACACCACCGACGCCGCGCTTTATCTACCGCGTAACCAACCCGTCCACTAACTTCCAGTTGTTCCAGACCGGCGAAACCGATTACGACTCGTTTACTTCTCGCCCTGATGATATCGAACAACTGAAAATGCTGGGCTTCGCCAATATCAACCTGTTTGGCTCCAGTGACTACAGCAAAGTGGAATTCAACGTACGTCGCCCGGCGTTGCAGGACGTGAAAGTGCGACAGGCGCTGATTTATGGTCTCGACCGCCAGAAGTTGATTGATGTGGTTTATCAGGGCTATGGAAAAGTGGCAATTGAACCTATTGCCCCGATTTCATGGGCGTATAACACAGATGGCGTGAATCCATACAAATTTGACCCGGCACAGGCGAAGAAACTTCTTGATGAAGCGGGCTGGAAACCGGGGCCTGATGGCATCCGCGTGAAGGACGGTAAACGTCTGGAGTTGACGCTGCTGGTGAGCAAGAAAGTGCTGAATGATGCGCTGATCCCCATCGCCAAAGAGAACTGGCAGCAGATTGGCGTGCTGTTGAAGCCGCAGGTGGTGGATTTCAACGCCCTCATGGCACAGCGTAAAGCCGGTAACTATGACCTGGCCTCTTTCAGCACCAGCACACTCAACGATCCACATGATGGCGTGTGGGATTACTACAGCACGGAAGCGAAAGAGTCCGGCTATAACAATCCGCAGGTTGATAAGCTGATCAACGAAGGTAATGCTGTGCTGGATGTGGAAAAACGCAAACCAATTTATCACCAGCTGTATAAAGTGCTGGCGGACGATCCGCCGGTGATTCTGCTGGGTAACCGCGAGATTTTATCGGCCAGTAGTGCCCGCGTCACCGGCTTTAAACCAGATATCTACAACGGGCTGACCGGTAGCCTGCCGGATGTGAAAATCATTAAATAACAGTAACAACTGCCGGGTCTCCCGGCAGTTGTCATGAGAAAGCTATGCGAAATTTTATCCTCAGGCGACTGCTGCAAACCCTGCCAATTCTGCTGCTCGCATCACTGATTATTTTTATGCTTTTCGCGAAAACGCCAGGCGACTTTATCGACGGTAACATTACCCTCACCGCTGCCCGCGCCGCCGAACTGAAAGCTATTTATGGACTCGATCAACCGATCCTTACCCGCTATCTGCATTGGCTCGGCCAGTTGCTACGCGGCGATTTGGGGTTCTCGCTGCAATACCAAATTCCGGTGAGTCAGCTACTTAACCAGTACATCTGGAACTCTTTCCTGCTGGCAAGCGTTGCGCTGGTGTTTTACTGGAGCATCGGGCTTGCGGTGGGCATTGCCTCGGCGCTGAAACCCAATTCGCTGTTCGATCATCTGGTGAGCGTGTCGGTGTTCGCCGCCATGTCTTTCCCAACCTTCTTTCTCTGCCTGTTGCTTATTAAGTGGTTCGCAGTCGATCTGCACTGGTTGCCAGTGGGCGGCATGACCAACACCGGCAGCGACGATAACGGCTGGGTGTGGGTGATGCAGGTTGCGGCGCATCTGGTGTTACCGGTCATGGCGCTGGTGATGTTGCAGGCGGGCAGCCTGACGCGCTATTTCCGTGCCAGCATGCTTGACGTAGTCAAGATGGATTTTATCCGCACCGCGCGTGCTAAAGGGTTGCGCGAACGTACAGTGATCCTTAAACACGCGCTGCGCAATGCGTTGCTGCCAATCATCACCCTGTTAGGTTTTGAGCTGCCGGGGTTGTTTTCCGGCGCGATCATCACCGAAAAGGTGTTTAACTGGCCGGGCGCAGGGCATATTCATATTGATTCTCTGGCCGCCCGCGATTATCCGGTGCTGATGGGGTTCACCCTGTTTCTTGCGGTATTGACCATTGTGGGCAACCTGATTGCCGATATATTGTACGCGTGGGCCGACCCGCGCATTCGCGTGAGGTCGTGATGTTCGGTTCCCTTTTCTCTACGAATCGCCGCTTACGCAAGGCGGAAATTCCGGCGATGGCGCAGGCCACACCTTCTCCGTGGCACCAGGCGTGGAAAGCGCTGCGCCACAATCATCTGTCGATGCTGTGCCTGGTTCTGCTGGTAATCATGACCATCTGGTGCGTGCTGGGCCCGGTGTGGTCGCCGTGGAAAGATGACGCCACCGATGCGCTGATGATCAACAAACCGCCTGGCGCAGAACACTGGCTGGGCACCGATTTTCTTGGCCGCGATATTTATACCCGCCTGCTGCTTGCCGGTCGTATCTCGCTGATTATTGGCCTGATGACCATGCTACTTTCGGTGGCTCTGGGCTACCTGCTGGGTGCGGTATCCGGCTATGCCGGCGGCTGGACGGACAAACTGATTATGCGCATGGCGGATCTGGTGATGACGATCCCCAGCCTGCCGCTGCTGATTGTTGCCGGAGCGATGTTGTCTGAGCTGGATTTTTCGTCTGATTCGCGCATCTACATGGTAGTAGTGATGCTTAGCTTGCTGGAGTGGCCGAAGCTGGCGCGGCTGGTGCGAGGGCAAATCCTGTCACTGCGCGAACGTGATTTTATGCTGGCGACGCAGGTCCTGGGCCTCTCTTCGCGCCGCCGCCTGTTCGGTCATCTGTTGCCGAACACCATACCCATTCTGGTGGTGATGGCGACCATGGCGGTGGCCAACGCCATCCTGATGGAATCCGCGCTTAGCTACCTCGGCCTTGGCGTCGTACCGCCAACGCCCTCATGGGGCAATATGATGGACGCGGCCAACAGCCTGATCGACTTTCAGCGTCGCCCATGGCTGTGGATGCCGCCGGGCATTGCCATTTTTCTGACCGTCATCGCCATTAATGTGCTGGGCGATGGCCTGCGCGATGCGCTGGATCCGAAGATGAAACGGAGCATGAAATGAGCGAGCCGCTAATTACCTTTAATAACTTATCCATCTCCTTCGCCAGCGAGCAGGGGCGTGTGCGCGCTGTACAGGATGTCTCCTTTACCATTCAGGCAGGGCAAACCATTGGCGTTGTTGGTGAATCTGGCTGCGGCAAAAGCGTTACCGCCATGTCGCTGATGGGACTGTTACCGCCGCAGGTTGCGCGTATCGACGGCGGAGAAATCCGCTTTGAGGGCACCGATCTGCTTGCTCTGAAGCCGTCGAAAATGGCCGATCTGCGTGGTAATCAATTAGCGATGATCTTTCAGGAGCCGATGACAGCGCTCAATCCGGTGCTGACCATTGGCGAGCAGCTTTGTGAACCGCTGATACGCCATCGCGGCGAAACACCAAAAGCGGCCTGGACGCACGCCACGCAAATGATCACCGATGTCGGACTCGGGCGTGCGGAGAGTCTGATGGGTTGCTATCCGCATCAGCTTTCCGGCGGCATGTTGCAGCGCATCATGATTGCCATGGCGTTAAGCTGCCAGCCGAAGCTGCTGATTGCCGACGAGCCAACCACGGCGCTGGATGTCACCGTGCAGGCGCAAATCCTGCGCTTACTGCGCGACCAGGCGCGGGCGCAGCAGATGGCGCTGATGCTGATCACTCATGATTTGGGGGTTATCGCGCAGATGGCGGAACATGTCGTGGTGATGTACGCCGGGCGCATCGTTGAGCAAGGCCCGACTGCCGATGTGCTACACAACCCGCTGCACCCTTATACCAAAGGGCTTATCGCATCGCGCCCTGTTCCGGGCGAGCGCCGACGCCGCCTCTACTCCATTCCCGGACAGGTGCCTGACCTGGCCGAACTGCCGCCGTACTGCGCGTTCTATGATCGCTGCGAACGCAGAACCGCGCAGTGCCACGCGGTCATTCCGCCGCTGATCGGGCATACGCGGCAAGTCGCATGTATTCACAGTGAGTTAGCGGAGCCGATCGCATGAGCCAGCAATATGTTATTGAAGTGGACGAGTTGAAAAAGCATTTCTCGCTACGCGACGGGATTTTTGGTCAGGAAACCGGACAGCTACGCGCTGTGGACGGCGTCAGTTTTAACATTCGACCTGGCACTATTTTTGGCCTGGTGGGCGAATCCGGTAGCGGTAAAACCACCGTAGGACGCACGCTGCTGGGGCTTTATGACAAAACGGCAGGTAGCGTGAAGTATCGTGGTCAGGAGTTGCAGGATCTGACGCCGAAACAGATGCGCGCGCTGCGCCCGAAAATCCAGTTGGTATTTCAGGATCCTTACAGCTCGCTGAATCCACGCATTCGAATAGGTGATGCAATTGGGGAAGCAATGCTGGAACACACGCTGTGCAGCAAAGAAGAACTGCGCGACAAAGTGCTGGAGGTAATGAAAATCTGTGGACTGGCGCCGCAGCATTACAATCGCTTTCCCCATGAGTTTTCCGGCGGCCAGCGCCAGCGTATCGGCATCGCCAGAGCGCTGATTCTCAACCCGGATTTTATTATTGCCGACGAACCCATCTCGGCGCTGGATGTCTCTATTCAGGCGCAAATCATTAACCTGTTTTCCGATTTGCGTGATGACCATGGCGTCACCTTCCTGTTCATCTCTCACGATCTCGGTGTCGTGGAGCATTTGTGTGATGACGTGGCAGTTATGTATCTGGGGAAACTGGTGGAAACTGCCAGCCGCGATGCGCTGTTCAGCCAGCCGCTTCACCCCTACACCCAGGCGCTGCTGGCGGCGGTGCCGACGCTTGCCCCTGGAAGCTTATCCGTGCCGGTGGTGCAGGGGGAAATTCCGGATCCTTCGCGCCCGCCCTCTGGCTGTCGCTTCTCTTCTCGCTGCCCGCAGGCAACAGTACGCTGCCGCACAGAAATTCCGGAACTTCGCGAAATGCGCCCCGGCCATCAGGTGGCGTGCCACTGGGTGCAGCTGACGTAATAAAAAAGAGAGGATTCATCCTCCCTGGTTGATGGAGTCTGACGTTCAATGATGTAAAAAACCATGCCTGTCAGTATCAGAAATTAATCCTGATACGACCCTGTCTGAAAAGGTCATAAAAACCTATCTGACATGCTCCCAGCAAACTGACATAGCAATGTAAGCAAGTTCCGCTTCTGGTACAAAACTGCCTGCTGAAAAGGGCGGATGACCGCTATGAGCGAAGAGCGCACGTAGTAACCGCATTGATTGTAAGTGGGTCAGGTATTGTTAGTTATGCTTCTGAGCATGTCCAAAATGAGCTTTGCTGCTGTCCCTTCATGATCTAAATCAGGATCATAAATGGTCACTGTGATGCCACAGCAGCGCATATTTCTGAAAAGTTCGCGACAGAGATTTACAAGTGTTTCAGAAGACAAACCGGGATTGCCGGGACAATCAACTGCAGACATTTCAGAACTGTCCAAAACATCCATGTCAAGATGAATCCAGTAGGGCATTTCAGTAAAAAGGTTGAGCCGCTCGAATATCACATTGATGAGATGATGATCAGGCAACTTAAGCGCGTCAAAAATAGTTATACGCCGGATATCAGTGCCAACAATGTCAGGCCATTCATAATCTTCAAGGAGCGACTCACGCTCTCCCAGCTGAATCACTGCGTCATCCTGAACCAGGGATCCTTCGATACCGGGCCATGCAGTCAGTAATGGCTCTCCCCGACCGGTAACGAGTGCCAAATCCATTCCGGCCGCAGCGCCTGGTCGTGCTCCTGGTTCTCGCTTCCAGTTGCCGGGATGACGGAAATCGCTGTGGCCGTCAATATGCACAAGTGCAAGTTGCCCTAACTGACGCCTGCTGCCCAGCAAGGCTCCGGGCAGGATGGCGCAGTCGCCTCCGATAACAACGGGCTTTAAGTTGCGATGATGCGCCGCCTCTACTTCATCAGCCAATCGTAGATTAAGTTGTCTGAGCTTGTGACCGTTCAGGATATCAGTACCTGGCTCACATTCAGGACTGTATTCAGGGCAGGGAACAGTAACAAAGTTACAAGAGGGAAACATTTTATCGAGTCCGTGGTGCATGAGAACTGCTGGCGCACGGAATGTGCCCGGTATGTGCCCTTCATAAAGAGGGTTGAGACCAAGACCAGACGGGACAAGAATTATTTTTTCCATAAAAAACCTGATTTTAACTGGGTTGAGTACCACAGAAACTAAGCTTTCTTACGAAACAGCTTTGTCGCCGAGATAAAATTCGAGGTGTTAACCTGTGCCAGAACGCACAAGGTTCGCTATAAGTGAGAGGCTGACATCCATATTTTAACGTTTATATCGCCGTTTCCACTCATCTACGACATCACCCAAATTCTTAGGGGTAGCATTACTTATCCAGATCATAAATTCACGATTGAATCGGAAATTCTCCCCACACTCTTTGACCATAAAACGGCGAACGTTTTGTGTGTTTTTGTAATTTTTATCAATGATGGTAGAACGTGTTAGTGAGGAGCTATGCCAATCAGTTTCCATCTTTCCAGTTCCCGTAATGAGTGGTTTTAAATAAAAATTAGTACTCCACTTTAGTCAGAGAAGCTGAAATTTCTCAAGGTCTGCTCCGGGCAAAAAGCGGTCTGAAACGCGGCCCCATGCCTCCAGTGCGTTTTAACCTGCCACAACCCGTCAAAACAGAGGTGCGCTTGTTAGCCGAGCTCAATATCGACTGGCGGGCCTGCTACTGCAGTCAATCGAGCGGTTCAGGCATTGACTGTACCTCTTTCAGAAAATCTACAAAAGCGCGCAGAGGTGCTGACATAAAGCGGCTGGGAAAGTAGAGCCAGGGACCTTCAAATTCGGGCCACCACTCCGGAAGCACAGGCAGCAGTTCACCCGTCGTAAAGCAGGGCTGCAGCCAGTGTTCAAAGACGGCGACAGCCGGTTGCTGTCGGAAGGCATTAAAGTGCGGCTGGCTATCATTGACGTGACAGACCAGAAAAGTGTTGATGCGGCCGTCGGGCAGATAAAGTCAGAAGATGGAAAACTAGATGTGCTGATCAACAATGCGGGTATTCCCGGAACCTGGCCCATCGCGCCTGAGTCGCAGAGCATCAGCGATATTATGACGGTGTATAACACCAACGTTTTCGGCGTCATCAGAGTAACGCAGGCTTTTCTGCCGCTGCTCAAACTGGGTGAGGAACCCCGGATTATCATGGTCAGCAGCGGGCTGGGATCGCTGGAATGGGTATCTGACAAAGCGCATCCCTACTCTCAGGTAGCGGCACTGGGCTATACCAGTTCAAAAACGGCATTAAATGGCGTTACGGTGGCATTTGCCAATTCACTGTCTGAGTATGGCATCAGCGTAAACGCAGTTGACCCGGGATATACGGCCACCGATTTTAACGGACATACCGGTTATCGAACTGTATCCCAGGCGGCCAGAGGGATCGTCTGGTTCGCTGCTGAAGCATGCCAGACAATCACCGCAGGATTCTTTTTGGATGGAGAGCGCGCACCCTGGTGAATCTCTTCTAATAAAAGCATTCCACCTGCCTGAATGGGGCAGGTTGGTTGACGGGTTGCGGCAGAACGCCAGGCGTGTCGTGCGCAGTCGGTTCTCAAATATGTCCGAATCATCCTGAAGGAAAATAAGCGGCTCAATGTTTCTTAGCGCATCTGAATGTAATTAATGGCCGCCTCAGGCACGGATCGTACAGAAAGTTAGGTCATAAGGTCCGCTTTGAACGTAAAGCGGACCCAGACCTACAGGCTGGTCATCAGCCGGGGTAGTTTCTGAAGTTAAACGGCAGTTTTGCAGAAGATGACAACAGATAACGATGACCGAATAAATTTATCTGAAAGGCGGGCACGCCAGGAGCGAGATATACACACACACTGGATTTCCTGCCCTGTAAAAACACATACTGACCAATTATGGCTGTTCAGGTGAATCAGTCGCCTGCTTCCCATATCCAGACAACATTGCCGTAGCTTCATCCATCCGTTGACGATCAAGTTTATAGAACACCCAGTTCTTGATACGTTTCGATGTCACAATCCCAGCTTTAGCAAGAATTTGCAGATGGCCTGTCACGGTGGGCTGACTCAGACCAATTTTTTCGGTGATAAATCCGACACACACACCATCCTTAACCAAATCGCCGTCCTGCTGCACCGGAAAATGTGACTCTGGATCGGACAGCCATTCAACAATCACGAGCCGATGCTCATTACCAAGGGCACGAAAAATATCGGCCATTAATGTCTTTGAGTTGTGCATATAGCCAATCGCCTATATAGTCATTTTCTTATATAACTTTAGGGGCATACTATGACAAACCACAGACAAAGGCTAACAGACAGTTTCACGCTGAAAGATATTTATGCCGCTTCCGGGCGAATTAAATCAACAGTATGCAAAACTCCACTGGAGCCTTCCCACTCGCTGTCTGCTCTTGTCGGGACGGAGGTCAGGCTTAAGATGGAAAATCTTCAGCATACCGGTAGCTTTAAGCTGAGAGGTGCTGCAAACGTTCTTGCCAGTCTTAATGCAGACCAGCGACGTGCCGGCGTCATCGCCCCGACGGCAGGGAATCATGGTTTAGGGCTTGCCTGTGCGGGACATGCGGCAGGCATACCCGTATCCATATTCCTACCGTTTTCAGCAGACCCGATTAAGGTTTCTGCAATGAAAAGTTATGGTGCGCAGGTTACGTTTTTTGACAACATTGAAGACGCAAGGCAGGAAGCCATTGTCGCAGCGCAACAGTCCGGCGCAACGTTCGTCTCAGCCTATAATAATCAGCATATGATTGTCGGAGGCGGCACCGTCGGTCTGGAAATCATGGAAGACTGGCCAGACGCTGACGTTATTCTCGTGAACATTGGCGGCGGCGGGCTGGCCTCCGGTATCGCAACAGCCATCAAGGGCATAAACCCTGCAGCCGAAGTGTGGGCAGTGCAGAGTGAAGCAAGCCCTACGTTTGCGCGCTGGAAAGAAGCTGGTGAGGCGATCCCAGTGGAAATATCTTCGTCAATCGCCGAAGGCATAAGTGGCTATATAGAGCCTGAAGCGATGACCTGGCCACTTATACGCGATCGCGTCGATCGTGTTCTTCTGGTTTCAGAAGCCGAAATCAAAGCAGCGATGCTGTTAATGCTTAATCTTCACAGCCATGTTGTAGAGCCTTCGGGCGTACCCGCAGTTGCGGCAGCCCTTCGTTATGCAAAAGAACTGAGCGGGCGTAAAGTTGTCTGCGTGGTGAGCGGTAGAAACATATCGGGTTCCCGCTATCTCAAATTAGTTAATGAGGCGTCACTATGAAGAAACAGAGCGGAGTTAAGGTCGGCTGAGCTCTTATTGCACAACGTTCTTATCATAACGACTTCATCCATTACGCAGGCTTTGAGGTAGTGCCGCCTTTGACGGCCTGCCGTTTAACAGCCTTTTCGCTCAAAATTCTATGGTTGGTTCAAGGGAATGTCAGGCATCATCATCAAAAAATATTTCTGTCATACAAGGAGTAAGACTAATGAATATAAATATAAGAACAGCCCGGGCTTCTGATGTTGATAGTATTTTCGAAGTCAGAACCTCAGTGCTCGAGAATTATTTGAGTCGTGAAGAAATGCGTCAGCTGGGGATCACCGAAAGCGTCGTGGCCGATATGATTGAAAAGAATTTATGCGCCTGGGTTGCAGCTGAAAACGACAAAATAGTCGGCTTTTCAATGATTTTGCCGGATGAAGGCTGTCTTTTTGCGGCCTTTGTTCTCCCGGAATATGAAGGCCAGGGGATAGGTCGCAGGCTGGTTTTTCTCGCCGAGCAGGAATTATTTAAACATCATGAAGTTGCGTGGCTGGAAACCGATAAAAATAGTCGCGCGGCGAAATTTTACATGCAGATCGGCTGGGGCAATAAAAAAGAGATTAACGATACCGATATCAAACTGGAGAAATATCGCAGCGTGTAATCTACTGTCATTTTCATAAACGTCTGCCAATGGCATAAGGCGGACGTTTAGCCAAAATAACATCTTTGCTGTCAGCAAGACCGATTGGGTGGCATGGCGAAAACGCTTTAATCATTAATCGTCCTTTCTCAGAGCGATTTTATTACGTCGGCTTACATTCCCAGACTGGCCAGCAGGTCGTCCACATCATCCTGACTGGCAGGAGTCTCTGGTGCGGAGGAAGGTTTAGACGGCGCAGTGCGCTCGGCGGTGCTGTGTGAGCCGGTATTATCGCGGATGACCTGTATCAGCTGCTGCTCAGCCTGATTCAGCACGGCCATCATAGCCTGCACAATCTGTCCTGTGAGGTCCTGGAAGCCCTGTGACATCATAATCGCGTGTAACTGCTGTTGCGTCAGACCCGTGACGCGGGGGACATCATTCAGCAAGGCAACGGTATCTGCCGCTAATGCCTGGGTCTGTTCTTTGTCTGACAGCGTACCGGAAGTGGCATCCCAGCGTTGCGAGAGTTTCTCAGCTTTTTCTCCCAGATCGGTTTGCAGAGGCTGCGTGATTTCCACGCTGTTGATTACGCCCTCTGCTGCTTCGCGGGTCATTGTGACGACATAACCCAGCCTTTCACGGGCGTTTGGGATGCTTCCCGCCACATCGGCGATGGTTTTATCAAGCCCCAGCTGTTGCAGACTGTCGCGAAGCTGCCGCAGGATGAAGCCAGCACGCGCCGTAATTTCGCCAATTTCCTGATGCTTACTATGGGTGTCGGATGGTGACATGGATGTTGTTTCCTGCGTACAGAGTTTCGATACCTGAGGTTATCGGCAGCTCGCGGCGGTTTTTTAAATTTCCTGAGGTTTTTACTCGTGTAAAAAGTGACATGATGTGAATGAGACACCCTAGAGCTAACGACATCAGGGTTGTAATAGGCAGAAAGTGTTGCGCGCAGGCCCTGTTTTTTCAGCCGGAGGGGGTTGTCAGGTATAGAGCGGAATGTGTGCGGGTTAATGACTGTTATGAGCGAAAAAAGGGGCGTATTACCCACTTCTGAAACGTTTACGCGAGGGCAGGCAGTATCTTATTTATCATGTAATTTCTTCGTCTTAATTAATCCGCCAACGAATAACATTTTGTCCAGTTGTAGTTAACCCTCGCCAGTTTTAATTCTCCATCTACATCCCCAAAATTAATGGTCTGACGTTCAAAAATAAACTCACGCACGGGTGCAGGTAAAAAATCAGCGCCGTAGCGCAGAATCGTGCTGTGCCAGAAGGGTGCCGGTAATGGGCTGCCGGTATGACGCATCAGCAACTCATTTTTCCAGTGCGAATCCAGAACTTTTTCGCAGAATGAGTGGCGCATGGCTATTGCCGAACTATCAGGGATCCCCGCAAGCAATAACTGACTGGGCAATGCAACTAAATGCAAATCTCTGATAACAATTTTTATCGCATCAAATTCGCTCCAGATATTCGTTAATTCATTGATTTTTTCGGGCAATGGCTCGTTTTCGTTATAGAGCGGCAGAGTCAGGGGCAGGAAGGTAAAATGGAAACCCTGTGTGGGCAGAATATCGGCAAGGGGATCATCCTTTGTGAGCTGCTGTAATTCACAAATAAGACGTGAGACATCAAAGGTCACCGGCGGCTGAATGCCTGCTGCAAGAGCCAGCCTTAAAGGATCGTAGTAATTTCCCTCTTTAATTGCTCCGATTCCTGCATTTTCCGACCATATGGAGAAGGTGTTCTCGTTGGCAGAGCGATACAAGTTTTCCAGATTTATCGATTTCATTACAGACCTTTGGCATTGGTATGAACAGAGGCGATTCGTCATTAATAGTATTTCTGTCTGGTATTTTAGGCTATTCGATTAATTTTTAAGGGATAATAAGGATTTGAGAAGTGAGTTGTTATTACTGCCCATAACTTATCAGGCATATCCCCTTTGCTGATCGCAAACATATCACCATATGTTCAACGTCTCACACATCTTTAAGGATAGCGTTGCGTCGATTCGTCCAGGTCACAGGAGATGGCGAACGCAGTCTACCCGTACAGTGGCCACTGATGACCAGTTAGCGACCAGATTTAAACGATTGTATTACATGGTTATTCACGGTCAGGATGGCGGTTCAGGGCTGGCTGATGAGTTGGCAATATCTCAGTAAATGCCAACAGTATCTGGAAATCCCGATTAGCCGCAGCTGTTTCGCGGTCAGGAGTACATTCACAAGGGGCACTATCTGATAGATCAGGAAAAGCGCACTGGTACATCATGCTGATCCCAGCTAACCACCCGCTCTGTGGATAATGGACGTTTACAAGTATCACGCGACAGAAAGCCTGCGCTTCACGGGTTTTTTAGTGCCGTTTTCAGGTAAACTTGCTTAAGCTATTAAGGTAATTTTTAAGGATGAAAATCTATGAAAGTGAGTGAAAAAGCACTACTGGAATCCGGCTTTAGTCATGCAGATCTACTAAAACTGAAAAACAATATGGCTAATTATGGTGGCTCACTGGATTCCATGATCCATGATCTTGCTAACCGCTTTAACGCCTCGAAGTGGATTACTATTATTGCCTTTATCATACTTGCTCTTACGCTGATGCTGGCATCCGTAGATACCAGCATCACGCTGGCGGCCACACTTGCGATTATATTGCCTTTTATATGGTATTTAGCCCCAGCAAAGCTTGCATACAAGTCATGGCGCTATCGCAGAATCACGGCTCATTCAGAGCAGCATCAGTGATATACATAAGGTCAAATATGACCTTAGCTTTAACACCATAACCGACTATATTCATTGTGAGTTTTGGACGGCTCATAGTGCTGACTTTCCTGAAATAATCCGCGGGCAAATATCTGAACAGACGCCAGGTTCCAGGGCGTCTGAACAGACCGAATACGCTATAGGCATTTGCAACAAGCGAGATTGATTTATAGATTCCCAGCCCGCTATCAGGGCTGAACCCCATGAATGCAGCAGTGGACATAGCGGCATCCGCAACCAATCCTTCAGACTGTTTGTTATCCATTACATAGTGCGCAATTTCTTTGCTTATGCCGTTCGCACCATCAGTAACTAAAACTGCACCGGCCAGAACGCCCAATGGTGTCATAGTTCCTATAAGGGTCAGGCCAGCAGCTATTTCAGCCCCCGACAAAACTACATTTACAGCCGAAATGACATACCCGACAATTTTATTATTTTCCCTGACGAACTCCACTTTGGCATAAAGTTTCGCCGTTTTCATGCGCAGCATTCTGTCCTGCTCCTGAAGGTTTTCCGTTTCTTCCCTCAGATTTTTAATACAGGCTATGCATTCTTCGTCTGATTTTGCACGTCGGGCAGACGCAAACTGCTGCTCAACCAGATCTCTGATCTCCTGAACAAACTTCACCTGAGTCATGCCATTCGAAAGATGGACTGAGGACACATGATTAGCTGTATTAATCAGCATTCTGGCCTCAAGGTTAATCATTGTTTCAGCCCAGTTTTTACTTCTGCCTGAGCGCATCATATCAAGCAATGCTACATCCATTTATCTTCTCCCTGTACATAATATCGCCGATAATACCCCATTATTTACAGGTGTAAACCGTCGTTACAGTTGAAGATATATTGCTTCGGATAACACGTTAAAGGATGAACTATCAGGATTTATTTCAAATGATCGTGGCTCTCACACTTATACAGAGGCCATTCACATGACACCGAAAACCGACCCAAAGCGAAACTCATGTGATTGAGATCGCCAGCGCATCGGCCGCGTTACGCTTTATCAGCATGTCGCGCCTGTCTGGCTAAGTCAGTAAAAGAGGGCAGGTCATACTGATTGTCACAACCCCCGCTCTGCCCCTAAACGGACAACCAGAGGACAGATCAGGACAACAGATGCCTGACGTATAGAATCGATCAACTCTCTCTGATATTGATGATGTCGATGGCGTTAAATCACTTCTGTTGAGAGAGCTAAAATGAATTTTTATTGCAGTAAGGAATTTACCGGCTCGAAGGCCTGGGACTCACAGCATATTGCCAGCTTCGATAATGTCAGCGTGAAACTTCACTGGACCGATCAGCCTTATAAGTGGCACATCAACGATGGTCAGGAGGTTTTTGCTGTCATGGATGGGTGTGTTGAAATGCAATATAAAGAGCAGGGCGAAGTTAAAAGCCGGGTACTCAAAACCGGTGATATTTTTTATGCCAGTGAAGGGACAGAACATATTGCGCGTCCACAGGGCGTCGCCCGCGTGCTGGTGATTGAAAAAGAGGGATCGGTTTAATTAAGTTGTGATTCATTATCTGGCTGAGCCAACAAGCCAGTGACAAAACGGGCAATCTCTTCTCCCAGATTGATAAGAAAGGCGTCGCGTGATGGGTGGGTGTCAGTGATATGCGGCGGCAGGATGTTCATGAAGGTGAAATGCCCGGCATCTTTAACCACGCAAAGTTTTGTCTCAGTTCGAATATCTAATTCTTCTTTGATGAACAGCGCTTGCGATGGCGGTGTCAGGGTGTCCTGCTCGCCAGTCCAGATCCTGACCGGCACTTTCACGGAGGCGAGGGCCGAGGGTGCTCTGAAAAAATCCGCAGGTGGCGCTAACAGCACCAGTTGATTCAAATCCTGTCTGCCTGCATATGTCACCTTCTCTCTGGTGCGAGTCCACGCCGTCGCCCCGGCGTGCATCAACAGAATCACGGTGCCGAGTGAGTGCCCGACGCCGGTAATCGAGGCATAATGTTGACAAAACGCATCGCGGGCGAGGGCCAGCCTTTGGCTGCGTTCCAGTAAGTCAGCCTTTGAGGGCGTGGAAGAGGTTAACCGTTCGAAATGGGGCGCTACAACTGAAATACCATTGCGGCTAAAGGTCTGCAGAAGCTCAAGATGACGCAATGGACTTCCGCCAGCACCTGCTGCAAAAAGGATACACTGGCTGGCCTCATTCACCTTCAATAACGTGACGTCAAAATTCCTGTCGGCATGCCTGATGACAGAGGTTTCCGCCCTGGTATTGTTAATCATAAAGCCGACTCCCCGCTAAAAGGTCAGTCTGGAGATACTAACCCGTTCCCGGTGAAACGATAAATTTCAGTCCGCTTCTGGCTCCAGACTACCGTTACGCAAGGCGCCAGCAGCAGATCAAGGATCGGTTATTCATACTCTGGCGTCAGGCCACCAATCTGTCCGCGCTTACTGCGTCGCCTCTGCCCATAATGCCGCCTGCACAGCAGGGCGCACACTGATATTTGCTCTGTATGCCACCAGCGCAGGCCAGCGATCCAGTTCAATGCTGAAGAACTTACACCAGCCCAGTACGGTGAAAAGGTAGGCGTCAGCAATGCTGAATGACGGCCCCATCAGAAACGCTTTTTCGGCGAGCGTATCCTGCAGAAAGTCGAACCGCCGGAAGAGCTTTTCACGAAACAGTGACAGGACAGCGTCGGGCAGTGCCTGGTTAAATAACAGAGCGGAACCCGCGTGGATTTCACTGGTAATGAAGTTCAGCCACTCCTGCAGTCGAACACGCGCCCAGCTGCCTGCTGGCGGTGCCAGCCCGGTTTCCGGCCTCAGGTCGGCGAGGTACTGCACAATCGCCGGCCCTTCAGTCAGTATCTGCCCGTCGTCCAGTTCCAGTGCAGCAACATAGCCCTTGGGGTTGATAAGGCGAAAGTCGCGTCCGTCAGAGGTGAGCTTGCTCCTGTTATCCACTTTAACCAACTCAAACCCCAGTGCGAGTTCACGCAGCACGATATGGGGTGACAGCGAACAGGTATCCGGGGCGTAATAAAGTTTCATGTCTTCTCCGTTAACATTGAAAGCGATGTGAGATTCTCTTTGTCGTTACGGAACAGACTGTGCTTAACGCAGAGAATTCTGTAAAATTAATGCTTCAAAAATTAACTATTAGCTGAGCTACTGATAACCATGATGAATCTTCTGCACTGGCGCTTGCTGGTGGCGGTGGCCGATGCCAGCAATATTTCGCGTGCTGCTGAAACGACAGGTATGACACAGTCCGGTGCCAGCCAGGCTATCGCCCAGTTAGAGTCATCACTCGGGTTCCCGGTATTCGTGCGTGAGCGCCGGCACATCGGTGTTACCGCGCTGGGAGAGCAGGTCATTGAACATGCCAGAATTATGCTGTCGCAGCTCAGCGCGATCCGCGTGCTGGCTGATGAGAGCCGGGGTTTAAAGGGCGGACGCATTCGGCTTGCCAGCTTTCCCTCTGTGACGTCCACACTCCTGCCTGGGCTGTTGCGTAACTTCAGGCGTCTGCATCCGGGCATGGAGGTGGTGGTGCTGGAAGGGACGGATGAAGAAGTTGAGGAGTGGCTTGCAGCAGACACCGTTGAACTGGGGGTGGTAATGAACCCCACACCCGGACGTGCTGAGGTGATACTGGGAAAAGACGCATGGGTCGCCGTCATGCCAGCCAGCGCTCCGCACATCGGTCAGTCAGGCGCGAACGGTATAACCCTGCAGGAACTGGCAGACCAGCCCTTTGTGCTTGCAACAGGCGGATGCGTCGTTAATGGCAAAAGCCTGATGGAACAGTCAGGATGCCACCTCTCTGACGTGCGGGTAAAAGTCCGCGACTGGATCAGCGCCTGCATGCTGGTGCGTGAAGGCATGGGAGTCGCGCTGGTGCCGGAATCAGCCCTGCCAGCGGTACGGCGCGGCCTGTCAGTGATGCCGGTCATCCCGCCTCTGCACCGTGAATTCGGGCTGGTCTGTTCGCCTTCCGGAAAAGCTTCTGGCGCGACGCAGGCACTCCTGAACGGACTGCGTAAAGGGCAGGGTAATATCTCCGGATAATCCCACTGCACAGCTGACGTTATTTGCCGTTACCCGATCAGAAACAGCAGAATGGCTGGCCGGGAAAGAGAGGTCTGCAGACTCTCCCGCCCGCGATCCTTTCTCAACTCACGTCTTAACGCTTTGCCGCATAAGGTGATCGGGACGAATAACGGTTTTCTGACGTGGCGGAACACGCCTGAATCATCGGGATGGCTCAGAATTCGCGTAACTGGTCGAACAGCTGATACAACCGCGGCTGATCCACAAGCGTGGCGCCTTGCTCGCCCAGTTTCTGCTCCAGCGGGTTCAGAACATCGCACAGCACACTGTAGATCTCCTCACGCTCGACCGTCTCAATCGCTTTTGAACGCCGGTCGATGAGATTAAAGGCTTCGGTATAGGCGGTTACGGCGGCGGTTAACAGGCTCGCCACATCCATGCTGCTATCGATGTTGTTCGTGGCAGCCCGCAGGTTTTTGTAAGCCAGCGATGCTTTTTTGGCATAAGTGGCCGAAATATGTTCGCGTCCATCCCAGTCCCGGAACGGATTGTGCAGATTCTCAGCCAGCCATTCCGGCTTGCGTGCTTTACTCAGCGAGAGATCCAACCCCTGAGTTGTCGCCTTTTTATAAGCGGCTCTGACAGAGCTGACCAAGTCAAGCGGGACGCTGGTCATCCACAGGCATGAGAGATTGGGCAACGCTTCTGGTGAGGGAAAGTCAGCCGCGCTGAAGCCAAACAGGTTGAAGAAGGTCAGCATCTGCAACTGTGGCAGTGCGGCAATACGATGCATATTGCTGGCTACGCCGGGATTTCCCCAGATGCGCAGCTCAGTTAAGCAGGTAAAGCGCTCAACGACTGACGCCAGGTCAATCTCTTTAACGCCTGTCAGTGACAATGCCCTGAGCCGGTCAATACCCTGCAGCACAGGCAAAGCCTGAGAGCATTGCAGGCACAGGTTGCGCCCTTCCTGATCCGCCTCTACCTGAAAGCCTGAAGAAGGCGTTGCGGTGAGTGACAGCAGGGAGAGATCAGGATTCAGACGCACGCAGCTGACGCCTTCAGGGTGCAGAATAAAACGCGACAGACGGGTCTCCCCGACATCGATTTCGCTGACGACAGCGGATTGCCAGTGCAGCTCATTAATGAAGTCATGCTGCTGTATATAGGCCATCAGTTCCGGGGTGCCATGGCGGGTTTCGATGGTCATCAGGCAGGGCAGGCGATCCAGTTCAGAGAGATCGGTCAGGGTTTGCAGGAGGTGGTCATTGATACGGGTGGTGTCCTGGCGAAGTGTCTGGCCGCCGATAACCACGTTGTGCGCGCCTGAAGCAGCCTTGAACCGCGCACGGCTGGCCGGGTCGATCTTCTCCCAGTTTCGCTGACGAACAAGACTGTCTCCCACGTCCCAGCCGAACTTGTAGGCGTTTACTTCCTGATCTGCCAGCGGCGGCAGGTTGGCAATTAATACATGTCCCGGTGGGACATTGGCAGAAACATAACCGTGATCGAAGCTGTCTTTGACAAAATAGTAGCTACAGCGCAAAGGCTGCATACGGCTGGCTTCCGCCCTGTCAGGCAAATGATCACCTGCCCAGTCGAGCTGGAGTATGGCTGCAAGGACTTTGCCTCTGGCACTAGCAGGCTGCTGGAGGTGTGTCACCTGACAGGCGACGTACTGCTGCAACTGCGGGGAATACACGCTGTAGATATCGCCGACCTTTGCTTGCACTCTCACTCCTCTCAGTCAAAAATTTTACAGTCAGAAAATCTGATGCGGCGCGCATCCTGCTCAGGGGTGCGCTTTGCCACGGATCTCAGATCCATCCAGCACACTAGCCTGGCATAACGTTTTAACGAAATGCTGGCGCGTGAACATTTTTATTTTTTTTCGCGGCAGGTGACAGCGTCAGTCGGGTTGCACGCAGCAGCCCGACTGACGAAGCCTGCCCGGAGGCATGCGGGGCAGGTATTCAGCTTACAGGCGGTTACCGGCCTCAACCAGTTCGTTATAGGATTTTAAAACACGCATCGGTGAACCCGATACCATCCAGCCTGAATTGCCGCTTCCTTTCAGCAGACTCTGCTCACCCGTGCTGTAAGGTGTTTTATCGCGAATCCGACGCATGCGATCCTTGCAGTCTTTCAGGAAGGTTCCGGCATTATCCTGGAAGATGGACCAGGTTAATGGCTTGCCCGCTTCGCTGGCCGTTGCCTTTTCTGCCTCACTCAGCAGCGTACTGTAAGCATCAATCGCTTTTGTCATCTCTGTCACGTCGGGAGCGGAAGAGGTAAACAGGGTCGCCAGCGGTTTGGCCTGTGTGACTAATGCCAGGCTGTAGTAGCGACTATGACGGCCCTCAGACTTTTCAATCTCAACGAGTTGCGCAGCAACGACCTCATTGTTCTCTTTTTCAACTTCGGCACCGAACTGGTCGCTGGATTTCATAAAGCTGTTAAACGCCTTCATGAGCGGCGGATGCATTTGTTTGGCTTTCGCGAAGCCATCATCCTTGTAATCTTCCTGACTGTAGTAAAGATGAGCCTGCGAAACCAGCGGCTGCAATGTCGTTAAATCTGCCAGATACTGTGTTGCTGCAGCATCCAGCGCCGGTAACGTCGGTTTAGCCTTCGATGCCTGGTTGATGGCTTTAGTGCAGCTCTCCAGTTCATAAGACGTGACCTCGCCCAGTACGTTGACGCTGCGCTCTTTGCCGGTTGGCCCCTTTTCAGCATTCGCCATCCAGCTCACATAGCGCAGGGCACTATCGCGAACCGATCCATCCGTAGTGTTAAAGCAACCCACATAGGCGTTTAATTTTGTGGTGAGTTGCGCAGCGCTATCCTCCGCAACAGCCTGGGGTTGACTCTGCGGGGCGGGTTTTGCATCCGCTTTGTCACTGTTGTCACATGCTGCCAGCGGCAGCACAAGTGCAGTCACCAGCATCCCGGGTATCATGGCCCTGCTTGCTCTTTTAAACACAATCGTTCCTTTATTTATGTGGTCAGAAATAGAGATTGAAAATGGATGTTCGCATTGGCTCCCTTTTCAGCTGCGAGGAGGGAGCCGATGACAAACGGGTTATGCGCTTTGCGTCGCTGCCGCCGTTTCTTCTTTCAGCAACGCCCTGACTGTCTGATGACGATGCCAGTAATAGCCGAGGGTGTTTTTAAAGGCTTCAATCTCCTTTTTCAGGCCCGGCAGAGGGATCTCACTGCGTTTTTTTCCCTGCGAGTTTGGCTGCACATGTTGCACGTAGAGCTTATCCCGGCCGAAGCTACGAATGACGTTGATGTTTTTAACGTTATCCCACTCCAGCACTTCGCCGGTTTTCGGCGACACGATGCCCTGCCAGGTGATGACGATCTGCGAGCCATCTTTCAGGGTATAAGGAACATTGGGGAAATGCTTCAGCACCAGCGCGGTTTCCATTTCACCATCAGGCTGATAGCGCCAGGCCAGGCTCTCTTCATGCACAGAAGAGAAGTCGCGCTCATATTTCTGCCATAACTGCTGTTCAATCTCGTTGGCAACCGGCATCAGATCGACCCAGCTCTGGGCCGGGAAATCGGCGGCGATCGCTGCATAGTCAGCTTCGTTAATCTCATATCCTACGTTGCGCATCCTTTCCGCCAGCGGCGGGTGTGAATCAAACGGGTGCGGCACATTCTGCTCACGGATGACGCTGATAAAGTCCGGAGAGGCGACATGTTCTGGCAGACCGGCAGCAATAGCTTTACTGATCCCCAGTTCATTTTCGTGCAGCGTCTGATTATTAAAGAAGTTTCGCTCAACTTCATTCCGGTAGCTGGCATACGCAGATACTTTGATCAGTGATTCGATAATCGCGGCAGGGGAGACCAGCGTTGATGCATTGCGATCCGCGACAAACTCACGTTCACGGCTGTTACGCTGCCACGCCAGTTCAAACAGCATGCGATAAAGATAGAGCGGATAGAAGACGATCAGCGTGGCCACATTCTGACCCATCAGCTGCATATAGAGATCAAACCGATGCAGTTTCGGTCCCAGTAATGCGCCGGAGGCGGTGTCGCCTTCATGCAGGTGGGTCAGTTCATGGACCATCACGCCATCAGCCTGCGCAACGGTGAGCTGACGCAGGAGCGGAATACTGACATAGAGCTTACGGCCGGTGAGCGGATTCCCATTCACGTTCAGCGGAGCTTCGGTCACGTAGAAGTTGGTGTCGATACCCGCAACAATATGATCGGGTGGCGTGGTGCCCACTCTTGCGGCCAGCATATCAATCTGTGACCAGAGTGCCGGTGCCGCTTCGCGGGTCACGACTTCGCCTTCAATACTCTCTTCCGGTGGGAGTTTTTTGAAGATGCCTTTAATCATGTAATACATGCCGGCCAGCACCAGCAGTCCTACTGCCATCACCAGTTTGGGATAGTAGGTTTGTGTGAAGAAGGCGGTGCCCCAGAATGAGAGCCATACCAGCATGCCGCCCTGTACCATGACTTCCAGCGAACAGGCCAGCATCAGGAACTTGCGGGCCAGCGCCAGACTGATAACCTGTCCCTGGCGGCTTTTAAAGGCCAGCGCACTGAACAACAGCACCATCAGCAGGACAGCGCCGCTGCCGATCAGTGTCCAGAATGCCACTTTATCCATCATGTAGAACTGCCACAGTTCGGATTGCGGTTCGCAGACGGCGTTTTTGTAATCCTGCAGATTTTCATCTACCGGGCCGCAGACACTGGAAGGCGGGTTCTGCTGCAGAAACGCCTGTAGTTTGTCCGTATCCTGATGTTGTTCCCGCGCATCGTCCATGAAGAACTGCGTGTATTGCTGATCAAGTTGTTTGTTGCCATATTCAGCAAAAAACAGGGTAATAACAGGGACGAGAAACAGTGTGAACAGCAGCCAGAAAAATACCTTTAGATAACCCTTTTTCAATTCCGTTAATGTATTCAAAATAATAACATCCTGCATGTCTATGAAAGGGAGAAGCTGCTGCTATCAGGAAATTCCGAAAAGAATATCCTGGCCCCGGTTAAACGGTGCGGAAACATTTATGCGAGCTTCACGATATTATAATTATTGCAGAGCGATTATAAGCCAGCCTGAACCCGTTTTGAAAAGGTATAGACGGATATTTTCGGCGATTTTTTCCTTTTCCGTCAGGTTATTTTTCTGGCGGCTTCCGGTGGTTCTGCCACGACAGCACTAATTTGAGTTAGTACTCATCACTTATTCTGTCCGATCTCCTGACCGAGGGCTAATCCCCGCCATCTGTCTGCATCCGATACACCATAATCCTATATTTTACCATCAGAGCGGTGCGAAAAAATTACCAGCGCATCCCTTTGAAGGGATTCCAGCCGTTATCGGCTTTTTTCTCTTTCAGGTAATAACTGTAATTGGTGCTCATGCCGTACAGGGCATTAAAACCATAGCCCAGGCCGATCTGAAGATACCGTGGAAATTCCATGCCCGCTATCGCTAAGGCGATGATCAAAATAGTATAAACAACTACCATAATTAAAATCAGCATGATGTTCTTCTTCCACAGGCCGAGTACGAACAGATAAATCGGGCCGAAAAGAAAGGCAATTAAATTCATGTTCACTTTTAATTTTTGCCTGAAAGGCAGTTGTTTCAATGCCTGTCTGAAGCCTGGTGTACTGGGAGCACCATGAAGGTCGAAAAAATCAAATCGGGTCTGCCATTTCGCACTGTACTCTTTAGTTGCATTTACTTTATTATGATTTTCAATAGGTTGATTCATGTTTACCTCAATATCCTGCGCAGAAAACTACAGAGACCGACACTGTTTCAGACGGATGACAGCCGCATGAATGGTGCTTATCGACCGCCAGAACAGCGCATACGAATTTTAAAAACAGGGTAGCCGTGTTAATTTGCACGAAAATAATATCGGTACGGTACAAATAGCCATGCTACACCCTGGGTGCGCTATTAGCTGCACGGGTGCCGAATTCAGGTTAAACAACAATATTTGAAAATAAATCCATCAGAATCAGTAATGTGAAAATTGCACAGGCCGGACATCTCCTGGGCTGGATGTAATTGATATTAGCACCAAAGAAAATATCGCCACAATGATAAAAATATGTTAATTTTCAAAAAAAATATTCCTCGTTCCTCACACCTTAGAAGGATATAAAGATGATCGCATGGAGCGGAGTGGGTTTTTTCGTCGCAGTATTAATTTCTGCCGCCTACCTCTTGTGTAAATGGCTGTTAGATATTTATTACTACGACGGTTTCTTTGTCGCCCATCTATGGGCGACAGGGGCTACGCTGATCGTTTCTGCCCTTTTTTGTGCGGCCTTTGTCTGGGTGCTTCGGCAGGAAAAATGGCTGGACTCCCTTGCACAAGCAACGAAAAGCCAGCCAATGATGGCCCCTGAAAAAACCCACAACTTCTTTTTTATTCCCGTTCTCTACTGGCCGATTATTCTGTTTCTGCTCGGCTCAGGGATCTGTATTTACGACCTGACCCGATAACACCTCACATCACTGATACAGGCCATACTGATGCTGTATCAGCGAAATGGAAATATCATCAATACGAAGGAGTTCATGGTGAAATTAAGAAAATCATTAAACATTATGGGTGCGATCTGCCTGGCAACTGCCATCGGCGGTACTTCTCTGATGGCATCAGCAGCTGAGACAGCACCAGCTGCAAACACGCAGACTCAGACGATCTCTTTGCTGGATGGCAAACAGACGTTCAAACTGCAGGGCTATGAAAAGCAGCCTGTGCCGGGCGGCGGACCAGGCACCATGTATGTGAACAAGCAGGAAAAACGCGTATTGATTATTGGCGAAGAAGAAATTCCATTGATTGCGCGCGGTGGCAGTGACGCTGATTTTCTTGAAGGCGGGAAGTCTATCAAAGACAAGCAGAAGCAGGCTTCACCTTCTTATACGGTGATCAGTGAGAAAACTGAAAATACCAACGGTTTGCCGGTCTATCATATTGAAGCCACCGACAAAATGGGTGGCAACGATGTGCAACAGGCGACGCTGCTGGCGGTCGCCAACAAGAAATTCACCGTTATTCAGGTGATTTCAAACCACAAAGACAAGGCTGGCCACCTGAAAGCAGTAAACAATATCCTCGGTAAGTAAGGCCTCAGTCGATAAGCCCGGTTAGCTGATCGACCCGGATAAGGGGTTGCCGGTGGGGTTCATGAGTTTACTCAGAACTCACCTGCAATGCCTTGTCTGAACAATGCTCAGGCTGACGCGTCTGCGCGTCATCACGGCTTGCCCGCAAACCCCTTTCCTGACCTCTTTCTTCAGGCGTTATGCCAGGCCTGAAAACAGAAAAGGCCGTCTCCGGCCTCTCGTTAACTTTATGCAAACATCTACTTCAGGCTGCGCGAACCTGCGGCATCGCTATATCCGCGCTGATACGCGCACCTTCAGCATTAAACACCATGCAGTGGTGCGGATGGAAGGTGGGGCGCAGCGTCTGATAAGGACGGAAATGCACATCGCCGGGCAGCAGCATCTTGAAGCCGTCGTGGCCGTGGCTCTGACCAAACAGATAGGTGTTGTTGCCAAGTCGCTCAACCACTTCGCAGTGGAAATTGATATTCAGTGGCGCATCGCCGTTGATCTGCAACTGCTCCGGCCGGATACCCAGCGTGATCTCATCACCAGGCTGCAACTGGCGGATGGGCGAGGGGAGCTGCAGCCGATGCTCGCCGTCATTGATCAGGGCGACAAGGCCAGCAGGGCCGCACTGCTCCACGCGCGCAGGCAGGAAGTTCATCTTAGGTGAGCCGATAAAACCGGCGACAAAGCGGTTAATCGGGTTGTAATAGAGCGCCATCGGTGAACCCACCTGTTCAACCTTGCCGTAGTTCATGACCACAATCTTATCGGCCAGCGTCATTGCTTCCGTCTGATCGTGCGTCACATAGACCATGGTGGTTTTCAGCTCCTGGTGCAGCTTCGCAATGTGCAGCCGCATATCGACACGCAGCTCCGCATCCAGGTTCGATAAGGGCTCATCAAACATAAACACCCGGGGATTACGCACGATTGCGCGACCAATGGCGACACGCTGACGCTGACCGCCGGAAAGCTGCTTTGGTTTACGATCCAGCAGATGCGCAAGCTGTAGCGTCTTCGCCACCATCTCTACCTGATGCTGAATCTGCGCTTTCGGCACGCCGTTCACCTTCAGTCCGTAACCGATATTTTCCGCCACCGTCATATGCGGGTAAAGCGCATAAGACTGAAACACCATTGCCACTCCGCGGTGCGAGGGTGCGACATCATTCATGACCTCATCACCAATCAAAATCTCACCGTCACTGATCTCTTCCAGCCCGGCGATCAGCCGCAGCAGTGTGGATTTACCGCAGCCTGACGGACCGACGAAGACCGCAAACTCACCGGCCTCAATATCAAGCGCGATATTTTTCAGCGTTTCTGTTTTACCAAAGCGTTTGGTGACGTTTCTCAATCTGATGCTGGACATGCTGATCCTCATGGCAAGGGATTTGGCGGCTAAAATGTACGACGTATAACAGTTTGTCTTTTTACACGTCAGCCCTGATGGTGCCTGCGCTGACTATATCGCTCCGCCAGAGTGCGCCCTACCGCTGATTTTGATTTCTGTAATAGCGATCACACATTGATGCGAACGGGCTGGAGCGCGGTACGCATTCCGCGTAGCGTATGGCTTAAATGCGATACGTTATTCACACTTCATATGCTCAATAATTCCTTGTTCAGCATGTGCCTGAAAAAAGAAAATCAGCAAATGACAGCTTAAAATGTCATACCTTCACACGAGGCCAGTAATGAAAATCAAAATCAGCGTTACGCTACTTCTTTCCGCATTGATGCTTAATCAATCCGCCTGGGCCGCTCAGCAACTTACCGTCTGGGAAGACATTAAAAAATCAGACGGCATCAAAACGGCGATCGCCGATTTTCAGAAACAGTTCGGTGTTGAAGTGAAAGTTCAGGAGATGCCGTTTGCACAGCAGATTGAGAAGCTGCGTCTTGATGGCCCGGCGGGTATTGGCCCGGATGTCCTGGTAATCCCTAATGACCAGCTCGGCAGCGCGGTCGTACAGGGATTACTGGCACCGCTGAAAATAGATGCAGCAGAGCAGAGCGCTTACACCCCCTCAGCAATGGCGGCTTTCACACAGAACAGTGTGGTCTACGGCGTACCCAAAGCAGTGGAAACGCTGGTGCTGATCTACAACAAAGATCTGCTGCCGTCACCGCTGAAAACGCTGGAGGAATACCGTGCCTTCTCCCAGAAGCAGCGTGAGGCGAAGCAGTATGGCCTGCTCGCTAAGTTTGACCAGATTTATTACAGCTGGGGCGTGATGGCTCCGATGGGCTCTTACATCTTTGGCAAAGACGCCAAAGGCGCCATTAACACTCAGGATATTGGTCTGAACACCCCAGGCAGCGTGGAAGCGGTGACTTATCTCAAGCGCTTCTTCAGTGAAGGATTGCTGCCAGGCGGCATCATGGGCGACAACGGCCTCAACGCCATCGACTCGCTGTTTACCGAGAAAAAAGCGGCGGCGGTGATCAATGGGCCGTGGGCATTCCAGCCTTATCAGGCTGCCGGAATCAACTATGGCGTGGCACCGCTGCCGCTGCTGCCTAACGGCAAGCCGATGAGCTCCTTCCTGGGCGTCAAAGGCTATGTGGTCTCTACCTGGAGTAAAGATCAGGCGCTGGCGCAGAAGTTCCTCACCTTCATCAACCAGCCGCAGTACGTGAAAGAGCGTTATCAGAAAACCCAGGAGATCCCACCGGTCACCGCGCTGATGAACGATCCGATTATCAAAGATGATGAGAAGGCCAACGCGGTCGCGGTGCAGGCGGCGCGTGCGTCAGCGATGCCTGGCGTGCCGGAAATGCAGGAAGTGTGGGGGCCAGCCAATGCTGCGCTGGAGCTGAGCGTATCCGGCAAGCAGGAGCCAAAAGCGGCACTGGATAATGCAGTGAAGCAGATCACCATGCAGATTGAAGCGATGCAGGCCAGCAACCAGTAATGCAGGTTCACGGGATAACCGTACAGGATAAGGATCAGGGTGTGGCTATATCTTCCGATGAAAATCTGGTGACGGCTAAGCGTCCGCGTCGTCATGCGACCACCGGTGCGCTGTTGGCACTGCTGCCTGGCTTCGGCCAGTTTTACCACCGCCAGTGGGCTAAAGGGCTCTGTTTTCTGATTTTGCTCAGCAGTTTTACCGGCGTGTTCCACGATTTTCTGCGTGAGGGATTCTGGGGGCTCTATACGCTGGGCGAATCGGTGCCGCGTGATAACTCCATTTTTCTGCTGGCAGAGGGCATTATCAGCGTACTGATTGCCGCCTTCGGCGTGGCGGTCTGGGGAGTGTCAATGCGCGACGCCTGGGTCAATGGCGTCAGGCGCGACAAGGGTCAGCAGCTGAACAGCGTGCGCCAGCAGTATCAGTTACTGCTGCGCGATGGCTTCCCCTATCTGATGATTTCGCCAGGCTTTATTCTGCTGGTGTTTGTGGTGGTGTTTCCGATTCTGTTCGGTTTCGCCATCGCCTTCACCAACTACAACCTCTATCACACGCCACCGGCGAAGCTGGTGGACTGGGTGGGGTTCAAAAACTTCATCAACATTTTTACCCTGTCGATCTGGCGCTCCACCTTCTTTGACGTGCTGCAATGGACGGTGGTCTGGACACTGCTCGCTACCACGCTGCAGTGCACCGTGGGCGTCATGCTGGCGATTCTGGTCAATCAGAAGGACCTGCGCTTTAAGCCGCTGATCCGCACCATCTTTATCCTGCCGTGGGCGGTGCCGGGCTTCGTCACCATTCTGGTCTTCGCCGGAATGTTCAACGACAGCTTTGGGGTGATCAACAACGCTATTCTCGACTTCTTTGGCATTGCACCTAAAGCGTGGATGACCGATCCGTTCTGGACCAAAACCGCGCTGATTATGATGCAGACCTGGCTCGGTTTCCCGTTTGTGTTTGCGATGACTACCGGCGTCCTGCAGGCAATCCCTGACGATCTCTATGAGGCGGCGATCATGGACGGTGCCAGCGCCTGGACGCGGCTGAAAACCATCACGCTGCCGCTGGTGCTCTACGCCATTGCGCCGATCATCATCACGCAATACACCTTCAACTTTAATAATTTCAACATCATCTATCTGTTTAACAACGGCGGTCCGGCGGTGGCGGGGTCGAATGCCGGAGGAACCGATATCCTGGTGTCGTGGATCTACAAGCTCACCATGTCGTCGTCGCAATATGCTATCGCCGCCACTATCACCATTTTGCTGTCGATTTTCGTGGTAGGTCTGGCGCTGTGGCAGTTCCGCGCGACCCGGTCGTTTAAACAAGATGAGATGGCGTAAGGAAGCAGTTATGGCGAAGTCCGGCAGTATTAAACGCGAAAGGTGGATACGCCTGTCGCTGACCTGGCTGGTGGTGCTGGCCGTCTCGGCCATCATTATCTATCCGCTGGTCTGGACAGTAGGAGCATCCCTGAATGCAGGTAACAGCCTGCTCAGCAGTTCGATCATTCCGGAGAATGCGTCGCTGCAGCATTACCGCGACCTGTTCAATGGCACGGTGCCTTACCTGACGTGGTACTGGAATTCGATGAAAATCAGTTTCCTGACCATGGTGCTGACGTTGATCAGCGTCAGCTGTACCGCCTACGCTTTTTCCCGTTTTCGGTTCAAGGGGCGGCAGAACGGACTAATGCTGTTTCTGTTGTTACAGATGATCCCGCAGTTTTCGGCGCTGATCGCGATTTTCGTGCTGTCGCAGCTGCTGGGGTTGATCAACAGCCATCTGGCGCTGGTGCTGATCTACGTTGGCGGGATGATCCCGATGAACACCTGGCTGATGAAGGGGTATCTCGACTCGATTCCCAAAGATCTGGATGAGTCGGCGCGCATGGACGGTGCGGGCAACTTCCGCATCTTTGTTGAGATCATTATGCCGCTGTCGAAGCCGATCCTGGCGGTAGTGGCGCTGTTCTCCTTCACCGGCCCGCTGGGTGATTTCATCCTCTCCAGCACCATTCTGCGAACGCCAGAGCAGTTCACGCTGCCGATTGGCCTCTATAACCTGGTGTCGCAAAAAATGGGCGCCAGTTACACCACCTATGCCGCCGGTGCTGTGCTGATCGCCGTGCCGGTGGCGGTGTTCTATCTGGCCCTGCAGAAATACTTCGTTTCTGGCCTGGCCTCAGGCAGTACTAAAGGATAAATCATGACGCCAAAAACATTGATTTTCGCCCTGGCGCTGGCCTGGGCGACACCCCTGCTCGCCGCCGATCAGCCTGTCATTGGCTCTGCCGGGCCGTGGCCAGCCGATTTTATCAAAGGTGCGGATATCTCATCGCTGGCTGAACTGGAGAAGCAGGGTGCGAAATTCTACAACGCAGATAACCAGCAGCAGGATGCCATCGCCATCCTGAAAGCCAGCGGCATCAACACCATACGACTGCGATTGTGGGTGGATCCACGCGACGGCAGCGGTCAGACCTACGGTGGCGGCGGTAACGATCTGGCAACCACGCTGGCGCTGGCGAAGCGCGTTAAAGCGGCGGGACTGAAGCTGCTGCTGGATATTCATTACAGCGATTTCTGGACTGACCCAGGCAAGCAGTTCAAGCCCAAAGCCTGGCAGTCGCTGCCTTTTCCGCAGCTGGAAACCCAGGTTCATGACTATACCCGCGACACCATCGCCCGTTTCAAAGCGGACGGTGTGATGCCGGATATCGTGCAGATTGGCAATGAACTTAACGGTGGCATGCTCTGGCCGGAAGGCAAAAGCTGGGGCCAGAACGGCGGTGAGTTTGATCGGCTGGCCGGTCTGCTGAAAGCCGGGATCAGAGGGGTGCGTGAGAACCTCAGCGACCCGCATCAGGTGAAGATCATGCTGCACCTGGCTGAGGGCACAAAGAACGACATGTTCCGCTGGTGGTTCGACGAGATCGTTAAGCGTGATGTGCCATTCGATGTGATTGGCCTGTCGATGTACACCTACTGGAACGGCCCCATCAGCGCCCTGAAAGCCAACATGGATGATATCTCCCGGCGCTATGACAAAGACGTGATGGTGGTGGAAGCGGCCTACGGCTACACGCTGGAAAACTGCGATAGCGCGGAGAACAGTTTCCAGGCCAAAGAGGAGCAGGCGGGCGGCTATCCCGGCAGTGTAGCGGGCCAGGCGGCTTATCTGCATGACCTGATTAAAGCGGTGCTGGCGGTGCCGGACCATCGCGGCAAGGGTGTCGTCTACTGGGAACCGGCGTGGATCCCTGCGCCCGGCAATACCTGGGCGACGCCCGCTGGCATGAAATATATCCACGACGAATGGAAACAGGGGAACGCCCGCGAAAACCAGGCGCTGTTTGACTGTCACGGCAAGGCGCTGCCTTCGCTGCAGGTTTTTCATTAACCATTAGCGCAAATGCTGATGTCTACCTCTGAGGAACAGGTATGAATAAATTTCCCCCGCTCAGCGCCCGGGTTAACCGGCTGCTGCATGGTGCTGACTACAATCCGGAACAGTGGGCGCACCAGCCGGGCATTATTGATGACGATGTAATGATGATGAAGCAGGCGAACTGCAACGTTATGTCGGTGGGTATTTTCAGCTGGGCGAAGCTGGAGCCGGAAGAGGGGCGCTATGAATTTGGCTGGCTGGATGAGGTGATTGATACGCTCTGGCTGCAGGGGATTTCTGTGTTTCTTGCTACCCCAAGTGGGGCCAGGCCAGCCTGGATGTCGCAGGCGTATCCGGAGGTGCTGCGTGTGGGGCGCGATCGCGTGCCGGCTCTGCATGGTGGCCGTCATAACCACTGCATGACCTCGCCGGTATATCGCCAGAAAGTGCAGGCGATGAACAGCCGGCTGGCGGCGCGCTATGCGCATCATCCGGCGGTGCTCGGCTGGCATATTTCCAATGAATATGGCGGAGAATGTCATTGCGATCGCTGTCAGCAGGCGTTTCGCGGCTGGTTGCAGCGCCGTTATGAGACGCTGGAGAACCTGAATCTCGCCTGGTGGAGTGATTTCTGGAGCCATACCTACAGCGACTGGTCACAGATTGTGTCGCCAGCGCCACAGGGTGAGATGTCGATTCACGGTCTGAATCTGGACTGGCGGCGGTTTATGACCGATCAGGTTACTGATTTCTGTCGTGCGGAGATTAAACCGCTGAAGCAGGCCAATCCCGATCTGCCTGCGACCACCAATTTTATGGAATATTTCTACGACTACGATTACTGGAAGCTGGCACCGGCGCTCGATTTTATCTCATGGGATAGCTACCCGATGTGGCATAACGAGAAGGATGAGACCACGCTCGCCTGTTATACCGCGATGTACCACGATTTGATGCGCACCCTGAAGCAGGGCAAGCCTTTCGTGTTGATGGAGTCGACGCCGAGCGCCACCAACTGGCAGCCGACCAGCAAGCTGAAGAAGCCGGGGATGCATATTCTGTCGTCACTGCAGGCGGTGGCCCATGGTGCGGACGCGGTGCAATATTTTCAGTGGCGCAAGAGCCGGGGTTCGGTCGAGAAGTTTCATGGCGCAGTAGTCGATCATGTGGGTCATCTTGATACGCGCACCGGTCGTGAAGTGAGTGAGCTGGGCCGGATGCTGGCCGCGATGACGCCGGTGATGGGCAGCCGGGTTGAGGCGCGGGTGGCGATTATTTTCGACTGGGAGAGTCGCTGGGCGATGGATAATGCGCAGGGGCCGCGCAATCTCGGACTGCATTATGAGCGCACAGTGAACGAGCACTACCGTGCTTTCTGGGAGCAGGGCGTGGCGGTGGATGTGATTAACGGCGACTGCGATCTCAGCGGTTACGATCTTGTGATTGCGCCGATGCTGTATATGGTGCGGGATGGTTTTGCGGCGCGGGTGGAACAGCATCTTGAGCAGGGCGGGCATTTCGTTGCCAGCTACTGGAGCGGCATCGTGAATGAGAGCGATCTGTGTTATCCCGGTGGCTTCCCGGGGCCGTTACGGCCGTTGCTTGGCATCTGGTCAGAAGAGATCGATAGTCTGACTGATGAGGAATTCAATGGCGTACGCGGGGTGCGCGGCAATGAGCTGGGTCTGAGCGGGCCTTATCAGGCGCGAGAGCTTTGCGAGCATATTCATCTGGAAGGCGCAACGGCGCTGGCCAGCTATGAGAGCGATTTTTATGCCGGTACCCCGGCGGTGACGGTGAATCGCGTAGGTCAGGGCAAAGCCTGGTATATCGCATCGCGTAATGATCTGTCTTTCCAGCGGGATTTTTATGGTGCGTTGATTAAGCAGCTGGCGTTGCCACGCGCGCTGGCGATTGATCTGCCACCGGGCGTGGTTGTTCAGCGGCGCACTGATGGCGAACAGGCGTTTCTTTTTGTGCAGAATTTTACCTGTCAGGTGCAGCAGCTGTCGTTGCCTGCTGGGCTCAGCGATTTGATCGATGGCTCGGTTGTGGGGGGATCGCTGCTGCTGGCGCCGTGGGGATGTCGCGTTCTGAGTGTGCCGCTAACTGAAGGCACAAGCCTTTAAAGTTAGTTGAATGCCGCTCGATGGCAGGGTGAGGGTTAGCTCAGGGTGCAAATGCCCACATCGCTTAGAGTCTGGGCGTTGTTTGTGGCAGGAGGTTGCCGGAACTGTTGATATGGAGCAGCTTGATTAAGTTTGCTGGCAGTCTGAGCACTGGCTCAGGGGGCATATGCCTTCCGCAAAGACGCAAAAGATGGCATCCCTGCCAGCTCAGCACGGGCCATCCCTGGCCCGTGATGCTTTGCTCCAGGCATATGCCCCCATCGCTTTGAGTTTGGGCATTGTCTGTGGCAGGAGGGTGCGGGAACTGTGGATAATGAGCAGGTTTGGTTAAATTTGTTGGCAGGCTGAGCTTTGAGCATGAGAGTTGTGTGTGGGAAGTTCTGCCGTGGCTTTAATTGCGGACTTTGTGGCAGAGGAATAGGGTTTGAGGGCAGGAAGAGTGTATTTTCTGTGAGTGCCCTGAAGCTATTCCCCCTCGTTTTCGTTTATCAGTCGTGAGTGGCGGGCAGCAGCCCGCCTTTTTATTATCTGGAGGAGAACAACATGGTGAGTCTGAAATCGTTTAAGCAATATTTCAGTCGGCAGCCGCTGACGGCGGAAGAGGTTGAGATTGACAGTGCGCTGCTGGAGCGTCTTGTAGAGTGCTTCGGCGGGCGTGAAAATATTCAGCAGGTGGACGCCTGTTTAACCCGGCTGCGGGTGAAAGTGACATCGCTGAGGGCGGTAGATACGGCAGGATTACAGAAGGCGGGGGCGATTGGCGTGGTGATTCTGGGGCAGGAAGTTCATGCCATCTTTGGTACGCAATCCGACCAGCTGCGTCAGTTGCTGGAAGCCCGATTCTTTAAGCCGCTTCAGCCGGAGTAAAAAAAATGGATAACCGTCGCCGGTTATCCAAATAAGCCCCTGCATAAGAGCTTAACAATGATCACAATGAGGAGACTGCTTGGTTACCACCAGGCTTCGACCTGTACGCCGAAGTTCCAGGTGTTGTTACTGGTGTTGTCCTGGAAACTGTGTCCGTCTTCTGAGTCATTCAGGTAAGAGGCAAACAGACGCAGTTCCGGGCGTGACATAAATTCGGGACCGGCTGCAAGACCCAGCGCCAGCGTATATTTCTGACCCGCCTGTTTGTAGTCGCTGCCCACTTTGTTCTCATCTTTCTGCCAGAAACTACCCACTTCGCCGATGCCGCGGACATACTGTGTGAACTGATACTGACCACGACCCACCAGCGACAGCAGGGTGCTTTTGCTGGTCTGCGCGGTGACGTCATCTGCTGAACCCCAGGTAAAGACCTGATTCAGGGAGAACTTGTCGGTGATCGGCAGCAGGCCGGTATTGATTACGCGGTAGCCGGTGGCATCGCGGGTATCGTTCCACATGTCATACCAGCCGCCGCCCTGTGAAATCATATTTTGTGCCAGGCCCTTGTTAGCGTACTGGAACACCAGTTTCTGATAGCCGCCCCACATATCCTGACTGATTTCACTGGTGAGCATAACGCCGTTTTCCGCATCATACAGGCCACCATACTCTTCCTGCTTTTTAGTCGTGTTCGGCATGGCGTAATCAATACCAAACTCGGTCCAGGCGCCGCTCCACGGTTTCCAGCCAGCATACCGAAGATCGAGGTAGTTAATGTTGACGTCGTTATCGCCATCCACCCTGTAATCGACGTCATTGGCATCGCCACGGATCCAGGCAAAGGAGATCGCGCCCGGGCCCAGAGTGTAATTTTCGATACCCGCACCGGAGCCGGAGATATTCCAGTATTTGGTATCAATGATGTGCAAATCGTGACGCTGGTAGTAACGTTTACCGCCCCAGATCACCGCATTCTTGTCACCCGGCACCAGCCCTTTAATCTGCAGATTAAGCTGACGCAAACCAAACTGCGCATCGTCACCGAAGGTGGTTTCGTTATCGTTAGAACCGTCGGAGAACATGCTGACCATGGTGTCGACGTAAAAACTGACGTCATCCTTTTTGTAGACTTCGCTGCCCAGCTCAACCTCGCCGTAGGTGTCGGCTTCATTGCCGAGACGGCCAATCTTGTTCTTTTGATACTCTTCAATACCGCCATCCTGCGATACGCCAACGCCACCACGCAGATAGCCATGGAAATCAATGTTGTCGATAGCAGCATAGAGCGTCGGGGAGGTCAGGGCCGCAGCAAGCGCCACAGCAGCAGTACGTAACCTTGTTTCCATGTTATCCTCAATTTTATTTGTAATACGTTCACATGACAGCGGCAGTTAACGCTTTTTGTTAGATGAGTGACAAACAAAATCACGATAATGTGTGATGCAGTGCAAATAAAGTGGCGGTATTTGTAACGATTAGTGAATCAGATCACCAAATCTCGTGATGTGAAGGTATGACTTTTACTTTTTATTTGCGCAATGTGACTGCGGTAACCTGGCTTATTCGGCTGCTGTGATACCATTCCGCCATCGGTAATCAGGGATGCGAATTATGAAATCAAAAAATGCCACCTTAGAGGATGTCGCCCGCCATGCTGGCGTCTCTTACCAGACGGTTTCGCGGGTTTTGAATAAGTCGGCAAACGTCTCAGAATCAACGCGGCGCAAGGTGGAGCACTCTATTGAAACCCTGCGATACGTGCCAAACAGACTGGCGCAACAGCTGGTGGGTAAGCAGAGCACAACGCTGGGTCTGGTGACCACATCGCTGGCGTTGCATGCTCCCTCGCAGGTGGCCGCTGCGGTTAAACGATATGCCAATGCCGCTGACTATCAGGTGCTGATCGCCATGATTGATGAGAACGTCAATCAAAGTCTGCAGAACTGTATCAATGAGCTGAAGTCGCAGCGCGTGGATAAGGTGATTATCAACGTTCCGCTGGAGAGCAGTGATGCGGAGCAGATCGTGCAGGAGAACGACGATATCCTGTGCCTGTTTCTTGATGTTGATCCCTACAGCGCGGTGTTTAACGTTTCGTTTAACCCGGCTGACGGCACCCGTGCCAGTGTCAAATATCTCTATGAGCAGGGGCATCGGGAATTTGCTCTGCTGGCCGGGCCAGAGGAGTCCGTTTCTGCCAATCTGCGGTTAAAGAGCTGGCTGGATACGCTGGAGAGCTATCGTCTGAAGCCGGTCAGCGTCAGCCACGGTAACTGGGATGCGCAAAGTGGTTACAACGGCGTGCTGCAACTACTGCGTGAAGCGCCGGAGTTCAGCGCGCTGCTGGTGGGAAATGATCAGATGGCGCTGGGTGTGCTGAGCGCGCTGCATCAGCGCGGGGTAGCGGTGCCGGGGCAGATTTCGGTGATTGGCTACGATGACACCTATGAAAGTGCCTTCTTCCATCCGGCGCTGACCACGGTGTCGCTCGATCTTGATTTACAGGGCAAAGAGGCGGTCGCGCGTCTGTTGTTAGCCAGTGAGCAGGATGAGCAGCGTTCCTCTTCTATCCTTCCGGCAAAACTGGTGGTACGCAGCTCGACGGGTATCGCCGGTCAGCAGCAGCGGGATCTGAAGCAGATTGCTGAGCAGCTGCGGCTGCTCGCCAGTCGTCTTGAGTAGCAGAACACCGTAAGCAGATAAAAAAAGCATAAGAACGCGCCGCTGCTATGCTCAGATCAGGATAACGATTCTGCATGTCGGAAAAATTATCCGATCACTAAATCGGTCAGTGAACGGGCATTCTGCTTCGCGGTAATGCAGCCGACACGTTCAGCCCGGTTTCTCTACTCTCAGGGAGTGACATTATGTTGTGGCTTGAACAGGGGCTTTACCTCAGGATTGAAGAGTTAGCGCATGGCCCCAGGCCACTGCCGCTTTCCAGCGGTTTTACCCCGCAGACGGCTTATCGCGCACTGGGCTGTTTTAACCCCTCTGAAACCTCAGATGCTTACTACATTCTTTCAAATGACCGCGATGAAATATGGTTCATCTGTAACCGTCATCTGAGAACCGTTTTCCTTGATGCCAGCAACACGGCGTTTCGGGTGAAAATGCAGGAGCCAGCAGAGAGTCTGCCGGTACTCGCTGCTGCACCCGATGGTCAAATCGTCTCCTTTGAGCGCTCTGTCTGATGTAGCCTGTTACGCATCAAATAATAAAAAAAAGCCGCCATCGCTGGCGGCCCTGATTACGTTTAAGTCGATGCGTTATCTGTAAATCTGCCAGTAACGTTTTTTAACTCGCCGTGGCGGTCTTCATTGCCGGACGCTGGGGCAGTATCACCAGAAGAGCGATGATGATTAGCGCCAGCGTCAGTGAGGCACCGTAGCGGCTTAGCGCGAGTCCGCCTGAGGCAAGGGGTTTGTCCAGAAAGTCGCCGACCACGGCACCCAGTGGTCGGGTCAGGATAAAGGCCGCCCAGAAGAGCCCCGTACGCGAAAGTGATGTGAAGCGACTGGCCGCCCAGATGATTGCCAGCGCGCCAACAAACAGCAGGATCCCGCCATCGTAGCCCAGCCCTTCAGTGTCTGCCGTCCAGTCACCTAAGGCCGTGCCCAGGGTTTGTGAAAACATAATAGTGACCCAGTAAAAACTCTCTGTGACGCCGTTGCTCACTGAACTGACCGCAACCGTACCGCAGGTGATTTTCCACAGGAAAAGCGAGAGGATAAGCAGGGTGCTCAGCAGCAAGGTGCCCCCTAAATATCCTATGCCCAGAGAGCGATCGGCAAAATCTGCCATCGTCGTGCCGACCGTGGTTGTGGCCACCACGGTGAACCAGTAAATCCATTTGTTGAAACTGTGGCGATTTATCTGCACCACCACCGCGATCAGAAAGATGATGGCGAAAATCAATGTCCCGGTCAGGTAACCGAGATTCATCGACATGGTCACCGCATCGCCGCCGGTTTCACCCAGGGTAGTCGCAGCGATTTTGGTTAACCAGAAAGCCGCGGTAACGGCCGGAACTTTACTGAGAGCGTGAGAAGCTGTGTTGTTATTTTGCATAGGGTGATACTCCGGAACAGCCCAATATGGGCTAATACAGAGACGATGTTATAAGATTAATCTTAAGAAAAGGTTAAGCTAAAGAAAACTATGACAGGAATTTTGATCACAGCTTGTCACTCACTAAGCCGGCATTTACCCTTTGATTTAATGTAATATTTGCTCTGTCGAAGTGTGGTGGTTGGGCTGTTTTACCTGTTAAAATATAAGTATTAATTCTGAGTTACTCTGTTTTCTTCTTAATTTTCAGACGATGCAAAGAGTGATAGCCTGGCGGCTTAATCAGGCGAAAATTGAAGGAAAGTAGCATCAGGGCGTGCGAGCCATGCCGGGGCAGTATTGCCCTGATAATCAGCATCAGGACAGAGTGGATGGCGTGGCAACCCCGACGCTGTTATCCGGATATCACCAGTTTTGTCTGGTGGGAGAGACGATGAGGTCGTTGACGGTAACGTTCTGCGGCTGATTTAGTGCATACACCACCGCATTAGCCACATCCTGTGGGCTGATGGCTAATTTATTGAGTTCCTGAGCCACTTTACGGCCCTGAGGATCGCCGACTTTATCGGCCCAGCCGGTATTGATTACGCCAGGGCTGATGGTATTGACGCGTATCCCGTTATTAACCCCTAAGTCTTTGCGCATCGATTCTGTCATGGCATGGACGAAGAATTTTGTTGCACTGTAAACCCCTGCACCCGCATCAACCTGATGACCTGCAACCGATGCCATATTCAGGATCTGTCCCTCATTTTTCTTCAGCATAACGGGTAACACAGAGGCAATGGCGTTCAGATAGCCTTTGATGTTGACGTCGACCATTTTGTTCCACTCTTCCCATGCAACGTCACTCCAGCTTGAGAAAAGCATCAGGCCCGCATTGTTAATCAGTATGTCTATGGCGCCGAAGATGTCACTGGCGAACTTCACCAGCGCCTGGGTTTCTTCCAGACGTGTAACATCGGTTACCAGGCCGACAGCGCGTCCCCCTTCAGCTTCAATCTGGCGTACCAGCGTATCGAGGCCGTTCTGGTCCAGTGCTGCCGCCACAATATTCACGCCATGACGCGCAAGTTCCCGCGCGGTAGCCGCACCAATCCCGGAGGATGCACCCGTAATAATGGCTGTTTTCTGTTGCAGGTAATTCATTTTTAATTCTCCTTCTGGTGAAAGGGGCGGGTGCTCACCCGCCATAAACCGTTATCAGCAGCTGGCTTCCGGCCAGTCGGTATAACCCTCTGCACCACCGCCGTAATAGGCTTCTTTCGGCGCGATGGTCAGCGCGGCACCGTAACGCAGACGCTTAACCAGATCCGGGTTGGAGATGAACAGGCGTCCAAAGGCAACCGCATCAATAATTCCGGCGTTGCGGCGGCTGATGGCCATCTCAAGGTCATAGTTGTTATTGCCAATAAACGGACCGTTGAACTGTGCGCTCAGCGCGTCCATGTCCACATCGGCAGGCACATCACGAGAGGTGGCCGTCGCGCCTTCAACGAAGTGCAGATAAGCCAGGTTGAACCGGTTAAGTTGCTGAATGAGGTAGCCGTACATCGCCATAACATTGCTGTCTGGCGGCGTGTTACCGGCATCAGGTGTGACCGGAGAGAGGCGGATACCGACTTTGTCATTGCCCCAGATGTTGATAATGGCTTCTGTCACTTCCAGCGTCAGGCGGGCGCGGTTTTCAATAGAGCCACCATAGGCGTCGGTACGGTGATTGGTGGAATCACGCAGGAACTGATCGAGCAGGTAGCTGTTGGCAGAGTGGACCTCAACGCCGTCAAAACCGGCACGCAGGGCATTTTCAGCTGCACGTTTATATTGCTCAATAATGCCGGGGATTTCTTCTGTTTCCAGCGCCCGCGGCGTCGATACCGGCACAAAACCGTTTACGGTGTAAGTCTGTCCATCAGCTTTAATAGCAGAAGGTGCAACCGGACGCTGGCCCTCAGGCTGCAGTTCCACGCTTGAAAAACGGCCCACGTGCCATAACTGGCAGACGATTTTGCCGCCTTTAGCGTGAACCGCATCAGTGACTTTTTTCCATCCAGCCACCTGCTCTTCGCTCCATATCCCCGGCGTAGCGGCATAGCCGCGTCCCTGCGGAGAGATGTTGGTGGCTTCAGAAATAATCAGGCCAGCCCCGGCACGCTGTGCATAGTAGGTAGCATGGAGTTCATCAGGCACACCCTCTTCACCGTAACGGCTACGCGTGACCGGTGCCATTACAATGCGGTTTGACAGCTGAAGACTGCCCATCGAAACAGGTGAGAATAAATCGGTACGAGTACTGTTGTCAGTCATATAAACCTCTTAATAGTTGACCGGTCGTCTAGTAGGTGGGCAAAAAAAACCGGCTACCCGAGTAGCCGTGTTGTTGCGTTCATTGCCTGACTGAACGCTTTGTCAGGATCGTGGATTTTCGCCATCAGGGAAGCCCCCAGCCAGAGCTGATAGAGTTCTTCTGCCAGTTCAGTGGCATCCGTTACGGCGGGCAGGGAGCCATCTTCCTGACCGAGCCGGAGGCAGGCAGCAATTTTGAGCACAATTTCATGGGTGCCCGTTGCCAGCACATGCCGCATGTTATCGTACTGGTCGCAGACTTCCGCCCCCAGCTTGACCACGAGACATTTACTTTCAGGCAGGTCTGTGCCCTGGGTGGTTTTCCAGAAGGTAAAATAGCGCAGCAGTCGCTCTCTCGCCGTTCCTGTTCCGCCTAGCTGATGCTCTACTTCCAGCAAATAGTGGCTGAAGTAGTGCTCCAGCAGCGCCTCTGCAAACGCTTCCTTCGACGGAAAATAGTAATAGAACGAGCCTTTTGGGATATCAGCCGCTTTTACAATCTCGGAAATCCCGACGGCGCTGTAGCCCTTATGAGTAATGATCGCCCTGGCCACATCAATGATGTGCTGCCGCATATCTGTCACGTTTCTTTTCATAATGTGCACACTCTAGTGAAAAACTGACCGGTCGTCTAGTAACTTTTAACCTGTTTCATGCTATCAGTTTCTGATTGTGAGCGGGTGAAGCAGTCGGGTGGCGTGCTGGCCGATCAATTTCAGGCTCTGAAGCGTCGCACCGTCTTTCGCCTCTATCGACATGCCTTCCAGCAGCGTATTCAGAACGGTAGCCAGCGCGACGGTGTTGGTATCTGCGGGCAGTTGCTTCTCCTGAACCGCTCTGACCAGCCTTTTTTCAAACAGATCTTTCCCTTCCTGCCTGAGAACGCTAACCGCCCTGACAACGTCCGTCGATTCTGCTGAAACATTGATGGCTGCCAGCACCACCATGCAGCCGCAGGGCGCTGAAGGGGAGAGCAGAATATCGGCTGCTTCGCTAAAGAAACCGTCAATCGCTTCACCAATATCCTGCCTCTCCTCAAGCCGCAGCCAGCTGGCTTTCCAGTACTTCGTTTCGTAGTAGTTCACGGCCTCCAGAAAAAGTTTTGCTTTATTGCCAAAGGCGGAATAGAGGCTGGGTGGGTTGATTTCCATGGCGGTGCAAAGTTCGGCAACCGATGCCGGCTCAAAACCTTTGCGCCAGAACAGATCCAGCGCCTTCAGCAACGCTTTATCACGGTCAAAGCTTCGTGGCCGGCCTTTCGGCTTTTCAGTGGCAGCAGGCTGGTCAGGTATTTTCATAGACGGCCTCAATCATTCTCTTGACACATTACATAGCGATCACTATACAATAATACTATTACGTAGTGCTCACTACAGAATTAAATCGACACAGTGGCTCGCCCTTTATTCCGCCTGCGCTCCCCCGGCAGGCTGCTGTCGCGCTGAGTCGGTACATGTCTGTGTCAGAAAATATCACCCAAAGGCGGGGTGTCTGAAGGGATACCTTATTAATCAGAACGGAGAGAAAACAGATGAATAACACGACCTATGTACAGGACTATAACGCCATCGTGGCAGTGCTCAATCAGTATAACGAGGGAGGAAAGCAGGCGAAAAGTGAGCTCATGAAGCCCGCTTTCAGCGACAGGGCGACCATTTTTGGTCTCGACAGTGACGGCAACCTCAGCGGCGGTCCAATTCAGGGATTGTTTGACACCATCGACACCGCATTCCGTCCTTCACCCGAAGCAAAAGCGGCTATTGTGCGCGTAGATATTGTTGGGTCTGCCGCCAGTGCCCGCATCGACACTGACGACATTTCTGGTTTCCGTTTCACTGATTTTTTTAACCTGCTGAAAGTGAACGATCGCTGGACCGTGGTCAGCAAGATCTATCACACACATACGGCAGACTGATCCAGGTCTGGTCAGCTGACCGTTGCAGCCTGCGTTTGCTGCGGGCTGCAAAAAAGTATTGAGACGAATAAAACAGTAAAGTGATTTTACGCCTGATTATCCGGTTGCTATTAATCAACATAATCATACCCCAGCGCTTTTGGCAGAGGTGGCATCATTAAAGATTCTGGCCCGATCGGCCGATAAACACTGGCTCATACTTCTGACACTGAATCCCGGGTTCGCTCATTTTTGTGCGGGCAGGGCGGCACCTCAGCAGCTGCAGACGGACAAGCGCAGCGTCAGCCGCCGTCAATGGCGGGTATTCTCGCAATGGTGAACCTGTCTCCGGATCCTCCTTCAGCTACAGGCGGACATTAACGGTTATAATCAGGTCTGTAGCGACGAGTATTGAGCCTGTTTAATATCGTCAGCTACGTCGGAGTCGGCCGCCATGAACACAATGATCAAACCCTCTTTTACCGCTGTCTGGTCTACAGATGCCCAGGGTATCTGCGTCGCCAGTCAGGAAAGCCCTGCTGGTCTGATGCCTGAACTGAAGGGTGTGACGCTGAGTTCATGGCTGAGACTGGCACAGGCCGACGACGATGCAAAGATCGCGCTGCAACTGACCGCAGCGCTTGATTTCCTGACGCCTTTTCATATTGAAGTGCCGATCCATTGTCTGGATGGCAAGACGCGTCGGGTTATTGTATCTGGCCTGCCGGATCGCCAGCCTGGCACGTCCCGTCTGCAGTATAACGGCTTCATTCTTGATGTGACCGGACAGCGTAAAGCGCTGGAAGATGCGCTGCGCACGGCGGCAGAATATCGTCTGTTAATTGAAAACAGCACCGATCTGATTGCCCATTGCGACGCGGATGGCCGGTACGTTTCAATCTCACCCTCTTATAGCGAAATGATTGGCTGGACAGCCGAAGAAGTTGTCGGTCAGCTGGTGGTGGATTTCCTGCATCCCGATGACCGCGGCCCCGCTTCTGAAGCACTCGCCTGCATCTTCAACGGAGGAGTACTGCCGGACGTCGTTGAGGTGCGCAAGCTGCATCGTGACGGCCACTACATCATTCTGGGCACCAAAGCCTGTGGCGTCATCAATCCCTCTACCGGCAAAAATATCGGTGCAGTTCTGGTGTCGCGCGACATTACGCGAGACAAAGAGAGGATGCGCAATCTGGAGAAGCTGGCAACGCTGGATACGCTGACCGGGCTGCATAATCGTACCTGGATCAACGACCAGGTTGGGCGCATGCTGGCGAAGGTGGATGATGAGGCCTACACGACGGTGATGTTTATCGATCTTAATGGCTTTAAGGCGGTGAACGATTTGATGGGCCACGCGACAGGGGATGCCTTGCTGCAGCAGGTCAGTGAACGGCTGCAACGCTGTATGCGTCCGGGCGACTCACTGGCGCGACTGGGCGGAGATGAATTTGTTGTGGCGGCAAAGTGCAGAAATCGCGATACAGCCGCTGCCATTGCCCTGCGTATTATTGAAAGTCTGCACGCGCCATTCGCCATTGATAATATGGACGTGCGCATTGGCGCGGCTATCGGTATCAGCCTTGCCCGCTTTGGGACGGCATCGGCCAAAATATTATTCGAAAACGCGGATAAAGCGATGTATCAGGCCAAAGCCCGACGTGATGGGTCGTATCAGTTTTTTGAGTCAGAAGAGCCTTAGTCGATGCATATGATTGCTGGTATGACCTTCCGGATTTAACGGTAATAGATCTTACGTTTAACGCTTTGCCGCCTGTTCCCGCAAGGATACATTTCCTGAACGCCTGATTAACCCGCCTTATATTCTGAAACCGCGTGCCACGGCAGAAAGATTTTCTGTTTCAGGCTCAAAAAGAAGTCTGTTGCTGATGACCAACATCTATGTGCGAGACAGGCTACTGAATTCATTCAAACGTCTGTGATGAACTGGCCTGAGTGACTTCGCGGAACTCCGCGTACGGCAATTCATTGCCTCAGTTTATTATTTCTGTTGGTTTTTCACTTTCGGGAGACCAATAACCCCCACTGCCATGATAGGTTTCAGCTCCCAGCACGAACGAGGTTCCGCAATGATTACATGCAAAATGGTAATCAACGATATCGCCCCAAATCATCTGTTCAGCACATTCAGAAAAGGTGTACTGATTCCAGTTATTGATGGTTGAAACTTCGGAAATGATCTCTTCTTTAACTGCGTTATGTGCAATACGTATTGCCAGGCGCAACTGACGAGGTTCCCGTATAACGTATTTAACACATAGATCCTGACAGAACTCACAACTCACTCTGTAAAACCTCCCCTTTATCTGAATGTTCAGGTGTAGAGCTATCGCAGGACACTGTTTTGCACTTTATATCCCACCTGAAGGGACAGTCGCTTTCACTTCAAAAAGTTTAAATGTGTTCTTTAGTACTCATTGTATTCATTGTGAGGCAGAACGCCGGTCCATGATTTCTTTCACGTAATGCTCAATAACAATGTGATGTTCATGGCTTATCTGAGAAATGAATGTTTGCAGGAAATCGGGTGTGGAGTGAAGGGTGTTCGTGACCAGTTTATCGAAGTCTTTCTGGGTAAAGCGGTCATAGCCTGTTAGCGTCGAACGCTGGAGCAAGGTATGCGCAGTAATTTCGAGCACGGCACGTCTGTAATCATCGGAAAGCAGAATATCCAGATCGTGCCGGCTGATCTCAAAGGCAAATTCATAGCTGATAAAACCAGAATCGACAGGCAATGAGTAGGTCAGTTTACCTTCCTCCTGTGTCACATGAGGTTCGTATCCGTCACCCATGAGGCGAACTGATTGCATATTAATCTCCTGCTCTTTCAGACCTGAGTTGTTACTTCAACAGTCTAAACCACCGATATCGATATTATTCCGCTTCTGACGACGAGCGCAAATACTCACAACATTAGATTGGTCGATAGCGGAAGTTCCCGGTTGTTCACCTGTTCGCTAACGGCAAAACTGACAAAGTGGTATGCCTGGTACGGAGAGTCATGTCAACCGTGAGCAGTGAGCTAAAGTTTTCCAGGTGACTTTATGAGCCGGTCGCCTCTCCCCGCTATTTTCGAGACAAAAAATAGCAGAGAGGAAGTCGTCGCTCACACGTTCTGGAAAAAAGCATCAGGCGATGCTTCTGAAAGGGTCTTTAGCGACCAGCCCACACCTCCGGTTTTCTTGTCTGCCACGGATAGGTGCTTTTAAGCTGATCCGCCAGTGCCAGCATTAAATTCTCCTGATTAAATCCTGCGCAGAACTGCATGCCAATCGGCAGATTATGGGAAGAAAGAAGCCCAGAGGAACAGACATCGCTGGGGGTCCGCACACGTTCGCCAGCGCAGTAAACGGTGACTGATTGAAAACGTGATGTTAGCGCATCGACTGGCTGCTTTGAGCGAGGAGCGGACGCTGGCCATTCATATACCTACGATATTCTCGTTAACATGCCCAGACGTATATATCATTAATTCAGAGACTCATTAGCATGCTCGGAGGTTGCATATGTTGGTATATAACGTATTTGGGCGGCATCTTGGCGTTCAACGTGAGAATGATCGGTGGCTGGTATTTCGTGCTGACCTGACGGAAAGAAAGTTTTCTCGGCTCTATGACGTCGCTATTCCAGATGATATGACAGAAGGTGAGATTGCTGGCTGGCTGAGTGATATTTTTCATGAAGCCTCAACCGAGCGTCATCCAAATGTGGAACGAATCGAATAAGGATTTGATGAATAGCTTGACTCTGAGTCCGCTTCTGGCACGAAGCGGACTGACGCGGGTGTGAGGTCTGTTAAGAGCGAACAACAGACATTGCTTAAATCATTCTGTGTGAATCAACAGGGAGCAGATCAGAAGGTGCAAAGAAACCCTTTGAATTAGATCAAATTTAAATCAGAATCACTTAGAGACCATTTTTATAAACGTTGATATTCTGGTCCAGACTCACGGACTGGAGAAGCTTTACATGTCTGAATATACCTTGCAGGACTGCAACATTACGGTGCCTGACGTATTTCGCGATCGCACCATGAACCTCTTTACCCTCAGTCATACGAATGCCAACGAATTCACCTTCGTGATTTCACGTGCAACAGCTGCGGCAGAAGATACGCTTCAGTCAGTATCCCAGAAGCTGTCATCTGAACTGCAGGCTACTCTGCAGGATCTTTCTCTCAATCATGCCCGGCTCACCGAAATAAATGGCAGGCAGGCGCTGGAACTGTTTTACAATTTCAAATCCGGCGAAAGAATCATCTTTCAGAAGCAAAGGATTGTACTGACATCTGAAAACAGTACAGGGAAAAAGCTACTCTGCTTCATTGGCACCTGCACGGATGCGTTTGACGATTACCATAGCCGTATTTATGACAGCATCACGGACAGCATTACGTTTCCGGACGATGCACAAGGTTCGCCCGCACGGAGCAGCCAGATCCCGGCCGACAGTCAGAAAATCTTCTTCAGTTTTGACCGTGACAGCCGCGAACTGACCGTGTTCCCTTCAATTTCTGACCTGTACTCATCCATTGATCTCATCCGGGCAAGGAACGGCAGCTATCTGTTTTTTGACACTGCCGGCGAACCGCTGATGCTGTCTCCGATACCTGACGGCGAGCATGCAGGCCGCTTTGCGCTATGGCAGATGACCGGTGCCAAAATACCGGGACTGATATCAAGCCTGCTTCTGGCCAGAAGTGTCCGGGGTATTGACGGCTTGGATACAACTGAAGCCGTTGAGGCTTACCTCAGTCAGCGGATAAATGAAAAATGAGTGGTACAGCTGAAGCCTTTTCCGCTGCACGGGTGGGGGATGGCATAGAACACTCTGCCTCTAAGGGCTGGCTGATGCTCGGTCTGATAGGCGGGGCCATTGCCGGCGCGGCGTTCACGCTAGCCACAGGGGGTGTCGGAGCGGTAGCCCTGGCGGCGACGGTTGCCGGTGCTGCAGGTGGTGGCGGGCTGGGAGAAGTTCTTGGCAGCATGTCATGGGTACCCCACCACGAAACCGGCCACCTGGTCACCGGTTCATCAAATGTGTTCATCAATGGAAGGTCGGCGGTGATGTCGCATATGTCTGTCGGTGACTGTGACGAACACGGTCCGGCCCTGCAGCGCGTGGCAAAAGGGTCTTCACGCGTCTACATCAACGGACTGCCTGCTGCCCGGACGGGGGATCGCCTGACATGCAGCGGTGTGATCAGCGGCGGCTCACCCAACGTCTTTATTGGTGGCAGTAAAGAGCAGACTGACGCAATCAGTCCGGAAATTCCGGACTGGGTTGACAGAGTGCTGCTGGGCGTAGGCCTTGCTGCTACAGCTGTTCTGGCTGGGCCGGCGATAGCCCTGCTTGGTTTTGCAGGAGGACTGGGTGGAGGCTATGGTGGCGCTTATATAGGCGGGAAATTATGGGGAGAAGGCTCTGACGGTCAGAAGTGGCTAGCGCTGGGCGGTGCGTTTGCAGGCGGCCTTGCCGGCGTAAAAGGAGGCGCAGCCTTCAATACGTGGCGAAACACGCCTCAGAGCCTCATCAACCTGAAAGAAATAGAACCTCAACTGGCGACCGATCCGGACAGTGCCTTTTTCTGGTCAGGACGCACTGAAGGTGTCGGCGGACCTGATGTCGCAGAAGGCATTGCCAAGTCCCGGGGCGGTGTCACGCTCGAATCCACAATCAAAGATAAAAACATTAAAATGCCTGAATGGGATTTCGATAACCCCCAGAGCATCAAGGCCTGGGAGGACGTCTCCGCGTCTTATGCTAAACAGGTATCAGGAGAAGTCAGGGCCGTAGTGGGACAGGCGCTGCGTGAAGGTAATATATGGGAAAACGTTGAGTTACCGCGCCTGATGGGCAATGATAACGTCACAAAAATCACTACAATCGATCCGGTATCACAGACGGAAAAAGTCATTTTTGTAAGGGATAACTGATATGAAAATTACAGGCACTAGTTCATATGTGATGCTCGATATAGACGGAAAAAAAATCAGGGCAGAAGGTGAAATGGTCGTGGGTGGTTTCGTGGCTGAAACAAGCACTATGAAACAATTTGAACCCCCCTACGAAAGTGAACCTGTGACTGATGCCGTTCGCCAGCACTATATCGATGAAGCAGTCAAAAAAACCCAAGGATCTCATATGGTCCTGAAATTTGTTTAAATTTGTACCGTGAGGGTGACCTGCTAATCACTTTCACACATCACTCGCGCCACAGCATTCAGACAGGCGTAGAGGGGTATAGCCGTTCTGACCAGCCCCCGTAAACTAACATATCATGATTCAAGCAATGTCCGCTCCTGGCACTAAGCGGACTGACGGCAGCCCATGGTCCACTATGAGCGAGAAGCATAAGTCGCTGCTGCGTGAGCCGGAATAGTGCTTTGGTGGTGCGGCGGGCGAGAAGAACAGTCCGCATTCAAAAAGCTTTCTCGATGGCGTCAAAAAGTTCTTCTACGATTTGACTCGCTAAGCGGAAACGCTGCGGTAAACATAAAAAGCTCCTGCTGTGCAGGGGCTTTTTTTATTGCTGTACTATTCAGCAAAACGTATCCGTTAGGGGTACTTAAAAATTTTTCTCATGTTTCCGCTTTCGTTGTCGATAACCTGATTGCTGGTTGAGTGATGATTTCACTCAGCATTTTTTTCATTTCAGGCGATAAGGATATTTATGAACAAGCTTTGTGTTGCGGCGTTTTTGGCTCTGAGTTTAACCGGCTGTGCGCAGCAGACTTTCGTAATGAAACAGAATCAAGTTGGCGCGGCGACGAAAACCACCAGCCAGCCGTTCTTTGTTTCAGGTATCGGTCAGCGTAAGAGCATTGATGCGGCGCAGGTGTGCGGCGGCCAGGAAAAAGTTAACCGGGTTGAAGTGCAGCAGACGTTTGTTAATGGCTTACTGAGCGTGGTGACATTTGGTATCTACACGCCACGTGAAGCGCGCGTTTATTGCGCCATCTGATAATGCCTCAGGCCGGTTCGCCGGCCTAATCCTGCGCCTGTTATTAAATCGCATTAGTATATTGTAACTATTAAATTCTGCTCTCGCACCGCTGCGCGGCTCGCCTGCTGACGACGATATCCGAAACGAGTTCAGGCAACGTCGTCCAGCCTGGTAAAAGCAGTGGTAAGCTGTTGATGCGTGTCAGTCCGCTTTGAGCGAGTAACAGACATTGCAAAAAGCGTGCTGTAAGGATTAACAGGGAGCAGGTCAGTCGCCTTCATCACTTATACGCATAAAAAGATCAAGCCTAAGGCATGCATCTGCGCGGGCATCCAGATGCGGTTTTCTCACCTCCTCCAGCTAACTCCTCCACACGCCGACTTCAATAATGACGTCGCGTAGCCCCGCACCGGTTAAATCTGACGATAGAGAAAGTAATGTTTTCACTGATGATTTGTCCTAAAATCATGATCATTGAGTAAAAACGATGGCTGCAATCAGACTCATAGCATCATAAGCCGTGAAACAGTCAATCTGCATTTCAATTATTTCTACAAAATGAGGTCAAATTGAGGCCTTTAAGACAAGCTGCTACGGAGTGACTGGCATGAGTGAGTTAGTGACAATGGCTTTGAGGGTCCCACCTGATGACGAATAAACAGGGTGTTTTGATTGTTAACCTTGGAACACCAAAAGAACCAACGCCTGTTGCGGTAAAGAAATTTTTATCTAAATTTCTGCATGACTACAGAGTGGTCGACTTACCAAGAATCATTTGGTGCCCCATTCTACATGGCGTGATTATCCCATTACGTGCAAGGCGAGTGGCGAAATTATATTCTTCGATTTGGATGGAGGAAGGTTCCCCTCTTATGGTTTACAGCGTCAGGCAAGCCCGTGCGCTTGAAGAAGTGACAGGTATGCCCGTCGAGCTGGGGATGAGTTATGGCGAGCCCAGTATAGGTGGTGCAATTGACAGGCTATTGGAAAAAGGCGTCGATAAAATTATCGTCATTCCTTTGTATCCCCAGTTTTCATCTTCGACCGTTTCTTCTGTTTGGGATAGCGTGAGCCGTCACCTGCAGATAATGAAGAACCGGTATACACCCTCCATAAATTTCATCAATGACTATGCCGATCACCCTGCCTACATTGAAGCGTTAAGAGCATCCGTTCAGGCATCTTTCGAAGCTAACGGCGTTCCAGATGCATTGTTAATTTCATATCATGGTATACCGGTAAGGTTTGTCAAAGAGGGGGACCGATACCAGGAAAGATGTGAGTTAACGACAAAATTACTCATTGAAGCAATCAATATGCCGTCACTGAAAATATTGATGACGTTCCAGTCAAGATTCGGCAGAGAGCCATGGTTAACGCCTTTTACTGATGAGACAATTAAAAATCTACCGAATGAAGGAATAAAAAGCCTGCAGGTAATCAGCCCGGGGTTTGCATCAGACTGTTTAGAAACGCTTGAGGAGCTTGATGAGCAGAACAGGGAGATTTTTATGCATGCGGGTGGTACATCGTTTACTTACATACCGGCGCTTAATGATAAACCGATTCATATCGAGATGCTGCGACAACTTGTGAACCTTAATCGGTTTCAGGGATGATTTTCACACTCTTGTGAGCGGATGTTGCAGGTGTCAACATTCATAGTGAAACCAGGCGTGGGCCCTCTCGGACATGTATGTGATACGTGCCGGGGCGGCGTTATAGGAGCCACCTGGAAACCCGCTACTCCAGCTGCAAGCAACTGTCTTGTACGAGGGTATGAGTCGGAGATTATTCGTGGGCAAGTCAGCTATGAGCGAGGAGCGGACGTTTAGTATTTACGGGTACGCCTGCGCTGGCGCACCCGGTTACACTCAGGGCTTCCAGCGGCGCAGAGAGGTATGGTCTTCATACGGCAGCTTTGAAGGTAAAGAAATCAGTTCAATGACGCTACCCCACGGCGTGCGGCCGTAGCAGAAAAAGTTATTCTCTCCCACCTCAGTTGGAAACATCAGGGGCTGAGGAGAAGTAAACATTTTCCCGCCAGCCTGCTCGAACAGGCTGATAGCCTCGTTGATGTCATCAACGTAAACAGCAAAATGCTGCAGGCCATAATCGCTGGGTCGCACGGGCTGACTTTGCTCTGGCCCCTTCATTTCAAAAAGTTCCAGTCCCGGGCCGTGCTTCAGCTTCATCATTCTGACCGTGGTAATTCTCGTTCCCGGGAACAGGTTCAGAATATTTTCCGTTTCTTCGCCTTTTACGTCATCGTCTGAAGGCGAGACGGAGTCATAAATAACTTCTGCACCAAAGGCGTCAGAAAAGAAGCGGGTAGCCTCATCAATATCAGAAACGGTAATGCCGACGTGGTCCATACCGCGAATAACGTTGGTAGACATAGTTTTCTCCCTGTGGTTGTTCAGATGTGAGTAATGTTATTAATCAGCCCTGGCGGGCCGCCATTGTCGCGAGCGCACTAAGCTGAGCCGAAATATGGTCACGGGTGTCCGCATCCGTTATGAGGCCGGATTTCGGATCAAGCCGGGATGAGGCCTGTCCAATCATGACCTCTGGCTTGTTAAGCACTCTGCCGTCAAGAAAGACCAGAATCTGGCGCAGGTGATACTGCGCCCTTGCGCCACCTATGGCACCGGGTGACGCAGTGATTATGGCGACGGGCTTACCGGCGACAGGGGTATCCGGAAGACGTGAAAGCCAGTCCAGCGCATTTTTCAGGGCACCCGGCACAGAATAGTTATATTCAGGTGTGACAATAATCAGGCCGTCTGCTGCCGCTATCGCTTGTCCCATTTCCACAACCAATTCAGGAAACCCCTGAGCCTGCAGGTCAGCGTCGTAATGCGGTATTTCCCCGACAGAGCTGAGCGCGCTGACATCCACGCCTGCCGGCGCCAGCAGGCTAAGATTGCGGGCTACGACGGCGTTAAAAGAATCCGCGCGAAGACTGCCCAGCAGTGAGACAAATTTCAAAGGTCTTGTCTGTGACATGACTGCTCCCCGTGTTTTTAATATGGATACGCCGACAGGTGCCGGCACTTTGTTTTCGAACTGACTTAAGCCTGGTATAGAATTACACATCGATAAACACGCTATGTGTCGCCAGAGAGTCAACTTTATGTCTACCGGGTTTACAGCCGAATCCTTGCGAGGAATCACGACTTTTGTCACAACGGCCAGGTCCAGCAGCTTTACTGAAGCTGCGGAGCAATTGGGCATTACAAAATCTGCCGTCGGAAAAAGCGTGGCGCGGCTTGAGGAGAGGCTGGGAACGCGTCTGTTTCACCGCTCAACCCGTAAGCTAAGCCTGACCAGTGACGGAGAGGCCTATCTCACCAGTTGCCTCTCTGCGCTGGAAATTCTGGACTCGGCTGAAAATACGCTAAGCCGGCGGCAGGACAATCCTGCCGGAACGGTGCGTATAGACATGCCGGCATCATTCGGACGCAACCTGATGATGCCGGTGCTGCTTGAAGTGATGAATCGTTATCCAGCCCTGCGTCTGGTGTTGACCTTTAACGACCGTCTGATTGATCCGGTTGAGGAGGGCGTTGACCTGGTACTGCGCCTGGGCGAACTGCAGAGTACCGATGAGCTGATTGCGCGTCGTCTGAGCCGGCAGCGCCTCATGCTCTGCGCATCTCCCGCTTATGTTGAGCGGCATGGTCAGCCCTTTGATGTCGATGCGCTAAAAAAACACTGCTGCATTATGGGGTACCGGCGAGGGGCACCGCTTGCCTGGCGGCTGCGGCCAGCCGGGGAGCGGGAAATAAAGTTTATCTCGGCCTCGGCACACCAGATAAGCGACGGAGACGCCATGCTTCAGGCCTGCCTGGCAGGAGCAGGTATTGCCCAGTTTCCGGAATCGATGGTGAACAGCCATATTGATGAGGGCAGGCTTGTTGCTGTTATGCCCGATCATATGCCCGTACCCGTCGAGCTGAACGTTGTCTGGCCCCGGACAAGGCATCTGATCCCCAGGGTCAGGCTTATTGTCGATGAACTGCTGAATAAGGCCGAAAAAGGATACTTTGGCACTCTTAAGTAGAATTTTTGTCACCACTCAGGCGATTTCAGGGCTGTTTATCAACTCTAAGCAAGCTTATATCCTGTCTGTCCTGCTGCCATCACCGTGTCATGTGCCGGTTCTCTAAACGAAAGCCGGCACGTGTTATGCGCAGCTCAGACAAAAAAATAGGTTAACTGACAGGATATTTGTTATGCCACTTGCTCTCTGGGCGCTGGCGATTGGTGCATTCGGTATCGGTACGACTGAATTCATCATTGCCGGCCTGCTTCCCGTTATTGCCGCTGATTTCAACGTTACTATTTCCGTGGCCGGAAATCTGGCAACGGCTTATGCGCTGGGTGTTTTTGTCGGCGCGCCGGCCCTGATTATTCTGGGCTCAAAAGTGCCCCGAAAAGCCATGCTGGTTTTCCTGATGCTGCTGTTTGTGGCGGGTAACCTCGTTACGGCCTTTGCGCCCACGCTGGGCATTGCCATTCTGGGCAGGATCATCACGTCTCTGACTCACGGCGCCTTCTTTGGTATTGGTTCGATCATTGCTGCCGATATGGTTGCGCCGTCTAAGCGGGTAAGGGCGATTGCATTCATGTTCATGGGACTGACCGTAGCAAATCTTATTGGTGTTCCCGTCGGTACCTGGATCGGGCAGCATCTTTCCTGGCGGGATGCTTTTATGGTTATTGCCGCAATTGGAGTTGTTACGGTTATCAGCGTCGGCATGCTTATCCCGCATCAGCCCCGTCCGGAGAACCATAATTTCGCACACGAGTTTAATGCCTTCCGCAACGTCAATGTTCTGCTGGCGATGGGCATAACGGTCTTTGGGCCGGGTGCATTTTTTACCTCCATTACCTATATCGCACCCATGATGATCGAGCTGACCGGATACAGCGAAAGCAGCCTGGCATGGCTGATGCTGCTGTTCGGTCTGGGGCTATTTGTCGGTAATCAGCTGGGCGGCAGATATGCCGATCGCGCGCTGATGCCGATGCTTTACGTCACCCTGGCTGCTCAGGCCGTAGTCCTGCTGGTATTTAACTTTACTGCCCACAGCCAGGTCATGTCAGCGGTCTGTATTTTTCTGATGGCTGCGTTTGGGTTTGCGACCGTGTCCCCCATCCAGAAACTGGTGATGGACAAAGCGCGGGCGGCAGGGGCTCCGACGCTGGCTGCAGCCGTTAACATAGGTCTCTTCAATCTCGGTAATGCCCTGGGTGCATGGCTGGGAGGGGCAGTTATAGCGGCCGGCTTTGGTCTTCAGTCGCCTGACTGGGCAGGCGCGATACTCTCGGTTATAGCGCTGATTCTGGCGGTTATATCCGGACTGACTGACAAAACCGGGCATAGCGCTGCTATGCGTTCTGCTTCTCACAGTGAGTAACGTCTGCTTCTGGCACAGAGCGGGCATCTGGCAGTCTTCGCATAGAGACTCGATACTGAGGACGTCTGGGAGGCAATGAAAAATTCAATAGCTGAATGCGCGCCGCACTTTACCAGACAGCAGGAAAAAGAGATGCGGGCGCTTATCAGGAGTACGCCCGCACTGTTCGCACGGAAGCTTGAGATATTTGAAAGTCTGGTTTCTGAGGCCACGGACTTTTATGTACTGCATCTTGCTGAAACACTGAGCAGGAACAACGTAATTGCTGCGATTCGATCCTGTTTTGCCTGTCTTCAGGCTGTCCAGGGGGAAGAGCACTGAAATAGCTTCAGGGAAAGCTTTTATCACCCTGATGGCAGAAATGAAGCCTGTACTCCTGACCATGTCCCGATAACCAGATGAATCAGGAACAGAGTCAGAAAAAATGAGCCACTAAAGCCCGATTCTATCGACATGACGTAACGCATCTGTTGGTGAGTTACGCCATGCCTGTAACCCATGTAAAACTATGCTTTTCTCTTACTCTCGTGATTTGCCAGTTGCCGGCTAAACTCGTCAGCCGACCAGCCTTGTTGTAACGCTTCAAGCAACAGCTGCTGTTGCGTTTTGGGCACCAGACCACCCAGCGGAGGATCGGTATCAAGATTAGTCGGGAAGGAGTAGCCTTCGCCGCTCGCCGCCACAACGGCCTGTCGCTGCTCATCGCTTAATGGCTTACTCAGCAGAGTAGAATAGATTGCCTCCATCACCTTGACATGATTAACTTTTTCCATGGTTTTGCCAAAGGCGGATGAGACCTGTAGCAAATTAGCAGTGCGTACATGGTCCTGCGTAACGTTATTTCCCGCGGCATGGAACAGCGCCGGATTGAAAAATAATCCGTCTCCTTTTTTCAGTGGTAACTGAATGGCATGCTGCTGGAAAAATTCAATAAAACGCGAATCGCGCCAGGCCAGATAGCCCTCTGCATATTGTTGCGACCAGGGTAACAGCTGGGTCGGCCCTGATTCTATCGGCATATCGCTGTGCGCGACCGCACCCTGAAGCGTCAGGTATTGCGACAGAATATGCAGCGGCAGCGGGAAGCGGGCGACGACATCATTAAGCTGAAAGCCAAGGTGGTAATCCCGATGCGGCTGTTGCGCTTTGCCGCCGGGACGAACCTGATTTACCTGCGCCGTAATTTCATAGCCGGGGCCAACCCAGGCTTCGCAAATTAGCGCCAGCAAAGGGTTGCTGTAGTATGCAACGAAGACATCGGCATCACGCTCCGCTACTTTTTGCAGCGCATTCCAGATACGCCCATTACTTCCGGCTTTGGCAAAGTGGTCGCCACCACCGCCGTTTTCCGCTTCGCTGGCGAGAATATCCTCAAACACCTTATTGCTGCTGTCTATAGCGGAAACGTCGCTGTATAAGCCCTGAACCACGAACACTCCTGGTCCGCCAGACAATGCGTGATGCAGTTCACCCAGCAGGGACTGACGATCGGTTTTGGCTGCTGCCATCAGATCGTCATGATGATAGATAAGCACATTTTTATCGACGGAATGCGCCAGTGGGAAATCGTCTTTGCGCAGCGTCTGCGAGCAAAGCGTAGCAAACTTATCGAGAGAAATATGACTGTCATTTATATAGATGCTGTTCATGTTTTTACCTCAAAGAGTCAGAGCATGTGATGGCTGAAAACCACCGTTGTCACCGCAACCAACCACACTTTGATCAAAATCGATCACCGCGCCTGTCATCATTCCCGACTCCCCGGAAAGGAGAAACGCTACGGCCCGTGCGACTTCAGTTGACTTCAGCAGACGCCCAAAAGGTTGCGCCTGCTCAGCTTTGGTCAGCCAGTTTTCTTCAGCATTATGATAGTGCCGCTGGATGTCGTGCTCATGAGGCGTGTCCATCCAGCCAATGTTCAGACCGTTCACCCTGATACGATTGCGCATGGCGCTGAAAGCCACGTTTTTAGTGAGCGTAACCAGTGCGCCTTTCGATGCGGCGTATGCGGTCAGGAAGCTCTGACCGCCATGGGAGGTCATGGTAATGATATTGACAATGCTGCCTTCAACGCCTTTGGCAATCATCATCTTGATTGCCGCCTGCATCAGAAAGAAAGGGGCACGGATGTTGACCGCCATAATGGCGTCAAATAGTTCCGGGGAAGTGTCGAGGATAGTGCCTCGGTCGGACATGCCTGCACAGTTCACCAGTCCATGCAGGGTGCCAAACGCCGATTCTGCTACCTCCACCACTTTCATGCAGGCTTCTGGCGAGCTGATATCCGCTTCAACAAATATCACCTCGCACCCGGGGTGGCTGAGGGTTTCCGCCTGTTCACGTCCGGCTATCGCATTACGTCCGCAAATCACGATGCCCCGCGCCCCACGCTCTGACAGCAGACGGGCAACGGCTGCGCCCAGCCCCTGGGTTCCGCCGGTAACGACGAACACTTTATGTTTAAAACTGCCGCTTTCATTCAGGTCCATTTGTTGTCCTTTCTTAGTCAGGAGAGGTAAGGTCTGCCCGCTTGCTAACACTGACCTTAGCAATTACATTCGGTTAACAATACGTCCACATAACCTCAAAGAGACCTCAATTTATGGTCAGGTCATTCTCCATCAAACAAATCGCGGCCCAGTCCGGCGTCAGTAAAGCCACTGTCGACAGAGAATTGCACCAGCGAGGCAGCGTAAGTCCTCGTACTGCCCGGCGCATTGCCCAGGCAATCCAGGATCTGGAATTACAACAACGCGCCAGCCTTGCCAGCGGACGCACGTTGCCCATTGACCTGGTGATGCACACGCCGGAACGCTTCAGTTCACTGACTGTGGCGGCGCTGCTCAGTCAGATTAAAAGCTTTGCACCTTTCCGGCTGACACTGCGCTGCCACATCTTTGAAGAGGTCACACTAGAAGAGTTGCAACGCGAGCTGCGTCGCTGCAGTAATGACAGCTATGGCGTATTGCTCAAAGCCAGCGATCATCAGTTGCTCGAGGGAACTATCGCAGAGCTGGCGGAGCTTAACGTTCCGGTGGTCACACTGGTTACAGACCTGCCGGACAGCAGGCGTATCTGCTATGTGGGAATGGATAATGTCGGTGCGGGGCGAACGGCAGCATGGCTCCTTTCCCGATGGCTTTTGAGGACGGCGCAAACAGTCGCGATAGTGATCAGCAGTACGGATTTTCGCGGAGAAGAACAGCGCATGGCAGGCTTCATACAGGCGCTTAATCAGCGGGCGCCGTATCTGAAGACCATAACCGTCAGTGAAGGATATGGTATCGATTCACTGACTTTTACGCAGATGTGCAAGGCGCTGGAACAGGACCCTTCTATCAAGTCTGTTTACAGCGTGGGCGGGGGAAACAGCGCGATTCTACGGGCTTTTACAGCAATGCAACGGCAGATTGAAGCCTTTATTGGTCACGACCTGGATGAAGAGAACCGCGCTCTGCTGACTGCTGAAAAAATAGATGCGGTGATTGATCATGATCTGAAGGAAGACGCGAGGTCAGCATTTAGCGCGATTCTGCGTTTTCATGGTTTTTTGCCAGAAACAGAGGATGAAGCGGCATTATCACGCGTAATTGTTGTAACCCCTTACAACATCTGACTTATATCTCCATTAAAGTCATCCGAGCCCTGAGAGGTGTACGAGTTAAAAGTTAAATTACTGATGCCCTGGATTATTGACTCCCTCCCCCAATAATCAACGTAGTTAAGGATGAACAACGTACGCTTCTGGCACTGAACAGACGTCGATGAGTTACAGGCGCTGCCAGGTGTAGCGGAAATAAACAGTTTACTGGTAATCTTGTCATTGACAGTGAGAGGGTAAAACACTTCACTTAAAGAGCAGCAAGAATGGCGGATTCCATTTTCTCCGGGGTGGTGGTAGGGGCAAAGCGTTTGATCGGTTTGCCGTCGCGCCCGATCAGGAACTTAGTGAAGTTCCACTTAATACGACCACCCAGCACGCCGGGTAATTCATCTTTCAGGTAACGAAAAATCGGGTGCGTTGATGTGCCATTGACCTCAACTTTCCCGAACATCGGAAAACTCACACCATAGTTGAAGTGGCATGTCTGCGCGATTTCTTCGGCACCGCCGGGTTCCTGCTTTCCGAACTGGTTGCAGGGAAAACCCAGCACCACCAGCCCCTGCGCGGCGTACTTTTTATAGAGCGATTCAAGACCTGCGTATTGTGGCGTGAATCCACAATGGCTGGCGGTATTAACCACCAGAACCACCTTGTCAGCGTAGTCGGTCATCGGGATAAGCTGGCCATTCAGACTGGTGGCAGTGAGTTGATAAAAGGGAGACATGTCGCAATCCTCAGAGCAAAAACCGTGTGACGTTAACATTACCACAGAGTGCATAACGACAGCGGGGTCTGGAAAGCAGATGCTTAGTTAGCAGGCCAGCATCCTGGCTTCAGGTGCTACCGCCTGAGTTAATGACTATTTCCCACGTCAGATCTGGTTGTTATTCCTGATGAATTTTAACCACGACTTTACCCTTTGCATGTCCCTGTTCAAGGTAAGCCAGGGCATCTTTTGTGTCTGCAAATGGGAACACCCTGTCGATTACCGGTTTGATGTGTTCTGCTTCTATAAGTTTGCCGATTTGGGTGAGTTGATCGCCATCAGGACGAACAAAGAGAAATGAATAATCCAGACCGCGCTTTTTTGAAAGGCGCATAATTTTGCGACTCATCAGGGCAAAAATCATCCGCAGCAAGATATTCAGCTGCCGGGCTCGCGCGAAATTAACGTCTAATGGACCAACCAGAGAAACAATCTTTCCACCAGGTTTAAGAATCTGCATGGATTTTTCAATGGAATCCCCCCGCAGCGTGCCGAGTACGAGATCGTAGCCACTCAGCACGGTTTCAAATTCCTGCTTTTTATAGTCGACCACTTCTTCTGCGCCCAGCCGACTCACCCACTCTACGTTGGCTGAACTGGTCGTCGTCGCTACCCGGGCGCCAAGATGCTTTGCCAGCTGAATCGCAATAGTGCCAATCCCTCCCGAACCTGCCGGAATAAACACTTTTTGGCCTGGTCGCAGATGTGCTCTCTCTGTAAACGCCTGCCAGGCGGTGAGGCTAACCATCGGCAACGAAGCAGCCTCAATGAAATCCATATTTTCAGGCTTAATAGCCGCGAGACGTTCAGGAACGCATGCAAAATCGGCGAGTGAACCTGTTCCCGTGTCGAAAATGCTGGCGAAGACTTCATCGCCCGGCTTGAAACGTGTCACCCGACTTCCTGTTGCAATCACCACGCCTGACAAATCACTGCCCAGTGTCGCCGGAAGTTTAAAATGCAGAATCGGTTTGAAAATTCCGCCGGGGATAATGTTATCAATGGGATTCAGACCAACGGCATAGACTTTTACCAGGATTTCATCGGCAGCGGGGGAAGGGTAATCTACATTTTCAAATCCCAGCTCAGGTGACTTCCCGTAGCGTTTAAACGTAAAGGCTCGCATCGTCCTGGTTTTCATTTGGTGTTTATCCTCTGATGTTTAGCACTGACCTACTTTCAGGTGCCTCTGTTGCTGAGCAAAAAAGCGGCTTCGGGGAGCAACGTAATAAATAATGGAATAAGGTTTTGCCGGTTAATATGCTCATGCCGCCATTAAGACATTCATGGTCGATTTACCGCTCAGCAGAACCCTGTAAAAGGTTCTGCTGAGCAGGGCTTAGCTAAAGGGTTTTGTATCGCTCTGCGGCCTCTTCCTGTCGGATGTCCGAGAGCAGACCCTGACGGGAGGCATCAAGAACATCCCAGCGATCAGCTTTATGTAATGGCGGAATCGTCACGTGTTCGCGGCGGTCAAAACCCGCCAGAGCGGCGTCAACCAGTTCGCCCACTTCCATCATTTTTGAGGCGTTACTGATGTCGATACCGGCACGATCCCAGATTTCGGTGTACGTACCTGCAGGGAGCACCGCCTGGATATAAATGCCTTTTGAAGAGAGCTCAACGTTCATTCCCTGAGAGAGGAAAAGAACAAAGGCTTTTGTTGCGCCGTAAACCGTCATTGCAAATTCCGGGGCGAGTCCGACTACGGAACTGATATTGACGATCGAACCTTCTCCGGCTTCTGCGAACCGGTGTGCTGCAGCAGTGGCCAGTCTCGTCAGGGCAGTGACGTTAAGCGCGATAAGGCGTTCGATGGAATCAGGCGTCTGCTCGGTAAACGTGCCGGATTGAGCGATACCTGCGTTATTGATAAGAATACCTATCCGCGTGTCTTCCCGGAGGCGTGCTTCAACAGCAGCTAAATCACTCGACAGCGTGAGGTCGGCAGGCAGCACATCGACGGAAATATGACATTCCTGCCGCAGCCGTTCTGCAAGCGCCTCTAATTTTAATTTGTCGCGAGCAACCAGAACCAGGTCATGTCCACGACGTGCAAAGCGCTCAGCGTAAACAGCACCAATACCCGTTGATGCGCCTGTAATGAGGACTGAAGTACGAGTCATAGTTTTATCTTCTTCATTTGTTTGATAAAAACCGCCGTTAGCGATATAGAGTTAACCGTGATACCTGAAGAGTGATTAACTGTTACCGCTAAGCGATGGATAGTCGGTGTAGCCCTCCGCACCCCCGCCATACAGTGTTTCAGGATTGAGCGGAGCCAGAGGTGCTCCCGACTTAAGTCTTTCGACGAAATCGGGGTTAGAAATGAAGGGGCGACCGAACGCGAACAAATCGGCTTTGTCCTGTGCAAGATGGTCAGACGCCAGCGCCAGGTCATAGCCATTGTTACCAATGTAAGTGTTTTTAAAGCGGCGACGCAGCGAAGCGTAATCAAACGGTGAGGCATCACGGGGACCTCCCGTCGCGCCTTCAACAACATGCAGATAAACGATACCTGAAGCATCAAGTTGCTCTGCCAGGTAGTCATATTGTGGCTGCGGATCGCTGCATGAAATCGCATTAGCAGGTGAGACCGGTGAGATGCGAACGCCCGTCCGCGCTGCGCCGATCTCATCTTTCACGGCCTCCACGACCTCTAATAGCAGACGCGCACGATTCTCAACTGAACCGCCATATTCATCGGTGCGCTGATTGGCACCATCTTTAAGGAACTGCTCAAGCAGATAGCCATTCGCACCGTGTATCTCTACGCCATCAAAACCTGCGGTAATGGCATTGGCTGATGCCTTTCTGAAATCGGCAACAATGCCTTTTATTTCCTTCAGCTCAAGCGCTCTGGGTTCTGAAACATCAACAAAATGGTTGTTCACGAAGGTTTTGGTTTCAGCACGGATAGCTGACGGCGCGCCTGGTGCTGCACCCTCTGGCTGTAAATCGACATGCGAAATTCGACCTGTGTGCCATAACTGCACAAATATCCGTCCGCCTCTGGCATGGACTGCGTCTGTGACTTTACGCCAGCCCTCAATCTGGGCCTGCGTGTAGATCCCCGGCGTATCCTGATAGCCCTGCGCCTCTGCTGAAATCTGCGTAGCTTCGGTAATCAGTAACCCTGCTGTGGCACGCTGAGCGTAGTAAGTCGCTGCCAGTTCACCTGGCACCAGACCTGCGCCTGCCCGGTTACGCGTAAGCGGGGCCATCACGATGCGATTCGCAAGCGTGACAGATCCCAGTTCATAGGGCTGAAATAAGGATTGATTCGTCATGGTTATTCCTTTGCGGATTAGCGGGTCAGTAAACTGATTTAATGATGATGATCGTAATCATTAAAGTCAACTGGTTTGATTATGATCATCATCAATGTATACTTAAGCTCAGTTTCAGGAGGAAAAGATGAAAGTGTCAAAAGAGCAGGTTCGCGAAAACAGGAACCGAATCGTTGAAACGGCGTCAGAACTTTTCCGTGAGCGGGGTTACGATGGGGTAGGCGTCGCTGAACTGATGTCAGCCGCAGGGTTAACGCATGGCGGGTTCTATAAGCACTTTGGGTCGAAAGCCGATTTGTTAGCCGAAGCGATGAGCTGCGGCTTCGCGCAATCGGCGGAAAAAACTCAGGGTGTGAGTCGGGAAAAGTTCGTTGAATATTACCTTTCCCGGCAGCATCGCGATGATATGGCAAAGGGGTGTGTCATGTCGGCTTTGGGCACCGATGCAGCGCGCCAGTCTGAATCCATCCGCGAGACCTTTGCGGCCGGAATTGAACGACAGCTTGCCGTTTTAGAAACGGAACAGGTCACGCGTGCGGATCTGATCAATACGCTCGCGCAGCTTGTGGGTGCACTGATGCTTTCGCGTGCCTGCCCGGATAATTCCGGGCTTGCTGATGAAATTCTGGAGGTCTGCCGTACGCGTCTGATCAGCCCGGATGCCTGTAAAGATTGAATCGATGCTCTTGCCGTTCAACCTTACTAAAATCGTTGCGGCCTGGACTGAACGCACCAGCCCGCTGGCGTTTTATTATGAACGGCGGGAATGCGTAATCCGGACTTCCCGTTCCGGATACCATTCCCATCAACGCGCTATCAATCAGTCGGCCATCCACCTGGGACAGTGACCCATCACTCAGCCGTTGTCGCGGAATCCAGGATAAAGGCTCATTCCACCATCGATAAAAAGCGTGGTGCCATGAACGTAATCAGAGAGATCACTGGCAAGCCAGACGACGGCATTCGCCACATCTTCAGCCGCACCGATACGCCCGTAAGGGATGAGCTTTAACAGCGCTTTGCCAGCTTCACCCTGGGTGCTTTCCTCGTTGATGGCGGTAGCGATAGCGCCGGGTGCCACTGCATTGACACGAATACGTTCTTCACCCACTTCCTGAGCCAGACTTTTCATCAGCATGTCAACGCCGCCTTTTGATGCGGCATAGTTGACGTGTCCGGCCCAGGGAATGAGCTGATGAACCGAGCTCATATGAATAATCTTACCAACAGCTTTGCTGATGTCCTTGCGATGCTCCTGACGCTTGAACTGACGCAGCGCAGCACGCGCGCAGAGGAACTGGCCAGTCAGGTTCACGTCCAGAACGGTATTCCAGTCCTCTAGCGTCATCTCAATGGACGGGGCATCTTTCTGCAGTCCTGAGTTCGCCACCAGGATATCCAGCCTGCCAAATTCCCTGATTGTCTGGTCAAAAAGATTCTCTACATCCGCCTCTTTAGACACGTCTCCTTTGACAGCAATTGCACGACCTCCATCGGCGCGGATTTTCTCAGCCAGCTCCTCGGCCGGTTCCGCCTGGCTATGGTAGTTAATCACTACACAGGCCCCTTCTTTAGCGAGTGCTTCTGCGCAGGCATAGCCGAGACCCGAGCTGGCACCGGTAACCAGCGCAACCTGATTTTTGAGAGAAAAGATCATGAGGCATCCTTATTTCTGTAAATGATGAGCGTCTTAAACCCGGCCGGTATCATCGGGAAAGTGAATTTTGATGTATCGCTGACACTACGACGTCCAGCCACCCCCAAACTGATTAATCGGCTAGCCGGATCGGGCGCATGGGCCTGAGTCACTGAATTATAGATGTGAAGTACAGGGTTAGCCGCTAATGCGGTCCTGGTGGATAGTCAGGAAACGTTGAAGCAGGAACATAAGCAGTAAAAAATGGGATATCTGAAAGGCAAAAAAGCAGCTATCAGAAGATAGCTGCTTTTGACGCTCAGGCTTTTCTGGCTGGAATCACTTTTACTATTTATTGCTTATTGCCTGATAAACAGGCCAGAGCTTGATCATTTTCTATCAAGACCACGAGACCGGCCCCCTTTTCCTGAGGCAGAGGAGGTGGTAATGAACGCTAAAGAGTCTTTACCACCATTCCAGCCGCGGCCAGCATCATGATGGTACCGGCTGAACGGAAAAGGAGTCGTTGCGCTTTAGCGCTGGTCAGGAGATGGCGTATTCTGAGGGCTGCAAAAATAAAAACGGCTCCCACACTCAAAAGGACTAACACGGTAAGCGGAACCAGCAGTCCTCCCCACATCTGAAAAGATACATTATCGAGAGAGATAACCAGAGGCAGTATAGCCAGATAGAAAGCGATGGTTTTAGGGTTGCCCAGCGTTATGGTCAGTCCTGAAAACCAGGCTGATGCCAGTTCTCGTTTTGTCGCTTTTTGATCGATATTTATTGCCTGAGGCTGGTGGCACCAGAACTGCCATGCCAGCAGGCATAAAAAGAGTGAGGCAGCCCAGTTAATCAGCGTAAAGAGAGAGGTAAAGGTATGAGCGATCACCGCCAGACCAAATACCGCCACAGATAAATAAATCAAATCTCCGAGAATGAGACCGGCCAGCATCGTAAAGCCTGTTATTGCGCCCCCACTCACGCTGCGAGCGACTAATGCAGTCATCCCCGGACCCGGAATTGCAGCAGCTAAACCGAGTGCAGCAATATAAGATAGTATTTCAGTAGTTCCTGACATAGTTATTCCTGTTGAAATGCACTTCGGTAAAAGGGAACAGAGTTAGTTGTTCAAAAATGCCTGGTTCTGAGCGATGGTTGTCATATAAAAAGCTTAATTAAGGGTTAAAGATATGCATCCTTTTTATCAGTTGGTTTAACGTTGAAAGTGGAGGTTCGATTATTCCAAAGCGGATATTGCTGCATTAATTTAACTACGCAGATGACAAGTTTAATTTTCATGTGCGCGCAGTGCTCTATCCGATCCTCTCTTCAAGAGATGATCAGCTCCCTGCATTCTTTAAATTAAATTGAACCATATGCATTAAATCAGGGTTCAGTTTTTCCTTATATTGTTTGTAATAACAGGCTGGAAAAGTAAAGATATTATGCAGCAGGAAAGCGGAAAATTGTTACCTATATTATTTACTTAACGCCTGTTTTTAGGTAAAAGTAACCCTAAACCGCCTACATAAAGAAAGGAATTTCCCCTCATGATGCTTAGCTCGACAGATATGAAAATTCTCGAAATTTTACAGGACGATGCCCGGGTAACTAACCAGGTGCTGGCGGAGAAGATAAACATTTCAGCATCTCCCTGCTGGCGCAAAGTTCGTAAGCTCGAGGAAGATAATGTTATTCAGGGCTATCGTGCTGTTCTTGACCGCAAGAAAATTGGGCTGGGAGTAATGGTTTTCATTCGGGTCGTCATTGACAGCCATAGCGAAGCGGAGGCCAGAAAGTTTGAAGAGGAAGTGACCGCCCTGGAGGATGTGGTTGCCTGTTATAGCATCGGTGGGGATGCTGACTTTCTGCTACAGGTTGTGGCTTCAGATCTGGACTCCTATGCTGATTTTGCAATGTCAGTGGTACGCAGATTGCCAGGAATTAAAGAAATGCAGAGTATGTTTGTGCTTAAAGAGATCAAACCACTCGTTAGTTATCCTATTAAGAAAATCTCTGAGTAGTCTATCGCTGCCGGGATGCCCAGTGACTGATTATCAATTCCGCATAGAGCGGATTTAATGATCAGGCACGCTACCTGCGTTATTCAGCGCACAAAACTGATATCCGGCATGATCTTACACAAGTTAAAAGCGGCATAGCGTTAGCAAGCTTGCTGACTCTCCTCATTTTTCTGCTTTAACAACACGAGTATTTGTGATGACTTGATTGTTGATAACGACCAATAGTGCCTTTCAAAACGGAGCCGCCAGCGGCTTAAACTTTAATTCATAGCCTCTCTTCAGCCAAAGTCAGCTTAAAAAGAGACGCTTATTTACATGAAATTATGCCATCAATCTTCCCCCAGCCATAAAGTCCATGCTTTACCGTGACGATAACCGTTGTACCGGGATTTGCCGGCGTAGTTTAAGCTTTAATGTCAGGGCGGGGTTTTCACGATGACGCGCCCTGACAATCTTTCTTGCGACTGGATGATTTCAGTCGCCGAGCCTATTTAAGGCGTCTCATCAGAAAATCGGGCGCTAATCGTATCACGTTCGTAGCCCTGCGGTTGTGTCAGAATATGGTATAAATCAGGACGGCGACCATGGATCCAGCGACGTCCGGTACTCATTGCAAGCAGACTCAAATCAAGGTCAGCGCTCACCATAAAATCTTCCGCTACCCAGGTTTCATTAATGATTCTTCCATAGGGATCCAGGATCATTGCATTACCTGTGCGCACCTCATCATCATCTGCACCTACGCCGTTACTGAAGAGAATAAATAATCCGTTGTCATGCGCACGAGCGGGCAGCCACCTCATCAGCCATTCCCGACCATTTGCCCCTTTGAATGCAGCAGTAATTTCCTCCCTTCGCGTTTCCCGCTCCGCCCAGAGCGTCAGCGGAATGGGTTTCATCGCATAAGGACTGCGGGAATCGGTACCGCCTGTCTGATGTGGCGCGAGAAGAATATCTGCACCCAGCAATGCCGTTGCACGCACATTTTCTACCAGATTATTGTCCCAGCAAATGAGGATACCTACTTTTACTCCCCAGGGCGTTTCAAAAACGGTAAAGCGGTCACCGCTGCTGATTGACGGATGTTCAAAAGCGTGGAGTTTGCGATGAGTGTGCATTGAGCCGTCCGGCATACAGGCAACATACGCATTATAGAGGCGGCCATCATCGGCTCTTTCGATAAGCCCGGCGCCAATCAGCATTTGATGTTTCATCGCCAGGGAACGAATCAATGTAAGGGAAGGACTCCCCTCGATCGGCTCGGCGAGAGCAGCTACCTCAGCCGAGTTGAGTTTGGGTACATGCCAGTAGCCAGTAATACACATTTCCGGGAATGTGAGGATTTTCACCTGCTCAATCGCTGCCTGTTCAATAAATTTCTCCATTATCAGCAGATTATAATTTTTGTTATTTGCCAGATGCTGAAATTGCACGGTGGCAGCTTTTAAGGATGTATGGTTGCTCATGGTACTTCTCCGGTAGTAATCGAAACTGAATTACATAACCATTGCTGATAACTGTATAATCAAAACATTTCCGGTTTCGATAACCTTTTGGAATGTAAAAAATGAACATCCGCTTGCTTAAGGCCTTTTTGATGCTGGCTGAAAAAAGAAATTATGCCGACGCGGCACGGGCGTTGTTTATTTCGCAACCTGCATTGACCAAGCAGATTAATCTCCTTGAGTCCCTGGTGGAAACGTCACTGTTTACGCGGGGGCGACATGGAGCCACACTCACGGGCGGTGGCAGGCGTCTGCTGCCAGAGGCTGAAAAAGTGGTCAGGCAATCCCGATTATTTATGCATCATGCAGAGCGGGTTTCAAAAGGGATTGAAGGGCATTTAGCCGTGGGGTTTGGTCTCTCAAGTTTTTATCTTGCACCACGCTGTATGGCAGAATTTCGTCGGGAGTGTCCGGGGATAGAGATGTCATTGACGGATCTTCCTTCCTTCCAGCAGTACGAACTTTTGCAAAATGATGAGCTCCAGATCGGTTTTGTCAGAGTTCCGCCTCCTGTAGCGCTGGATTACCTGCCATTGTTTACCGATCGATTGGTTTTGATTGCGCCTGCAAGTTCACCGTCATTGCCTGCTGATGACTGGCTGAAGAAACGCCCTCTGTTGCGACTTCATGCCGAGCGAGGACGGGGTTTAAATGCGCAAATTGACCGCTTTCTTCATGACAACGCGCTTTTCATATCATCCACTCAATTGAGTGATGATATACAAACTATTGTCGCGCTGGTCATCGCGGGCACGGGTGTTGCCCTTGTGCCATACAGTGTTATGCATATTGCACCGCCGGAGCTGGTTATTATTCCGTTAACAGGTGAGTCAATTAGCTGGAAAGTTGGCATTGCCTGGAACGCGAACCACGAGGATATAATCCGTGATAATTTTATTACCAGTATAAAGAAGGGTATCGCGCTTCATGACGTCTGACCCTCCAGAAACAGGCACTCCTTTTGCCATATTGGATAGGGCAGGATTACTGACATAATTCTTAGTACCCTCTTCAGAAGAGGGTCATGATACGGAAGCGACCCTTGAGACGAATAATTTCCTGTTGCGGATAGGGCTTCTCAATACAAACCGTCATTCAAAACGTTCTGCACAGCAGGAATAGCATCCCCGTTTCGCATTATGTATCTGGATATAACTAATCTGCGGATCGGCAAAAAAATGGCCGATGAGATCTTCGGCAAGTTTCCCCTCAGCTATATCCGCCTCTTTTAAAAAATGCTTTCCGTCATAGGCCCTTAATGACAGCGTTCTGCTTAGCAGGACTTCAGGTAATTCATTGATGTAAATGCCTTGCCGGGTGCATCCCTCCCATATATAGATTGCATGAGTACCAAAATAGGGCGTGTCGGCAGGCTGATAGATGTGATTAATCAGGAGGGCGCTTTCTCCAACGGGGATATCGCACAATGAGATTCTGTCGGGATAACCCGGATAGCACTCTACCGTTTGTCGTACTGCATGGTGTTTTCTCAGATATTCATCGCTCTGTCCAAAAAGATGAGCAAATTGCCCGGCGTTCAGGCCAGTAATTTGGTATTTCATAGCATCCCTCTCTTTTCACCGTAACACCGCGAACAATGACGTTATCGAATACTGTGAGGAGAAACTCGCCGTTATCGGTCAGGGAATTTCATGATGTGACCGTCCGACAGTGGCAGGCGAGTGCTTCATCAGCTGCGAACTTCTCAGACGCTGGCTGATATCTTCACACAAGTGCTAAGGCCTCACTTCCCGACAGCGGCGCTCAAATTACTCTGTTCCCTCTCACTCTTTCCCGTTCTCCTGTCGTCACTTCATTAAAAAGATCGCTGAACTCCACCCGTTAACGACATACTCGTCACATAAACTAAGGTTGATGAATACTTTTTTGTGACAAATAACACAACCTCATTACATCTTCCGGCGGGAAAGAATTTTTATCGTGATAATGGTTTTACTCAGTACATTGCAGTTTTACAGAGTAAAACAAAGCGCTTTGCGGATTGCACGTAAAGCGATGACAAAATTGTGAGGATCATCATGTCTGAAAAACAGCACATCCCGACTTTCTCTGCCGATATTGAGCAGCAGACCGTTAAGAAGGTGGTCTGGCGCATTTTGCCCTTCCTGATTGTTTGTTATCTGATTGCCATTATTGATCGCGGCAACATTGGGATGGCTTCGTTGCAGATGAACGAAGATTTAGGGTTGTCGAAAGCGGTATTTGGTTTTGCGAGTAGTCTGTTTTTTGTCGGTTACTTCCTGTTTGAAGTGCCCAGCAATCTGGCCATGCAGAAAATTGGCGCAAAGATTTGGATCTCTCGCATCATGGTGTCGTGGGGTATCATCTCTGTCTGTACCGCCTTTGTTGAAAGTGCCAATACACTCTATATATTGCGCTTTTTACTGGGTGCCGCTGAGGCCGGATTTTTCCCTGGCGTCATTCTTTATCTGACTTACTGGATCCCCGGAAAGTACCGTGCACGCGTGATTGCTACCTTTATGGTGGCCATTCCTGCGGCGAACTTTATTGGATCGCCCATTTCTGGTCTGATTTTGTCACTGGATGGCTGGTACGGTATGCGTGGCTGGCACTGGTTATTTATCCTGGAAGGTATTCCGGCGGTCATTCTGGGAATTGCAGCCTTCTTTTTACTGAGCAATCGTCCCACTAATGCCAGCTGGTTAAATCAGGAACAAAAAGCGTGGCTGAACAGCACTCTCGAAGCCGAAAATGCGAAGAAGAAGGCGATAGGTCATATCTCTTTGTGGCAGTTGCTGCGTCACAAACATATCTGGGTGATGGCGCTGATTTATGCAGGCGCGTCTGCGGCGGGCTCAACGCTGAGCGTCTGGTCTCCGCAACTGCTTAAATCGTTTGGACTGGATAACTTCACCACCGGTTTAGTCAATGCGATTCCCTACGGCCTGGCCTCCATTCTGATGATTATCTGGGGGAGAAGTTCTGACCGCAGCGGCGAGCGTCGCTGGCACACCGCGTTAACGCTGTTCTTAATTGCAGGTGGCCTGCTGTCAGCCTTTATCACCAATAGTCTGACCGGCAGTGTGGTGATCCTGTCGCTGGTATTAATCGGAGCCTACTCAATGAAAGGACCTTTCTGGGCGCTGGCATCGGGATGGATGTCATCGACTACCGCTGCCGCGGGTCTGGCGGCTATCGGTGCGATGGCGAATCTGATCGGCGGTGGGGTGATGGTCAACGTTTATGGCATTATCAATCAGGCGACCGGCAGCCATACGCTGGCTATGGTGCCACTGGCTATCCTCTGTGGTATCGGGGGCATTGCCGTGCTGGTCATGGGCCGCATAAAAGTGTTAACCATCGACGTTGAAAATAGCGCTTCGTCAGTCAGTAAATAAAGTAATCCCGCCTGCAGACGCTAAGCAGCGCCTCTGCAGGCGGGTTCTTCCGGCTTTATCTCTGCCATATAAACATTCCACATCCTGTCATTAACTGAATCAGTCTGCTGGTTGTTGATGTCTGTTATGTGTCAGATGCGGAAAGAACTTACCTTTGGGGATTTACTGACAATACCCAGTTTAAGAGCTTTCAGAACTGTTAAGCATGAGATCAATAAAGGCGCGTACAGCAGGATTTGAACGCCTGCTCGCATGCCATACCGCAGAAATATTATGCCGCTCTACTGAAAAATCAGTGAGAAGGGGCACTAACTCCCCGCGCTTAACCCAGGAAGCAGCCATAAAACTCGACACCATGCCTATTCCGGCACCGGCCGCCACAGCCGCGATAACGGCCTCGCTTGCATCGACGATGACAGCAGATGATGGCACAATTTCAATCTCCCGCTCGCCAACCCGGAACGGCCAGCGAAAAATCTGCCCCGTATTTTGATATCGCAAATTAACCGTTTTATGCCCGATAAGATCATTGGGGTGTTCGGGTTCCGGGCATCGGGTCAAATAATCTGGCGAAGCATAACAACCTATCTGATAGGGTGACAAACGACGCGACAGAAGATTTGAATCTGCGAGGTCGCCGATCCGGATGGCTATATCAATACTCTCGTCAACAATGCTAATTACGCGATCACTCAGCTTTAAGTCGATTGTCACTTTAGGATGAAGTGCACAGTATTGCGGAAGGAGAGGCGCGATCACATGAACACCAATCGGAAACGATGCCGCAATGCGTAACGTTCCCGCTGGCTCCTCTCGCGATCGCATGGCGACCTGCTCAAGCTCCTCAGCATCGCGTAATAACTGCAGCGTGCGCTCGTGCAGTTCACGACCCTCAGCAGTCAGCACCAGCGAACGGGTGGTTCGGGTGAACAATGTGACGCCAAGACGCTGCTCCAGTCTCTGGATACTTTTACTTATCGCGGAAGGGGATACTGCCAGCGAGCGAGCGGCAGCGGTAAAGCTGCCGAGCGATCCCGCACGAGCGAATGCAATCAGACCTGTTAGTCTTTCAAAGATTATTTGTTCCTTCATGGCAATATTAAAGCGAAATCCAGCCCCATTATCAATCATCACAATTGGTCATATTCTGGCACCTGAATCTGTGTTGGAGTGAAATTGCCATGACTGAAATGATGAAAGCAGTACAGCTACATGCGTTTGGTGGCCCGGAGAATCTCAGGTATGAAGATGCACCCCGCCCAACTATCGGGGCTGACGAAGTCCTTGTGCGCGTGCATGCCGCAAGTCTGAACCCGCCAGACTTGTATCTGCGTGATGGTTATCGGGCGCTTCCGCCTGAGTGGCGGCCCGAACCCCACTTTCCCTTAATCCTGGGAACGGATGTTTCAGGTGTTATCGAAGCCGTGGGCGAAAATGTTTCCGCATTCAGCACCGGAGATGAAGTCTATTCAATGGTGCGTTTTCCTGATGGGGTAATGGCCGGTAGTGGAGCTTATGCCGACTATGTAAGCGTTCCTGCATCAGAGGTGGCGTTAAATCTCCTGGAATAGACCATATCCAGGCAGCGGGTGCCCCGATGTCACTGCTCACCGCGTGGCAATTTCTTGTCGACGTCGGCCATGATGCGCCCAATCCGTTTCAATCTTTCAACCATAAACCGGTTCTGCTTGAAGGCCAGACGGTGATGGTTAACGGTGCAGGAGGTGGCGTAGGGCACATTGCTGTTCAGATCGCGAAGTGGAAGGGTGCGAGAGTCATTGCCGTCGCTTCTTCCCGTCATGAAGTGCTTATGCGCGAACTGGGCGCAGATGATTTTATCGACTACACCAAAGTAGCCGCTGAGAATGTAGTGAAAAACGTCGATCTGGTTATTGATGCTGTTGGCGGAAAGCATATAGAGCGCTTTTTAAGCTGCATCAGACAGGGCGGAGCACTATTTCTGGTGAATCCTTTGAGTTTTACTGGGCAGACTGAGGCCGCTCAAAAAGGGATTACTGTGTCAACAACGCAAGTGCGTTCAAGTGGTCTGCAGCTATCCGAAGCGGGGCTTTTACTGGAAAAAGGCATTATCAACGTCGTGATTGACAGCACCTATCCGTTAGCCATGGCATCAGCCGCACATCAACGTGCTTCGTCAGGAAGCATCCAGGGCAAAATTGTGCTGACTAACTTCTGATAACCCCATACCTGATCAGTCATTTTCTGAGGGCGAATAGTAGTCAGTTAAAGGAAAAATAAGATGCTTATCATTTCCGGTTATATGTACATTTATCCTTCTGTCCTGGAACAATTTATGGGAGAACTTAAGTTACTGGCGAATGCCGTTCGACAACGTGATGGAAACCTTTCGTATAACGCTGCCGTGGAGGACTATCAGACCGGAAGATTGCTTATATCAGAACGATGGGTGGATCAGGACGCGCTCAATGCCCATCTTATAAAAACCGACACGGTAGAGTTTATAAACCGATGGCAGGGAAAAATGAAGGGGGAACTCTTCAAATATGACGCCTGTAACGAGAGAGGGCTTATGGATGGGTAAATAAAAATCTTATTTAAATCGAGAGTACTTTATTATCAAGCCTCGGATCTGTGAGTAATCGCTCTTCGCTCATAGCAGGCATAAGCCTGGACGATGGTCTGCTTTGTGCCATAAGCGGACGTTCAGGGTATCATGTTGCAGTTAATGTTGAAGGTCCGGCTTACTCCCTTTCAAGTATGTTAATGATTAAATCGCGTGGAAAAATTGTCTCATTGGTGTGTATGAGCTCTTCAATTGTCCACCAATGATAATCGCGTATGACTTCCTGTTCATTGCTACTCCACCCTGAGCGGTCGAGCTCAACTGTATTTGCATCAATCATAAAGAAACGCTCTTCAGCAAGTACAGTCTCCCCACTGGGTAGCATCATTGTGAAGTTTTGGGACGCTATCTGTGGTCCTGTTAATGTCCTTATCAAACCCGTTTCTTCAAATAATTCGCGTATAGCGGCCTGCTCAAAAGATTCATTTTTTTCAAGCCCTCCACCCGGTGTTGCCCAGTATGTTTTTCCTCTCAGAGCTCCATCTTTATGACAGAACCTAAAGAGCAGGACGCGATTATCAGGCGAAACAATGATCAGTCGAGATGATGGTCGAATGCGCACGTACCCCCCTTAAAAAAGCTTAAATACTAATTCTTGATATTTATATAAACATAAATTGCAGCCTGAATCGGCCTATAGGTCTGTATTTTCTTACAGCTTTAATCTTACACAACGTCCGCTCCTCGCTCTTAGCGGACACTACGTGATGCCGATGTCCGGTTTGTGCCATAAGCGGACGCTGACTTATCAACAACCCACTTGAGTATTAGGGTGAATCCGGCTTACGGCTGGATCATCATAAGAAAGAGCCGCCCAGAGGCGGCTAGTCATTATTTGCGTGGTTTATCCGCATCCGAGCGCTTCTCTCGAACTCTTCCATCATTGTTACGATCGCGGGGCTGGGTACCACCGCCAGGTTTAGGAACAACTACGCCAGGATTGAGTGGTCTTCTGTCCGCCATAATTCCATTTCCTAATAGAATGGCAAAAGTGCCGTCTTTTTGATACGCCTAGTATCATGACCTTTCAATCCCGATAAGAAGATATGTTGCGCGGCATCATCTTTTTTCCTCTTTTCGCTCATAGCAGGCATTAATCTGAAGTTAATCCGCTTTGTGCCAGAAGCGGCCTCTTTGCTTTCATCTGTAAAGAACAGAAAGCTTGAATCTTTAACTGAAGACTTTAAGTAAATCATTTTTCTAAAGCTTTATGTCGCTCTGCCGTTACTTGAAAAAAGCCATCGATTTAAATCACGGACTTAGCTTTATTCAGGATGGAGAGAAATTTAACTATGAATATCAATACATTAAGCAATATTTACAGCCAAACTCAAGCTGCATCAGTTAAGACCTCTAAAATCTCCAGCCCCCAACCTGTCAGAGAAAGTAACGCCACGGTAGCGCAGCCAGTATCGTCAGGCCAGTCTACGATAAGTGGACAAGGACTTATGATGTCTCGTCTGTTTGGTAAGGTAAGCACCTTACCTGAAATTCAGACGCAGCTAACCAAAAGTACCCAAGACATGGATGCCACTAATTTTCTGACGAAGAGCGATCTCAGTGCACTTTCAGATCTGTATGGTCAGGCACAAGCTCAGGGCACTGACTTACGATATGTCGATGACATAGCACGCGACTTAGGGAATTACCGAAAGTTTGGAAGCGTATCGGGTAGTTACAATACAGGAAATACTTACGATGCGAGTGGTCGGGTTCAAACGGTATCGTTTACAGATAAAGATGCTGCAACGGCATCCCGTATTCTGAGTAGCGATAACCTTTCAGGCTCTGGCCTCGACCCTGCTTTTCTCAGATATGAACTCGACCCCGGATATTCTTTCAGTCATACCGCGAGTTTTGACTATCTGGAATCCATCATGAACACTACCGGTTCTGATGTGACATCGAAAGGCCAACACATGTCATCTCAATTCGCAACTTATGTAAGCCAGGGGCAGAATAACTACATAATAAATACTGCCAGCGAAGCCACACTGAAAATCGAAGAACCTGATGTCATCAACAAAGATGGTGTATTTACTGTCACCGAAACTGGTAAAAAGCATGGATTCAGGTTAGAAGGCAATGACGTCGTACAGGATAAAGGCACTGGCATAAATGATACTCAGTCTGGTAAGAAGGGGGGCAAAACGTTAATGGATTACTTCCTGAATCAAAACAATACAGATGGTATCAATACTAAAAATGCAGCCAGTTTTTTTGATTTTCTTTTCTCATCTAAGGCTAATACTAAATCCCATGGATAGTGCATACAGATGCATCCTTTTCATTAACAGGGATGCTCACACCAACCGTAAGGAAAATTGTGGATTCGGCACCTCGCTCATAGCGAACCTTGCCTTCATACATGGCCGCTTTGTGCCAATAGCGGACGTAGCTTACATCGGAATGTACTAATCTGCGGGGGCTGGTCAGTGCAATATGGCAACATACGGTGCTGTCGTGACATTAGCTTGTAAAGTAGTATGAGTTCTTCTCCTGTCACCCTTTGGATGCTCAATGACATTACAAGCGACCTATGTTGAACAAAATATGTCCGGTGATGAAACGGAAGTTGTATCGATCATCGACGTCAATCCTTTTGGCACTAATGGAGAAATGGATCGGCGACTGCTAATCAGTAAGGACGCTGAGCCCATTCTGATTTTACAATTGTATGTACGTGTAGATGAGGACGGTTGGCTGATTTCCAGCACCTTTTCTGAGTTTCTTCTGAATGAATCCCACGTGGCGATCATTTGTGGCGATCATTTATATGTTTTTGACATGGCCACACACTCGTTCAGAAGCCATCGACTAGGTGATTACGTCGCCCATATTTATTCAGTCCCTGACATCCACTCTGACAGGTTACAGGGCCGGATTCTGGTTACCACTTACGCCCATGTTTTTCTGATTGATATACTAGTGGGCATTCTCTGGAAATCGATTCGGTGCGCCATTGATGGCGTGATCATTACATCTATAGAGAATGAGACGGTGCTTGGCCTGGGAGAGTGGGATCCGCCAGGAGGCTGGGAACCCTTTAAGCTCGATCTCAAAACGGGTATCCCGATTTGAAAAAGGGTCTACCCTCACAGTCATTGCTAGGAGGGGATATTGCTAACATTGGAATATCTTAAATTATGGGGAGCAGTTCATGGAAGCAATATTATGAAGCATGAGCTATGGACAAACGAAGGTGGTTTGGATTTGTTTTGTCTTGCTGGTCCACGGGGAGACTCTGCTCGTAAAATGCTGGAGCCGGACTACAGATTAGTGTGGATATGTGACGCAGATTCCCACTTTGAAGCGATGAAAGAATATTACGCGTTCCGTAACTGGGGAGAATATCAAACTGATTTTCCTGCACAGGATAGTAAGACTTACAAAGAATTGGGATGGGAGTAAAAAGCACAACATTTATATAATCGTCGCTCGGTATTCTAATAGCTCCGTGACGTCCGCTTTTCGCTCATAACGGACCTAAGCCTGCAGTAAAAGTCCGCTGTGTGCCATAAGCTGACATTACTGACATCAAGATGTACTCATATGCAGGGAGCAATCTACAGCCATATCATTTTCTGAGTGGGTATAGTTAAGCTTATGTCCGAGACTGTTCTCAAAAAGTAAGTAGTCGGCATTATCCTTGTGACCGTCTTTACTCCGAGTCTTAATCCATCACCGTGGCGGAGGCAGGCAACTCGCTCTATCGCATGCTCGCTTCATTGTAGGTACGACACTGGGCTTATTCTTATTAATACGGTACATCCCGCTTTTTTTACGTCGCCTGGTTGCCCGATAGATTCCCTCAATCGCGGTGCATGTTCACCAGCACCTGTCGGGACGTTCAGGCGCAGATGTGCCATCGGGGAATAGGGATTGCCGCCATGCTGTCAGGGACTCATGGCGACGCCATCGCCGGATTGCAGAGTATTCAAATGCCGCCGAGGGATGTCACTATTATCTCCGGCATATCGATCGCTGCGGTCCATACTGGATATCGCCGATGCATTGCTGGCGAATTCCGCAACACCAGCAAGGTAGGCATGTTCTTCGGCGCGCGCGCTTTTGCTGTTGCGCCAGCGGAGGTGAACAGATGTTATACATGTTCGGGGCTGAAGCTTTAGGTTTTGCAATCTGTTGCGTACTGCCCCGTTAGCTGAAAAGAGGGTGGATTAGAAAGCGTGTTTATTGGCAGAGAAGAGCCATAAGCTGGCGGGAAACACACATTGAATAACGATCAGAAGTGGTATGTCACCAGCAGGCTTCCTGTGGGTGATATTTCTCGTTGCACAATCGGGCTATTGCGCGCATCTCCCGTTAACTGCGTAACGCCTGCTGCGGCAATCACGCTCCAGTCCTCATTGAACTTGTGTGTCCAGTCAAGATTCATCGACCAGGCATAAATTCCCGATCCGGCATCATATCGGATAAACCTTGATGCAGCCGATTGAGATGCACTGACTCCGTAGTAAGTCTGCATGTATTTGTCCGTCCCCCAGCTGCCGGTCAGCGCCAGCGTTACTGTATTATTCGGTGAGGTATAGAGCGGGCTATTAATGCCAAAATGCAATGCCGTGCCATTGTTTTGCTCAGAAAATGGCACTTCAGCCTGCAATTGCAAAATAAGCCAGTCGGTCACCCCGTATCCCAAGCCAAATACACCGAGAGCCGAGCCTTTGACATCCCCCATACCTCGCAAATAGTCGCTGCCATCGCTTAGGGAGTCACTGTCCACGTCACGATCCTTACGGCCTGCGCGATAGCTCACCGCAGCGTTGTAATCGAATTTGCCGATGTTATTGCCATAACCGATGCCCCGCGTGGAGCTGACGAAGAAACCATTTTCCATGGTGTAATCAAGCACCAGGGAAGTCGTGACGCGGCTTTTGTCCGAACCAGAATAACGTGGCGTCACGTTCGCGCCGCCTCCCACCGTCAACGCGTTGCCCTGATTCTGTGCTGCCGCCAGTATCGGGGTGGTCAGTAACGCCAGGACTGCGCCCGACAACATTTTTTTCAGGCTGTACCCCGTGAGTGAAAGGGGGAACTTATGACGCAGTGTGTTATTTCTCATTAAAGAAGTCCTTATGCATTCAAATGATTACGATGCAAGCGGGTTGTAAACGCCAGAACGTTCATTTTGAATGCGCCCGCTAAAGTTCTCATGAGCCAAAAATGAAGAAAGGGTGAAGCAACCACAGATGCTGCAAAGCTGATAGATTTCCTGATACCGTTTTTTTCTTCAGACGTTCTTCATTCACTGCTGATACCGTAACCATTGTGAAAATACTCCTGATTGAAGACGACCTGGATCTCGGTAACGGCATACGTATTGCCCTTGCAGATCAAGGATTTGATGTTATATGGGTTCGCCGCAAAGAGGATGCGCTGCATCAGCTTGATGTCTGCGTGCCTGAACTTGTGTTGCTCGACCTCGGATTACCCGACGGCGATGGCATGAGTCTGATGGGGGGCCTGCGTCAGCAGCACAAGGGCATTCCCGTGATCATCCTGACGGCGCGAGGCACACTGCACGATCGCCTTTCCGGGCTGGACGCGGGTGCAGACGACTATCTCGTCAAACCGTTTGTTCTCGCCGAGTTGCTGGCGAGGGTGAGAGCGCTTGCGCGCCGCAGTTATGGTTTTCAGAACGAGGCGATAGAACTTCGGGGATTATCACTTTTTGTGCCCACACGACGCGTGACCGTGAATGCACGGCATATTGAGTTGACGGCAAGTGAATACGCGCTGCTTGAAACGTTGATGTTACGCACTGACCGCGTGCTTACTCGCAGTTTTCTGGAAGAAAGGATCTTCGGCGCAAAAGAAAATATGAGTAATGCGCTTGATGTGCATATGGGGAATTTGCGTCGCAAAATCGGCGAAGGCTATGTACGAACGGTGAGGGGCGTTGGGTATGTCATTGATACCGTACCCATTCAGAAGGGAGCAGGTTGATGCGAAATGTCTGGCGCCATCTGAGAACCCCAACGTTCGTACGGCGAATTATGGTAGCGCAGATGCTATTGCTCACTCTGCTCTGGTGTCTTTTTCTGACTTACGTTTTGTGGGAAGACTTACGTAGTCCGCCGATATTAACGGGCAGTAAGACGTACGAAACCATTTTTACGGTGGTTAAGAGTATGGACGATCGCCCGCAGGAGCGAACGCATGTGCTGGCTGCATTAAGTAAGGCAGTACGGGAAAATTATGGCGGCGGTGAAGATCCAGCACTCTCAATCAGCCTTATCGTACGCGAGAATAAAGAGATAATTTATGCCTCTGATGGTGCGCCAGTCGGAGTGATAAATAGCCGTTATGGAAAAATTGAGCGCGTGGAGAGTGATGGTCGCGCCTGGAACAGCCGTACCTTAAAGTCCGGGAACGCCGACACAGAGGTCACGCTTATCACCCCTGCTGGAGGCTGGAATTTCTTTATCTATCTGAACTCGCGTGGCTACTACGTGATGCCGCTGCTGGTATGCATTCCTTTTCTTTTGTTCCCTGCATGGCTGTCGATCCGCATTGCAATGCGCCCATGGAATAAAGTGGTAAATGAAGTGTCCTTGCGCACGCCGGACGATCTCTCGCCCTTAAAAGCAGTGCCAAAGCACAGGGAGCTTCGCCAGATGGTTGACGCGGTTAATGGATTTCTTGCCAGGGTGCGGGAAAGTACTGAACGGGAACGCGTTTTCATTGCCGATGCCGCTCACGAGTTGCGTACCCCCCTGGCGGCGATGCGAATCAATGTTGAGGCGCTGGAATCTTATGTGAGCAGTGACAGCCAAAAAGAGTTGCTTGCGGGCATTGTTCGCAGCAACAGCCGTGCGGCTCGTCTGGTCAATCAGTTGCTGCTGCTGATGCACAGCGAAGCGCGCATTGACATGGTTATGGAGCCTTTGCCGCTGACAACGCTCATACAGGAACGCATGGCCGGGCTGGCACCGCTCGCGGCGGAACGCAGGATTGAACTTGAATTTTACGCCGAAGAGGAAATCTGGGTGACTGGCGTCAGGGAACGGTTGATGTCGCTTATCGATAACGTAATTGAAAATGCCGTGAAGTATAGCCCCTGGGGCGGGAGGATTGAGGTGGAATTACGATCCTTAAATCAATCCACGCAGTTACGTGTTTCAGATGCAGGGCCTGGCATTCCCGTTGAATTGAGGGAGCGCGTGTTTGACAGATTTTTTCGTGATCCTAACCAGCTGCAAAGCGGGAGTGGGCTGGGGCTTGCCATCGTTAAAGCCGTTGCGCAGCAACACAACAGCAGCGTAAGCCTCAGTACGTCGGCAGAAGGTGGGCTGATGGTTTCGGTTGATTTCCCAAATCACAAGTCCGCCTGAAAGCAAGGACAACGTTGATCCGCCCCGGCGAATGGCCGTTACCTGAATGATGGAGTTAAATGTGAAATACGTTGTTCTTGCAAGCCTGTTAATTTCGCTCTCACTAAGCGGGTGCGCTATTACGGTCAGTGAACTAAAAAGCAGCCAATCCTCTTTTGACGGCAGTTTCGTGAGCAAGGCAGGCTCATCTGATACTTATCGAACCCTAAGGTACATGGCAAGACAGTGCCTCGAATATGAGGCATATTCAGGAAATCCGGTCATCGTACTGAGCGAATTTGATGGTGAACGCAAAGCAGGGGAGATTAATCAAAAGTTCCTTTCACAGGGATTGTTGATAAATAACACGCTAATTGAGATCGAAAGTCGGCATGGTGACAACGCACAGGTCTCCCTTTATACAACCAAGAACGTCTTGAGCACGGGAATCCGGTCACCAAAGATAATTGATATCAAGCGCTGGGCTGACGGCGATAAAACGTGCTAGCGCGACACCGCGAAGCATTCCAGTTATATGACTTGCGCCACATTGATTAACACCGCAATTTTAAGTAATACCTTCATCAGAGGTGAGAGCCATTTCAAACTTCCGCTATTCGCTCATAGCGGACATTGGCCTATACACAGTCCGCTATGTGCCAAGGGCGGACGTTGCTTGGATCATGGTAAGTTAATTTACCGGGAGCAGGTCACAGTCTGACAATGACGATCCAGACTTACTGTTATTGCACTAACAAAATCAACATGAAAGACATTTAATTGAAAACTGTAAAGTTTCATCAACTCGTGCCGATAATAAAAAATGTTTTTTCTAAATAAGGATATAACGTGCGTAAAATTGTATACATAACCGCCATGATACTTGGTATGGGATGCGCAGTATCTTCTGTTCAGGCCAGCACATTAACGAAAAGCCTTTCACGTTGCGACGCGAGTTTTTTCCAAGAAATCTATCATCAGAAAAGTAAATTTAAAGGTTTGGTTCCTCTCGCTATAGGCGAGCATCATCTAGCATGGTTCAAAGGGCCAGCCGATGGTAATGGCAGAATATGGTTCGCCCAGCCTTTGAAAGAACTAAATCTGACGATTTCAGGCTATTATCTTCAAACCAGCGATCTCGACGTGATTAATGACGGGAAATTTTATTACTGGGGCATGATATTGCAAAATTCGCCTCAAGAAGTGATGAACGCACTTAACCATCTGAAGTGGGTAAAAACAGGCGATGACTCTATTTCTCAGGCAATGATAAAAGAAGGGCCTGACAGCAACTGGAAAATCAATAATCAAGCTGTAAGTGGTATTGCACCCGCCAAAGAAAGTACTGAGAAGCTTTTGATTCTGAGCAAAGATAAGAATGGTTCGTTATTACTTTGCTCAATTCAAGGTTATGTCACGCCTGATATGCTTGCAGAGTTTAGACCTGATTTGAAGGTGAAAAATTAATATGAAAACTCTACTATGTCTTATGTTTTTTTTACTATCAGGATGTGCTTTGAAAAATACATCATCACCTGATACATCCGCAAAAAAACCTGCAGGCTTGATTAAAGTATTGACAGATGATCATGCCATTTCCTATGCGGACCTGCGGATGGTTTCAATATATCAAGGAAACAATCATTTGCGCAAATTTTATATGATCAATAATTATAAAGAAACGAAACGTATTAGTTCTCATCCTCCCGTTTACGCAAACAGCTCACGAACAATCAATATTATTAATTGTGATAAAAATCAACGTTCCGTCATGGGATGGACTCTGTTTACTAAACCTTATGCCGAAGGCGATATCATTTACGCAAAACCTGATATTGGGCAATGGGAGAGTTTCCCGCCCCAATCAATTATCGGCATGATAGCTCAGTTACTGTGTAAAATACCTCCCGACCGGCTGAAGCCGGAACCTGATGAGTAAATACGTAAGCCTTTATTAGATAATTAAGCATAATTGAAGCCGCGCATTAACCTGCTTCCTGTTAATTTTAACAGAATGCTTGTAACTATGTCCGCTTCACGCTCATAGCGGACATGGGCCTGCACAACGTCTGCTTAGTGCCAGAAGCGGACATCAGAGGCTTAAGCAGCAAGGATATTTTTCGGAGCTGAGCAGACCGGATCTGTCAGATAAATATATTGAGTGATATTTATCTGCTTTCATCTTTTGCAAAACTGGCGTTTAGTCTTTTCAGCACTTCACTTATGCCCCTGCTGACAATCCGATCCTCCCGCATTACTGTCCCCAGAGTCCGGTGAAGCGAGGGCGTCACAGAGTAAAGGCTGAGACCCTGACTTTCTTCCATACCAGCAACGGACATAAGGGGAACGATGCTGTAGCCCAGACCGGAACGTACCATTCTTTTGATTGCTTCAATACTGCCAAGTTCCATCACAGGGCTGGCAGTATGCCCGGCATACCGGAACCATTCGTCGATTAGGGCGCGTGTCCCGCTTCCGGGTTCAAAGATAATCAGCGGCAGTGACAAAAGGGCGTCGGGAGACAGCGGGTTCGCACTCTGCTCTGATGCATCCTTTTCCATGATAACAACAAACTCATCAGTACCCAGCGGGCTTACGCTCAGGCATTTGCCGGTTACTGGAAGCGTTACAAGTCCAATGTCTATACGATTCTCCCCTACGCTCCGAACAATATCGGAAGTATTGCCCGTGCGTACGTCCACTTTCAGCAGGGGATGTGCCTGTCGCAGCTGTTGCAGTAAGGGAGGCAGAAGATGAATACAGGCTGTTGCACCAGTGCCAAGGGTAACGGTGCCGGTTATGTCGTCTGAATGCAGAGACACCGATTCAATGGCCGTATTTACCACTGAATCAATTTTCATACAGTGCTCAGAAAAAGTCAGCCCGGCAGGAGTGGGCCTTATCCCCCGGCTGGTTCTCTCAATAAGCCGGACATGGAGCGCCTGCTCCAGCTGTCTTATCTGCAGGCTGACAGCAGGCTGTGATAGTCCGAGAGCTTCTGCCGCTCCGGAGAAGCTGCCCCGGCTGATGACCATCCTGAAAGTAGCAAGGTGATCAAGGTTCAGGTTTGCCATGCCAAAGTTTTCCTTATACCGCTGATAAGTCCCGCGGCCTGTCTGAAATTATTTACCCGGGTTAATCTTTGTTTCTGACCGGATAAAGAGCAATACCGATGGAAATAACTGAAGCAGATGAAAGACATATTACTGCTATCCAGCAGATTTATGCTTATCACGTATTACATGGCACCGCCACTTTTGAAACCGAACCGCCAGATGTACCTGAAATGGCAGCCCGCCTGAAAAAGGTGCGTTCAGCAGGACTGCCCTGGTTTGTGGCGGTTGATGATGGGCAAGTCCGGGGATACTGCTACCTGTCATTTTACAGGGAACGGCGCGCCTACCGGTTTACCCTGGAAGACTCAGTCTATATTGACGCCACTTGTCAGGGGCGGGGCTACGGCAAAATGCTGTTATCCCGTGCGATAGCCTGGGCAGAAGCCCGTGGCTTTCGCCAGCTCGTGGCCGTGGTAGGTAATAGCGAAAATACTGCCTCCCTTGCCCTGCACCGCGCCGCAGGCTTCAGCATCACTAGCACACTCAGTTCGGTAGGATTCAAGCACGGGCGCTGGCTCGATACGGTCATTTTGCAGCGCACGCTTGGACAGGGCGACTCCACGCTTGCGGAGAGCATAGTTTGACAGCCGGACATCTGACAGGCCGCAGCATTTTCTGTATCGGTATGACACAGCTTATTAACTGGGGTATTACGTTCTACATGCCGGGCGTTTTCGGAGCCGCCATCATGGCGGAGACGGGCTGGTCTCCCCCTGGTGACATTCTCTGGTCTGACCGTTGCCATGCTGGTTATGGGGCTGGTTTCACCGCTGACCGGTTCCGTCATGGCCCGGACCGGAGGACGCATGATGATGATGGCGGGAACCTTCGCCATAACCATTGGGTGTTTTCTGATGGCGATTACCCATTCCACGGTGGCATGGATTGCGGTTTGGGTCCTGACGGGTGTCGGCATGCGCCTTGCCTTGTATGACGCTGCGTTTGCCCTGCTTGTGGAAACCGCAGGTGCCGGGGCCCGAAGAGCAGTTTCTCTGGTTACACTGCTGGGCGGCCTCGCGTCAGCTGTGTTCTGGACTGCTGGCGCGGCCCTGCTGCACATTACCGACTGGCGGCATGCCTTACTCGTTTACGGGTGTGCGGGTCTGGTGGGCCTGCTTTTTCTGACCGCCGTTCCGGCAGGCCGTCGGGTAAAACCTCCCGCTGCTGGTCGATCTGAGCTTCCGGCGGCAGGGACCGCAGAGGAACGAAAAGGATTTATCAGCGGCCTGTGGTATGCCGCCCTGATAGCGCTGCTCAGCTTTGTCTCCACCGGCGTGTCTACGCATTTCCCCCAGATACTGGCCGCTTATAGCATGCCTGCCCTGGCCGGCATGCTTTGGGGCGTGGGACAGGTGAGTGCCCGCCTGCTGGACGTGGCCTCTGGCGCACGAATCTCCGCACTAGGCCTGAACCTTATTACCGGTATCCTGCTGCTACTCTGTTTTATGACCGGCCTTGCGGGGTACGTTACGCCTGTGGCTACAGCCCTCTTCGTCCTGGGTTATGGAGCCGTGAACGGACTGTGCACGGTCGTGAAGGCCTTACTTCCTCTCGTGCTGTTTGATCCGCAACATTACGCCCGCAAAACAGGCATGCTGTTATCACCAGGATTTTTTCTCGCGGCACTTGCCCCTTCTGCTTATGCCATGCTGCTGGAACGGGACGGCGTAGGCGGTACGCTGCTTATTTCAGCTTTCCTGACACTGTTCATTACGGCGATTTCCGTAGTGCTCTGGCGACGTCATTCCGGCTCAGGAGTACAGAGCCGTGATTAGAAAATACTACATCTGCCCGGGAAAAACGTTTGATACGGTTCGCGATACTATCAGGATTTGATCTGGATAAATCCGTATCTTGTGTTTTCGCTTTTCGCACATATCGGACTTTATCTGATGCAGATGTCCGCTTTGTGCCAGAAGCGGACATCGGATAATAATTTATATTAATATTTAGAAGAAGAACATTCAGCCATAATAACCTCCTGAATTACAGTCATTAATTTTCATTTATGCAGCCTTAAAATCAAATCTATTTTTGCACTTTTAATTTTACAGTCATGGGAAGATTCCTGGCAGGTTTGCCCTTTTCAAAACGCCATTTTGAAACGGCTGTTATTACAGCATCATCGAACAAGTGGTCTGGTGTAGACTCGATAATTCTCATCTGACTTACCCTGCCTTCTGCATCAACGTCAAAGTTAAACTTAACCATACCTTCTATCCGGTTCTTAGCCGCATAGTATGGGTAAACGGGTCGATCTTGTCGAAGGGGCTTGGGTTGTTCAACTTTAACAGGTGAATAAGTAGTACATGCATTGAGTACAAGAACAGCCACAATCATCATAAACCCATACATAACAATATCCTTTTGTTGATAAACATTATCATTATACTTAAACATCAACGGAAGGACATTTGCTGAACTCATCGAATATCGCGTTATAATCCAAAAAAACAGTGGATATAACCCCAATAAATCCTGCTCCCGTCTTGCTGCAAACTAGTCATCCGCTCCTCGCTCATAGCGGACATATCCTTCATAACACATGACCTACAATGAACACTTCAAAGAAACCGCTGCAGGCAGCCACCTCATTCAATACGCGGGAAGAGTCGTTAACGATTGAAGGGTAATAAACCCATTTATGTGGGCGAAGGCAAGTAAGCCAGGACGGCATAGAACAGAATAAGATTCGTGTCGTAAAACCTGACAGCTAAGCATTACGCTCTATTGCAGCAGATTAAACCTATTAATCAGCCGACCAGGCAGTGCTGTTATCTGTCTGATCGGCTGGAGAGGGCGGTTCAGGCTACCGGACTTTCGTTTTTCAGCGATTCTGCCAGCACGTTTAATATGTTACTGGCCGCGACGGTGCCCATCTTCACGTAGGAGTTATCGCTGACGCCGCCGATGTGTGGCGACAGAATCACATTCTTAACACTCTGCCAGATATGCGGCGCAGTCAGGGGTTCTGTGGCAAAACTGTCCAGTGCGGCCCAGTCGACAGTGCCATTATCCAGCGCCGCTAACAGCGCTTCTTCATCAATGAGACCACCGCGTGCCGTGTTCACCAGGATGGCGCCTTTTTTAAACAGAGCCAGTTTCTCAGCGTTAATCATCTGTTGCGTCTGTTCGGTTAACGGGCAGTGCAGCGAAATGACATCTGCCTGTTGCAGCAGGTCGTCAAGTGAGGACGATTCACACTCATCGGGAAAGGTTCGGGCAAAAGGATCATAAGCGAGCACCTTCATGCCAAAAGCACGGCCAATGCGGGCAACACGACCGCCTATGGCACCAAGCCCTACCAGACCCAGCGTTCTGCCCTCCAGCTCCACCGACTTATGGGTCGATTTGTCCCAGTGTCCCTGGCGCATGCGCTGATCAAGCGGTATCACCGATTTTGCACAGGCTAAAATTAACGCCCAGGTATGCTCGGCCACGGCCGCTGCGTTGGCCCCCGGGGCTGACTGAACACTGATATGACGTTCAGCCGCCGCCTTATGGTCGATAACGTCAATGCCGCTGCCGTGTTTGGAAATAACCCGCAGGTCAGGCGCGGCATCCATAATGCGGGCGTTGATTTTTCCGTATCGGACGATAATCGCCACAGGGTTATGCTGCTGACAGAGCTGGAACAGGCTATCTTCGCTGGGCTGTTTGCCGGCATAAACAATGCTGAAGTCACTAAGCAGGCTTACTGCCTGCGGTGCCAGGTCATTACCCGTCACCAGGATCACGGGAGAAGAGGTTGTCATCAGAGCGACTCCCCATCGACCAGCATGCCAGCGGTTTGCAGGGCTTTCTCTAACCACGGCGCACGAAGGTCGCCATCACGAATGGCTGCGATACGGCTGGTTTCGACATCGAGTTTTTTCTGGGCCAGTTCGAGCAACGCAGGAACGTCTTCACGCGGCAGAACCACCACGCCATCAATATCCCCGATGACGAGATCGCCTGGCTGAATGGCTGCGCCCGCCACAGAAACCGGGTAGTTGACGCGTCCCGCAATGGACTTGGTCGGACCGCAGGGATTCAGGCCCGCAGAGAAAACCGGAAAGCCGTTTGCGCTGAGTGCATCGGCGTCACGCACCGCACCATCAATAATAATTCCGGCGATGCCGGAGGCTTCTGCCTGGGTGGACATTATCTCACCGATTAATGCACAGCTGATATCGCCTTTGCCATCGACCACAATGACATCGCCCGGCTGGGCAATCGCCAGCGCGGCGTGGATTGCCAGGTTGTCGCCCGGTCTCACCTCGACAGTGATAGCCGGTCCGGCGACTTTCATTGTGGGGGACACAGGTTTTACGCGACCGTGCAGCGTTCCGCGTCGTCCGGCAACATCAGCAAGGATTGCCGCCTGAAACTGAGCAGCCTGTTTTACGCGCTCTGGTGCGATACGGATAATGTCGCGATTGATGAAGGTATTCTCTGCATGGGGCATAGATTAATCCTCTTTGTTTTACCAGGCACAACTAAGTTGTACAATATAAAACTACTATATCGATGTTAATTGAGTTCGCACCAGTGTTAAGCATTCATTTGTGATGTAAATACGATGTAAATCACAAATTGCGCGGTAAACTGCCTGCCGTCGCAAACAGGAGGACGTACCGATGGGGAATGAAGGCGTAATTGCCGTAGAAAAAGCGCTGGCGCTGCTGGATTGTTTCAGGCCTGGTGAGGAATCACTGACGCTGACCGCGCTGGCGCAGCTTTCGGGGTACCATAAAACGACAGTTTATCGTCTGATGAACTCACTTGAGCGCATGAACTATGTCATTCGTCGCGACAATGGCGTTTATACCCTGGGGCCAAGACTGCTTTATCTGGGCAAGCTCTATGAACAGTCCTTTCATCTGGCCAGTATCGTTCAGCCTGAACTTCACGCACTGGCGACTGCGACAGGCGAAAGCGCCACATGGTATGTAATTGAAAACGGTCAACGACTCTGTCTTTTCAGAGCAGAGCCCTCTGAAGGACTGCGTGAAACACGTCTGCCCGGCACTTATCTGCCGCTGGATAATTCTGCCATCGGGCAGGTGCTTCGTTACTGGGGGCTGAATGAACCTCTGTTTGACTCTGTACCTGAACTCCCGTTGTTCACGTCAGGTATTCGCGATCCACATATCGCGGCATTCTCCGTACCGGTGTTTGGTGAAGGTAACAAACTGCTCGCGGCGCTGGCATTAACCGGTCCGGCTTCACGCCTGACGCAATCGATGCGCGACAGTAAGATGGGAAAACTGATGAAAGAGGCGGCCTGCAGGCTTTCGGTAAAATCAGGTGCACATAAAGTGATGTGTGATAACGTTTATAAAATTTAGTCGTCTTGCTTTGCTGCGACCGGAAGGTATTAGTTGCCCCAACTATGCTGCGTTTTAACGCTCTGCGGGTGGGAACCGATTGATTTCCGCTAAATGACTAACAGCACGCTGGCGTGCCTGATTATGGGATCATGAAAGCCTCCGCGCCATAAGTGGAGGCGAAAGATCACGCCACCTCTGACATCTCTTGCTAAGCCCTCTTTGTGCGAGGCTTTTTACACCCGGATTTTACATCAGGTGTTAAAAGACTCGCAGCCTCATGAAAATTTCCCAGCTTTACTGCCCCAACATGAATTTCCTTCATGTTCGTTGAAATTTAATCACTTTTTTTCAACCGGGTGTTGAGGCATAAAGTAAGAATTGTTAATAACTTTGAGTCATATGAATAGTTGTAAAGGGATAGCCACGCTGGATAACCCTTAAAAGCAACAACGCATATCAGCGACCAGGATACCCGATAGCGATGAACAACTTAGCCTTTACCCTCAAGCGCATTCGTTTCGACGAAAACTATAATCCTTCGAAAAATACGCGGGCGACGACTAACTTCGCTAATTTAGCGCGCGGCGAAAAACGTCAGGAAAACCTGAACAACGCTCTGGTGATGATCGACAATCGTTTCAACTCTCTGGCGCACTGGGACAATCCAAAGGGCGACCGCTACTCAGTTGAACTTGAGATTATTTCTGCTGAGCTGAATCTTCGTCCCGGAAGTAGCGACGAAACGTTCCCGGCGATTGAGATTTTAAAAACGCATATCGTGGATCATAAAACCGGTCAGCGCACCGAGGGGATTGTCGGCAATAACTTCTCTTCCTATGTGCGTGATTATGATTTCAGCGTTGTTCTGTCAGAGCATAACAAAGGTCAGACTGAATTCAGCCTGCCAGATGATTTTGGTCAGCTGCATGGCAATATTTTCAAAAGTTTCGTGAACTCAGCGGTCTATAAAGAGAACTTCAGTAAATCGCCGGTTATCTGCCTGAGTGTATCGAGCAAAAACACCTACGTGCGCACCGGTAATCAGCATCCGGTATTGGGCATTGAATATCAGCAGGATGAACCTTCCCTGACTGATTTCTATTTCGGAAAAATGGGTCTGAAAGTGCGTTTCTTCATGCCGCAGGGCAGTGTTGCGCCGCTGGCTTTCTATTTCCACGGTGACCTGCTCAGCGATTACACCAATCTCGAGCTGATCAGCACCATCAGCACCATGGAAACTTTCCAGAAGATCTATCGCCCTGAAATTTACAACGCGAATTCTGCTGCGGGACAGTACTATCAACCCACGCTGCAGCATCAGGATTATTCGTTAACCCGGATTGTTTACGATCGCGAAGAACGCAGCCGTCTGGCCGTCGAACAGGGTAAGTTTACTGAGGCGCATTTCATTAAGCCGAATCAGACACTTCTCGCGCAATGGTCTGCTGAATCCGTTCTTTGATTAATTAAATATAAAAGGTCACCTGCTATGAAAACCTTATTACCGACATCTACTGCTGGCAGCTTGCCTAAACCCTCCTGGATTGCGCAGCCAGAGGTGCTCTGGTCACCCTGGAAACTGCAGGATGAAGAGTTAGTCGACGGCAAAAGAGATGCGTTGCGTCTGTGTCTGGACGATCAGGTTCGGGCCGGTATTGATATCGTCAGTGATGGCGAGCAGACCCGTCAGCACTTCGTGACGACGTTTATTGAACACCTCAGCGGTATGGATTTTGAAAAGCGTGAAGTGGTTCGAATCCGTAATCGCTATGATGCGAGCGTCCCGACCGTGGTGGGTGAAGTCTCACGTCAGAAGCCCGTGTTTGTTGAAGATGCGAAAATCCTGCGTAAGCTGACCGATCGTCCTATTAAGTGGGCGTTGCCGGGTCCGATGACGATGATCGATACCCTTTATGACAATCACTATAAAAGTCGAGAAAAGCTGGCCTGGGAATTCGCAAAGATTCTGAATCAGGAAGCCAAAGAATTAGAAGCCGCTGGCGTGGATATTATTCAGTTTGATGAGCCTGCGTTTAACGTCTTTTTCGATGAGGTGAACGACTGGGGCATCGCCGCGTTAGAGCGCGCCATCGAAGGTCTGAAGTGTGAAACCGCGGTTCATATCTGCTACGGCTACGGCATTAAAGCGAATACAGACTGGAAGAAAACTCTGGGTACAGAGTGGCGTCAGTACGAAGAGGTCTTCCCTAAATTACAGCGTTCAGCTATCGATATTGTCTCACTGGAGTGTCAGAACTCGCGGGTTCCAATGGATCTGATCGAGCTGATTCGCGGTAAGAAGGTGATGGTCGGTGCCATCGATGTGGCAACCCATACCATCGAGACACCTGAAGAAGTGGCGAATACGCTGCGCAAAGCGCTGCAGTTTGTGGATGCTGAAAATCTCTATCCTTCAACCAACTGCGGCATGATTCCACTGCCGCGTCAGGTTGCTAATGGCAAACTGCATGCGTTAAGTGCTGGCGCTGAGATTGTCCGCAGAGAGATTCTGGGGAGATAATTTTTCCCTAAGCAGATTCAGTCCGGCTGACGATTTGATTCCTGAAAGGCGATCAATAGCCGGACTGAGTAACAATCATCCCTCTGCTAATGGCCGATTTACTCAGGGATTTATGCCGTCTGCCTGCTCAGGCAGGCCGGAGTACGATAACGGCATATCGACAGCCCTGAGTCGTTTTATTTCTGAACACGCAATCAGCTGGATCGCCCAGTTCCAGACAGTCGCCAGCAGCCATCTCATAGGTGCTGGAACCTGCTTCAAAAGTCAGCGTCCCTTCAATTACCCATATCAGCTGGCGTCTTGAAACATAGGAGATTGCCGGCATCGGCACAGCGGTATTTGCCGGCAGTTCGACACTGACCAGATCGACCGGCATCTCGCCCGGTGAAACGTGGCGACGCAGATAGCCGGTTTCCGGATCCTGCCACACCGGCTGATTTTCATGCCTTACCAGCGTCCCGGTTTGCACTTCAGTCTGAGCAAGCAGCTGAGAGATGGTCATATCAAACGAGCCTGAGAGGCGCGCTAACAGAACCGCCGTCGGGCTGCTCTCCCCACGCTCAATCTTATGGATCATCGCCCGTGAAACGCCTGAGTTATCAGCCAGCTCGGTAAGTGACCAGCCGCGTTTTTCCCTTTCCTCTTTTACCTTCTGACCGATGCGGACATTCAGGCTGTCTTCTTTGCTGGACTTTTTATCTAACATAATGGATAACTATCATAGTGAACAATTCATCTACTTTAGTGAGTGAGCAAAGGGGTGTCCACCATGATTATCCGTGCGGCTGTAGAAAGCGATGCTGAAATCATCGCAGAGATTTATAACGACGCGGTGCTTAACACCACCGCGATCTGGAATGAAAATCGTATTGATGTGGCTAACCGCATCGCGTGGATAAACAGCCGCCAGCAGGCCGGTTTTCCTGTGATTGTGGCGACAGACAAAGATGATACCGTGCTGGGATATGCCTCTTATGGTGACTGGCGTCCCTGGGACGGATATCGTCATACGGTTGAGCATTCGGTTTATGTTCATAAAGATGCACGAGGTAAAGGGGCGGGTGGCGCCCTGATGCAGGGGCTTATCCAGCTTGCTCACGAAGCCGGGAAGCACGTTATGGTGGCGGCGATTGAATCGGAAAATGCGGCATCCATTGCCCTGCATAAAAAACTGGGATTTATTGAGTCTGGCAGAATGACGGAGGTTGGAACTAAGTTTGGACGCTGGCTGGATTTGACATTTTTGCAGTTGCGTCTGGATGACCGTAAACGACCCTGAGTTGTCCCTTAAAGTGAATCCTTTGATGATGCTTCCGGCAGGATGCCGATCCCCGCAGAAGAAAGCTATGTCTGGAAAATGTTTGATTGCTGCAGATCGTTTAAAGCGAGAAACGAAGCCGCAGCGAACCAGGAGATAGCAAATTTGCACGTCAGCCGATATAACAGATAAATAACAACCCATCGCAGAGGACATCATGGCGCTTTCGCACGAATTAATCCTGATCTTCACCACCTACTTTGTAGCTACAGCCAGTCCCGGGCCAAGTAATATGGCGATAATGGGAACGGCAATGAAAAAGGGCAGAGGTGCCGCACTGGCGCTGGCTGCGGGTGTCGTGAGTGGTTCGATGCTCTGGGCGCTGCTGGCCGCCTGCGGTGTGCTGACTGTGCTGGCCACCTTCGCTCAGTTGCTGATCGTGTTAAAAATTGGCGGAGGGTTATATCTGTTATGGCTGGCGTTTAAAGCCGGCAAATCTGCGTTACGCCGCACTGAGGCCAGCGATTTTAAAGCCAGCGATGAGCGGGTCGCGTATGGCAGACTGTTTCGTCAGGGGATACTGATGCATATCGGCAACCCCAAAGCGATTCTTACCTGGGTGGCCATTATGTCGTTTGCACTGAAGCCGGATGTGATCGCCGCCACGCTGCCGATAATCATCTGCGGCTGTGCGGTGATTTGCGTGGTTGTGTTCGGCGGCTATGCTCTGCTGTTCTCAACCGCTGTGATGAGCGCATTTTACCGTCGCATTCGTCGCGGACTCGATGCGCTATTAGCCTGCTGCTTTGCGCTGGCAGGGCTGAAACTGGTATTCAGCCGCAGTTAATACTGATGAAGGTGTACGAGGGGGTATCCGCTTCTGGCTCAAATCCGCAAAAGATCATGCAATGAGCCGGAGCGGCATTAAAATGACAGGATTCCGGTAGCGCTACTGCAGCCCCTTACTTAAACACCACTATGATCAGGCAAGTAGTCAGACAAACCAGGAATCTGAGTGAACAGGATGATGAAATGAAAGGCGCATGTCTGTGTGAAACCGTTGCTTTCGAAATATCAGTAACCCCCACGCGCTATTACCGTTGTCACTGTTCTTTGTGCAGAAAACAGAGCGGAACCGGCTATAACCTGGCAACGATCGTAAAAGAGAGTGACTTCAGCTGGGTTTCCGGTGAGAGCCAGATCGCGTCATGGCGCAAACTCACCGGTTATCGCAACGATTTTTGCGCCAGCTGTGGCTCCACAGTGCCTAACCGGTTGCTTGGCAGACCTTATATCTGGCTTCCGGTTGGTTTACTCAGTGAGCCTGCCGATATGCAGTGCACAGGTGATTATTGTACTGATGACGCCATGCCCTGGGACACAATTCGTTCCGAGACAAATCATGCCGGGCCGGTAGAATCGCTGGACTCTCTTCTGACGAGCTTAATGCTTTTTGATTGATGGCAGTGGTGCTTCTTTGTTATTCAAAAAGTCACTGAGTCAGAACGACCCCATTAACGGAAAACAGACGTTATTCCTGCAGCCTGTGTTCATCGATCATTATTCGTTAGCTTTAATCCCCAGTAGTCAGAACAGGCTTTAACATCGCGGGGAGAAGGAAGCAGAAGTTTTGGCAGTCTGACCTGGTCGTAAAGCTTTTTATGGTGCTTTCGATTTTGCGGGGCAGTACGGATAATATATTTCAGCATCTCCAGGCTCATCGGCTCTCTGCCCATCCCCAGGCCGCCAATACGCGGCGTGGATGAATAACATCTGCGAATGTAGCGCAGAAGTGCCACTGTCACTTTTACATCCAGCAGAATTAAGCCTGTGGCACGCGCGAATCGTTCTTCAATGCATTTGGTGTAATTACCCTCCATCACCCATCTTTCCTGACTCACCGCCTCAGCATGCAAACGAAGAAATTCTGCCGGTGCTCTGGGCACCCATTGACTGTCCGGAATATGGTGAAGCTGATCCAGATGAACTGCTGGTAGATCTGTTTTGCGAGCAATGGCCTCAGCTAAGGTCGATTTTCCGCTGTTCGATGGACCCATAATACAAATGCGTGGCCCAAGCGCGTCTAATGGAAGTGCACTATTCACAACGTTTCCTCTGAATTAACCCTGTCTGAAAATGGATAAATGCGTACTGCTCTGAAACTTTCCTGTGCACCCCGCAAAGTCTTAAACGCTGCCGGGAGCCGTTGGCTGGTCAGCCTGGGGATTCTGAACCTTTTCTGGATCAAAGTCAGGCCGCAGCGGCGATGATAGCCAGACTTGCCGTGAGCCGTCTTAATCTACGCAGCAACAATATTTCGGTAAAGATTGGTTACATTTTGCCGATAAATTGTTCAACCAATCAAACCGTAGAGGGCATTATGGGGTTAATCAATGGCGTGACAACAGAGGTGGCAAGAGGATATTTAGCCACGCTCACCGTAACAAACAGATCTGAGAACACGACTAAAGAAACTATTACCGGAAAAGAATTACCTGCCAGTGTGGTGGTGATCTCACCCGAGGCAAGAGCGCGCCTGGTGCAGGCTATCGCTGAGCCCATTACGGCAGAGCAGCAGGCGAAAAATTCAGAGGAACTGGCAAAGACAAAGTCATCCGGTCAGGGACCGTCCGTTAACCTCGGATATGCGTTATTCAACGATCCCTACACCAGCTGGGACGCCAGAACATTTACTCCGCTTCTGAGTATGACGGCTGCTAATACGCAGACCGCTATGGATGAGTTTGCCGCTGCACTCCATGAGGTGCTGGCTGAAGGCCAGGTGGGCCGTAATCAGTATGATAATTCGGATACCTCGGAAGCCATGGCGCTGACCCTGACGCAGTCTAAGCTCCATAAACTGATAGAAAAATATGTCTCCGGCGATAACCAGAAGCAGGCGAATGAGATTGCTGATGAGATGATAAGCGTCAAAGTCGCCATTCGTGAACGTCAGACGTTGCTGGGAGCACAGGATACGCTGGCGTTAGCCATACGTCATGGAACACGCGACATGCAGGAGAGCGCACGTGACTATCTCAGCCAGGTTAAGAGCGCAACCGCACGGCCACAGGTGGAGCTGGCCGGGATGATGGAAGCCATGAAATCGGGCCGTGATATGGACTCTGTCTTCAGCACCTTTGCCGATTTGATTCGTGCCACGCCGAATCCTGACAACAAAGCACAGCCCTCCATTGATGGCGCACTCAGTCAACTGGAGGTTTATCGTCAGCAGTGGCAGGCGTTCACTGAAAAATACGCTTCTTAATGTTCTTATGATCCTGCAGGCAGCACCTCCGTCCCGGCGAAGCAATTTGCCTGAAAGCGGCGTCTGCAGGATCACCTCCTGACTTTACGCAGTCAGGCGCTGCGCTGAGAGATTGTTAATCCCACGCGCTGTCAGCACTCCACCCAGATAGTGACCCTCTGCCAGAAACCACCGATACCGCCCTGGACAAAAAGCACAGATTACACATTTACAAATTTAAATGTGTAAATATAATGTCGCCTCTTCACACATCAGAGGATTTTTTGTCATGCCGTCACTTTTTACCCCCTTGAGTCTGGGCGACCTTCAGCTTCGTAACCGCATTGTACTGCCGCCGCTGACGCGCTGCCGTAGTGAACAACCGGGCAACATTCCCGGCGAGATGATGGTGGAGTACTACCGCCAGCGTTCCAGCGCGGGACTGATGATCACCGAAGGCACCCAGATTGAGCCTCGCGGGCAGGGCTATGCATGGACGCCGGGGATCCACAGCGAAGCGCAGATCGCCGGCTGGAAAAAGGTTACAGAGGCAGTACATCAGCAAGGGGCCACGATTTTCTGCCAGCTCTGGCATGTTGGCCGCGTGTCGCATAATGAACTGCAGCCGGGCAAGCAGGCACCCGTTGCCCCTTCAGCCATCGCAGCCGATAACGTCCGGGTATTTATTGAAACCGGGCCTGGCGCCGGCATATTGACCGCACCCAGCGAGCCACGCGCACTGACTACATCGGAAGTTAAAGAGATCGTAGAGCTTTACCGACGCGCGGCGGAGAATGCCAAAGCGGCCGGTTTCGACGGTGTGGAACTCCATTCCGCCAACGGGTATCTGATTAACCAGTTTATTTCTGAGCACACCAACTTCCGTACGGATGAATATGGCGGCTCTGCTGAGAATCGTCTGCGCTTCCTGCGAGAAGTCGTTGAGGCGGTCAGCTCGGTATTTGGCAGCCACCGCGTTGGCGTCAGATTTGCGCCTCTGTTTACCAGTACCGACGAAGAGCGCGTCTATCTCGGCCTGGTTGAAAGTGATCCACACGCGACCTACATCCGCGCAGCAGCACTGCTGAACGAGCTGGAAGTTGGCTATCTCTCCATTGCTGAAGCCGACTGGGACAACAGCCCGGAGATGCCAGAGAGCTTCCGGATCACACTGCGGAAAACATTCCGCTCTCCGATCATCTATTCGGGTCGCTACACGGCTGATAAAGCGCAGCATGTGCTGGAAAAAGGCTGGGGCGACCTGTTTGGTTTTGGCCGCTCATTTATCGCTAATCCCGATCTGCCCGCGCGGATTAAATCAGGATATCCGCTGAATGAGGTCGATCACGCCTCCCTGTATGGCGGCACTGAGAAAGGCTATACTGACTATCCATTTTATCCATCCTGATATTCTGTGAGGCGGCATGTCCCCCGAAAATGCCCTGAAGTTACTGTCCAACCCGACCAGAGTGGCAGTGCTGAAGTGGCTTAAAAATCCTGACGAAGCGTTTGCGGGCTATACCCAGCTCTATCCCTTCGATCAGTATGGCGTCTGTGCCAGCCTCATACAGGACAAGGCGGGCTTATCACAGCCCGCCACCTCGTTATGCCTGAAAGCACTTCACAATGCGGGGCTGGTTGAAGCCAGCAAAGTCGGGAAATGGACTTACTATCGCCGCGCCGAACCGCGCATTCGTGAAATAACCGATGCGGTAACCCAATCGCTGCAGGCGCTTTAAAAGCGACGGCGTACAGGGTAATGTAGATGTCAGCGCCATCCTTCTGAGGGTGACTTCACCGAACGCATTAACTCAGGGTCAGAAAATGTTTATGTCAGTTCTGTCTTTCACAACCGTCACCACCACCGCCTCTGGCGGCGGCGTGAGCGACTCTGTGACAGGCACCTGACACAACTGATTCTCACTCCCCGCCGAACCGGACGGGGAGCTGTTCTCCGTTCTTAAAACTGAATGGAGACACGTCATGGTTACATCTGTAAGTGCACTTTTAATTATCGACATGCAGCAGGGCCTTTTTAATGGTCCCGAGGCTCCCTTCGCCGCAAATTCGATCTTGTCGAACATCTCACTTCTGATTACTAAAGCCCGGGCTTCTGCCGTCCCCCTCTTTTTCGCACGACATATCGGCCCGGATGATTCCCCTTTTAACGAGCAAAGCCCGCTGACGCGCCTGATCCCGGAATTGCAGGCTAACCCGCAGAGTGATGTCGTCTTCACCAAAAGATATCCCAGCTGTTTCAGGGATACTGGCCTGCAGCTTCAGCTGAAGCAAAAGGGCATTAAGCAACTGGTGATTGCGGGGATGAAAACGGAGTTCTGCGTTGATACTACCTGTCGGGCAGCCCCGGAGCTGGGTTTTAACGTCGTACTGATTTCCGATGCGCACACCACCGTCGATAATCCCCACCTCTCTGCGGAGAAGATTATTGCGCATCACAACCAGACGCTGGCGGGCCCCTTTGTGACGCTGGCAACCGCAACTGACTGGCATTTCGGTTCTGCCGGTTAAGTCCGATTTTCTGACCCGGTTCCATGCAGTCTGCTTGACGAAGCTGTCTGCTTAACTTACAACTAAACCCGTCAGGGGAGTCTCGCCAGAGAGACTGAGAGGCTAATAGCGCACCGCGCGGCTTAGCGACCCTTAGAACCTGACCCAGTTGATACTGGCGTAGGAAGACGGGTATCTCATCAGATACTTGCCGCAGGGGCGCATTCGCAACGTTCCTGCCTTTTCCCTCTGTATCACGGGTCTTCGTTAACTGATAACGAGGCCAAATTGAAAAATCTCATCCTGAATCTTTCTTTTCCTGTCCGGTGGATACCATGAGCCGCTGGTCGGTGCTCGGCAGCGGCGTTGCCGGGCTTTGTGTCGCCACGCTGCTGCTGGAGCGGGGAGAAACGGTCGAAGTTATTACTCAGCCTGACTGCCGTGCGGCCTCGCACTGGGCGGGCGGCATGCTCGCGCCCTGGTGTGAAGCAGAAAGCGCACCGCCACAGGTGATCGAATGGGGCCAGCACGCGGCCAGCTGGTGGGCGAAACGCGTTGATGGCGTGGAACAGCAGGGCACGCTGGTGGTTGCTCCGCCGCGTGACAGCCGCGAACTGACGCGCTTCGCCAGCATGACGCAGCAGCATCAGTGGGTCTCTCCCGGTGACATTGAACCCGCACTGGAAAACCGCTTTGCCCGCGGCCTGTTTTTCGCCGCAGAGGCGCATCTCGAACCGCGCCGCGCCTTGCAGCAACTGCGCGAAAAACTGCAACAGGCTGGCGTCCTCTTTCACAGCGGTAAACCCGGCGGCAAAATCATCGACTGCCGTGGCATCCACGCCTCCGATCGGCAGCCAGCCCTGCGCGCCGTGCGGGGCGAAATGGTGATCCTGCACACATCCGACGTACAACTCTCCCGTCCTGTCCGGCTGCTGCACCCGCGCTTTCCCTGCTATCTGGTGCCGCGTGCCGGAGGCCACTTCATGCTGGGTGCCACTATGGTGGAAAGCCACGACAGCAGCCCGATCAGCGCCCGGGCGATGATGGAATTGCTCAGCGCCGCTTACAGCCTGCATCCGGCACTGGCCGAAGCGCGGATCGTGGAGAGCGGCACCGGTCTGCGTCCTGCTTACCGGCAGAACCTGCCGGAAGTCCGCTACGAAAATGGGCGTTTCTCACTTAACGGCCTCTACCGCCACGGCTTTTTGCTGGCCCCGATCATGGCTGAAAAACTTATGCTGCAACTGACTCAGGAGATGACTCATGCGCGTTGAACTGAATGGACGCACGATTGAAACCAGCGCAACGACGCTGGCGGAGCTTATGGCGGAGCAGGAGATCGATCCGCGGACCGTCGCCACCGCGCTGAACGGGGAGTTTGTACCGCGTAGCCGCTATGCCGGCCAGCAACTTGAGGCGGGCAACCAGCTCGAAATCCTGTCACCGATGCAGGGAGGTTAACCATGTTCTATCAATTTACTCCGCAATCCCGATTTCTGCTCGGCACGGCCGGTTATCCGTCACCGGACATTCTGCATCAGGCGATCAACGCGTCAGGCGCGGAGATTATTACCGTCAGCCTGCGACGGGAAGGCAGTGAAGGCGGCGCTTTCCGCACGCTGCTGCAACAGCTCAACAAACGTATTCTGCCGAATACGGCAGGCTGCCACACGGTGAAAGAGGCGGTGACGACGGCGCAGATGGCGCGTGAACTGTTCGACACACCGTGGATCAAGCTGGAGGTGATTGGCCATGCCGACACGCTGCAGCCCGATCCTTTTGCGCTGGTTGAAGCCGCGCGGATTCTCTGCGCTGACGGGTTCCAGGTGTTTCCCTACACTACGGAAGATCTGATTGTCGGCGAAAAATTGCTGGAAGCGGGCTGTGAAGTGCTGATGCCCTGGGGCGCGCCGATCGGCTCCGGCCAGGGGCTGCGTAATATCGAGGGACTGCGCGCTATGCGTGCGTGGTTTAAAGATGTGCCGCTGATTATTGATGCGGGCATTGGCGCGCCTGGCCAGGCGGCTCAGGCAATGGAGATGGGTTTCGATGGCGTGCTGCTCAACACGGCGGTGGCAAAAGCGCGCGATCCGGTGCGTATGGCGGGAGCCTTTGCTGCTGCAATCCACGGCGGACACGAGGCGTTTCAGGCGGGATTGATGGAGCAGCGCGACATGGCGTCTGCTTCTACGCCTATTTTTGGTCTGGCACAATTCAGTTAAGGAGCAGCGATGGAGCGTTATCAGCGACAGACGATGTTGCCTGAGATTGGTGAAGCGGGGCAGCAGCGGCTGAGCAGGGCAAGGGTGCTGGTGGTGGGGGCGGGCGGGCTTAGTGCAACGCTGCTGCCGTTACTGGCAGGCGCGGGTGTGGGATTTATCCGTCTTTACGATGGCGATCGGGTTGAACTGCACAACCTCCACCGGCAGACGCTGTTTGGCGTCGCCGATGTTGGTCAGTCCAAAGCAATCTGCGCTCAGCGTGCGCTGGCGCAGCGCAATCCTGACTGTCGCGTTGAGGCGCATCCACACGCGCTAAGCGCCAGTCAACTGCCGCAGGCGCTGGAGGGAATCGATCTGGTGGTGGATGCGGCGGATAACTTCGCTATTACTTATCAGCTCTCCGATGTCTGTTATCCGGCAGGCCTGCCGCTGATCTGCGCTTCGGTGCTGGGACGCAAAGGCTATGTTGGCGGATTCTGTGGCGGTGCGCCTGGCTATCGCGCGCTGTTCCCGCAGCTGCCCACGGCCTCGGGTAACTGCAATACGGCAGGCGTAATGGGACCGGCGGTAGCGACGCTGGGCGCAATGCAGGCACAGATGGCGCTGAGCGTATTGTTAAAACTGACGCCATCACCGCTCGGCTGCATGATCCACTGTGACTTTGTTGACTGGCATATCAGGCAGTTTCGTTTTGATGACGCACCTGAACCTGACGCGCCCGGCACGCCCTTTATCGATCGGGCCATGCTGATGGAGGATGATTGCATAGTGGAGTTGCGCAGCCTGGAAGAGGCACCGGTCAGTGTGGCCGAGCGGGTGGTGCGAATTCTGCCGCAGCAGATAGCGGCCTGGCAACCGCCGGTCAATCAGCGTGTGGTACTGGTGTGTGCCAGTGGCATGCGCGCAGCCCAGGCGGCTGATAACCTTGCCGCGCGGGGGATTGCGCGGCTTGCGCTGATGGCGGCAAACACGCTGTAACGTGCCGGTTTAGACTACCTCGACCAGCTGGAACGTCTCGAAGATCAGCTCCATTTCGCTGTGAAAATAGCCAGCGCGCTCGAAGTAGCGCTGATGTTCCTGACGCCAGTGGTCGAGGCTCAGATCGCCTTCACCCTCCAGCATCGCCATCTCTGGCGTGACGCGATCAAAGCGCGTCAGGAACAAGCCGGTAGTGCGGATCACGCAGACGGGCTGCTGTTCGCCGTTGAGAACAATGCTGTAACCGCCCGGTTGAGGCAATGCTTCCTGATCCTGCCAGCTCCGCAACGACCCGCAGGTGGCCACTTTCTTACCGGCAATAATCAGCGTTGCGAGCTCGCTGGCTAATTCCGGGGAGTCACCAAATGCATCTGTGAAGGCACCCGGATATTTGTCCTGCAGTTGTTGCAGCGTCATCGTCATCAGCAAATCCTCAATGAATTAGGCGTGCTGGCCCGGCGTAACGTCAGGTTATCGCCATGCAGGCCAGCGGTGCCGTTAAAATGAACAACAGTAGCGGCTTTATTCCCACCGTCTGCTGCTGATAGCGGTACAGCTTAACCGGCCTCCACATGGGAAAACAGGCTTAATTATCAGGATATTGAGTTTGCGCGTGAGTGGGGTCGCAAAGGAGAGACTCAGTCTGGCGCGGCCAGGCACAGCCGCGCACTAAGATTAACGAATCAGAAAGCTTGCCCAGTGCGCTATATCGTCACCGCTGCTGATTTCGGGCTGTACCAGACCGTTAACCATAAAGGTTGGTGAAACGTGAATGCCGTTCTGACGGGCATACTTGCAGTGCCATTTAATGGCGTTCTGCAGGTCGGGCTGATCAAACGCGGCGCTGGCATTCACGCCGCTGTAATCTTTAAGGCGGGCGAGGATCTGATTCGGCGTGGCATCGCGGTTCGGACCGGTACAGTGATCGGTGAACTCAAACTCTTCACGATGATCGGCCACCGCCTGCATCACCTTTTTCGCGGCCTCTTTACTTTCGCAGGCGGCGGCAAGGATATAGCGCACTATCAGCCCGGAATAGAGGTGCCACGGCTGTGATTGCAGACGGATCTTCAGGGTGATGTTCTCTTCACCCGCGTGCGCCAGTAACGCGTCGAATTTATTGAAGGCGCGCACCGAAAAAGGACAGGTGGGTTCCAGAAAGACTTCAAATATCTCAGGGCCGTGGCCCCATACCAGTACATCAGCGTGCTGACTCATCGACAACTCCTTGAACATTAACGAGACGGGAAACCTGTTTACCCTGGCAAATCCCTCTGACATCAGCCAGTTAAGAATCAGCTGCAATTGTTACAAAAAACAGCAATCAGCTGATGAGTCGCGTGTAATACGCGACAGGCAGGTCCATTAGTCGTTAGAATTGCCAACTTTGGCATTTTCAACTGCTGGCACGGCGTAGCCGCCCACGAACAGCTATAGTTGTCAGCAGTGTGCAATCTTTTGCAGGATGCAGCCATTTAAGCTGTTTCACTGCTGTTTGTTTGCCCGGAGCTGATAAGCGTTAGAAGAGGTTAATTTTGCATACCGATCTCACCTGGAAAACTCTCCATCACGTCATCAATCAGACGATCTCTGACATGCTTGACGAGCAGCAGACCATTGATGTGTTATCACTGCGCGCCCGCCTGCATGAACTGGCTGAAAAAGAGGAGGATGAGGTCATGCTGCTCTGTTACTGGCAGGCCAGCAAAATTCTGATGCGATTACCCACGACCGTCACAGCCAGTCAGTTAATGACCGCGGCACGCCACGCTTTTCGTACCCCGCTGAATCACGATCTGCTTTAAAGGCTGCGTCCTACACAAATATCAGGATGGTCCTCACTCAAGCTTCAACAGCGTGTTCCCTTATTTTTCTCCTGAACACTGTTTTCCCCAATCTCTGTTAAAATTGAACCTCTGCGCCACTTTGCAGGATGCATGTTCGGGAGAAACTATGTTGTGGATTTGGAATGCCCTGATTGTTCTGGTCACTGTTATCGGAATGGAGATAACGGCTGCACTGGCGCACAGATACATTATGCATGGCTGGGGTTGGGGCTGGCATCTGTCACATCATGAACCGCATAAAGGCTGGTTTGAGGTTAACGACCTCTATGCCGTAGTATTTGCCGCTCTGTCGATTTTGCTCATTTATCTGGGCAGAACGGGTGTCTGGCCCTTGCAGTGGATCGGCGCGGGTATGACGCTCTACGGCCTGCTCTATTTTATTGTGCATGACGGCCTGGTGCATCAGCGCTGGCCATTCCGCTATGTTCCGCGCCGGGGTTATTTACGCAGGCTTTATATGGCGCACCGCATGCATCATGCGGTACGAGGCAAAGAGGGCTGTGTCTCGTTTGGCTTTCTTTACGCGCCGCCGCTGTCAAAACTGCAGGCGACGCTGCGAGAACGTCATGGCGTTAAACGGGGCGCTGCCAGAGATCAGCGGAGCGTGGAGCGTGACGCGCCACCCGGGAAGTAACCGCCTGACCCGATGCCGCCACCAGCAGTGCCAGTTTCTCTGGCGTGCTGGTGGACTGGCGTTGCTCCCACGCCTGTGAACCCGCCTGAACCACCTTCATACCGATTTTACGATAGACCTGCTGCGCGGTAGCAATCGCCCACGCTGAACGCAGCGGTAAACCCGGCAGGCCAGCCGACGCCGATCGATAATAGGGCTCCGCTGTTTCCACCAGCCGACGGGCGACGCGGCTGAGTGCCTGGCGATTTTGCGGTTCGGCCAGATTCTCTCGGGTCAGCCCCTCTTCAGCCAGCCACGCAGCGGGCAGATAGCAGCGTCCCGCTTCAGCATCTTCAACGATATCGCGCGCAATATTGGTCAGCTGAAACGCCAGACCGAGATCGCAGGCGCGATCCAGCGTGGCGTTGTCGCGTACGCCCATAATCTGCGCCATCATCAGGCCAACCACTCCCGCAACGTGGTAACAGTAACGCAGCGTATCATCCAGCGTCTGATAGCGTGTCTCATGCACGTCCATCGCAAATCCCGCCAGATGATCAAAAGCGTAAGCAGGCAGAATATCGTGCGCCATTGCCACCTCCTGAAAGGCCGCAAAGGCGGGCTCATGCATCTGGGACCCGGCATAGGCCTGACGCGTTTTCATCTCCAGCTGCGCCAGGCGCTGTTCGGCGGATTGCAGCGATGGCGTATCGTTGCTGAATCCCAGGACCTGATCGTCAATCACATCATCACAGTGACGGCACCAGGCGTAGAGCATCAGCACGCTGCGTCGGGTTTTGGCATCAAACAGTTTTGACGCGGTGGCAAAGCTTTTCGATCCCACCTCCATGGTGTCTACGGCATGATCAAGCAGTGACGGACTATTCAAGCCAGATCCTCCAGCATCAATCCTGCGGTAGCCTTGGCCGAGCCAATCACCCCTGGAATACCCGCGCCAGGATGGGTACCAGCACCGACCAGATAGAGATTATTAATATTTTTATCGCGGTTGTGAGGCCGGAACCAGGCGCTTTGCGTCAGGATCGGCTCCACCGAGAAGGCCGAGCCCTGATACGCATTCAGCTCATCGCGGAAATCAAACGGCGTGAAGATGCGATGCGTGACCAACTGGCTACGCAGGCCCGGCATGTAATGCTGTTCCAGATAGTCGAAAATGCGATCGCACAGGCGCGGACCTTCAACGGCCCAGTCGATATCGGCGGTGCCGAGGTGCGGTACTGGCGCCAGCACGTAGTAGCTGCCGCAGCCCTCCGGTGCCAGTGAGGGATCGGTCACGCAGGGCGCATGCAGATAGAGCGAGAAGTCCTCTGCCAGGCCATCTTTGTTAAAGATTTCATCAATCAACTCACGATAGCGCGGACCAAAGCAGACCGTGTGGTGCGCCAGCTGATCGTGATGATGATTCAGGCCAAAATAGATCACAAACAGTGAGTTGCTCATGCGTTTGTTTTGCAGTGATCGTCCCTGCGCCTGCGAAGCGGGATGCTGGCTCAGCAGTTCGCGGTAGGTGTGAACCACATCTGCGTTGGAGGCAACCGCGCGGGTTGGGAAGACCCGGCCATCTTTCAGGTGCACCGCGGTAATCCTGTTTTCCTGGGTCTCCAGCCGGGCAACGCTGGCATTGAGCTCCACTTCGCCGCCCAGATCTTCAAACAGTTTCACCATGCCCTGCACCAGCGCGCCCGTGCCACCGCGCGGGAACCAGACGCCCCATTCACGTTCCAGCGCATGAATCAGGGTATAGATTGAGGAAGTGGCAAACGGATTCCCGCCCACCAGCAGTGAGTGGAAAGAGAAGGCCTGACGCAGATGCTCATCTTCAATGTAGCTCGCCACTTTGCTGTAAACGCTGCGCCATGCCTGAAGTTTTGCCAGCTGAGGCGCGGCCCGCAGCATGTCGCGGAATGACAGAAACGGCACGGTGCCAAGCTTCAGATAGCCTTCAGCAAACACCGCTCGGGAATAGGCCAGAAAGCGACGATATCCTTCAACGTCACGCGGATTAAACGCGGCAATCTGCGCTTCCAGCGCGGGCTGATCGTTGTCATAACTGAACACCTTGCCGGACTCCCAGCAGAGGCGATAAAACGGCTTCACCGGCATCAGCTCGACATAGTCAGAGAGCTTTTTACCCGCGAGGGTGAACAGCTCTTCAATAGCGCTGGGATCGGTGATTACCGTGGGGCCGGCATCAAACGTGAAGCCCTGATCCTGATAGACATAAGCCCGGCCGCCCGGCTTGTCACGCTGCTCCAGCAGTCGGGTGGGAACGCCTGACGCCTGAAGGCGAATGGCCAGGGCCAGACCACCAAAGCCTGCGCCAATTACTGTAGTTCTATTCATTGCATCGCCTGTTGACGGTGAGGAGTCATAATAGCCTGTAACGCCGCCAGAACGGGGACCGGGGGCTTGCCGCTTAAGATGCGCAGCCGATCAGGCAAAGTGAGTTTTCCCGCATAAAAACGGGCGATCAGACCTTCGGGAAGGCCGTAAAAACGTTGCATAACCTGCCAGCGCTGGTCAGCCGGACCCGCCAGAAACAGCATACGGTTCAGCATGCGGAAGAAGCGCTGTTGCTGCCAGGCCTGACTGGCGAATTGCTGAATGGTGGCGTGCAGGGTCTCAGAGGTAAACGTCTGCATCTGCGCCAGCCGGTCAGCCAGAGCAACCGCCAGCGGCAGAGAATAGCCGGTAGTGGGATGGAATAACCCGGCACGCAAACCGCTGCAGGGCAAATCGCGGTTCTGCCAGAAGGCGGCCACGTCGCCAGTCAGCGTAATGGGTAACGCGCCTTGCTCTTCGCGTAGCAGGCGGTCTAATTGCCACCCCTGCTGCGCGGCATAGTCGCGGATATTCTGACGGGCGCGATCGCCTTCCAGCGTGGCGTTATCAATGTAGTGGGTATCTTCAATCAGCAAGGTGTCTGCAGAAAAGGGCAGGCTGTAGACAAAGCGATAGCCTGCCTGCTGATCTACCGTGGCATCCATGATGATCGGCGCGGTCAGGCCATGTGGCTCGCTGAGCTGCCACTCCTGTCCGACAAACGACTGGAAGCCCATGCACAGCGCGGCATCGGGCTGGTAGCCACGGCCATCAATCACTGCGTCACTCTCCAGCACCCGGCCATCGTCCAGCGTAACCGTGCGTGAAGCGATGCCCGCAACCCGGGTATTCAGCAGCAGATCCGGCGCAAACCTGTCGCGGATGACCTGCGCGAAGCGCTCCGCAGTCACGCAAAAATAGCCACTGTTCAGACTACGACTGCGTTGGGGAAAGCGGACCTCATAGCCATGCCAGTGATGTACTACCAGCGGAGCGATCCAGCGATGCTGCGTTTCGGTGAGATCTTCCGCATGAAACGACCAGGTATGATTGGCACCCGGTTCACGTTCGGCGTCAATCAGCAGAATGCGCAGGGAGGGCCGCTGCTGTCTCAGGCGCAGGGCGATCAGCCCGTTGGCCAGTCCCGCGCCCACCAGAATCAGATCATACCGCGGCATAGTCTCTCCTGGTGAGGACCGGCTGGCGGGTCAGCATCGCCTGTTCGACAATGTCCGCCGCCAGGGTGGTTCCGCCCGCCTGACGAAGTGCGTTACGCAGCGTTTTCATCTGCTGAACGTAGCTTTCATCAGCCAGTAAGGTCTGGAGCTGACGCGCCATGGAGTGGCTGGTGGTAAAGCGTGAGGCGCGACGTCCGATACCGTGCCAGACCACTCTGGCAGCCACACCCGGCTGATCAAAGGCCAGCGGGATCGTCAGCAGCGGCGTCAGATGGTTAATCCCATCCAGCACCGTATTCATGCCGCCGTGCGTAATGGCAAGATCGGCCTGCGCCAGTGCAGCCGCCTGGTCGGCAAAATCGACCACCTGAACATGGCTGGCCTGCGCCAGTTTCTCCGCCTGGAAAGGTGACAACCGACCGCAGTGCGCCAGCAATAAATGAGCATCGAGCTCCTGGCAGGCGCGGACGATGGTTTTAAACAGGCCGTAGCGATGTCCCTGCAGCGTGCCGAGGGAAGCAAAAATGCGCGGTCTGTCGCCATGCGGGAAGTAGCGAGGCTGAGATGCGGCGGATGCCGGTTCAGTGGTACGCAGCGGGCCAACCGAATGGAAATGATCGGGCAACGCCTGGCGGGGAAAATCCAGTTCCGGAATCAGCTGGCTGATCTGCGCCAGCGGTGAAAAACAGTGATGCAGTTTTTCCCGTGGCGCTAATCCCATCGCATGAGCGTTGCGGGCGATCACCCGATCGTGACGTCGCATCAGCCAGTCATAGATTTTTTCACTGGTGCGATAGCGTTCCCGTGCCTGATCGGTCCTGGCATAGTCAAACGGCATCACGGCCAGCGGGAAATCCGCTTCACGGTTAAGTGGCAGCGCACAGGCAACCGAAACATAAGGCAGGTTCAGCGCTTCTGCCGCCAGTGCACCGGCAGGCTCCATCTGATCGACGATCACGCCATCAATCGCCAGGGTGCTCAGCACCACGGGCAGTTCACGACAGAGCATATCGGTGCTGCGGGCCATCTCATTGATCAGTTTCAGCATTGAGGGGCCGAGAGGATGCGCCGCCAGTTGCAGGGTGTGTGCCAGACTGCCCGCCGGATGCGAGGCTAAACCCAGCGGGAAAAAGCCGATCCGGCTATCGGTGAGTAGCGCGCCAACGTCCGTCTGCTGGATGAAAGTGATCTGGTGTCCGCGTGCGATTAAGGCCTGGCTAAGATGCTGAAGCGCCTGCACATGGCTATAGAAAGGCGGTGCAATGACCGCAAAGTGGCTCATGCAGCATCCTTAACTGACGGCAGCGAGTTTTTTCTCAAACCAGGCCTGAACAAAATGGTGTGTGGCATAACCGTCCTGGCAGGCCGATAACAGATGCTCGCTGGCGCAGCGCAGATGATCGCGCAGTCGCGTTTCAACCGCCTGTGGTCCCAGCAGATTCACCAGCGTTGATTTCCCGTCATCCTGATGGGCATCTTTACCTGTGTCGGCCATGCCGTCAGTGAGATCGTCCAGTAGCTGGAAAGCCTGACCAAGATTAAGCGAAAAACGGTGCAGCTGTTCGCGGGCTTCACCTGAGGCTTCAGCCACGATAGAGGCCATCTGCATGGAGGCGCAGAACAGGGTGCTGGTTTTATAGTGATTGGTCATCAGAATGGCGTCAGCACTGCGTGGCTTGTCACCTTCGGAGAGATCCTTAAACTGCCCCTGTACCAGCCCCTGCATGCCGACTGCGTGGGATAATTCTGCCACAGCGTCGGCTCTGGCGGTTGCCGTTAAGCCTTCTGCCGCAGCAACCACGCCGAATGCCTTACTCAGCAGGGCCACCGCGGCCAGAATCGCGACATGTTCACCATACTGGCAATGAATGGTCGGACGTCCGCGACGCAGTTGCGCATCATCCATGCAGGGCATGTCATCCAGAATCAGTGATGCGGCATGCACCATCTCTACCGCGCAGGCGAGATCGAGCAGGCCGGCAGGCGTGGCGTTGCAGCCCAGATCGCGCGCTGCCAGCAACAACAGCAGTGGACGGATACGCTTTCCTGGTGCCAGCGCACCGTCGCGCATGGCAGCGCCCACTAAGTCACGTTCGCTTTCAACCGGTAAAAGCTGATCAAGCCGTTGCTCAATGTCGTTCAACAGGCTGGCTGCATCGCTGTGTATGAAATTGACGTGTTGTTCTGCACAGACCGTCATCATGGCTGTCCTTATCTACAGAGGAAGTCACAGCAGGTCGAATGATTCGATGCCATCTTCAATAATCGTCCCCGACTGCCATAGCATAGTTGGCAGGTTTTCAAAGAACGGCGGGTTAATCCATTACAACTAAGAGTAGTTCACGATAATAAAAATGTCGGAGAATTCAGCAGCCTTCCGCGTTTTGCGGCGATAGCCGGAAGGGCATTATGCGTGAATTAACCCAGTAATGCGCGCAGCTGTTTCATCACGCTGGCGACATCCTCCGCAGATAATGCGCCATCTTTAGCAAAGCGCACAATGCCTGCCGGATCAATCACCACCACGGACGCGCTTTCCGGCTTAAGATGCCAGCTGTGCGCGGTTACGCCACTGCTGTCGATAATGAATTGCTGCCACGGTGCCGCTTTTTTACTGGAAGCGATGCTGCGCACCACAAAAATGGCACTGCCAGGCAGCGCATCGTCAGTATTCACAATGGTGGTGGTCTGAAAACGGTCACGCGGCAGGCTGGCCTGCTGAATGGCTTCGATTAATCGTGCACTCTGATCCTTCGCTGAGAGACGACCCGCCACATGAATCACCAGACGCACTTTTCCGGTCAGAGTCTGACTGTTCCAGCGCTGATAATTTATGTCGCCCTGATTCAGCACCATTTCGCCTTTATCGGCAACGAAGACAGGTGGTACAGGCTGACCAGGGGTCAGGGTGTGAGCGGTGGCAAAGCCGGAAAACAGCAGGGCAATCATCAATCCATAATGGCGCACGGGTTCCTCACTTCTTTCTCGGTTTGCGTCAGACGCGGTGAACGCTCTCATTAGCAGGCAGAAGATTAGTACCACATCTATGTTTCAGATCAATAAAAGCATTCAGGATTTGGCCTGAAAATGCAGGGGAGAATGTGTTTACAGGAGGTGGGAAATGAGTACAGCATTGATGACATTACCTGAATTTGCCCGTTATATCGGCATTGCCACCCCAACGCTGGCGCGCGCCTTTTGCTGCCGGGGATCGCTGGCGGGTGTGCCGCTGCCGCAGGCGCTGGATGATGCACCGCTGACGCAACGCCACTGGCTTCGCGATGATGTACGTCAGTTCGATCATGCCTATAAACGGGTTCAGGCGATGCAGCAACGTAGCACGCTTTAATCTGCGTTAAACAAGACGTGAGCGCGGGAAAGTTCCCGCGCTTTTTTATGCAAAATTATCGGGCTTTATCAGGAAGCAGACCAGATTGGCATCCCGATCGCCCACGATCTCGACGCTGGAATCCAGCCCGCTGACGGCATCACCGCGACTCAGTCGCTGATCGCCGACGCGAATAATCCCTTCAAGTACGGTAAGATAAGCGACAAAGCCCGGTATCGACGGCACGTCCAGCGTATGGTTGCGCTCAAGCAGTGTGTCGAAGATGTAGACTTCCTGGCGCAGTTCCAGCGGCGCATCAGACTCTTCCGGCCCGGCCAGTTCGGTCCAGCCATTGGTCATAATGCCCTGATCGCGCTCCAGCACCTGGGTCATCGCTTCACCGCCCTGCTGTGCAGGCCGGATAACCGCCTGTAACAGCTCCGCTTCATATAACGGCACCGACTCTTCGTATTGAACGCCATCACCCGCGTTCACCACCATCACGCGTTTTGCAGAGAGCTGGGTACGTTCGCCATTACTGTCCTGATGCTGCATAGAACCACGCCACAGGTAGGTGAAAACTTCTTCATCCTGATGCTGCTGCATCGGAATACGGGCATCGAGTTTTAGCGACATCAGATCAACACTGATCAGCGGGCTTAACGCCTCGCCAGGACGCTGGCGACGGACGGTAAAAGGACCGTACTCAAACAGTTGTTCAGGATTAGCTCGCACAATGTTCATGATTTGCTCTCAAATAAAGTGACTCATAACAACGATCATAGACCTCAGGCGGAAATTGAGAAGCCGGGAGTTTTGCCCGGCTTCGTCAGTTATTTTGAATAACAGAGTTTAGGGTGTCTTGCCAGCTTACTTGCCCTGTTCGTCGCTCTCACCGAGGAAGAAATACCAGAGTGGAATCGACAACAGTCCGGTAAAGACCGTGGAGTAGAGCAGGATCATCATCGCCTGAGTGATATACATGGTCAGCGACCAGTGACTGAAGGGGATCTGATACTGATCAATCACTCCGCCAATCATCGCATTCGCCATCACCGTAATGACAATCAGCGCCAGCACCGTCACGCTGCGCAGAAAATAGCGCATCTCTTTGCGCTTCCCGGCAAAACGCGACTGGACGATGGCCAGCGGTGACTGCTTGTCCGGAGCGACATCCACGCGGACGACCGCGGCGCGCTGTGCGCTGCGCCAGCGCTGAATATCCAGCAGCACCAGTACCAGCAGGCTGATTCCCATAACGGGCAGGGCATATCCCAGTGCCAGCATCACTATCAGGCTGGTGCCCTGCGCATAGCGCGGCAGCGCCAGCCAGGCGGATAACAGCGTCTGCGAGGGGTTGAGCTGCGGAACAGCCGGGCGACGAATCCACCACATGCGGTAGCCCAGCACAATCATTGTGCAGAGTCCAAAGCCAGACAGCGCCAGAATCAGCTGATTAGGCAGGCCAAACAGCACGCCCATATGCGCATCCACGCCCCAGCGGGTCAGTTTCGCCACCAGCGGGAAGCTGGCAAACTCAACGCGGTCGACCACGCTAAAATCAGTCGGATTAATTGAAACCGCATCGACCTGGCTTGGCCAGCTGCGGTCAATCTCCGAAACCGTCCACGCCTGTTCAGCGTTCTTAGGCTGACGTAGTTCCAGTTTCGCTGCGTGCAGTCCGGCCTGACGCGCCGCTGCCAGCGCCTGATCCCAGCTGGCATCCGGCTGATTGAGAATCACAGGCGCAGCGGTTTTGGCCGGCATGGTCATTCCGGACATCGTCATCCCTTCCATCGCACCGCGATGGTCAGCATGGGGATCGGCGGCTTCAGCGGGCGCGTTACCGTTTAGCGCGGTATTAACCTGCGGCGTTTTCCAGCCAAAGTCGCTGCGCATCTTTTCAATATTATTGCCCGCCCACTGTGACCAGGTCAGTCCGGTTACTGAAAAGAACACCAGTCCGATTGTCAGCAGCAGCCCCAGCGTGACATGCCAGTGACGGGTTGCCGCGAAGCCGCTCCGTGCTTTACTACGGGTGCGCGGTGGCCGGGTGCCAGACCATAAGACGATCCCACCCAGCGCGGCGACCCACAGCCAGGAGGCTGCCAGTTCACTGTAGTTTCGGCCAAAATCACCCAGCAACAGGCCGCGATGCAGCTGATCCAGCCACATGCGCAGCGGCAGCACACCGCTGGTGCCATACACCGTCATATCGCCTTTCACCTGCAGGGTGTAGGGATCAATAAACAGCGATCGTGATTCCGATGGGCCAAGCTGTGGCTCGGCAAACTGCACGCGGGTCGTATCCTGCCGGCCGGGTGCCGGACGCACAGCGTAAATGCGTGCTGATTCACCGGCACGGGCTCGCGCAGCGGCAATCTGGGCGGACAACGGTTGGGCCTCACCCTGGGCATCGGTGGTCAGGGCATCATTGTAGATAGCCTGTTCCAGTTGCGGCGTCAGAACGTAGAGCGTGCCGGTGAGTGCCGCGACAAAAATAAACGGCGCAATAAACAGGCCGATATAAAAATGCAGGCGGCGAAAGAGATTAAACACCGTGCCGCGCGGTGCAGGGGACATTTCCTGAGAAGAGGACATAGCATTCCACACTTTTCAAAAGACAAAGACGATCAGGTGACGTTGTCACGCAATCGGATTAGTAAGCAGTGAGTGTGACGCGATAAAGGGTGGCGCGCGCGGTCGATGAAGACGCAACAGCCGTTGCCATTGGGGTGGATTGATAGCCGCTGGCGGCGGGGCGCGGCTGATCAGGCACATCAACCAGATAAACGGGATAAAAACCCAGAGCATCAGCGGAACATGCACCAGCAGATCGCAGTAGCCACAGGCAAAGCCCGGTCCCATCATCATCCCGTGATCCGCCATCGACATCTCGCTGTGATGATCCATCATCGGCATCTCTGCGCTCATGATCGAAGCGCCTTGCATCCTGGCATGATGTTCAGCGAGATTCTTTGAGATCATCGGTGCAACAAACAACAGCAGCACGGCCAGTATCGCAATACCGGCGGTGAGTCGTTGTCTGAGTGAAGATCCCGGCATGATTTCAACGGTCGTATGAGGTCAGAATTCAGGGCGGCAGTGTAACGCGAAGGGAATAAAAGGGTTAAATAAAGTGGCATCTGTTCCGAAAAAATTCGCACTCTTTGAACATTTTCACTTTAATTTCAGCATCATTTAACTTAGTTGTTACTCGCGGTGCACATACAAATAACATTAATCATTCGCCTGCGGTTTAACCAAACCCAATGAAGGAATAAAAAATGAAAATTGTAATGCTGGATGGTGACACGCTGCCGGTACCCCTGCCGACCGGTCAACAGCAGGCTGACTGGGAGATTCGCGCGCAGACCAAGGCTGATGACATTGTGTCTTCGCTGGCGGGCGCAACGGTCGCTATTACCAATAAGGTGCCGTTGCGGGCTGACACACTGCAACAACTGCCTGAACTGCGTTTTATCTGTGTCGCAGCGACGGGCTATGACTGTATCGATCTTGATGCCTGCCGCGCACGCGGCATCGTGGTTAGTAATGTTCCAGGCTATTCAACTCAGAGCGTTTCAGAGGCGGTGATAGCCGCAATTTTTGCCCTGCGCCGTCAGCTGATGGCTTATGCCAGCAATACCCGCATCGACTGGCCCCAGGCTAAGCACTTCTGTGTGCATCATCAGCCGATAGGGGATATTGGCGGGGCCACGCTGGGCATCGCGGGCAAAGGCGACATCGGCCAGGCGGTCGGCAGGCTGGCCCAGGCGCTGGGAATGCAGGTGCAGTACGCCGAGCGCAAAGGCAGTGAAAGGGTGCGTGACGGTTATGTCAGCTTTGAGCAGATGCTGGCGACCAGCGACATCATTTCGCTGCACTGCCCGCTGAGTGACAGCACCCGCCAGATGATTGATCGCGAGGCGCTGGATAAAATGAAGCCACAGGCGCTGCTGATAAACACGGCTCGTGGCGGACTGATTAACGAGGCCGATCTTGCTGCCGCGTTAAAGCAGGGGCAGATTGGTGGTGCGGCGCTGGATGTGCTGAGCAGCGAGCCGCCCGCTCCGGATAATCCGCTGCTGGCGGATCTGCCAACTCTGCTGCTGACGCCGCACATCGCCTGGGCAAGTCGCAGCGGCGTGGAGAATCTGGTGGCTGGCGTGATGGCCAATATCGCGGCCTTTATTCAGGGCGAGCCAATTAATGTGGTGAGCTGAGTCAGATGGAATAGTTTTTAATGCCCAACATGGGTTGATATTCAGAGCAACCTCGTAGATTTCAGGAAAAGCGTTTTACGCGGTTTAGTCATCAGGGTATTAATTTCGTTATTTCCATCAGGACTTTAAACGTTCGTGCGCTACAGGAATTAGCGCCTTTTACTGGCTGAATCAGCCGATGTAAGCGCTTCAGGAACAGAAAGGATTCTGGTCAGTGAAAAAGAAGAACAGCACGCCTGTGCCTCATGATGCCACATTCCGGCAATTTCTGACTCAGCCGGATATTGCCCGGGATTTCATGGAGCTGCATTTGCCGCCAGAGCTGCGCATATGCTGTGATCTCAGCACGCTGAAACTGGAGTCGGGGTCGTTTGTCGAGGATGACCTCCGGCAGTACTTCAGCGACGTGCTTTACAGTCTTAAAACAACCGCTGGCGATGGATATATCCATGTACTCATTGAGCATCAGTCTGTGCCAGACAAACATATGGCATTTCGGCTGATGCGTTATGCAGTGGCTGCCATGCAACGCCATCTTGAAGCAGGCCATAAGCGGTTGCCGCTGGTGATTCCCGTCCTGTTTTACACTGGCAGACGCACTCCCTATCCCTATTCGACCCGGTGGCTGGATGAGTTCGACGACCCGGCGCTGGCGGACAGGCTTTACAGCCGTAGTTTTCCGCTGGTCGATGTCACGGTGATTCCTGACGATGAGATCATGCAACATCGCAGCATGGCGGCTCTGACCCTGTTGCAGAAGCATATCCGGCAGCGTGATCTGGCTGAAATGATGGACAGGCTGGTAACCATTTTGCAGGCTGGCTATCACTCTTCATCACAGATGATAACGCTGGTACACTACATTTTACAGGCGGGTGAAACATCGGACGCCAAAGCCTTTGTACGGGAGCTGGCACAGCGTGTGCCCCAACACGAGAACGCACTTATGACTATCGCACAACAGCTTGAGCAGATAGGGCTTGAAAAAGGTATTGAACAGGGACGGACAGAAGGTAGTCGTGGAGCAAGCCTCAGAATTGCCCGAACCATGCTAGAGAGTGGAATGGATCGCAATACCGTTATGCAGATGACTGGTCTGAATGAAGACGATCTGGCGCTGATTTCGCACTAATTAGTTTTTTGAGTTCTGATTATCGCTGACGACTCAAATCGCCAGCGGACTACACGGAAAATGCAAAATCAGCTTCCTGAAATCAAGGGAACCCCGTCGCATTTCACCACGGCGAGCCTGTGACTTGCGCGCTCAGACTCAGAATATCGATCGCCCCAGCTTCTCGGTCAGCAATTCCAGCACTGCGGTACCAGCCAGAGAATTGCCCGCGCTATCCAGCCCAGGCGACCAGACGGCAATGCTCATCTCACCTGGGATAATGGCAATAATCCCGCCACCCACGCCCGATTTTGCGGGCATCCCGACCCGCCACGCGAATTCGCCTGCGCCGTCATACATCCCGCTGGTGATCATCAGTGCGTTAATCTGCCGCGCCTGACGTGGAGTAATCATCTGGCTGCCATCCAGCGTTTTGCCCTGATTCGCCAGATAGATAAACGTGCGGGCCAGCTCAATGCAGTTCATCGACAGCGAACAGTAGTGGAAATAGGTCTGCATCACGCTGGTGACATCGTTATCGAAATTACCAAACGACTTCATCAGCCAGGCGATCGCTGCATTGCGGGCCGAGTGTTCGAACTCAGAGCGGGCAACGTGGCGATCATAATTGATATCGGACTGCTGACTCAGCTGGCGCACAATTTCCAGCATTCGCTGACGCGGGGCGGTCAGTCGGGTTTCCAGCAGATCGCAAATCACCAGCGCACCGGCATTAATAAACGGATTACGCGGCTTGCCCTGTTCCAGCTCCAGCTGAACCAATGAATTAAATGGCTGGCCAGAAGGCTCTTTGCCGACCCGCTGCCAGATTTCGCTGTCCTCATAGCGGGTCAGTGCTACGGTCAGAGAGAGTGCCTTGGAGATCGACTGAATCGAAAAGCGCATCTCAGCATCGCCCGCCTGAAAGAGGGTGCCATCACGCAGGCAAACCGCTATTGCCAGATGATCGGCAGCCACATCCGCCAGCGCAGGGATATAGTCAGCCACCTTTCCCTGATGGATCAGCGGACGCACCTGATCCAGGATCTCCTGCAGCAGAGCATTATTCAGTTCAGACACGCACATTCTCCCGTCGATTCCCGCCGACCCGTGATGCTAAGCATCCGCGATCGGCGAGTCATTTATTGTTAACGGCTCCGCCGCATTTTCAGCTAATGGGTTTTGACTGCGCTGCCAGCGGAGCCAGCAGCATCTGTAACAGGCTCAGCATTGCCAGCACGCTGAAGGGCAGCGTCCAGTTACCGCTCTGCTCATGGAGCACGCCAAAGAACAAAGGGCCGAGTGCCGCCAGCGCATACCCGACACACTGTGCCATGCCCGACAGCTGTGACGCCTGACGGTGATGAGTGGCTCGCAGATTAAACAGTGAGAGGCAGAGCACCAGTGATGCGCCTGCGCCCAGTCCGGCCAGTGTCAGCCAGATGACGGCCCACTGCGGATTGAGCAATAGGCCCAGCATGCCGAGGAAAATGCCTGATGAAGCAATGAACGCGGTAAGCCGGGCATCTTTTACCCGCTTCAGCGCCACCATGCAGCCCAGGTTGGCGACGATCGCAATTGCCTGATACCAGAACAGCAGCCAGCCTGCGTGGGCCTGACTGAAGGCGTTATCCTGGGCAAACAGCGTAAACCAGTCAATCAGGGTATAAAACGCCAGCGATTGCAGCGCCATAAACAGGGCGATTTGCCAGCCGCCGGGCGTTCGCCACGGATGGCGATATGTAACGGGCGCGTCGGCGGACGCTGCGGTTGACCGCCGTTGACGTAACAGCGGCAGCCAGACGAGTAGCGCAATCAGCCCCGGTAGCGCCCAGACAACCAGCGAGAGTCGCCAGCCTGCCGCTGAAAGCTGGCTCAGCGGAACGGCAATGCCAGATGCCAGGCTGGCAGTAATCGACATGGTGGCGGCATAAAGGCCAATATATTTAGCGGTGTGGGCGGTGAAATCGCGTTTAATCAGTGGCGGCAGCAGCACGTTGGCGGCGGCAATACCTGCGCTGAGCAACAGCGTTCCGCTCCACAGCGCCGCTTCAGCAGGCTGCCAGCGCAACAGCGAACCGGCAGTGATCAGGCATAGCGCGCCCCATAAACTGCGCTCAAGCCCGACGCGATTTCCCAGCCAGGCGGCCAGTGGGGCGAGCAGGGCAAACAGCATCAGTGGAATAAAGTTAAACAGGCCCGCTTCACCGACACTCAGGCCAAAGGTCTGGCGGATATCCTGTAGTACCGGGCCGATGACAGTAATGGGCGCACGAAGATTAGCCGCGGTCAGCAGCAGGACGAACAAAAAAAATGTGGCGCTGGAATACGCAGCGAGAGGTTTAGCTGGGTGTTGTACAGGCATCATGGCAGGGATCATCACATGCAGCAGTGCTGCGGGGGCGTTGGTTGACGTTAACGCTTACGCATCAGAATTGATGTCTGGGCGCTACTTTACTGACCGGTTAGCAGCGTGTAAAGCCTTGTTATGCGATGAAATAGCGTAATTGAGATCTCACAGCAGCGATCGCCTTGTGACAGGATCAATGGAATTCAGGTTCAGGGAAATGACCGCAGTCGTTCTGGCTGGGATTGGAGCCTGGCTGGCAGGTCTGTTGGCGGGTTTCGGCCGCCGGAACCGGTTTTTCAGCGTGCCATGGGGCACTACAGGCACTGAGAAGAGAAACCAGAATCATCACACTGATAACGCGCATATCCGCTCCTTATTAACCGTCATGAACAAGGCCACGTCGGTGATCGGCGGTTTGCAGGTCAGGGACGTCTTACCTGAGTGTGGTATCTAAGGGGATAATGTCAATTAAAACAGAGCAAACATCAGCGCGACAGGAAAACTCATCGGCCAGGTGGCCCCCACCAGAAAGGCGCTCAGCAGTTTGATGCTCAGCTTATCTTTGGCGATGAAGAACGTGATCAGCGTAGCGATCAATGCAACAACGGCATAGAAAATTAGCATACCCTGGTACAGTGTCATTGATATCTCCGCAGCGTCATTAAGGTTTTCGCTGCGCATGATGCGGATTTTTGTGATCCAGATCAAGTGAATCAGGGTTTAGCATCTAAAGAAATCATGGGTAGGGGCAGTTGGTTCGCTCGCTGAACTTCACCGTAACAGCGGGCGATTTCAGGCTGAAACCAGGCAGGATAAACGCGGCTTAAACCTTGGCTGATGCCGTCAGCCAGACTCAACAACCTCTGGCGAAGGCTCCCGGATTAAGCGTTGCCATGACGTAAAAAAGCCCGCCAGCGAGGACGGGCCTGTTATCGGCAGTGCATCACTACAGGATATGCGCTTTAACTCTGGCGGTATAACGCCATCACGTCCTCCAGGTCCGGCGTACGTGGGTTGCCGCCGGTACAGACATCATCCAGCGCGGCCTGTGCCAGTGCAGGGATATCCGCTTCTTTTAAGCCCACTTCACGCAGCGAGCGGGGAATACCCACATCGCGACAGAGCTGACGCACCGCGGCGACCGCCGCTTCCCGCGCCTGATCCAGCGACAATGACTCAACCTGTTTCACACCCATTGCGCGGGCAATGTCGCGATATTTTTCGCCAGTGCCTGAGGCATTCCACGCCATCACCTGCGGCAGCAAAATGGCATTGGCTACGCCGTGCGGGACATTGTAAAAGGCGCCCAGCGGGTGTGCCATGCCATGCACCAGACCAAGGCCGACATTAGAGAAACCCATACCGGCCACATATTGTCCCAGCGCCATCTGCTCAACCGCCTCAATATTTCCTGCCACCGATCCGCGCAGTGACTGGCTGATAATCTCAATGGCTTTGAGGTGCAGCATATCGGTCAGGGTCCAGGCTCCGCGCGTGATGTAGCCTTCAATGGCATGAGTAAGGGCATCAATACCGGTCGCAGCCTTCAGCGACGCTGGCATGCTCGCCATCATCTCCGCATCAATGATCGCCACTTTCGGTATGTCATGGGGATCGACACAGACAAACTTACGGCGATTCTCTTCATCGGTAATGACGTAATTAATCGTCACTTCTGCGGCGGTGCCTGCCGTGGTCGGGATAGCGATGATCGGCACGCACGGATGACGGGTGGGGCTGACGCCTTCCAGGCTGCGGACATCTTCAAACTCAGGGTTATTAATAATAATGCCGATCGCCTTGCTGGTATCCTGTGGTGAGCCGCCGCCAATGGCGATCAGGTAGTCGGCACCTGACTCTCTGAACACCGCAACACCCTGCTGCACAACCCGAATGGTAGGATTCGGCACCACCTCATCATACACCGCCCAGTCAAGCTGATGTTGCGCCAGCAGATCGGTCACCCGCTTCAGCGCACCCGCCGCGACCAGCGCTTTGTCAGTGACGATCAGTGCTTTTCGCATCCCGCGACGTTGTACCTCTTCCGGCAAATGGCGCAAAGCACCAGCACCAAACCAGGCGGTTTCATTGAGAATCATACGTTGGGTCATTAAAACATCCTCTGTTAACAAATGAATTTTTACCATCCGTGATCCCCGGTTCATGTTCTGCGCAGAACCTCTCACTTTCAGGTAAAGACATTTGATAAAAATCAATCAATTAGTAAAAATCACTGCGCCTGTGTCAGCTGGTTTTCGTGCGGTATGTCTGAAATCAGGCTACTGACCTGTTGATGGATTTCTCACTGTCGTCAGTGGTATGTAACACTGGGTCATCAGCAAACCCGCATGCCTATGAGGAAAGAAGACATGACCCGATTCGTAATGAATAAAAAGGATGATCTCGTCGACAGCGCGTTAGATGGCATGATTTACGCAAGCCCGTGGCGCAATCTGGTCCGGTTGCAGGTCGATCCGCGCATTCGCATCGTGATGCGTAATGACTGGCAAAAACAGCAGGTCGCGCTGATTTCCGGTGGTGGTTCAGGCCATGAACCGGCCCATGTCGGCTTTATCGGCAAAGGGATGCTGACGGCTGCCGTCTGTGGCGATGTTTTTGCTTCCCCCAGCGTTGACGCGGTTTACAACGCCATCATCAATATTACCGGTGAGGCGGGATGTCTGCTGATTGTGAAAAACTACACCGGAGATCGCCTCAACTTCGGTCTGGCGGCAGAAAAAGCGCGCAAAGCGGGATTCAGCGTCAATATGGTGATTGTCGGTGATGATGTTGCGTTGCCCGATAACCCTCAGCCACGCGGCGTCGCGGGCACGTTGCTGGTGCATAAAGTGGCGGGCTTCGTCGCAGAGCGGGGTGATGACCTGGCGGCGGTGACCGAGGCAGCAGAGGCAGCCAGTCGTGCTATCGCCACCATGGGCGTTGCGCTCTCAAGCTGCCATCTGCCGGATGAACAGACCGGCCAGCGGGTGCCAGACGGCAGCGTTGAAATGGGGCTGGGGATTCATGGCGAACCGGGTGTTGACGTCATGCAGACGCAAAACAGTCAGCAGATTGTGCAGCATCTGCTGGAGAAAGTGATGCCGGACAACGATCAGCCACGCGCGCTGTTAATCAATAATCTTGGCGGCATGTCCGCGCTGGAGATGAGTCTGGTCACACGCGACCTGATTGAGTCGCCGCTCAGCCGGGGCAGTGATTATCTGATTGGCCCGGCTCCGCTGATGACCGCGCTGGACATGAAGGGCTTTTCCGTCACCTCCATGACGCTGACGCCGTTGTTCGATGAGGCGATCTGTGCGCCGGTTGAGGTCACCGGCTGGGTTCAGGCGGTTAAAATCGCACCGCTGCAGCCGGTAAACGCGACAAAAGAGGCAACAGCGCATCCGGCGCAACCCTCAGATAACCCGACCGTCGCTGCGTTTGTTAACAGCATCTGTGAAACCCTGATCGCCAGCGAAAGCGAGCTGAACAAACTGGATGCGCAGGTCGGTGATGGCGATACCGGTTCGACCTTTGCTGCTGGCGCACGCCAGATCCAACGCGAATGTGCAGATAATCAGCTGCCGTTAAATGCCTTGCCCGATCTGCTCGCGGTGACGGGTGAGCGACTGGCTACGGTGATGGGCGGCTCCAGCGGCGTACTGATGGCGATCTTTTTCACTGCTGCTGCGCAGCAGCTGGCCGAAGGCGATGCGCTGCCCGCGGCCCTGCAACAGGGTCTGGAGAAGATGAAGCAGTATGGCGGGGCACAACCAGGAGATCGCACGCTGATTGATGCGCTGCAACCGGCAATCGAGGCGTTGGTGGCGGGTAAATCGCTGGCAGAGACGGCTGATGCGGCACAGCAGGGCAGTGATGCAACCGCCAGCATGGGGAAAGCAAAAGCGGGCCGATCATCTTATCTCAACAGTGCTAACCTCAACGGCGTGTCTGATCCGGGTGCCGTTGCTGTCGCCAGGGTCTTTGCGGCATTAAAAAAACTTTAATCCTGTCACGACGCTAAACGCGCCTGGAGAAAGGCCAGTAACTGGCGGTTTACTTCGCTGCGCTGACGGTGCTGCGGGTAAACCGCATTCAGAGAGAGTGCGGGCGGCAGATAGTCGTCCAGCACGGTCACCAGCTCACCGCGTTGCAGGGCTGTCTCAACGATAAAGGCGGGTAACAATACCAGTCCTAAGCCTGCCAGTGCGGCATCACGCAGGACCTCGCCATTGTTACTCACCATCGGTCCCTGAACCGCCAGCCACTTGGGTTTACCATTGACCTGCAGTTCCCAGCCATTCTGACCTTCACGTCCGTAGCGCAGACAGGCATGTTGCAGCAAGGCTTCTGGCTGCTGCGGCACGCCTGCCCGTTCCAGATAGCGGGGGCTGCAGCAGATAACCCGCTTCAGCTCGCCGAGCGGACGGGCAATCAGTGTGGAATCAGCCAGCGTACCGATGCGAATCGCCATATCAACGCCTTCGCCAATCACATCGGCATAGCGGTCAGCCAGCTCAATATGAAACTGCAATGACGGATGGTGGCTCAGAAATTCGGCAATCAGGGGGGAGAGGTGGCTCATGCCAAAGGACATCGGCAGATTGATTCGGAAGGTGCCGCGCAGCGCCTGCTGCTGCTCTGACACCGCCAGTTGCGCTTCCTGAATCTCATCCAGAATGCGCTGAGCATGTTGCGCGAACACTAAACCTGCATCCGTTACAGACAGCTTACGGGTGTTACGGATCAGCAGTCGTACCCCTAATGATGCCTCCAGCGCAGCCATGCGGCGGCTGACATACTGTTTCGATAGCATCAGATGCTCAGCTGCTGCAGTAAAGTTGCCAGCATGCATTACGGCAACGTAAATCCGGAGATCTTCAATCTGCATAGTGTCCACTTATCGGTGACAGTGACGATGATTCAGGCGAAACTTCAGCCAGACGCGTTTACTTATATCGGGTAATGCGTCACAGGGCAACGCGTCAGCTCTCTCAGCCAGCGCGACGGAGATCATAGATTTGCCGTTTCCTTACCCCTGAACAGGCGGTCAGTCGGGTCAATCGCGTTAAAGCCGTTATAGTAATCAGGCAGTGACGCAATCCATACGGAACATAATCTCTTAAGTAATCTGATAAGGAGTGGCTGGTGAAAAAATTACTCTGCGCGACGGTGCTGGCCGTTTTGCCAATGACCACGCTGGCGGCGTCGGTATTTACGCTGCAATCACAGGACTTCAGCGATAATGCGCTACTGGATAAAAAGTTTGCCGGTGCGAATAAAAGTAATCCTTCCTGTACCGGTGAGAATATCTCTCCCGAATTGAACTGGTCTGCGATTCCGGCGGGCACCCGCAGTCTGGCTCTTCTGATGACCGATCCGGTCGGGGCCAAAGGGCTCGGCGTTACCCACATGGTGGCCTATAACATTCCCGCCAGCCGCTCGTCATTTGCGCAGGGGGCTCTGACAAAGGGCAAGGACTACACCGGCGGAAAAAATACCCCAGGGACGCTGCACTATTATGGCCCTTGTCCGCCTGCAGGCAGTGGGCTGCATCACTATAACTTTGTGCTGATCGCCACCGATTTGCCGGTGGGTCAGTTGAAAGCGGGGTTAACCCAGGCAGAGCTGGTTGCACAGCTGAAAGGCCATGCGCTGGGCGCGGCCAGCACCGTTGGCCGCTTTAGCAATGAGTGACCTGCACGCTTGCAGAGGCAGCGCTGAACAGCCTGCCTCTGCGCGCAGCGGATTAGTCGCCACTGAACATCTCGCGGATGCGCGACGCAATGTGATGCGTGTGTGTCTCCAGCGCGAAGTGGCCGCTATCCAGCATCTCGACCACCGCCTGTGGATTATCCCGCTGCCAGGCCACTGCGCCCGGTGGAATAAAGAACGGATCGTGCTTGCCCCAGATCACCAGCGTTGGCACCTGCTGCTGGCGAAAGAACGCCTGAAATTCCGGATAACGTTTCAGATTACTGGCGTAATTGAGAAACAGGGCCTGCTGAATATCTTTGTTACCGGGGCGCTCCATCAGCAGAGTATCCAGGGTATAGGTTTCCGGGGCGATCTGCTGCGGATCGCTCACCCCATGCAGATACTGCCACTTCACCCCTTCCAGCGTCAGGATGGCGTCACGGATCACCTGACCATTTGCTTCGCTGGGATCGTCCCAGTAGGCGCGGACCGGCGCCCAGGCCTCTCCTAATCCCTCCAGATAGGCGTTACCGTTTTGTGATATCAGTCCACTGACGCGATCGGGGTAAGCCAGTGCCAGTCGCAGACCGGCAGGTGCGCCATAGTCGAAAACATACATCGCATAACGTTCCAGCCCCAGTGCATCGACAAAGGCGGTCAGCGTCTGGCCCAGCGCGTCGAAGGTCCAGGAATAGTTGCGCTCAGCAGGCACTTCAGTGAAGCCAAAGCCCGGCATATCGGGTGCGATGAGATGAAATTTATCGGCCAGAAGCGGGATCAGATTGCGGAACTGATGTGAAGAGGTGGGAAAGCCATGCAACAGCAGCAGTACCGGCAGGGAAGGATCGCCCGCTTCGCGATAGAAAATATTGACGCCATCGGCCTGCTGGTAACGGTACGAAATGGATTGATCACGCATGCTGAACTCCTGTAACTGGTTAAGTGGTATTTATGGGGTTACTAAGAGTCATTATGCAGCCAGAATGTAACCTGTCAAATCAATTTATAACGGTTACAATAAGGGCGGTGTAACTATTCAAATAATCCTTTGTCGGTTACAGTGGCATCAGTAGAGTTAACAAGGGAGGCAATATCATGGCGGAAACGCAATCACACACCGCCCAGGGACCGTGGTTTCTGGCCGATCATCCGGCGCTGGATTTCATCAATACCCTGGCCATCGTGGAAGGCCAGCCGCACGACTTCTGGCAAACCGATCAGGATGTTGAAGCCTGGCTACACCAGGCCGGACTGGCACCAGACGCCCCGGCTCCGCAGCATGAACCGGGTGCGCTGTTGGAAGCAGCGCGTCACTTACGTCAGATCATTCGTGATAACGTGCAGCAGCACAAAGCGGGAGAGGGCGTTGATATTCAGGCGCTGAACGCCTGGCTGGGTGAAGCGACCAGCCATCTGCAAATGACCGGGGAGCCGGGTGCCTTAAAAATCAGGCGGGTCTATGCGGGCCAGAGTGTGATGCAGCGGCTGGGACAGGTTGCGGAACAGACCGCGATGTTGCTGGCGCAGGAGGACTTCAGCAGAGTCCGTGGCTGTGAACATCCCGCCTGTACACTGTGGTTTTACGATCGCACCAAAGCGCATCGCCGCCGCTGGTGCAGCATGGCGCTGTGTGGCAATCGGGCGAAAGTGGCGCGTTTCAGGGCAGTTAAATCAGCTGGGTAAATAGTTCGGACGGCAGATAAAAAAACACCCTGCAGAGCAGGGTGTCAGAACAGTTATTTCGCGGTGGTCGCTGATGGCTTGTGCCGCTTGCGCAGCTTGTCGATCAGGCGATGCGCTTCCGCTTTGGTCGCTACCGCAGGGGATGAACCGGTCAGCGGTTGACGGGCTGTTTCACGTACCGTCAGAATGGTGAGCAGGCCAATCACGCCCGCGCCCATCATGTAGTAAGCCGGCATCATATTGTTTTTAGTGGTATCCACCAGCCACGCGGTAATCAGCGGTGTCGTACCCCCAAACAGCGATACCGACAGGTTGAAGCCGATGGCCAGCGCACTGTAACGGATATCGGTAGTAAACAGCGCAGGCAGCGTCGAAGGCATAGTGCCGCTGAAGCAGGTGTGCAGTACACCCAGAATCATCAGGCCGCCAAATACCGCCCACATATTACCGGACCCGATCAGCATAAAGCTCGGGATGGCGAGCAGGATCAGACCCACCGCACCAAAGGCAATCACCGGACGACGACCGATGCGGTCAGTCCAGCGACCCCACAGCAGCGTCAGCGGCATCATCACGAACATCGCCACCATCACCAGCAGCAGGCCACTTAACTCTGGCAGACCCAGCACGCCGGTCAGATAGCTCGGCATGTACGAGGTCAGCATGTAGTTAGAGACGTTAAACAGCAGCACCAGACCGATACATTTCATCATCGGTGCGCGGTATTTGCTCAGCATCTGCATCAGCGTCAGACGCGGCTTGCTTTGCTCCAGTGCTTCCTGTTTTTCCATGTGCTGCTGGAAAGCCGGAGTCTCTTCCAGCTTCAGTCGCACATAGAGACCAAACAGGCCCAGCGGCGCGGCGATAAAGAACGGCACGCGCCAGCCCCAGGACATCATCGCCTCATTCGACATCACGGTGGTCATCACCGTGACCAGGCTGGCACCCAGCAGGTAACCGCCGATGGTGCCGAATTCCAGGAAGCTGCCCATAAAGCCCCGGCGTTTATCGGTAGAGTACTCCGCGATAAAGGTCGCTGCGCCGCCATATTCACCACCGGTTGAGAAGCCCTGGATCAGACGTGCCACCAGCAGCAGAATCGGTGCCATGATGCCTATTGAAGAGTAAGCCGGGATCAGACCGATACAGAACGTACCAATCGACATCATGATCATCGTCATCGCCAGCACTTTCTGCCGTCCGATGCGGTCACCCAGCGGGCCAAATACCAGGCCGCCAATCGGACGTACCAGGAAGGCCGCGGCAAACGTACCAAAGGTGGCGATTAGCTGTACCGCGTTGTTGGCATCCGGGAAGAAGACTTTGCCGATGATCACGGCGAGATAGCTGTATACGCCAAAGTCGAACCATTCCATCGCATTACCTAACGCAGCTGCGCCAACTGCACGCTTAAGCATGTCGTTGTCGATTACGGTAATGTCGTCAACAGTCAGCTCTTTTGGCTTCCTGTTCCAGAAATGTTTCTTTGGGTGTTCAGACGATGAGTTTCTGGTGTCCATATTCTCCTCAGGTGCATCAATGAAGGAGTCTTATAGCTTTCGCAGCCGCAAACAATGTTCAGAAGAAACCGTGGAAATGAAAGCTATAAGAAGCCGAATAATTTTTAAGTGAAGCGGCAGAAACCGCAGCCGGTAAACTCTAGACTACGATTGTAAGTTTTTGCAAGTTTTCAGCCGAAATAACTGCATTTACTGACAAACCCAGCATAGTGAACTTATTCACGCCTGCTTACGGGTCTGAACATTTGGTAATAACTTGCGGCTGGCGCTCTGGTTATAACTGGAACTGGTTTTCCCGGTGCTGATGCGCTACTTAAACAGTTTCAGTTCGTCGATGCGATCCAGCGCCTGCAGTAATTGCTCCGTCCCGGTTGTCAGGCTGATGCGAATATAATCACGACCCGCTGCGCCAAACCCGTTACCCGGTGCCACCAGCAGATGACACTGGGCCAGTAGCAGGGCGACGAATTGCTCCCCGGTGAAACCAGCTGGCGCTGCCAGCCAGAGGAAAAAGGTGCCCTGACGGGCGCGTACCGGCCAGTGCATTGCTGCCAGCCTGGCTAAAATCACTCTGCGCCGCTGATGGTAATGCTCTGCCAGCAAGCTGAGTTGTTCAGCGGGCAGCGACAACGCGGTGATGGCGGCATCCTGCACCGCGCCATACACCGTGCTGTAGCTATGAGTATGAAGTTTTTTAAATGCTGCAATCATCGAGGCGTTTCCCACCGCAAATCCCACCCGCCAGCCTGCCATGAGTGCGCTTTTTGACAGCGTGTAGATTTCCACGCCCCAGGCTTTGCCATCGGGCTGTGCCAGCAGACTCAGCGGCTGTTCGCCCGACTCACTGCCCAGCGTGGCATAGGCGAAGTCATGAATCAGCGGAACATGATGCTGGCGGGCGAAGGCCAGCGCGTCGGCGAACAGCGCGGCTGTCGCCAGTGCGCCAGTGGGATTATGGGGATAATTGAGCAGCAGCAGACCGGCACGCGCCGCGATATCGTCCGGCACCTGGGTGAAATCGGGCAGGAAAGCATTGCGCGCCTCCAGCGGAATGCCATAAAAATCGGCACCTGCCTGACGGGCCGCTGAGCGGTAGAGCGGATAGCAGGGATCGGTAGAGATCAACACCTGCCCCGGATTGAGCAGGGCGCGGGGAAAACCGTTGACGCCAATGTGCGCGCCCTGGAACAGCGCCACTTCAGTTTCAGGATCGAGCGTGACGCCGTAGTGATGCTGGTAGAAGGCTGCGATAGCACGGCGCAGCGCGGGTTTGCCCCAGAACGAGGGATACTCATGGTTCTCCGGTTTCGCTGCCGCAGCCTGTAATGAAGTGATTACCGCGGGCGGCGTTGGCTGACGTGGACTGCCGGAGGAGAGATCGATCAGCGGTAACAGCGCATCATCCAGTTGTGCTGCCTGCTTTTCCAGCATGCTGAAGAGGTTCTCTTCCAGCCCTGCGACCATCTCTGAAGCTGCAAACTCCGCCATATCTCTCCCGCAATAAACAGTGTTAAGCGAGGAAGGATGACACAGCTGACATTAAAATCTTTAGCAGAAATAACGCTGTTCTTTGCAAGGATTCGAATATCCAGCATGTGACTATCGTTAGCATAAATAAGCCAAAGTCGGGGCTGGGTTTTGCCTGTTCCTCTCCGCGATGGCTGTGATTAAATCGATCGCTCTCACAATAATGAATCAGGGCAAACAATGCAGATCACATCCCGGGGAATTATTCTGGCGCTGACCACCGCCAGCCTTTTTATTTCTGCCGCTCAGGCAGCCGACCAGAAGAAAATACGGATTGGATTTAATCCAGGGCCTTATAAAGAGCAATTTGAAAAAGGCGTCGCGCCCTTATTAATCAGGCAGGGGTATACTCTGGAGTATAAAGATTTCAGTGATGGAATTCAGGTTAATGATGCTGTTCATCGCGGGACGATTGACGCCAATATCATGCAGCATCCCGTCTATCTTAAGTCGGTTAATGAGCGGCTTGGCATTGATAACGTTGGGATTGTGCAGGTGCCGACCCCGCCAATGGGGCTCTACTCTGGGCGCGTGAAAACGCTGACTCAACCCGCACCAGGCAGCACGGTCTCTGTGCCCAACCAGCCCTCAAATGAGTATCGGGCGGCGCTGTTACTCCAGAGCATCGGCTGGCTCAAAATCAGCCCCGATAGCGATGCTGCCACTTTTTCGCAGAAAAATATCACGGAAAACCCCTACAAAATCGTGCTCAAAGAGATGGATAACGCCCAGCAGGTGCGTGCACTTCCCGACGTTGACTATGGAGTCATTCAGGGCAACTTCGCGGTATCCAGTGGCATGAAACTCAATTCGGCACTGAAACTGGAAGCGGCAACCAGCCAGTTTATTAACGTGGTGACGGTTGCCGGTAAAAATAAGCAGGCTCAGTTTGCCCGTGACATTATTGCCGGCTACCACTCAGCAGAATTTAAAAGCTATATCACCGGTAATGCGCAGTATGCGGGCTATCTGCTGCCAGATTATTTCAAATGAGTCAGGTAGCCATTGCGTTTCGCCATGTCAGCAAAACATTTGCGCGTAACGGTGCAGAAGTGCAGGCGCTGAAGGAGATTAATCTGCGCATCAACCAGGGTGACATCTTTGGCGTCATCGGCACCAGTGGAGCCGGAAAAAGTACGCTGCTGCGCCTGATTAATCACCTGGAGACCCCCACAACCGGCTCGGTTGAGGTGCAGGGTGAAGCGTTACAAGGGATCAGCAAAAAGCGCTTAATTCAGGTCAAAAAGCAGATTGGCATGATCTTCCAGCACTTCAATCTGCTCAATGCCAGAACGGTGTTTCACAACGTCGCCATCCCACTGATTTTACAGGGCCGGGATAAAGATTTTATCGCCACCCGTGTAGCGGAGCTGCTGGCGTTTGTTAACCTCAGCGACAAAGCCCACAGCTACCCGGATGAACTCTCCGGCGGACAAAAACAGCGCGTCGGAATTGCCCGCGCGCTGGCAACCAATCCCGCGATTCTGTTGTGTGATGAGGCAACCTCCGCGCTGGATCCCCAGACCACGGTACAGATTCTGCTGCTGTTACAGGAGATTAATCAGCGTTACGGCATCACCATTGTCCTGATCACCCATGAGATGTCGGTGGTCCAGAAGATCTGCAACCGGATGGCGGTGATGGAGCAGGGCCGTATCGTTGAACAGGGCGATGTCCTGTCGCTGTTTGCTGAACCGCAACAGTCGGTGAGCGCCAGCTTTGTGCAGTCCGTTATCCACGATCGCCTGCCACAGCAGACCCTTGCGCTGTTAAGCCAGCATCCGGCTGTCGACGTGTTGCGGCTGGAGTTTGTCGGCAGCACGGCACAACAGCCGATCATCAATCGCCTGATCCGTGAACATGAGGTTGAAGTGAATATCCTGTTCGCCAGCATGACGGAAGTACAGCGTACCATTCTGGGTTTCATGATTGTGCAGATCAAAGGCGAGCCCGCAAGACGCGAGGCGGCCATCCAGTTTCTCATCGCGACCGGAGTGAAAATCAGTGATGTCAGAACTCTTTGAAACCGCCGTTACCGGCGATCAGTTCCTGACGGCGATGCAGGACACGCTGATCATGGTGGCGCTATCTCTGGGCTTTGGTTCGCTGCTGGGCCTGCCGCTTGGCATTGTGCTGGTGATCTGTCGTCCGGGTGGGATACAGCCGAATCGACTGGTACATCAGTTGCTGAACCCGATAGTGAATATCATCCGTTCACTGCCGTTTATTATTCTGCTGATCACTATTCTGCCGCTGACGCGCCTGCTGGTGAACACCACCATCGGTACGGCGGGGGCCATTGTGCCACTGGTGATATTTATCGCGCCCTATATTTCACGGCTGGTGGAGAATGCCCTGCTGGAGGTGGATGAGGGCATTCTGGAGTCAGCCAATGCGATGGGTGCCACCACGCTGCAGACCATCTGGTATTTCATGATACCGGAAGCCGCCTCGTCGCTGGTGTTAGCCCTGACCACCGCCACTATCGGCCTGCTGGGTGCGACGGCGATGGCGGGCACGGTGGGCGGCGGCGGCATTGGCGACCTCGCCATTACTTACGGCTATCAGCGCTTTGATGCCTTTGCCACGATTTCGACTGCGCTGGTGCTGATTGTCATTGTCCAGCTACTGCAAACCCTGGGTACGCGTCTCTCGTGCCGTATCCGACGCGAGTGAGCCATGAAAAAGAATGATTTAGCTGTTATGCACTGGGGCACGTATCACGTCACCACCGAAGGGGACATGCTGACGTCGGTCAGGCCGGTGGCGTGGGACCGTAATCCCTCTGCGATCGGGCAGTCGTTACCGGGCGCGGTGCAAAGCGAAACCCGGGTCAAAAATCCGGCCGTCAGGCTCGGTTATCTCCAGAACAGAAGCGCATCCCGCAACGGGCGCGGCAAAGAGCCGTTTGTGGAAGTGAGCTGGGATGTTGCATTGCAGCTGGTGGCGGAGGAGCTGGAGCGTGTCAAAACAGAGCACGGCAATCAGGCGATCTACGCCGGCTCTTACGGCTGGTCGAGTGCCGGACGTTTCCATCATGCCCAGAGCCAGCTTCATCGTTTCTTTAACCACTATGGCGGCTATATCGCCAGCACCAACACCTACAGCATTGCGGCCGGAGAACGCACGCTGCCGCACATCATCGGCAACCTCGATGAGTTACAACGTCACCATACCCACTGGCCGGTTCTGGCAGAGCATTGCGAACTGTTTGTGGCTATCGGGGGGTTGCCGCTGCGCAATGCGCAGGTCAATGGCGGCGGGGCTAATGACCATGCGCTTTCTCATTGGTTAACCACGCTACGGCAGAATGGCACCCGGTTTATCAACATCAGTCCGGTCAGAAACGATCTCGCTGGGGTGGCGGATGCGGAGTGGCTGGCGATACAGCCCGGCTCCGATACGGCGCTGTTACTGGCAATCGGGCAGGTGTTAATTACTGAATCTCTTTACGATGCGTCATTCACAGAACGTTACACGGTGGGCTTTGACCACTATGCCGCCTACCTGCTGGGTGAACGCGACGGTATAGCTAAAACGCCAGAATGGGCCGCTCCGCTGACCGGGCTGGCGGCCGCGGAAATCCGTGCGTTGGCACGGCAGATGGCGGCGCATAAAACGATGGTGAATATTGCGTGGTCAGTGCAGCGGGCGCGGCAGGGCGAGCAGGCTTTCTGGGCCACCGTTGCGACTAGCGCTCTGCTGGGTCAGATCGGCACGCCCGGCGGCGGGCTGGGCTTTGGTTACGCCTCAACCAATCTGGCCGGTGCCGCCCGGCGACAGTTTTCCGGGCCTCGTCTGCCCGCCGGTCATAATCCGGTTCAGGAGACGATTCCGGTGGCACGCATCGCCGACATGTTGCTCAATCCCGGAGGGCACTATGAGTTTGATGGGCAACAGCGGGTCTATCCCGACATCCGGCTGGTCTACTGGGCGGGCGGCAATGTCTTTCATCATCATCAGGATATCAACAAGCTGATACGCGCCTGGCAGCGGCCGGACACTGTAATTGTGCATGAGCAGTTCTGGACGGCGCAGGCAAAATTTGCCGACATCGTGCTGCCTGCGACCACGTCGCTGGAGCGTGAAGATATTGGCAGCGCCAGCAACGACGGTTTTATCATCGCCATGCCGCAGCATCTGCCGCCGTTTGCAGCTGCAAAATCGGATTACGCAATTTTTGCCGCTCTGTCGCAGCGGCTCGGTTTTGCTGACGCCTTTACGCAGGGGCGTGATGAGCGCCAGTGGCTTCAGTCACTCTTTGAAGATTCCCGGCCACGCGCGGCAGCGCATGGCATCGAACTGCCGCCCTTTGAGGCGTTCTGGTCACAGGGAGTGGTGGAGTATCCCGCGCCAGAGACGCCGCAGATCCTGCTAAAAGCGTTTCGCGATAACCCGGAGTCAGCCCCGCTCAGCACGCCGTCGGGGAAAATCGAGCTTTTTTCTCAGCAAGTGGCCGATTTCGGGTATGACGAAGCGCCCGGATTTGCCTGCTGGTATGCGCCGGAATACCAGGCGCAACAGCAGGAAAAGCAGCAGTGGCCGTTGCATCTGCTCTCCAGCCAGCCACGGACCCGGTTGCATAGTCAGTACGATCATGGACGGGTCAGCCGGGCCACCAAAATTGCCGGGCGTGAGCCACTCTGGATGCATCCTGAAGATGCTGCTGCGCGCGGCATTGAGGAGAACAGCATCGTAAAAGTCTTTAACGGACGCGGCGCGCTGCTGGCGGGTGTGCATCTGACGCAGGATATCCTGCCGGGTGTCGTACAGATGTCGACCGGCGCCTGGTATGACCCGCTCGATCAGCAGGAGGGCCAGCCGCTGGATAAACACGGCAATCCCAATGTGCTGACCCAGGATAGCGGCAGTTCACGACTCGGCCAGGGGTGCAGTGCGCAGACCTGTTTTGTCGAGATTGCGCTTTATCAACAGCCTTTGCCTGAGATTACGGCATGGTTACCGCCGGCATTCGTGGCGTGGAGCGCAGAGTAATCTGCGGGTTTAAAGCCCGCGGCGTGGTGGGATATTCCCATCCGTCGCATATACATAGCAGGATTAGTTGGTAGTTAACGCATAAATGAAATGGCAGTGTAAAGCGATTCCATGCCAACAGAGTGTCAATCATGAGCGCGTTAACCACAGCAGAATTGCCGGTAATTGATTTCGCATTATTGTCAGGTAATCAACAGCAGCAGCAACAGGTCCTGGAAAAATTAAGCCAGGCCGCGCGTGATGTCGGTTTCTTCTATTTAATCAATCACGGCATCGACCGTGAACTATTAGATGAGGTTCAGCACGTCGCGCGGAAATTTTTTGCCCTGCCACAGGCGGATAAATCCGCAGTGGCGATGGCGAACTCGCCGCATTTTCGCGGCTATAACCTGGCGGGGGTTGAAATAACCCGCAGCCAGCCTGACTATCGCGAGCAGTTTGATATTGGTGCGGAACGGGAAGCGCTGCCCGTTACCGCCGATTCACCCACCTGGCAACGGATGCAGGGGCCGAATCAGTGGCCTGAAGCCTTACCTGAACTGCAAACGGTGGTCACCCGCTGGCAGCAGCAGATGACAGCGGTGGCGCTGGAGCTGCTGCGCGCCTTTGCCGGGGCACTGAATCTGCCGCGCAACGCCTTCGATAACCTCTATGGCGACTATCCCAACGAACATATCAAACTGATCCGTTATCCGGGCCGCACGGAGGGCGAATCACGCCAGGGTGTTGGCGCGCACAAAGATTCAGGCTTCCTGACGATGTTACTGCAGGACGATCAGCCGGGCTTACAGGTGGAAGTGACGCCGGACAACTGGATCGATGCCTCACCACTGCCGGGCGCGTTTGTGGTGAACATTGGCGAGCTGCTGGAGCTGGCGACCAACGGTTATCTGCGCGCGACGGTGCATCGTGTGGTGTCGCCACCGCAGAGCAGCGAGCGCTTATCCATCGCCTTTTTCCTTGGCGCGCAACTCGACGCCGTGGTGCCGATCTATCAACTGCCTCCTCAGCTGGCTGAACTGGCACAGGGACCGAGCAGCGATCCGCTTAATCCGCTGCTGCGCGAAGTGGGCTGGAACTACCTTAAAGGCCGGCTGCGTTCGCATCCGGAAGTTGCCCGGCGTTTCTACCCCGAACACAACACCCACTGATAACGATAAGAGATAAATGATGATGATTAAAAAGCGCTTTCTGGCCCTGGCCGGTCTTTCACTGCTGATTGCCCAGAGTTTACAGGCCGCGCCGCTGCGCGTAGCGGCCGATCCGCTGCCCCATGCGGAAATCCTGGAGTATGTCAAAACCCTGGATCCGAAACTGGATCTCAAAATTGTTGAGCTGAGCGGGGGCGTGAATGCCAATGAGCTGCTGGCCGCCGGGGATGTGGATGCCAACTACTTCCAGCATCTGCCTTACCTGAAAGATCAGGAGAAGGCGCTGGGGAAAACCTTTGCCGTGGCCGCCAGTGTTCACATCGAGCCGCTGGGTATCTATTCGCGGAAAGTGAAAAGTTTAGCGGCGCTACCTGAAGGGGCCAGCATTGCGGTACCGAACAATACCACTAACCTGAGCCGCGCACTCTGGCTGCTGCAGGACAAAGGGGTGATCAAACTCAACGCGCAGGGTGAAACGGGTTCGACGCTGGTGACGCCAAAAGATATCAGTGAAAACCCGAAGAAAATTAAGATCGTTGAGATTGAGTCGCCGCAGCTGCCACGCTCGCTGGATGATGTGGATGCCGCAATTATCAACGGCAACTACGCGCTGGAAGCAGGTCTGACCCCGGCGAAAGATGCGCTGGGACTGGAGTCTGCAGCACATAATCCCTACGCCAACCTGCTGGTAACGACGCCAGAACTGGCGAAAGATCCCCGCGTGTTACAGCTGGCGAAAGATCTGCGCTCGCCGCAGGTAGCGGAGTTTATCCGTAAAAATTATCAGGGCTCAGTGATTCCGGTTGCGGACCAGCAGCATGATTAAACTCAGTCATCTCAGCAAACAGTATCCTGGCGCATCTGCGCCAGCGTTAGACGACATCTCACTCACCATCGAAGAAGGGACCATCTTTGGCATCCTCGGTCGGAGCGGAGCGGGAAAAAGTACACTATTGCGCTGCCTCAATCGGCTGGAGAGTCCCACCAGCGGCCTGATTGAAATTGACGGGCAGGATCTCGCTGCGATGAGCCTGGCGCAACTGCGTCAGCAGCGACAGCAGATGGGGATGATCTTCCAGCACTTCAATCTGCTGCATTCGCGCAACGTGCAGGACAACGTCGATCTGGCGCTGGAGATTGCCGGTGTGCCTGCGGCTGAACGCCGCGAGCGGGTCGCATCGCTGCTGAAACTGGTGGGGCTGGCCTCCTTTGCGGCGGCCTGGCCGTCGCAGCTCTCCGGTGGACAGAAACAGCGCGTCGGCATCGCCCGCGCGCTGGCCGCCCGACCCCGTTATCTGCTGTGCGATGAGGCGACCAGCGCGCTGGATCCCGAAACCACTACTTCGATTCTCGATCTGCTGGCCGATATTCAGCAGCAGCTCAATATCACCATTGTATTGATCACCCATGAAATGGCGGTGGTGAAGCGGATTTGTGACGGGGCGGCGCTGCTTGAGAATGGCCAGCTGGTTGAGAGCGGCAGCCTGAGCCAGATCATGGGACGTGAAGAGGGACGCCTGCGCAAAATGCTGCTGAAGGATGGCGAAGCAGACCGGGCGTTTATCGAAAAATATCAGCACGAGGCGTTAACCCGATGCGTAGCATGAGTAGTGAGCGGTTTCAGGAACTGCTGCTGAACGCCACTGGCGAAACACTGTATATGGTGTTGCTGGCGGCCCTTTTCACGGTCGCGATAGGGCTGCCGGTAGGCGTGCTGCTGTTTCTGACCCGGCCAAAAGGCATTCTGCCCAATCGCGCGATTTCACTGCTGCTGAATACGCTGGTAAATACCGGACGCGCCTTGCCGTTTGTGGTGCTGCTGATTGCGCTGATCCCCTTTACCCGTCTGCTGGTCGGCACCACGCTGGGCAGCACTGCCGCCATTGTGCCGATTACGCTGGGGGCATTTCCCTTCTTTGCCCGCATCGTGGAGAACGCGCTGGATGAGGTCGACCGCGGCCGCATAGAAGCGGTGGTATCAATGGGCGGTACCCTGTGGCATATCGTCAGCCGTGTGCTGCTGCCGGAAGCGCTTCCCGCGCTGGTGGCGGGCGTTACCCTGACGATTGTGATGTTGATTGGCTTCTCGGCGATGGCGGGCGTGGTTGGCGGTGGCGGGCTGGGCGATCTGGCGATTCGCTACGGTTATCAGCGTTTCGATAACCAAATCATGGCGGCCACCATTGTGGTGCTGCTGGCGCTTGTGATGCTTATTCAGAAACTCGGCGACCGGCTGGTACGCTCGCTGGCTTATCGTCGATAAGGAGCAACCATGTTTCGCGTGATGTCGCCGAAAGGCTATCTGCAACGGCCAGGGCTGCGGGCCGGGGTGGGAGAAATTATCTGGCCGCTTGCCTCGCATATTCACATCCTCACCTCGCCGCGGGCCTGGCAGGCGGTGAATCCTGACATGAGCATAAGTCTGGAACGGGCGGGGATCCGCTGGCAGCTCGACACCCTGACCGGTGAGTGTACCGATGCGGCGATTGCTGCGCTGCAACAGCAGGTGCAGACGCATGGCGCTACCCTGATTCTGGCTGTGGGTGGCGGGCGGGTGCTGGACTGTGCCAAAGCGGTCAACGACGCGCTGCCGGATATCCGGCTGGTTAACTTCGCCACGCTGGCCGCCACCTGTGCCGCCTGGTCTCCGCTGGCGATTATCTATGATGAGCGCGGCGGCCATCTGCGCAGCCAGCCACTGAATGCCATGCCGGAGCGGATTCTGGTGGACAGCGAGGTCATCGCCCGCAGCGAGGTACGTTATCTGCGGGCCGGGATCGTGGATGCGCTGGCCAAATGGTTTGAATTTGAGCCTTATCAGCGACAGACGCCGCACCAGCTGGCGCTGGATCTTAAAGTCGCAGCCGCCTGGCAGGCGGTGACGGTGCTGAAACGCTGGGGAGACACGGCAGTGGCCGATAACATCAGGCAGCAGGTCACCCCGGCGCTGGAGAAAGTGATTGAAGCCAACATTGTGCTGGCGGGGCTGGCTAACAGTATTCAGGATGAGATGGCAACCCCCGGTTTTGCCCATATCATCCACGATCGCCTGACTCACCAGCCAGAGCTGCATAACTGGCTGCATGGTGAAAAGGTCGGCTTTAGCTTGCTGGTACAATCCTGGATTGAACAGCAGGGTAAGCAGGTGGAGCCTGAACTGCTGGCGCTGCTGCGCCGTTTCCACTCTCCCCTGACGCTGCCTGCGGCGATTAACGCGGACAGGATGAGACAGATTGCGCAGCAGATCCATTTCCCCTCCGCCAGCCTGGCGCACCTTCCCTTTACGTTCGATCATCCTCTGCTGGAGCAGGCCTTGCTGGCGACTTCTGCGTTTAAACAGTAAGTGCGGTCAGCGAATCGATCAGTGGTCGCCGCTTGCTAACCTACCAATAGTAACTTACCTTTAGTAGCTTAATGGCTAAACAGGTAAGGTGACGACGATGCATGCATTAATAGTGACTTCCCATCCCAATCAGGACGCTCACACCCACCGCGTGGCGGACCAGCTGGCGCAGGGCATTTTCGCGACAGGCCATCATACGGCTGAACAGGCCGATCTGGCGGCAGAAGGGTTTGATCCACGTTTTACGCTCAGCGATCACAGACATTTCAACGGTCTGGCGCCGACGCCGCCCGATGTGCTGGCAGAACAGCAGCGGCTGGATCGTGCCGATGCGCTGGTGCTGGTCTATCCGGTCTACTGGTGGTCATTTCCGGCACAGCTTAAAGGCTGGATAGACCGCGTCTTCATCGCGGGCTGGGCCTTTGATGAGCAGGATGGCCATATCGTAAAACGCCTCGGCCATCTTCCCGTGCATCTGCTTGCGATTGGCGCGGCTGACACCCGAACCTTTCTGCGGCGCGGCTATTTCGCCAGCATGCGGAATCAGATCGATCACGGCATCTTTGACTATTGCGGTGCGCCGGTGGGGGCCAGTGAACTGTTGCTTAGCGGCGATGAAGGTTATCCTGAGTCACACTATCAGCTGGCGCATCAACTGGGCCAGCGTCTGTTCACCCATCAGGAAAAGCATGACCGTTGAAAAAACACCCCGTAAGCGTCTGTCACGCGAAGCACGACGCAGGCAGTTGTCAGACGTCGCGTGGCAGATAATGCAAACCGAAGGCAGCGAGGCACTGACGCTGGCCAGAGTCGGCGACGCGGCGGGGGTCAGTAAACCGGTGGTTTATGACCACTTCACCACCCGTCATGGATTGCTGGCGGCGTTGTATGACGATTTTGATCGTCGCCAGACCGAAAAGATGGAAGCGGCGATGAATGCCGCACCGATGGTGATGCAACAAAAAGCGGAAGTGCTTGCGGCCTGTTATGTGGATTGTGTGATGACGGAGGGGCGTGAGATTCCGGAGTTGCTGTCAGCGCTCAGCACCTCACCGGAACTGGCTGCCGTCAAACGCCACTATCAGCTCGATTTCATCGCCCGCTGTCAGCGCTGGTTTGCCCCTCTGGCAGGCAGCAGCGGTATTCCGGAAGCAGGCATGTGGGGCTTGCTGGGGGGCGCGGATGCCATCGCAGGTGCGGTGGCACGCGGCGATGTCAGCAAACGGGAAGGAGAGCAGGCGATCACTGCCATGGTCGTGGCGCTGGTGGCAGGCAGCCGTGCGTCGGAATCGGATTAGCATAAAAAAGGCGGCCCGCAGGCCGCCGAATCCTTCAACCACAACAGGCGTTGTGTAAGTAGTGGCAACGTACAATGATGATCGTTTTAGCCTTTCACCCCGCCTGCGGTTAAACCGCTCACCAGCCAGCGCTGCGCCAGCAGGAAAACCAGGGTGATCGGAATCGCGGAGAGCACCGCCGCAGCGGCGAAATCGCCCCACAGATAGTTCTGCGGATTGAGGTACTGCTGCATTCCGACCGCCAGGGTGTAGCTGTTTACATCGCGCAGCAGCAGCGAGGCGACCGGCACTTCAGTCACCGCGGCGATAAACGCCAGAATAAACACCACCGCCAGAATCGGCACCGACAGCGGCAGCAGCACCAGCCGGAACGCCTGCCACGGCGTTGCGCCATCCAGCGCGGCCGCCTCTTCCAGTGACCCGTCGATAGTCTCGAAATAGCCTTTGATGGTCCAGACATGCAGCGCGATACCGCCCAGATAGGCGAAGATCACCCCACCGTGGGTATTCAGCCCGATAAAGGGCAGATACTGGCCGAGACGATCAAACAGGGCATAGAGCGCCACCAGCGACAGCACCGCCGGGAACATCTGGAATATCAGCATCCCTTTCAGCAGGCTGGCACGGCCGGTAAAGCGCATACGGGCAAAGGCATAGGCGCAGGTGGTAGAGAGCGCCACGATGCCCAGCGCACTGATTGCCGCAATCTTGATCGAGTTCCATAACCAGAGCAGCACCGGGAAGGGCGGCGGTGTCACCCGGCCATCCGCATGTTCCACGCTGAAACCCAGCGCCAGCCGCCAGTGCTCCCACGAGATCTGCTCCGGGATCAGGCTGCCGGTGGCGAAGTTCCCGGCACGCAGCGAAATCGCAATCACCATCAGCAGGGGAAAGAGAATCGCCGCGATAAATAACAGCAGCAGCAGATGCGTGGTGAACAGACGCAGCCGTTGCGATTTCGGTTGTACCATAGCCATAACAACTCCTCAGAGCCTGGTCCATCAGGCTATTTTATTTGTCAGTCTGAACCCGGGCAGTGCTCACAATCCTCACCTCCCAGGTTCCGGTTGTTCCACGCTCTTCGCGTCCGGACTGCCTGCAACCATGACGCCTGTCGGGCCAGACGCTTAGTCGAATTTCATCCGCGAGGCTTTCAGGTTAATCACCGCCAGCGCACCCACCAGCAGGAAGATCAGCGTGGCGATAGCGGCGGCCAGCCCAAAGTCCTGCCCGCCGCCGCCTTCAAAGGCGATGCGCCAGGTGTAGTTCACCAGCAAATCGGTGTAACCGGCTGGCGTGGTGGTGCCGAGGCGATCCGGCCCGCCGTTGGTGAGTAACTGCACCAGCACAAAGTTATTAAAGTTAAAGGCAAAGCTGGCGATCATCAGCGGCATCAGTGGTTTCAGCAGCAGCGGCAGAGTTATCAGGAAGAAGTTCTGCAGCGGTCCTGCACCGTCCATCGCCGAGGCTTCATAGAGATCGTCCGGAATCGCCTTCAGCAGGCCCATGCAGAGGATCATCATGTAGGGGTAGCCGAGCCAGGTATTGACGATAATTAGCATGGTGCGCGCCAGCGTCGGGTCGCTGAACCAGGCCGGCTTCACGCCAAACAGCGCGCTGAGCATCACGTTGATTTCACCAAAGCTCTGGTTGAACAACCCCTTGAAAATCAGGATCGAGATAAACGCCGGCACGGCATAGGGCAGAATCAGCATCACCCGATAGACCGCTTTGCCGCGCAACGCCTCCCACTGCACCAGACACGCCAGCACCATACCCACCGCGACGGTCAGCACCACGGTGATCAGCGAGAAGAGTAGCGTCCAGCCAAATATCGCCAGGAACGGCTTCTGAATCCCTTCGTCAGTAAACACCCGCACGAAGTTTTTCCAGCCGGTATTCACGGTAAAGCCGGGGCTCAGGGTTTCGTTCGCCCAACTGCCGTCGGCGTTAATCGCCTGATAGAAACCGGTCTGCGGATTAGCGCGATAGCGCGCGTTGCTCTGCTGATTGATCAGCTCATCCTGCGCACCCACCCGATAGAGCGGCTGGGTGCCGGAGAACTGGCGCAGCGAACTCATCCGCAACTGACGACCATCCGGCAGTTCAGCCCGGATCTGGCTCAGCGCCTGACGATGGGTCGTGATCGCTCTGAAGTTCGCCCGTTCACCTGACGGTGGTGCGGCAGGGGCCATTTTCAGCGTCTGTTCAGCGCCAAACTGAAACGGCGGCGAAACATAGTCTTTGCCATCATTCAGCACCAGCTGCCAGCGATCGCCGGCCGGGAACAGAGAAAAACTGACTGCTTCACCCGACTGGAAGGTGCGGCCCAGCAAAACCTGCTGCGCCCGTTCAAAGGTGAGCTGGTTGCTGCTGCTGTAGTTGGTAAAGGCAATGGCAATCGTGCAGGCAAGGGGAAACAGTACAAACAGCGCCATTCCCGCCACGCCGGGATAGACATAACGCCACGCATAGGCGCGACGGTTAGCAAAAATCCACAGTCCGGTCGCACTGAGGATCAGCGTCAGCAGCGCAAACAGATATTCGCCCTGCGCGTACATCAGCACCAGCAGATAGCCGACCAGCAGACAGCAGATCCCGATGAGAACGCTTTTCAACAGCACACTGCGCGTTTTCGGTTTTCCTGACATGATGCGGTTTTCCTTAACGGTCACTCAAGCCGGGTTGCCCCGGCTGCAAGGGGAGAATTACTTCTTCAGACGGGCCTGAGCATCTTTCAGTGCGGCGTCGACGCTCTGACGACCGCCCAGCGCGTTCAGGGTAGCGGTGCGCATCGCATACCAGAATGCCGCCATCTGCGGGATATTTGGCATGATGTCACCCTGACGGGCATTGTTCATGGTGGCGGCGATACGCGAATCTTTTTCCAGCGTCTGCTGGAAAGATTTCAGCGCCACGGCACCCAGCGGCTTATCTTTGTTGACCGCATCCAGACCGGTGTCAGTCAGCAGATAATTCTCCAGGAACTCTTTCGCCAGCTCTTTGTTAGGACTGGCGGCGTTGATCCCGGCACTCAGCACGCCGACAAAAGCTTTCGACGGTTTACCGTTCAGGGTTGGCAATTCGGTGACGCCATAGTCGATGCCGCTCTTGTCGAGGTTGCCCCACGCCCACGGACCATTAATGGTCATGGCGGTTTCGCCCTTGTTAAAGGCGGCCTCAGCAATCGAATAATCGGTGTCCGCATTCAGGGTTTTGGCTTTAACCTGATCGACCAGGAACTGCATGCCCGCTTTAGCACCGGCGTTATCGACGCCGACATCCTTCACGTCATAATGTCCGTCGGTGAGCTTAAAGGCGTAAGCCCCGCCTGCGGCCAGCAGCGGCCAGGTGAAGTAGGGTTCCTGCAGGTTAAACATGATGGCGCTTTTGCCTTTGGCGCGCAGTTGCTTGTCGAGACCGGCGATCTCTTCCCAGGTTTTTGGCGGGTTCGGCAGCAGCTTCTTGTTGTAGATCAGTGACAGCGACTCAACGGAAATCGGATAGCCAATCAGCTTGCCGTCAAAGCGCACCGCGTCCCAGGTGAACGGGAAAATCTTCTCGCGGAAGCTGGCATCCGGCGTGATCTCAGCCAGCAGGCCGGACTGCGCGTAGCCGCCGAAACGGTCATGTGCCCAGAAGATAATATCCGGGCCATCGCCGGTCGCTGCGACCTGCGGATACTTCTCTTCCATTTTGTCAGGATGTTCGACCGTAACTTTGATGCCGGTCTCCTGCTCAAATTTCTTACCCACTTCGGCAAGGCCGTTGTAGCCCTTGTCACCGTTGATCCAGATGACCAGTTTACCTTCCTCAATTTTTGCCATCGCGCTTGCCGAAAAGAGCACGGCAGAGAGGGCAGAAAGGGCCAGAATTCTTGCTCCGGTTTTCATCGTCATAAATCCATCCTGTTAGCGGAAGTGGTGAATGCTTTACCGGCATCATTGTGCTTATCCGCCAGGGCTTCTCATCCTCCTCTGCTCTACGCCCCTCGGCCTGCCGCTGTGATCGCGCTGGCAAAAAGCCCCTTAAGCGGGCGCTTACGCGACAAAAATTCCTGCGGGTCTGCGTTAGCGATCACAAAAAAGCGCGGCAGCGTGCGGGCCGCGGCGTCAGCCTGCGTTTCTCCTCCTCCCGCCTCCTCCCCCAGCGGAATGCATTGCGGTGGAGGATGTTACCGTCAGTTTCCTCTCGCATAGTGAGCCCCGGAACTCGTCTGCCGCTGGGCAGACACGACTATGCAGCTAAGAGGGAAGGGATCATGGCGAGCGTTGTGTTACGCAATGTCACGAAAGCCTGGGGCGATACGGTGGTGTCGAAAGATATCGATCTCACTATTCGTGAAGGGGAATTTGTTGTTTTCGTCGGCCCATCAGGCTGTGGCAAATCGACGCTGCTGCGCATGATTGCCGGACTGGAGACCATCACCAGCGGCGAGCTGTTAATCGGCGACCGGCGCATGAATGAAGTGCCACCCGCCGAACGCGGCATCGGCATGGTGTTTCAGTCCTATGCGCTCTATCCCCATCTGTCGGTGGCGGAGAACATGTCTTTTGGCCTCAAACTGGCCGGGGTGAAAAAAGCGGAGATCCAGCAGCGGGTTAATCAGGTGGCGGAGATTCTGCAACTGGCGCATCTGCTCGATCGCCGTCCTAAAGCCCTCTCTGGCGGGCAGCGTCAGCGCGTGGCGATTGGCCGCACGCTGGTGGCGGAACCGCGCGTCTTCCTGCTGGATGAACCACTGTCGAACCTTGACGCCGCGCTGCGCGTTCAGATGCGCATTGAGATCTCCCGTCTGCATAAGCGCCTGAAGCGCACCATGATTTACGTGACCCACGATCAGATCGAAGCGATGACGCTGGCCGACAAAATCGTGGTGCTGGATGCCGGACGCATTGCGCAGGTCGGCAAGCCGCTTGAGCTCTACCACTATCCCGCCAACCGCTTTGTCGCCGGATTTATCGGCTCACCAAAAATGAATTTCCTGCCGGTCAAAGTGACCGCCACCGCCATCGATCAGGTTCAGGTGCGGCTGCCGAATCAGCAGCTGGTCTGGCTGCCGGTTGACAGCGCCGGTGTGCAGGTCGGCAGCAACATGTCACTGGGTATTCGCCCGGAACATCTGCTCTCCAGCGATATCGCCGACGTCACCCTGGAAGGGGAAGTGCAGGTGGTGGAACAGCTGGGGCATGAAACACAGATCCACATCGAGATTCCCGCTATCCGTCAGAACCTGGTTTACCGCCAGGAGGACGTCGTGCTGGTAAAAGAGGGCGCCATCCTCGGTATTGGCCTGCCGCCCGAGCGTTGTCACCTGTTCCGCGAGGACGGGAGCGCGTGCCGCAGGCTGTATCAGGAGCCGGGTGTATAGCCCTGCCAAAAACAATAAAAGCAATGACCTCAGGAGATAGAAAATGTTAACTCTGCGCAAACTTCCCATCGCCGTTGCCGTCGCGGTGGGAACCCTCTCCGCCCCGACGATGGCGGTTGATTTTACCGGTTACGCCCGTTCCGGCATTGGCTGGACCGGCAGCGGTGGTGAACAGCAATGTTTCCAGGCCACCGGTGCCCAAAGTAAATACCGTCTGGGCAACGAATGTGAAACCTACGCCGAACTGAAATTAGGCCAGGAAGTGTGGAAAGAGGGCGACAAAAGCTTCTATTTCGACACCAACGTGGCTTACTCCGTGGCACAGCAGAATGACTGGGAAGCCACATCGCCCGCCTTCCGTGAAGCCAACGTAAAAGGTAAAAACCTGATCGACGCGCTGCCAGGCTCTACCATCTGGGCCGGTAAGCGTTTCTATCAGCGTCATGACGTCCATATGATCGACTTCTACTACTGGGATATTTCCGGTCCGGGTGCCGGTCTGGAAGATGTCGATCTCGGCTTCGGTAAACTCTCTTTCGCCGCAACCCGTTCATCTGAAGCGGGCGGCTCTTACACCTTCTCCAGCGATCGTATCCGTGACTTCGCCACCAGTACTGCCAACGACGTGTTTGATGTGCGTCTGGCCGGTCTGGAAACCAACACCAACGGCGTGCTGGAGCTGGGTGTCGACTACGGTCGCGCTAATGCCCGTGACGACTACCGTCTGGAAGAGGGGGCCTCTAAAGATGGCTGGATGTTCACTGCTGAACATACCCAGAGCATGCTGAAGGGCTATAACAAATTCGTACTGCAGTATGCCACCGATGCGCTGACCTCTCAGGGCAAAGGCGTGCCGCAGGGCACCAGCCTCAACAACAATGGTGACATGTACCGCATCCTCGACCACGGTGCGATCTCGCTGGCGGAACGCTGGGATCTGATGTACGTCGCCATGTACCAGAATATCGATCTGGACAACAACCGTGGCACCGAGTGGTACACCGTGGGTGTGCGCCCGATGTACAAATGGACGCCGATTATGAGCACGTTGCTGGAACTGGGCTACGACAACGTCAAATCGCAGCAGGCTAACGAACGCAACGGCCAGTACAAAGTGACGCTGGCGCAGCAGTGGCAGGCGGGCGACAGCATCTGGTCACGTCCGGCTCTGCGTCTGTTCGCGACCTACGCTAAATGGGATGAAAAGTGGGGCTACAACAAAGATAACTCAGGCGATCTCACCACCTTCGCCTCTGCGGACACCAGCGGTAACGGCATCCTGACTAACAGCCGTGGTAAAGACGATGAAGTGACCTTCGGCGCGCAGATGGAAATCTGGTGGTAAACCAGCACCTTTTCTGACAGGCGCGCCTGCGCCTGATGGATCTCTTTGGTCGCGGTGTGCCATTGCCTGGTTCACGCCGCGACCTGCAATAAGGTAGACATAATGAAAATGAAAAAACTGGCTGCACTCTGCCTGAGTGCGGTGTTACTGACAGGACATGCGCTTCCCGCCCTGGCGGATGTCAATCTGGTGCCGCAGGATCTCTCGTCCGCACCGGTCGTGGCACCCGAAACACTGCAACGCCTGAGCTGGCAACCGCTGGCTGCTTCTCAGACACAGACCACAAAACTCGCTAACAGCGGACAGACGCTGAATGCGCCACACATTGCCGGTCCGGTCGCGGCCTACAGTCTGCCCGCCAATATCGGCGAACTGACGCTGACGCTGAGCAGTGAAGTGGCGAACGGTCAGGTTTTCGCACCGAACGTGCTGGTGCTGGATGAAAACCTGCGTCCTGCGGCCTGGTTTCCCAGCCGCTACTTTACCTATCAGAAGCCGGGCGTGATGGCGGCAGATCGGCTGGAAGGGGTGATGAAATTAACCCCGGCGCTGGGTCAGCAAAAAATCTACCTGCTGGTGTTCACCACCGACAGCGATCTGACACAAACCACCACGCTGCTTGACCCGGCCAAGGCCTACGCCCAGGGCACCGGTCATGCGGTACCGGATATTCCCGATCCCGTCGCCCGCCACAGCCGGAAAGGCACGATCAAGCTGAAGATGCAGACCAGTTCCGGCTCATCCATTCTGGTCGGGCCGCTGTTTGGTTCATCCGGCCCGAGCGCGGTGACCGTCGGCAATACCGCACCTGCGGCAGCGTACAGCGCAGCACCGGCGCCTGCACCCGCCGCAGCGCCCGCGCCAAAAGCCCGTGCGGAACCGATCATGAGCGACACCGAGAGTTACTTTAACCAGAAGATCAGACAGGCAGTGAACAGCGGTAATATCGATAAGGCGCTGAAACTGCTGGATGAAGCCGAGCGGCTGGGTTCCACCTCTGCACGGCAGACCTTTATCAGTAGTGTTAAAGGCAAGGGGTGAAGCTGCCCCGACAATACTGATGTTGTTCCATCTGGTGCGCTGCGGCGCACCTTTTTTTGTTGCAGAGATCCTGATTGCATGATTTTTTTGCGTGGTTTTACGCATTGCGTAAGTCATGCTGTGGGCAATAGCGTTTGATGAATATAGGCTAACTAAGCTGTTTCAGGGATGACTTTTCTGGAGGCTATATGCGAAGTTACACGACAACACAGGCCCGAAAATATCTTGCTGAAATCATGGATATCGTGAGGGCGGGTGAGTCTGTGATTATCACCCGCCGGGGCGGCTCTGCTGCTGTGCTTATCAGTCGCGAAGAGTTTGATGTCTGGCAGGAAATAAAACAGGGTGCCAATTTTTCAGTCGATACGGAAAAGCGTAATCAGAAACTTTTAATGAAGACTTAGTAACAAAACATTCGCTCTTATCGCGATCAATGCATTTGCATTGCCAATGCACTTGCATTACTGTTGCGCTATCTTGTTTTTTTCTAGTGAGAATCCGCAATGGGAACTCTGACTCATGCAAACATCTCTCTGCGTGCTTCATCAAAACTGACAGCGCGCAGCCAGACCACTATCCCTGCCGCAGTTCGTGATGCGATGAATCTGCAGCCTGGTGAGAATATCGAATACGCTGTTCTGCCGGGCGGCAAAGTCCTTATTACCCGTCAGGAAACGGTGACTGATGATGATCCAGTGATGGCGAGCTTTCTGAGTTTTCTTGCTGCTGACATACGCAACACACCTGCAAATATTAAAACGCTGGATCGAGGATTATTAACTCGCATTACATCGTTGACCGAAGGTATGGACGTTGATTTGGATGCTCCACTCATGGACGATGAGTAATTAAGTATGGAAGACAGCACGGTTATAAATGGATGGCACGTTTATGTTCATCCCTGTTTTGAATCGCAGCTGATTGCGCTGACCAATGAAGTGGAGTTACTCAGGGCTAAATATCCTGAAAGTTACCAGCGAAAAGCGACGACTAAGCTTTTAGCCGCTGTGTTTAAAGTTATCAATAGTGAGATTTGCGCCGATCCACATCAGGCAAAGTTTCGCCAGGGCGATACGCTGGGAGAACAAAATAAGCATTGGTTCCGTGCAAAGTTTTTGATGCAGTATCGTTTGTTCTTTAGATTCAGCGAGCAACATAAAACCATCATCCTTGCATGGATGAATGACGCTGAGACCAAACGTGCTTATGGCAGTAAGCGTGACGCCTATAAAGTATTTTCAGGAATGTTGCATAACGGCTATCCACCTGACGACTGGGCATTGCTGTTAAAGCAATCTCAGGATTGGGCGAAGATAAATTCTTAAGTTCATTAAATCCTGAACAGAATCCGGTGTGCTTTTTTCAGACGCTCGTGCTCAGGGTGATCTTATCACTGTTGAGAGGCGCTGATTACAGTAGCAGAGTGCGAGCCGTTGCCGGCCCGCACGTTGTAATAACTGAAAATTATGTAAAACAGGCTGCGTCAGAGACGAGTCTGAGTCGCGCGTTGACCTTCAATTGCGCAGTAGTCGCTTCCGGCGTGCCGTCAGATCACGCAGCAGCGTGTCAGTGGCAGGATCGCTGAACAGCGTTTCCAGCGTGGCGCTGAGCTTGCGTCGCCAGTTCGGATATTCATCGCTGGTGCCCGGAATATTGACCGGCACCGCCATATCCAGCCAGTCCTCCGGTTGCAGTCCCAGCAGGGCGCTGTGACTGTCAGCCAGATAGCGCTGCATCGCCCGGTTTAATGCCTTGCTCATGCCGGTGCGAGGTGCATCGCGTCCGGCACGTTTCGGCAGGGCACCAACCCGATGCAGACTCTGCAGCAGCGCCTGCTTCGCTCGCAGCCGATCCTGATATAGCCCGGCCAGCACCACCTTGTCGGGATAGAGGCCGAGTTGTGCGCCGGTGGTCAAATCATCGCTCTGCCACCAGCCACGCAGCGTCGGAAGATCGTGAGTGGTCGCGACCGCCATTGCCTGTCGTGGCCATTCGGCGGGCGGACGAAAACTGTGGGCTGACTCCTGCTCAAAATAGAGCACCTTATAGGAGTAGACCCCGCCATCACGCAGCTTATCGACAATCGCTTCCGGCACCGTACCGAGATCTTCGCCAATGACCATGCAGCGATGACGCTGACTTTCCAGCGCCAGAATCGCCAGCAGATCGTCGATGGGATAGTGCACGTAGGCACCGTGCATCGCGCTATCACCGGCCGGAATCCACCACAGCCGCATTAGCGCCATCACATGGTCAATGCGCAGTGCGCCGCAGTGCCGCATGTTAGCGCGCAGCAGGGCGATCCACGGCTCCCAGGCGCGCTGACGCATCACCTGCGGATCCATGGGCGGCAATCCCCAGTCCTGGCCGCGCGGGCCGAGAATATCGGGCGGCGCACCGATGCTGGCATCCATGCAGTAGAGATCGCGCTCGCTCCAGGTCTCTGCACCACCCTGCGCAACACCCACCGCCAGATCGCGGTAAAGTCCAATCGGCATCTGCTGCTGCTGGCAGATGTCCCAGCAGTCGGCAAACTGCTTCGCGGCCAGCCACTGCAGCCAGAGCCAGAAGCGCACCTGATCGGCGTGCTGTTGCAGGAAGGCCTGCACGGCCGGACTGCCGGGATCCTGCAACGCCTCCGGCCACACCGGCCAGCCCCAGCGATCACTATCCTGTGCTATCTGATCGGCGTGCAGCGCATCAAACAGCGCCTGATGCTGAAGACTCTCGCCTCCTTCACGTATAAATCTATTAAACGCCTGCACCTCGGGATCGCTGGCGTCGCGCTGAGTAAACTGCGGCCACGCCAGTCTCAGCGCGTCAATTTTCAGCCGGGTCACCGCCGCATAATCCACCCAATCTGCTGCACGAGCCTGTTCCAGCGCCTGTTCTGTTTCCGGACGTTGCCGCCAGGCCTGAGCGGCAGTGCTCTGCCGGAAATCAGCGACTGCGCCCACATCGATGTAGAGCACATTAAGCCAGCGCCGGGACGAGGGGCTGTAAGGGCTGGCACTCTCCGGGCTGGAGGGAAACAGCGCATGGATAGGGTTAAGACCGATAAACGCGCCGCCGCGTGCGGCCACCTCCGGCAGCATCCGGCGCAGATCGCCAAAGTCGCCGATTCCCCAGTTCTCCGCCGAGCGCAGGGTATAGAGCTGCACGCAGGCGCCCCATATTGACTCACCTGCCAGCAGGGCCGGGGGTTCATAACAGCGGGCCGGGGCAATTATTATCCGGCACGACCACTGCTGCGCACCCTGTTGCAGCGTCAGCTCATGATAGCCTTCAGGCAGCGGCGGCAGATGCAGCGGCTGAGCGGGCTGGCAGCGACCTGAGCTGATTTCACCCGCTTCACTGGTGAGATGCCAGTGGGCATCGTCAGCGAGCTGTGGCGACAGGCTCAGAAGATCGCCGCTGCGAAAAATCACCACCGGTGGCAGCGGCGTGCTCAGCGGATGGGAAGGCTGCATCACCGCCAGCAAACGCTGGCGGGTCAGGGTCGGGATCGCCTGTGGCTTGCCGTGAGCATTGATATACTCAGCGGCGATGCCCGCCCGGGAGAAATCGTCCATAACCGGATCTGTTTTCATGGCGTTCCTTAGCGTTTCGCTTGCCAGATGCGCTGCTGGTAATCGCGGATAGCGCGATCGGAGCTGAACATGCCACAGCGTGCGGTATTGAGGATGGTGGCACGTGTCCAGGCCTCCTGATCGCTCCACAGCGCTTCTACCTGCGCCTGTGCGTCAAGGTAGGGCTGGAAGTCAGCCAGTACCAGATAGGGATCACCGCCTTCCGGGCCGAGACTCTGCAACATCGCATCAAAGGCGTGGCAGTCGCCCTGGCTGAAGGTGCCATCTTCCAGCGCCAGTAAGACCTGATTGAGCTGCGAATCTTTCTTGCGCCACTGCGCCGGGGCATAACCGTCTGCTTTTAACGCCACCACCTGTTCCACGGTATGCCCGAAGATAAAGATGTTCTCGCTGCCAACCTGCTCAGCGATCTCAACGTTCGCTCCATCCAGTGTGCCGATGGTCAGTGCGCCATTCAGCGCCAGCTTCATATTACCGGTGCCGGACGCTTCTTTACCGGCAGTGGAGATCTGCTCGGAAAGGTCGGCGGCGGGAATCAGCCGCTCGGCGACGGAGACGTTGTAATCGGGAATAAACACGACTTTCAGCCGGTCACCGATACGGGGATCCTGATTGATCACCTCGGCCACTTTGTTGATGGCATAGATGATGTTTTTCGCCAGTGCATAGCCGGGCGCGGCTTTGGCACCAAACAGCACCACGCGCGGCGTCCGGTTAGCCTGCGGATCGGTGACCAGCGTCTGCCACAGCGCAATGATGTGCAGCAGGCTCAGATGCTGGCGTTTGTACTCATGCAGTCGTTTGATCTGCACGTCAAACAGCGCGGTGGGGTCAATCTCAATGCCGGTCCGCTGTTTCACCCAGTGCGCCAGCGAGACTTTGTTCCGCTGCTTGATGGCGCGATATTCCGCGCAGAAGGCGGCGTCATCCGCAAAGGCTTCCAGCCCCTGCAAGGCATCGAGATCGTTCAGCCAGGGTTTTTGCAATGTCCGGGTGATCAGGGCACTCAGCGCCGGGTTGCACTGATTGATCCAGCGGCGCGGCGTAATGCCGTTGGTCACGTTGTGAAATTTCTCTGGCCACATCTGGTGATATTCCGGGAAGAGATCCTGCACCACCAGTTTCGAGTGCAGCGCCGCCACACCGTTGACCGCGAACCCGCTGGTCACGCAGAGGTTCGCCATCCGCAGCTGGTTATTATGCACCAGTGCCAGTCTGGCCCACTTCGCTTCATCGTCCGGCCAGCGCGCGGTGACAGCCGTTTTTAGCTGCGCGTTCAGGGTATTGATGATCATCATATGGCGCGGCAGCAGACTGCGCACCAGACGCACATCCCAGCACTCCAGCGCTTCCGGCATCAGGGTGTGATTGGTGTAGGCAAAAGTGTGCTGTGTGATCTGCCAGGCGCGATCCCAGCTCAGCTGATGCTCATCCAGCAGCAGACGCATCAGCTCCGGGATGGCCAGCGTCGGATGGGTGTCATTAAGCTGGATCACTTCATGATCGGCCAGGGTTTCGATGCTGCGTCCGGCCCGATGATGGCGACGCAGAATGTCTGCCAGCGCACAGGCGCACTGAAAATATTGCTGCATCAGACGCAGTTTTTTACCGTTCTGATGATTGTCATTGGGGTAGAGCACTTTAGTCAGTTTTTCAGCATCAATACCCTGTTGCTCCGCGCGCAGAAAGTCGCCGTCGTTGAAGCGATCAAGGTTAAACGGCTGGGCATGTTTCGCCTGCCAAAGACGCAGTGGCTGGCTGATACCATTCTGATAACCCACCACCGGCAGATCCCAGGCTTCGCCGAGCAGTTCAAACGCCGGTTGCCACTGTGGCTGACCCGCAACCGTCACCACTTTACCGCCCAGCCCGACCCGCACGTTAAGCGCGGCGTTGTGGTTAAACCACGGATAGCGGTCGCGCTGCCAGTCATCCGGGCCTTCAATCTGCGCGCCCTGTTCGAAGCGCTGGCGGAACAGACCGTACTGATAGTTCAGACCGTAGCCCGTAGCGGGCTGACCCACATTCGCCATGGAATCCAGGAAACAGGCTGCCAGACGACCCAGGCCGCCATTACCCAGCGCCGGATCCGTTTCGGTTTCCAGCACGTCAGTGAGTGAGATATCCCAGGCGGCCAGGGCCTCGTTGACCGCGTCATACCAGCCCAGGTTCAGCAGGTTGTTGCCGGTCAGGCGACCGATCAAAAACTCCATCGACAGATAGTTAACATGGCGCAGTTCTGTCGGGGCTGGGGGAGCAGGCTGCGCGGCCAGCATATCGGCCAGCGCACCGCTGAGTGCCTGCCACCACTGTGTCGTGGTCATCTCCTGCGCATCGCGCAGGCCAAAACGCTGCCACTGACGGGTCAGGGCAGCATTGAACTGAATCGGGTTGAAATCGGGCTGTGTCATGGTTGATGTCCTGTGAAAACGGAAAATGGATCAATGTGGCGACAGTCTGCCCGCGCGGAAACCCTCGCTCATCCTCCTGCAAAGAATTAGCGGAGGAGGATGGGGAGGGTGGAGAGGATGAGGCTAATCCGAAATCATTGAAGGAGTGTGATTGCGCACGCTTTTGTAAAGTTTAATTAATGGGTTTGCTTGCATTCATCTGACGAAATGCTGAACCTGTGTAAGGAATAATTACGAAGCGTAAAATAATGATGCGCTCGACAAATGGAGAAACGCGCGCCCATGTTAATACCCGCTAAACTCAGCCGCCCGGTGCGTCTTGAAGGCACTGTGATTCGGGAGAGATTGCTGCAAAAGCTCACCGCTGCAGGTAACTATCGGCTGGTGCTGGTCACCAGTCCGGCGGGCTACGGTAAAACCACACTGGTGTCGCAGTGGGCGGCAGGGAAAAGCGATCTGGGGTGGGTTTCTTTAGATGAGGGCGATAATCAGCCGGAGCGCTTTGCCGATTACCTGATCGCTGCACTGCAACAGGCCACCCACGGTGGCTGTCCGCGCAGTGAACTGCTGGCGCAGAAGCGGCAGTATGTGAATCTCAACGCCCTGTTTTCTCAGCTCTTTATCGAGCTGGTGGAGTGGCAGCAGCCGCTGTGGCTGATCGTTGATGACTACCATCTGATTACCAATCCGGTGATCCACGACGCGATGCGCTTTTTCCTGCGCCATCAGCCTGAAAATCTGACGCTGATTCTGATGTCACGCAACCTGCCGCAACTCGGTATCGCCAACCTGCGGGTGCGTGAGCAACTGATTGAGCTGGGCAGCCAGCAGCTGGCTTTTACCCACCAGGAGGCACGACAGTTTTTTGACTGCCGACTGGCGGCCCCGCTGGAAAGCGAAGAGAGCAGCCGACTCTGTGATGATGTAGCGGGCTGGGCTACGGCGCTGCAACTGATCGTACTGTCGGCGCGACAGGGGGCCAGTTCGGCTCAGCATTCCGCCCGGCGTCTCTCTGGCATTAATGCCAGCCACCTCTCCGATTATCTTGTTGAAGAAGTCCTGGATAACGTCGATCTGCCTACCCGTCATTTCTTACTGAAAACCGCGCTGCTGCGTTCAATGAACGATGAACTGATCGCCTGTGTCACCCGCGAAGAGAACGGCCAGATGCGGCTGGAAGAGATTGAGCGTCAGGGTCTGTTTCTGCAGCGCATGGACGATTCCGGCTGCTGGTTCAGCTACCATCCGCTGTTTGGTAACTTCCTGCGTCAGCGCTGCCAGTGGGAACTGGCGGCGGAGCTGCCCGCGCTGCATCGGGCTGCGGCAGAGAGCTGGATGGCGCAGGGCTTTCCCGGCGAGGCGATTCATCATGCGCTCGCCTCTGGCGACGCCACTATGCTGCGGGACGTGCTGCTGAAGCACGCCTGGACGCTGTTTAATCAGAGCGAGTTGCCGCTGCTGGAGAACTCCCTGAAAGCACTGCCGTGGGAGATGATGCTGGAAAATCCAATGCTGGTGCTGCTGCAGGCGTGGCTGATGCAGAGTCAGCATCGCTTCTCCGAAGTCGACAGTCTGCTGGCGCGTTTTGAACAGGCCAGCCGCTGCGAGATCGATGCAGCACTGCGTGGTGAATTTAATGCGTTGCGCGCCCAGGTGGCGATTAACGATGGCAATACCGACGAAGCGGAGCGGCTGGCGAAAGTGGCGCTTGACACTCTGCCAGCGAGCCGTCACTACAGCCGCATTGTGGCAACCTCAGTGCATGGTGAAGTGATGCACTGCAAAGGCGAGCTGGATGATTCACTCAAGCTGATGCGGCAGACCGAACAGATGGCGCGGCGCGATGAAGTGTGGCACTACGCCCTCTGGAGCCTGATTCAGCAGAGCGAGATTCTGTTTGCTCAGGGCTTTTTGCAGGCAGCCTATGAGATCCAGAGCCGCGCCTTTGTGCTGGTCGACGAGCAGCACCTGGCTCAGTTCCCGCTGCATGAGTTTCTGCTGCGCATTCGCGCTCAGTTGCTGTGGGCCTGGGGACGACTGGAAGAGGCGGAGCAAGCGGCCCGGGAAGGCATCAAGGTACTGAACGGTTTCCAGCCGCAGCAGCAGATTCAGTGTCTGGGATTGCTGGTGCAGTGCTCACTGGCACGTGGCAATCTGGATAACGCCCGCAGCTACCTGAACCGGCTGGAAAACCTGCTGAACAATGGCAACTGGCACAGCGACTGGATAGCCAATGCCGACAAAGTCCGGGTCATTTACTGGCAGTTGACCGGCGACAGCCAGAACGCCCGTGACTGGATGCGGCAGACGCCTAAACCCGCCTTCGCCAATAACCATTTTCTGCAGGGACAATGGCGGAACATCGCCCGCGCGCAGATCCTGCTGGGTGATGTCAGCCAGGCGGAAGTGGTGCTGGAGGAGCTGAATGAGAATGCCCGTGCCCTGCGCCTGATGAGCGATTTAAACCGTAATCTGCTGCTGCTGAATCAGATCTACTGGCAGACCGACCGTAAAGCGGAGGCGCAGCGTGTCCTGATAGAGGCGCTGAAACTGGCGCGCAGCACCGGTTTTATCAGCCATTTTGTGATTGAAGGCGAGATGATGGCGCAGCAGCTGCGGCAATTGATTCAGCTGAATACCCTGAATGAGCTGGACAGCCACCGCGCCCGGCGCATCCTGCTGGAGATCAATAAATATCACCGTCACAAATTCGCCCATTTCGATGAAGGCTTTGTCAGCCGTTTGCTTAACCATCCTGACGTGCCGGAGCTGATCCGAACCAGTCCGCTGACGCAGCGTGAATGGCAGGTGCTGGGATTGATCTATTCGGGCTACAGCAACGATCAAATCGCCGGTGAGCTGGCGGTGGCCTCCACCACCATCAAAACCCACATCCGCAATCTCTATCAGAAGCTGGGCGTCACCCATCGCAGCGAAGCGATGAATCAGGTGCAGTCGCTGCTGAAAATGATGGGATATGTCTGACGACAGGCGTTTACAGGGCGGCTTTAGCCCGCTCTGCCGCATGTCAGCACACCGTCGAAACAGGCGGTCTGTATCAATGGGAAGCGGGGCAGTTACTTTACTGCGCAACATGCAGCTCTGATTTGCCGGATTTCGGGCCCTGATTTCTTCCAGCCGGTGCATAAATATCGCATGCATCAGCGCGTTACGGGCTTCACCTTTATTCAGCCCCGCGAGGTCCCGCCTGCAGCAGTTAGGGTAGTGCTTCCTGAAATTACGGATTTCTGAGGTTCAGGAAAATTAATTCTGAGTGGTTAAACAGTGTCCCCTTACCATACCTCTTAAAAGTCAGATGAATTATAGAAAATGATATATGCTTTTGCTTTTTTTTGAGTTCAGGATTGTCATTCCCTGCTTATGAAAAAAGTGCCTTAATAAAAATGTAATATGTATTATTTCATGAAAAGAGTAAATTGTTAGCAGAGTAATTATTAGCCTTTAATGTCATTAGCTATTAACTAGTTAGTTAAAAAATAGCATCCCCGAAAATTTTTTTTAAAATTAAACGAAAACATTATAAAACAACGAAAAACGTTTCATTACACTCCATAGTTTTTATTTTTTAGATAATTTACTTTTAATGAAATAGCTCATTAGCTATGGGGTGGGCCAGCGATTATCTCATGTATTTATTATCTTTAAGGATGGATTATGAGACATAAAAAATTAACGCTTGCTTTGGCTGTTTTTGTCCTCTCTGCGGCGCGACTTGCAGTCGCTGCACCGTTACATAACCAACCGTTTACGAATCACTCCCCACAGACCTTCTTACTTGTCGGCGATGCTAATGGAGGTGACGGCGGCAACGGGGGTTCTGGTTCTAATTCTCCTGGTGGCCCTGGCGGCGATGGAGGAAATAACAGCGCCAGCGGTAACGGGAATGGCAGCGGTAATGATAACGGCACTGGCAACGGCTCCGCTAACGGTAATGGTTCCGGAGACGGTGACGGCGGCGGTGATGGTGGTGACAGCGGTGGCGATGGTGGTGGTGGTGATGGCGGCGGTGCGTAATCAGGCTGCAGAATCTAACTAAAAATGGTCGCCTCATGAAGGCGGCCATTAATTAAAGGATGAAACTTCTATGTCAAAGCTACACAACACGCTGATTTTTTTTCCACTATCTGCAGGGCTGCTCCTTTCCCTGCCGGTATTCAGTCAGACACTCCCGCAGGACACTATTCAGCTGTCTGCCTGTGAGAGCCTGAACGGACAAGATGGGAACGGCAGTTCGCCTGATGGAGAAAGTGGTAAAGACGGCGTGCCCGGTACAGGCTGTCTGAACGGAGGTAACGGCGGTAACGGTTCTGCTACAGGTGGTAACGGCGGAAATGGGGGGAATGGGGCAGGCGCCGCGACTGAACCCTACCATAAACACCACAAACATCATAAAAATGGACAGGGTAGCGCCAATGGTGGCAACGGGGGTGATGGTGGTTCAACTGACAATGCGCCCGGAGGTGCTGGCGGTGATGGAGGTAACAATGACCAGTCAGAACATCTGTAAACGATACCGTACCCTACTAAGGTGCTCCACTCTGATACTGGTGATTTTTACACACTGCGGTTATGCCTCTCCGGCCTCCCCGATTCCTTTTCCTGATTCCTTATCACTGATTTCTGATGGTGGAAACGGCGGGGACGGTGGTCCGGGCGAAAACGGAGGGGATGGCGGTAACGGCGGTAATGCTGGTACAGGCTCCAACTCAAATGGCGGAGATGGCGGAAATGGCGGCACTAACGGAGCCGATGGAGGGGATGGTGGCAACGGAGGAAGCGGGAACAACTCATCCGGTGGTGATGGTGGTGATGGTGGTGATGGTGGTGATGGCGGTGATAGCGGCGGCGGCATATAAGTCATAGCGCAGAGGATGATATGAAAAACCTTCTCATGAAAGCTGTATATCTCATTATTCTCACCTCAGCATTACTGAGACCTTTCATGGTCGTACTCACGGTAACCTCTTCTCTGGCGGCCGGAATATTCAGCACTGCGGCATGGGCAGACGGCGACGGTGGCGACGGTGGTGACGGTGGCGGTGACGGAAACGGGGGAGACGGAGGGAATGCTGGTTCTGGCAGCAACGGAAATGGCGGCGACGGCGGTAATGGTGGTGAAAACGGAGGAAATGGAGGGAACGGCGGTAATGGTGACGGATCAGGTAATGGCGGAAACGGAGGCGATGCGGGTCATGGCGGCGTCGGCGGGCAGGGTGGCAGTGGCGGGAATGAGGGAGGACATGATGGTTCTCCCGGGATGAGTGGAGCTAAATAGTTATCCCTATGCCGTTAACGTGGTCTGCCGGAGGTTAATTACCCCGGCGACTTCATGCATACAGACTAAGCAGACAGCAAGGCAATGCGGAGACACCGAGTTGCCAGGCCTGAACTGCGAAAGCCGGTAAAGTCATATCAGTCGTTTTTACCGGCACCAGTAAATCCCGATCTTCCTTAAAAGACATCGCATAGTGTCAGCCTGAGTGATGGCAGTTTATCCGGCACCACCAACGATCCATTTCCCGCCCGGCCTCTTCTGCAGGGGAACGGGTTGAATCGCGGCATGCTGGTCACAGATATTATGTTGCATTAGAGCTGAAAGCCGTTCGTATCATGCCAGGATATTAAGGATCGCAACATAAAAAGAAGATACAGGCGGTGAACGTCCGTAATGAGCAAGGAGCGGACGTTCCGTTCTTAATGACTGACTGTTACCATTGCATCCAACATAGCACCCGGCTCATCTAACCTTACCCAAAACAAAAATTAATATCCATAAATCAGCTCTATCCACGTATGACATCACCAACTCCTCAAGTCACAAAATATTTTGCCGATAACGATTTTTTAACGATCCAAAGTCCTGGAAGACAGATATGAATAAATTTGTTTATTGTATGATTGCTTTGTGTTTTTCCGGTTTATGTTCCGCAGCTGAAGATTTAGGCTTGGGGACATATTTATGTGATGTCCGGATAACCAGCTCTCATACAGAGACGCAGCTTTTGCCAAAAGCTGCTGTCGTTGAAGACAATGGAAGTAACTACAAAGTGAAAATGCTGGGTAATGAGGTAACATCCCCAGCGCTTGAAAGTGTCATAGGTGGTATTAAACAGCAGGCTACTGTTAACGGAATAACCTTCGTAAGACGTCCTAATTACGATGATCGTTTTATCATCGAAAATGCGCATTCCGGCTTCTTTTATAAAATGAGAAACTGCAAAAAAACTAATATTTTTTCCGCTGATGCTTTAAGCATTAGTATAGGATGGCTTTTAAATTAATTGTGTTTTAAAAGTCCCTGTTTACTATATTAACTTGATAGTGAACCTCATATCTTTGCAGCCATGTTATGATTAAAATGCTTCGACAATTGCTGTCACCTATCCGGCCGATGAGCAATTTAAACTGCTATCATGTCCGTATGCCTTCCAGTTTAACGTTCAAACTGTATTACCTTTGTATTAATTTCTGGCAGCTGCAATGAGGCGGGCCAGACTAAGTTCAGATTTATGTCCGCTATGAGTGAGGAGCAACCATGACCCCAGGGATGGTTTAAATAGGTGATATCCCTTTACCCGTTTTGAGCTGATGCTTTTCTTAGCAGGATGCTTTATGTTGGTCACACTCATCCTGCAGGGTATAACCATGATAAAAGTAGAAAAATCTGATCCATTCTCTTCAGAAACCCATCGTTTAATCGAAATGCTATCAGCAGAACTTGCCGCTATTACTGGTGATAACGGCAAAAGCAATTTCACCACCCAAGCAATGAGTGATGACAAAGCTTTATGGGCATTAGCAAAGAATTCTCAAGGCAGAGCTGTGGGATGCGGTGCTATACGGCCTTTTACCCAAAATATAGCCGAGCTTAAAAGAATGTTTTCAGACCGAAGTGAGTCAGGGATTGGTGGTGCTTTACTCACTTTCCTTGAAAAATCAGCAAAAGAGATGGGATATATCGAAGTTAGGCTGGAAACCCGCCACATCAACTATCGTGCTGTAAATTTCTACATGAAAAATGGTTATGTCCCTATTGAGAATTACGGCCCATATATAGGCAGGACAGAAGCTATCTGTTTCTCAAAGGCATTGCGCTGACTATATTAATTGGAACTGACGTCTGCTCCTGTCACAAAGTAAACTGTCATCGGGCTGATGACCGGTATATGCCAAAAGCGGATACTGTTTTTAATGTGATTTATTTATTTGATGCTGCCTTTGCTGGAGCACAAAGGAAGTCAAACTACGTCGCGATTACTGCTAGCCCCGCCAGGGATAAAACACCATTAGCTAAGCAAACGAACCGCGCCTGGAGACTTGCCCGTTACACGCTTAAAAGCCCGGCTGAAAGCAGCCTGAGAGGAGTATCCTAACCGTTGCGATGCGGTGTCGACAGTAATGTTTTCTGACGACAGCCAGCGGACAGCGAGATGCATCTTTACTTCCGTTACATACCGTAGCGGTGGGACGCCGATGGTGGTCTGAAACCTTTCGGCGAATGCGGAGCGGGATATATGCGATTCGGCGGCGAGTTCTGCCACGCTCCAGTCGCGGCCCGGTTCGCGATGAATCGCCAGGATGGCCTGAGCCAGACGCGGATCGCGCAGTGCTGCAGCCAGGCCAGGGCTATTGCCGCAACCGTCTTCCACCCATCCTCTGATAAACATCGCTCCAGCCACATCGGCAAGCCTGGCGAGAATACCTGCATAGCCCACGCGTCCGGAGCATATCTCACGCTTCATCGCATCAAGGATATGCATGAGTCCCGGCCACTGAATCCCCTTTGCATTGGCATGCATAATTTCAGGCAGCACATCCGCCAGCCGCTGCATGCTTCCCAGATCGATTTTCATACAACCAAAAAACAGCACAGCACCTGGCGTTTCCTGAGTACTCGGGCAGGTATCAATCCCACTCACTTTTTCATCGAGTGGTGCCGTTTCAATATTGTCGATATCCAGCACGTCGGCGGCTGTTGCCGACAAAAGCTGATGCCGTTCGCCGTGGGGAAGAAATACAGCCTCTCCGGCTGAAAGCGTAAGAACTTCGCCGTTTGCACTATGAAGCACCATCTCCCCTACAGCGACGTAGTGCAGATAAGCATGACCGGGCCTGCTTGCGAAGTTCAGGCCAAACGTATCTCCCGTCTGGATACGCTGATATCGCACGCCGTATAGCCGTAGACCGGAAAGCAGCTCGCTGATGAGTTCTGATGACAGAGCGAAGGATGAAGTCATATGCCTTTTCGGGTTTTGGGTAAAAAAGTGAGGGTTTTAGAGCATAGATCATCCAGCTGCGCCTGAATAGACTTCTTCTCCTGAAACGACTTTCCAGGAGACTTAGAAATGACGGATGAAACTTCTATCAGGGTTCACAAAGAAAGAGTGCAAAGAGATGAGAAAATCCAGCCAGCCTGGCTTGCGGTTTTTTCGTTAACCATGGGTGTTTTTGGCCTGCTCACCGCAGAGTACCTGCCTGCCAGCTTATTAACGCCTATTGCACGGGATTTGGGTGTGTCAGAATCTCTTGCAGGACAGGCCGTAACAGTGACGGCGGTGATTGCGTTATTTGCCGGATTACTGATACCGCGATTAACGCGTGCGCTGGACCGGCGCGTCGTGTTGTTGAGCTTTACCGCCCTTATGATCTTCTCAAATCTGCTCGTGGCGCTCTCTTCAGGTATTGTCATGCTGCTGGCAATGCGCATCCTGCTGGGTATCGCGTTGGGTGGATTCTGGAGTATGGCAGCGGCGGTTGCGATGAGGCTAGTGCCGGAGAGGCTGGTACCGCGGGCGCTGTCGATCATTTTTAGTGGAATCGCGGTAGGTACTGTTGTTGCCGTACCGCTGGGAAGTTATCTGGGCGAGATGTCTGGCTGGCGTAGCGCGTTTATTGCCGCTGCTGCGGTTGGCGCACTCTCTTTTATTTTTCAGTGGCTGACGCTGCCCGGAATGCCGCCGGTAGTCAGGACCAGGACGGCATCCGTATTTTCTCTGCTCCAGAGGCCGGGCGTGAGCGTGGGCATGCTGGGGTGCGTGCTTGCACACACCGGCCAGTATGCGCTGTTTACCTATATACGGCCTGCGCTGGAAGGACTCGCACACATAGACGCAAAAGGGCTGGCATTAATACTTCTGGTGTTTGGCGTTGCTAACTTTATCGGGACACTGTCGGCAGGGTGGCTGATGGAACGCAGCCTGCGTTTTACGCTGATTATTATGCCTGCTCTGGTTGGAGCAGCGGCACTGGGTATGATCACTCTGCCGTTATCAATCGCCGGGCTTACAGCGCTGGTCATGCTGTGGGGGCTGGCATTTGGTGGCATACCGGTGGCGTGGTCAGGTTGGGTCGCCCGGACTCTTCCCGATGAGGCCGAGAGCGCAGGGGGTATGGTGGTCGCCGCCGTCCAATCCTCCATTGCCGCGGGTGCAGCAATAGGTGGCCTGATATATGGCCTCAACGGGGTGACGGGGGTATTCATTACAGCTGCCTGTATCATGCTTACTGCCGCGCTGGTTATTGCATTCCGGGTCAGGGTCTCGCCATCAGCTGAAGGAACGCAAAGCATATAATTTCAGTGGCATTTTAATATGTTGGGACACCTCAATCGAACAGCTTAACATCCCCGGACCGCACAGCGTTCCGGGCCTGCTGGCTGAGTCTGTTGGCAAAGGGGCGGGTTAACTGCAGAAGCTGGTTAAAATGCGTTTTGAGCGAGGAACGGAAAATAAATAGCAGGCATCTCATTGACGGTTCTGTGGCTCCTAAGAGGATCTGAATTCATTATCATCAGGATTTAGCTTTGTCATACATGGAGTAAGTCTTATGAGTATAGGTATAAGGCCAGCACAACTTTCTGATGTTGATGGAATTTTCTCAGTCCGAACATCTGTTACGGAGAATCATCTGAGCCGCGAAGAAATGCGAAGAATGGGGATCACAGAAAGCGTCGTGGGCGATATGATCAAAAACGACCATTGTGCATGGGTTGCCTGTGATAATGACGAAATTATCGGTTTTTCAATGATTTTAAAGGATAAAGGCTGCCTTTATGGTCTTTTTGTTCTTCCTGAATACGAAAGCAGAGGTATAGGTCGCAGACTCACTATGCTTGCGGAACAGGAGTTATTCAGACATCACGAAATTGCCTGGCTGGAAACCGATGAAAACAGCCGTGCGGCAAAATTTTACATGCAACTCGGCTGGGGTAATAAAGCAAATCTGGATGGCACTTTCATCCGGTTAGAAAAGCAACGTGATAGTTGATCTTCTTCATCTCTCATCGAGTTCCGCTTTTGCACGCAGAAGACCTGCGCTCTGGAAGGGCCGCTATGAGCGGGAAGCGGACGCCCGGTGTCCGCTAATGTGAACTCGCCAGGTTACTTAAACCGTCTCCCTGCCTCATCAGTCACCTTTTCTCCATCCTCTTTGGTGAAAGAATCTTTCTGACCTTCAGGGAGAATATCCAGCACAATTTCTGAGGGACGGCAAAGTCGTGTCCCTAATGGTGACACTACTACCGGCCTGTTAATCAGGATCGGGTGCTGAAGCATAAAATCGATCAACTGCGCATCAGAAAATTTATCTTCATCCAGACCCAATCGCTCATAAGGCTCAACATTCTTACGCAGCAATGCACGTACAGAAATCCCCATTTCTGAAATCAGCCTGGTAAGCTCTTCTCGTGTCGGTGGCGTATCGAGATAATAAATAATTGTTGGTTCGTTGCCGCTGTTACGGATCATCTCCAGCGTGTTACGTGAGGTGCCACAGGCCGGGTTATGATAGATGGTAATATTGCTCATATCAGTATCTCATTACAAAGTGACAGAGAGCCGCCATACCAGCGCGGCCAGAGTAACGAACAGCACGGGCAGGGTCATAATTATGCCTGTCCGGAAGTAATATCCCCAGGTAATGCTCATGTTTTTCTGTGCCAGTACATGCAGCCACAGCAGGGTTGCCAGACTCCCGATTGGGGTAATTTTGGGACCTAAATCGCAGCCAATCACATTGGCGTAAATCATTGCTTCTCTGACGACGCCAGTCGCAGTGCTCCCTTCAATGGACAGCGCACCAATCAGCACCGTCGGCATATTGTTCATCACCGACGACATGAAGGCAGTCAGGAAGCCGGTGCCGAACGTGGCAGCCCATAAACCGTTGTCTGCCAGCATATTGAGTACGGCAGAAAGATACTCAGTGAGTCCGGCATTACGCAGGCCATAGACGACCAGATACATACCCAGCGAGAAAATCACGATCTGCCAGGGCGCACCGCGAAGCACTTTCCCGGTATTAATGGCCTGGCCCCTCTTTGCCACCACGAACAGCACCGCTGCGCCAACTGCTGCTATAGCGCTGACAGGGATCCCCAGCGGCTCAAGAACAAAGAAACCGACCAGCAGGAACAGCAGAACAATCCAGCCAGCCCTGAACGTCGCAGGATCCTTAATCGCACTGCCAGGAATCTTCAGCAGTGAGACGTCATATCTGGCAGGGATATCGCGGCGGAAGAAGAGATGCAGCATGACCAGCGTGGCAGCAACGGCTGCCAGATTCACAGGAACCATCACGGAGGCGTACTGCGTAAAGCCCAGGCCAAAGAAATCCGCCGAGACAATATTTACCAGGTTAGAGACAATCAGCGGCAGGCTGGCGGTATCAGCGATGAATCCTGCAGCCATGACAAATGCCAGTGTCGTTCCCTGGCTGAACCCCAGAGCGAGCAGCATCGCAATCACAATCGGTGTCAGTATCAGTGCTGCACCGTCGTTAGCAAACAGCGCAGCAACAGCAGCGCCAAGCAGTACTATCCACGTAAACAACAGGCGACCGCGCCCGTTACCCCAGCGGGAAACATGCAGTGCGGCCCATTCAAAGAACCCAGACTCATCAAGCAGCAGGCTGATGACGATTACCGCAATGAACGCCGCTGTTGCATTCCAGACGATATTCCAGACGACAGGGATATCTTCAAAGTGGATGACTCCCATTCCCAGCGCCAGCACGGCTCCGATACTTGCGCTCCAGCCAATGCTGAGGCCTCTGGGCTGCCAGATGACCAGGACCAGCGTGAGTATAAAGATACTTCCTGCCAGAAACATTTTCCGACTCCTTTATATATGCTTATGTGTATGTGATTAAGCTTGTCAGCAGGAAGTACATGCGGATTTTTCCAGTCGTTCACGCACATCATCGCGCAGGCAGTGCCATGCCGTCGTTATCGTCTCGCCGGCCCATGCGGGCATGTGGGGTGAGAGACGGTAGTGAATCCATTTCCCTTCCCGACGGTCCAGTACCAGTTCAGCCTCACGCAGGATAGCCATGTGACGGGAAATTTTAGGCTGTGATTCAGTGGTAGCCGCACATATATCGCATACGCACAGTTCGCCCGATTCCCGGAGAAGCATGACAATTGCGAGCCGGGTTTCATCCGACAGGATCTTAAAAAGCTGAACAGGCTGTAGCATTTATTACTCCATTCCCTTTAGAATACATATATGTTAAATCATATGTGTTTATTTTGAAATCACCAGAGCCACCCGAAGGAGAAAAAATGGAGCACTTTCCTGCCCTGAACGCTGATTGCTTCGATCATCATATTGCTGAACGTCTGCAGCTCCATGAGCCGCCACGCATTCTGATTCTGTATGGCTCGGTAAGAGAGCGTTCTTACAGTCGTTTTACAGCAGAGGAAGCAGGTCGCCTGCTGGAGGCGATGGGAGCGGAGGTCAGACTGTTTAACCCTTCAGGTTTACCCCTGCCGGACGACGCCCCGGATACGCACCCAAAAGTCACCGAGTTGCGCGGGTTGGTCAGGTGGTGTGACGGGATGGTGTGGAGTTCCCCGGAGCGGCATGGGGCAATGAGTGCCGTGATGAAGGCACAAATCGACTGGATTCCCTTAAGCGAAGGGGCCGTTCGCCCATCCCAGGGAAAAACTCTGGCGGTCATGCAGGTATGCGGCGGTTCGCAATCTTTCAATGCCGTGAACCAGATGCGAATTCTGGGACGTTGGATGCGGATGTTTACGATCCCCAACCAGTCTTCAGTGGCCAAAGCATGGCAGGAATTTGATGAGAACGGGAGAATGAAACCCTCGTCCTGGTATGATCGTATCGTCGATGTCGCCGAAGAGTTGTTTAAAATCACCCTTATACTCAAGGGACAGACCGGTTACCTTGCCGATCGCTACAGTGAACGAAAAGAGAGCCATGAGGAGCTTTCATCCCGCGTTAATCAAGACAAAATATGACGTTCCTGTTTTCATGAATTCATGCTGTGTGAACTCAACAACGTCCGCTCCTGGCATAGAGTGGTCTGACATCGGATAATGCGCGCTATGAGCGAAAAGCGGATGCGATGAAATGAACGCTTACGACCTTATTCGATCACGATTTTTCACTCATCTCTGGCCAGCGTATTGCCTGCAGCACAGCCTTGCCTCTGCCGACCCAGCGTGATCCAGACCATCAGCGCGCAAATCAGCGTGACAGCAGCCAGAACTCTAAAAAGAAACGTATACGCAGTGTCATAACTGTCCTGAAGCAATAATCGTGAAATACCGGGTAACATCGCAGCGGCCTGCTCAGTACTGCCGCCCCCCAGCCATGCGGCAGCCTGGTGAATGACCTCTGGCGCATACCCGTGAACGGTGTTTTTCAGATTCAAATCATTCATTTCTTTTAAAAATGCTGACGCCATCGCCAGAGCGATCCCTTCTCCGGCAACGCGAACGGTATTAAAGAGGCCTGCGGCCATGCCCGCTTTCTCCACAGATACAGCTGAAAGTGCCAGACCATCCATCAGTCCCCATGGAAGCGCAGCGCCGGTACCGGTCATAATCAGTGAAAGCACAAGAAAATTACTGCTGTTACCCGGTAGTGCGTATCCGAGGAAAAGCAGCCCGACTGATGCAATAATAAGTCCTGCAGCTGAAACGGTTCCTGGAGAAAACCACCTTGTCAGCAGTGCGGCAATGGAAGGGAAAACCAGCATTGGAGACGTCAGCGCCATAAGATAAAAAGCGCTCCGGGACTCACTCATCCCGTCACCGCCCATAAAATGCAGCGGAATAATAATCAGCAGCACAACATAGCAATAGCATGTTGCTATCGGCAGTAGCAGAACGCCGGCAAAGCGCGGGCGCAGCAGCAGAGAGATATCCAGAACAGGATTTTCAACCCCCAGGCAACGCACTACAAACCCGCTGAAAAGCAGCATGGCGGAAATGAAAAGGGCGAGTGTGGGAAACGATAAAAACCCAAAGGCAGGTATAAGCATCACCGCTGATGTAAATAACATCAGGGCTGCAGTAAACATGATTAATCCTGTGCCGTCTGGTTTCTGATGTCCGCTCTCCTCTGATGCTGGCAGAAACGCAGCACCAGTCAAAATTACAATGCCTGAAAGCAGAGCTAACATGGCATACAACCATCTCCAGCCCAAAGCATCCGTAATGAAACCCATCAACACAGGGCCGAACGCCAGGCCCACGCCAAACATAGTGCCAAGTACGCTGAAGGCCCGAGTCCTGTCCGGACCTTCATAGAGACGGGCCAGTGCGGCGCTGCCGCTGGCCAATATCAAGGCCGCCGCAAGACCCTGCAGTGACCTGAACAACCCAGCCATAAAGATATCCTGTGTCAGGCAGATCATAACGCTGCTCAGGCAAAACAGGGCTGAGCCTGCGGTAAAAATGCGCTTTCTGCCAGTAACATCCGCAGCAACACCGGCTGACAACAAAAAACTGCCGAAAGTCAGCATAAATCCATTCGTCAGCCATGACAGCGCGGCAGGCGAGCCGCCAAGCGCCTGTTGTATTGCCGGCGTGGAGATTACACCACCGGTAAAGCTTAACGGCAGCAATATAGCTGCCAGATAGACAGAAAAGGCTGCCATATTCCTGGCATATGGACTGGGTGTTCTGGCTGAAGTTGCCATTGGGTGACCTTATGTTTCCGAAAAGCGGATGGGTTAACAACTTCAGTAATGTTATTGCAGACATCAGAGTGAATAAATACACTGAAAATCTCTTATTAACGGACATTAAGTTTATAATCAATGGACAGTCTGACCTCTCTTACTTCGTTTGTCCGGACAGCGGAGACGCTAAGTTTTGTACAGGCCGCAAGGTTGCTTGGGATTTCTGCCTCAGCGGTCGGGAAGAATGTCGCCAGACTTGAGCATAAACTGGGCGTACGTCTCTTATACCGCAGTACAAGAAACGTGAGTCTGACAGCGGAGGGGGCTGCTTTATTAATCCGCTGCCAGCATATCCTTGAGCAATTACAGGAGGCGGAGTCAGAACTGACGAGCAGCTTAGCGCAGCCTGCCGGGAGGCTCAGGGTTTCACTTCCTGTCATTGGCTACAGGTTGATCCTTCCTATTCTGCCGGACTTTTCCCGCCGTTATCCTCATGTAGAACTCGATCTCGATTTCAGCGACCGGCTGGTAAACATCATTGATGAAGGATTTGATATAGCCATACGAAGCGGTGAACTGACGGACTCCCGACTGAAATCTAAAAAGGTTGGTGATTTTCGTTTTGTGCTCTGCGCCAGCCCTGACTATTTGAATGAGTATGGCGTGCCCGGCTCGCCAGCGGATTTAACGATGCACAGGTGCATTTCTTTACGTTTTCCTTCAACTGGGCTGCTCCAGCCCTGGGAACTGCGCGGTATGTGCCCGGGTACTGACTTGAGGACAGCCCCTGTACTGACCGTAAATAATATAGAGGCTTCTGTTCGCCTGAGCCTGTCAGGTATGGGGATTTGCTATGTGCCCGGTTTTGTCGTTCGCGAATCTTTGAACACGGGGCAACTGAAAGAGGTATTGCCAGGTAGCTGTACCAGGCAGGGGGTTTTCTCGGCACTCTGGCCGGCTAGCCGGTATCTTTCACCGAGAATACGCTGCTTTGTCGATTTTATTGGTGAGTCCGGCCTGTCTCTGTAATCTGTACCAGGCAGTTAATGCTTTCTGAAATCGTATGCACTTTTATGCTTATCTCAAAATCATGAACGTCCGCTCCTGGCACAAAGTGGACATGAATCATGTATAAAATTCGTTAAGAGAGAAGTTGATATTAACAATCTTTCCTACCTCTTATGAGGTAATTGTTAACATCAGTATTGTCTAATTACTGGGTAACAGGTTAGACCTTGTTGCGATTCAACCTAAATATTCTCTTTCTTACGCCTGCTATAAAGTTAAAGAATAGTTAACCGATAATGATGATTAAGATGCTTTTAATCTGCATTATTTGTGTTCTTATAAAAATTAATTCAGCAGGGTGTAAAAATGAGTAATATTCTTAACAATATTAATCTTACCGCTAAGTTTGCAATTATGGGCTTGTTTTGCCTTGTTCTTTTTTCAGTTCCTACCGTGCTTTTTGTGTCAGAAGGTAATAAATATATTCAGGACAAGCAGAAAGAAGTAACAGGAGTGCCTGCTGAAAACAAAATCCTTGCCCTGTTGAATCTGATACAGCGCCATCGCGCTGAAACAGCCCTCGCTATTGCGCAAAAAAATCCTGCCACCTCATCGCGTCTAAGTGTTAGAGATGACATTGTTACTATCACCGATGCCATCAAGAAAGAGATGGCGCAGACAGAAGGCAGTGCGGGTTTAATCGAAAAAATCAATGGGGTGCGTGCACAGTGGGACGCGCTGCAGCAGGACATTGATGCTTCGAAACTGAATCAAACGACCAGTCTTGACGCACATGCGCAACTCATCCGCAAACTTCTTAACACAAACCGCGACGTGCTGGATTTTTACGGTTTGTCGCTTGATTCAGATATCAGTACGTACCGCCTGATTATCAGCAATTTCTCATCATTGCCTGAGCTTACCGAAAGTCTGGGTAAAATTCGTGCGTTCGGGACTTCACTGCTTGCCAGGAAAGAAGCCGTTAGTGAGGCTGACTCTGTCCGTATGGAATCATTAATCAGCACGGGTGCCTATAATCTGGATATGTTTGCTCAGGACTCAGAGAAGCTTTTTTCGTCTGATACAGGGCTGAAGCAGAAATTCAGTGCCGATGCAGACGCGGCCGTGCAGGAAGCCCAAAATGCCCTGAAAACTGCAGGGGCGTTATTTATTAGCCGCAGTATGACGAATCAGAATCCTCAGGACTATGCCGCAATTTTTACCAGCGCGATTAACAGATTCAGTACCTACGCGATTGCGGGCGGTAATGAACTGAATGACATGCTGAACCAGCAGATTACGGACCACCGGAATGCACAGTATGGTTTGCTGAGCGTTCTTCTCTTTATGGTCCTGCTTTCTGTCTTTTTCGCATTGATCATTATCCGTTCTGTTACACGACCTATCGGTGCCGCGTCAAAGCTTGCGCTTGAAGTAGCAGAAGGCGATCTGACAGCATCTTTTTCCGTGACAGGACGCAATGAAACAGCCGGTCTGCTTAAGGCATTACTGCAGATGAGTCAGCGCCTGACGGTGACGGTAGAAAACATTAAATCTAATGCCGTCACCATTGCCACCTCATCTGAGGAGATTGCCCGCGGTAACGGCGATCTTTCTGCGAGGACGGAAGAACAGGCTGCATCACTGGCTGAAACAGCCGCCAGTATGGAACAGCTCTCTTCGATCATCGGCAACAATGCTGAAAACACCCGCCATGCTGCAGAAATGGCCAGCTCGGCTACCAGCGCGGCATTGCGTGGCGGTCAGGCAATGGAATCAGTGCTGGGTTCCATGGAGAAAATCAGCAGCAGTGCAGGGCAGATTAAGGAAATCATTTCTGTCATTGATGGGATTGCGTTTCAGACGAATATTCTCGCGTTAAACGCGGCTGTTGAAGCTGCCCGGGCCGGTGAGCACGGTAAAGGCTTTGCCGTTGTTGCGGCGGAAGTCAGGTCGCTGGCACAGCGCTCGGCTGGCGCGGCGAAAGAAATTAAAGGACTGATCGAAAAGTCTGTGGAGAATGCTGAGCAGGGCATTTCGATGGCCCGGGATGCAGGTGAAAAAGTGAAGGAGAGTATGGATGCGATTGAACAGACAGCACAGCTGGTGAGAGAAATTTCATCTTCTTCAGAAGAGCAAAGTGCAGGCGTATCGCAGATAAATATTGCCGTTACTCAGATGGATCAGGTCACACAGCAGAATGCCGTGCTCGTTGAAGAGTCAGCATCGTCTGCTGATGAACTTGCAAGTCGAGCCGCTAATCTGAGGGACGCTGTTAGCGTGTTCCGCACAAACGCTGGTTAAAATTTCCGTTAAGTGCTTCTTTTATATGTCTGTAAACGGCGTGCTGTCGGCGCATTTCTGAGGTCTGTCATCTCAGTAACAGTATCTCATAAGCCATCCTACGGGATGGCTTAATTCCTTCCTTACGTAACTTTGGCACAAAGCGGACATACGTGCTGCAAGGTCCGCTTTGAGCGAAAAGCGGCCGTCAAATGTACGATGACAGTGTAGTTTTGCCAAAATAGACATAACATACCTATCGCACATGCAGGCGACAGGCAAAAAACCGCCATCTGAGTGGGTCAGCTGCGGAAGCAGCCGGGGAGAAAAGGTTATGCATCCCGGAAAATCCGGCGTTCAGCGAACGCTGTCACCTGTAAGCCTTGCTAAAAAAAAGCGAACGGCACAAACCATGTGCTGCCGATCACGTAACGCCGAGAGAAGAATAAAAAAACCGCCGTGCAGGCGGTTCAAAGAGGTATTCAGTGGCTTTTGCTCTTATCGTGGCCGGTCGGAGCAGCCGCCGTTTGAGCTTAATGATAAAAGGCATCGGCAAGATAGCAAGCGTATCTCGGGCCGCGTTCCGGACGGATCCCACGGTATTTGTAGGATAAATAACCCGCTTTAGGCAAAAAAAAACCGCAGGGGGCCGAAGACGTGCAGTGGCTGAAAACTCCTGAATCCCTGGCCTGGTGTTGGCTTGCCGCTTATCTTGAATCTACTATGTGTAGTATCGATAGTAGCTTAGAAAACTACAACATATTGTATCTGCGACAGCTCGTTGCGGTCCGACATTCAGAGTTATAGGGGTTTTACCAACCAGCGGAAGATTAAGAGTACTAATGAGGGGGCCATTATTCTGAATCAATCGTAACCAATTTTATATCACCTATAATTTTCAGGAGTGTACAGCATAAAATCAACCTTTCCTGACTTGTATTCATCAGGCTGCTCACCCATTTCAAGATAATGTAGCGCCAGTGTTATTGCCAGCTGAGCATGCCTCAACGTATTTTGATCTATGGTCAATGTCAGCACTCGTTGTTCGAGTAATTGCCGTGTTGTATTGTAAAGTTCATGAGTGACGTAAACTACTTTACCTCTAAGATTATAATCATTCAAAATCTCACTAACCTGAGTGTTACCCATGCCTGTATTATAAATTCCGACAATATCTTTATCAGATGCAAGGGTTCGGTTTAATAAAAGACTGATAAGCTCCCGTTCATCCTGACTGTAAATAGGTTCGCGCACATTGATTTTAGGATAAAATTTCTGCATTACTGAAATAAAGCCATCGACACGCTGACGATGGACTGCGTATTGCGTACGGCCGCTAATTATCACCACGTCCCCATGTGATGGTAGCATACCACCAAGTACAAAGCCTGATGTACGGCCTGCGCTATATTGATCAATTCCTACGTGGCACAATCTATCAGATCCTGGTAAATCTGCCACAAGGGTTATTACCGGGACACCGCGAGATTTACACAGGGTCAGCATTTCATAAATAAGTGGGCTCTCATGTGCAAATATAATCAAAGCGTCCATTTTTTTACTGCTGGCTTCAATGTGTTTTGCCATTTTTTCCGGAGAAGCTTCAGAGAATAAAGTTTTATGAAGTGTTATTCTGCGATAGCCTAAGTTATCCGCCAGCATGGAAAAATCTTTAGCAAGCTGTTCGAAAAAAAAAGATTTATTACTGCTCAACAGGACCTCAAGCTGCCAGGAGGGTCTATGCTTTTCCGGCAGAATACGCTTAAGTCCCGCATCACGGGCGGCCTTGAGTATTAGATTCTCCATGGCCGGCGATACTCCACCCCGATCATTAAGCACCCGATCAACTGTTGCAACACCTACACCTATTTTCTTTGCAAACTCAGTAATAGTTAATTTTTTCATATTTTATCATATTTACTTTAACAGGTTTCGTCACTATCAAACTATAGTAAGTAATCTATAACACTGCCAGCGTTACAATCTTAACTTCAATTTATATTCTTTTCACATAAAAGACAAATAAATTTCACTTAAAATTAAGAGTAACACTCCAACAAAACTCTACTTTAAGAAATACATAAAACTTACTCGCATAAAAATTAACTTGAACTTATAGAACTTTTTCAAAAGCAACGCTGCGAGACATCGCATTCCTTACGAACAAATCAGCCGACTCTAAGTTTGACCAAAATGGCATTTAATTTTTAACAGAATCATATCATTAAACAATGAGTAGAATTATTTGCCACAATAAATAATGGCAATATTTAAAGTATTATTTACTCTGGATTTTTGACGCGATTTAAATATAGACCCTTTTTTCATGCAACAAATAGATGCATATGAAGAACATTAATATTCAGCCTTACCATGTCAATCAGCTTTTATATTAGATTATACTTAATAATAGTTTGATAGGATAAAATTTTACTCTCTACGAAAGTTTTCAGCCGGCGTAAGGAACTAACAGCATGAGTGAGTTAAATTGAAGATGTTAACAGCAATAGATGCTAACCATAATGTTCACTGCCTGAGTCAGCAGAGCCCGTCAGGAACCCGGACTCAGCAAAGTTATTAAAAGCTTAGTTATTTTTATAGCTCTGAGCCCGTGTTAAACAGGGGATTCACCTAATATCCAGTTAGGCCCGGTATCAGGAAAGCCTGCCGGATAGCGGCTCGCGGCATTATATGACTGAATCCATCCGGGATAACGTGTACCCGGATGACTGACCTTGTCCAGCATTTCTTTTTCCTCCTCGCTGAGATTAACAGACAGCGCGCTAAGGTTATCTCTGAGCTGATGCACATTGCGCACACCCGCTATGACGCTCGTCACCTGCTTAGAAGACAGCAGCCAGGCTATTGCGATGCTGGCAGGAGTAGTGCGGTGTTTTTCAGAAATTGTTTTGAGAACATCCACGATGTCCCATGCCAGGCTTTTATCAACGGGTGGAAATTCAATTTTTGCGCGTCTTGCAGAGGCCTCATGACTACCACTGCGGTCAAATTTGCCTGAAAGCAGGCCTCCTGCAAGAGGGCTCCAGCATAACAGTCCGGTTTGGCTATCCTTAATTGCCGGAAGGAGTTCATGTTCAATGTCGCGGCAGGCCAGTGAATAAAAAGACTGTACGCTGGCAAATTTCTCCAGCTTATGTTCACCTGAAATACCCAAAGCTTTGGCAATCTGCCAGCCGGCATAATTCGAACAGCCTATATAGTGAACCTTGCCCTGACGCACCATGTCGTCCAGTGTCCGCAGAACCTCTTCAATCGGTGTTACGGTATCAAAATTGTGGACCTGATAAAGGTCAATGTGATCGGTCTTAAGCCTTTTAAGGCTGGCTTCCAGCGCCTGCATAAGGTGATAGCGCGACTGCCCTGCATCGTTTGCGCCCGCATTCATTCTGCTGTGCGCTTTTGTTGCAAGAAAAACCTGACTGCGTCGCTGTGCCAGCACTTCGCCCAGCACGCTTTCAGAGCCCCCCATACCGTAGATATCCGCGGTATCAATAAAATTGATGCCGGCGTCCAGCGCCTCACCAACGATAATGTCCGCCTCTTTGCCCGTCAGGCGGCCGATGGCATTACCGGCGGCATTATCCGCCCCGCCAAATGTCATCGTCCCGAGACAAATGCGTGAAACATAAATCCCAGTTTTACCCAGTTCTGCGTATTTCATTTTGTTTTCTCCGTTAAGCTTCAAATGATAATGACGCAGACAAACGCTTTCTTTTATTATAGAAATCCCTTTTTTATTATTCATTCGTCCAGGAAGTTATGGATCCGTTGTCTGATATTCTTTCACTTCTGAAGGCAGAGGCCATCCTTACGGCCCGTATGGAAGCACGTGGCCCCTGGGCAATGCGGTTTCCCTCTTATAAACACATTAAGTTCGGCACTGTGCTTGAGGGGAAATTCTGGCTTTGGATGGACGGAATACAGCCTCTGCTGCTTGAAAAAGGGGACTTCTATCTTCTGACTTCGGGTGACGCTTACTGCTGTGGCTCAAGTCCGGCATTGATGGTAAGTGACGGACGGCAGATTTTCTCTTCTCACCGTGAAGCGGATGGTGTGGTCCGCTACGGACAGGGAGAACTTATCAGTGAGGGGATTGGGGGGAGATTCGTATTTGAGGAGGCTTCCAGCCCGCTGCTTTTAAAACATCTGCCTCAGGTGCTGGTTTCACGACGAGAGGAAAGTTCTTCTCCTGCACTCACCGCCCTTATCACTTTGCTTTCGCATGAAACATCAGCGCTTCGTCCCGGACACGACATTGTGGCCAGTAGCATGGCAATACTTGTTCTGGTGCAGATGCTGAGGGAATACTTAGAGATTAATCAGAAAGGGACATCCTGGCTGAATGCCCTCGGTGACAGGAAAATAGGACCCGCACTGACACTGATACATTCTTCTCCATCTGCAGACTGGACGCTGGCAAGTCTGTCTGCAAAATCGGCTATGTCCCGCAGTGCGTTCGCCAGTAGGTTTCATCAGCTTACCGGTTCAACGCCCGGGAATTATCTGACGTCATGGCGAATGGAGCTGGCATGCGCTGAACTCAGAAAGCATCACTTAAGTATTACTGAGATAGCCAGATTAACCGGATATAAATCTGTTCCCTCTTTTTCTCTGGCCTTCAAACGTCATACCGGAAGAACGCCAGGAGGCTATCGTAATCTGCATAAGAACTGTTAACAGGCCACTCCGATAATTGTCTTTTTAATGCATATGCATAATTATCAAAAATTTACCGCAGTATTCAAATATACAATGTCCGCTTCTGGCACAAAGCAGCCGTTCTGGCGGCGACTTATCTAAACAACATGGGGAACAGTTTATTGCCCATGTATGGCAGAAATATACCCGCCGCGCGTTCATCATGATTACGGTTGCTTGCTGTTACCCAGCACTTTGTTAATCGCTTCGGTCCCACATTGATCGTCGGATTCCGCGCCGCCGGTGCCCGCCATGCCGATAGCGCCGATCCACTGGCCGCGATATTGCACCGGCACGCCGCCGCCAAGCAGCAATAGCTCATTAACCGTATTCAGATTGACGCTTTCCGGTGAGGATTGCGCCTTTATGGTCAATTGTCTGGTCGGCGTTTTGGTGGAGAGCGCAGTAAACGCTTTACGCCATGCCGCCTGGGTATTGTGCGGCCCCACGTTGTCATCCCGCATCAGCGTGACCAGATTTCCACCCCGATCCACCACGGCAACCACGCCCTGACGATTCATGTTATGGCAGACGGACAAGGCCTCCGTTGCCAGTTGATTACTCAGCGCCTGCGTCATGTCATAGACGGAGGCTGGCTCAGCAGCGAGCGCCACGGCAGGTCCGGTAGTCAGCATCAATGCCAGCAGTAAACGTTTCATTTATTTCAGCTCCCGCGATAGGTGGAATAACCGTACTGGCTCAGCAGCAACGGAATGTGATAGGTGGTCGTGGTATTGGTGATATGGAACTCCACCGGGATTTCGGGGAAGAAACTCTGCTGTTGATGTGCCGCAAAATAGTGACCGGTTTTAAAAATCACCCGATAGTCACCCGCCTCAAAGGGCTTTGCTGGCCACAGGGCATCTATCCGACCCTGCTGGTTAGTATTGGCGGTATTCAGTACTTTCCAGCTTTCTCCCTGTTTCTGCTCAAGCATTACCTCAACCTCTGAGGCTGGCAGCCCGGTCTGCTGGTTCAGCACGTGAACGCTCAGCGGATTTTTACTGGCCGCTAAGGTGACCGTGGGAACGGCAAGCAGCGTGGTGAGGGCCAGGGCAGTGAGACTCTTTTTCATTTTTTAATACTCCGGTGTTAATCACCCCGCAGTTATACCTGTACGGTTGTTCGTTCTGCCTGTCAGAAAGATGACCATATTGTCATCTGGCGCTGAAACACTGGGGCGGTCATAAATTTCATGGCAAACTGCGCCGATGAAACTATTGCTGATCGAAGATAACCAGAAGGCGAGCGCCTGGGTGCGTAAGGGGCTGGAAGAAGCGGGCTATATCGTGGATTACGCCGCAGACGGCCGGGATGGCCTGCATCTGGGGCTGTCACATCCCTACAGCCTGGTGATACTGGATATTATGCTGCCGGGGATGGATGGGTGGCAGGTGCTGAAAACCCTGCGTACCGCCAGTCAGATTCCGGTGATTTGCCTGACCGCCAGAGACTCGGTGGATGATCGGGTGAAAGGGCTGGAACTGGGGGCCAATGATTACCTGGTTAAGCCGTTCTCTTTTGCGGAGTTGCTTGCTCGGGTAAGAAATCAGCTACGGCAGCAGCAGCCGCAGAGTAGCGTACTACGGGTGGGCGATCTGGTGCTGGACTCAGCGCGCTTTCAGGTTCTGCGTGACGGTGTCACTCTTGCACTGACGCGCAAAGAGTTCATGCTGTTATGGCTGCTCGCCAGCCGTCACGGTGAGATTCTGCCGCGGACGCTGCTGGCCAGCGAAATATGGGGCGTTAATTTCGACAGTGAAACCAATATCGTCGATGTTGCTATCCGCCGCCTGCGCCGTAAAGTCGACGACCCCTTTCCTAAAAAGCTCATCACTACGGTAAGGGGCATGGGATATTGCCTGTCAGAAAAAGGAGGCGAGGGTGACTAGCCCTTCTCTGACGCTGCGGCTGACGGCAATTTTTACGCTGATCATGGCGATGGCCTGTGGCGGCATCAGCCTGATTCTGTATAAAGCGTTACGCAGTGAACTGGTCTGGCGGGACGATCAAACGCTGATTAATCGGGCGGCGCAGTTAAGACAACTGCTTGAAGATGGTGCCCATCCCAGCTCGCTGCCGCTCTACTTCAATCGGATGGTCGATATCCATCAGGACATTCTCAGCATCCGCTCGCAGCATGAGCAAAACGTCAGTATTAATCATACCGGGATAACGTTGCCCGCGATCTCGCCCACGCCGGTCAGTACGCCACCCAGTGAGAAACAGCTGCACCGCTGGATCAATGCGGACAAGACGGAAGCGTCGGCGTTAAGCCTGCAGGCAAACTCCTCGCTCGGGCCGGTAACCATTACGCTTGCCCGGGTCGCGCGGGAGCGAGCACTGATGCTGGAGCGTTATCGCCAGCAAAGCATTCTGGTTTCACTGGCGGCCATATTGCTGTGCGCCGCAGTCAGTCCGCTGTTGATTCGCAGAGGGCTAAGGGCGATCGGCCGGTTAAGTAAGATCGTGGCAGAAACGGCCAGTGACCGGTTAAATCAGGCCGTGCCGCTTCAGGCTATCCCGCAGGAGCTCCTACCGATTGGCAATGCGCTTAACGCTATGCGTCAGCGCTTATCCACGGACTTTATCCGTCTGACCCAGTTTGCCGACGATCTGGCCCACGAAATCCGCACGCCCATTAATGTGTTACTGGGCCAGAATCAGGTCGCGCTGGGTCATGAACGCTCAGCCGCTGAATATCAGACGCTGCTCGAAGGCAACATTGAAGAGCTGGAGAGTCTGTCGCGTCTCACTGAAAACATTCTCTTTCTGGCTCGCGCCACGCACCACAATATCAGACTCAATAAACAGGACTTCCTGCTGCAGGACGCGCTGGAAGTGCTGATCGACTTTCTTGAACCGGTTGCGGAAGAGCAGGAGAAGCTCATTGAGCTGAGCGCCGAAGGCAGCCTCACCGCGGATAAAATGCTGTTCCAGCGTGCGATGAGTAATCTGTTGATCAATGCCATTCGTTATTCGCCAGAAAAAGACACGATTCAGGTCAGTACCTGTCATCACGCTGACTACGTTGAGATTGAGGTGTTGAACGCGGGCGAAGCGCTGGAGGAGCCTGAAAAATTATTTGAACGCTTCTGGCGGGGCGATAACGTCCGTCATACGGTCGGAACCGGGCTGGGACTGTCGCTGGTACGCGCCATCGCCGCTTTACATGGCGGAAGTGCTTACTACCGGCATGAGAACGGGCACAATATCTTTGGCCTGCGCCTGCCCCGAAAGTGAGCGTCTGTAAGAAAAACCTCATCCGTGCTGCTTTAATGAAAGCAGAAGAGGATGGAAGCGATCTGCGGAAGTCATAAAGTCAGACACAGTCACCCCCTTGCCTGTTGCACGTTACCTTACCGGCATAGCATCAATTCACAGAACATTAAACGCCGCGTTCTCCGGTTAATTCAGGCACCACTTTGCATGCTGATGACATCCTGCGGGAGCCTGGTTCGCTGGAGTCAGCATCGGCACATGACGGTGAAGTGTTTAAAGGCTTGCCCCTTCAACCAGCACAAACGTCCCGTGCGCAGCCCCTGCACGCAACAGCCTGGCAGCCTGATACGCAGGGCTTTCATAAAAACCTTTGGCTTCGGCAAAAGATTCGAACTCAAATACCACATGCCGTTCATGCGCCTCTCCCTCCAGATTTTCATACTGCCCTGACCAGGCAACGATCTTCGGATTAAACGCCTGCATGGCTTCGCCTGCAGCTCTGGCATAGTCAGCGTATGCGACAGGGTCCGATACGGTCACGTGAGCGATTAAATAACCTTTGTTCATTTCTCTTTTCCTTCCTGACAGGGGGTAAAATCCAGCGTAAGGCAGCGCGACTGGCGTGCACCAAACCCGGAATGGGGGTTAAGCTTTCAACTCTTCCTTCGGGTCAACGGATTGAGTGGTGAGTAACCACCTTTTCACTGAGTGCTTCCCGGTACTCTGAGCCATGTTTGCCGCGGAATCGGCAGTGATCTGAGCCGGTGCTTATGTACATAAACCTGCATGGCAGTTCGCAACGGCGTTAAGCCTTCAGAGAGACGATTCCCCGTCATAACGTTCAGATCGCGTTCTGCAATATCCGCGGTGTGAAAGCAGTCTATTACCCATTAATATGGTGATAAATAACGTAAGAATTAACGCACTGTTACTCCTAAGGGGAACAATGAAAAACCTTGAGGCGCTGATTATTTTTGCACGCGTGGCGGAAATGAAGAGTTTTACTCAGGCAGCTGAAAGCCTGGGTATTCAGAAAGGACGCGCCTCATTAGTGGTGCGCGAACTCGAAAGGGAGACAGGCGCGACGCTTCTGCATCGCACCACGCGAACAGTGCAATTAACGGAAGATGGACGGGCTTTTTATTCACGCGCACGCGATCTGCTATCGGAAGCCGAAGAGTTACAGTCCATGTTCTCTCACGAGGGGATGTCACTGCGGGGAAGAATACGCGTTGATATGCCAGCCGTGCTGGCACAAGGCGTGGTGATCCCCGCGCTGCCTCAGTTGCTGGAGGCACACCCTGAACTGGAGATCGAGCTTTCAAGTACCGATCGGCGCGTTGATTTAGTTCATGAAGGGTTTGATTGTGTTATTCGTCTGGGGCCAATCGTTGATGACACGCTTATTGCTCGCCCGCTGGGGAAACTACGCATGATTAATGCCGCCAGTCCCAGCTATCTGGCGCGCTTTGGGATACCGCAGACGATTGATGACCTTCTCAGTCAGGGACACCAGATGGTCCATTACCAGCGGAGCTTTGGTTCGAAGCCAGATGGCTGGGAGTATCCGGCGGATGACGGCTATCAATTGCTGATGTTACCCGGCGCCATAAGGGTAAATAGCGTACCGGCCTATCATGAGGCGGGACTGGCCGGGCTGGGCTTGATTCAGGGCGGTTACTCCACGCTGGCGCCCTATATTGAGCGCGGTGCGCTGGTTGAAGTCCTTACCGATCTGTGTCCTGAGCCGCTCAGTGCCTCTTTTGTTGTCGCGCACCGACGAAATCTGTCGCGGCGTGTCAGAGCCTTTATGCACTGGACCGAAGAAATTTTAAAACCTTATTTTGACTGATAGCACAGTGATTCTTACGCCAGATAAAAGTACAACAACAGGGTATGTGGCAAACCAAACCAGAAGTACAAATTTAATCACCGCTATGCTAATATTTCCGCGCTTATTAAAGCGTCCTGCCATGCGTAGAATTTTTGGGAACGCAGTATGATCGATAAATATCAAATTCATCATGACGTCGATGTGCTGCTTTTCATACGCCACATCTGCAAACTCGTTTATACGGGACTTATTTTGCTGCTGCTTATTCCTCATATTGCCAGTGCCGAAATAAAAGATGGCAAAGCCAATGATATCGTCAGTGGTATTATCAGCTTCACCCAGTGGACGGGCTTAAAACAACCGCCTCAATTATGTATTTTTTCTTCAGCCCGGCATCTCTCCTTGCCGGACAATGCCTCCTCTGCGGCAGCCACATTCACCGTTGTTTATCTTGCCAGCGCAGGCGACCTGCCGTCGCACAGATGCGACGCCGTCTATTTCGGCGATCAAACGTCACAACAGCAGGTGGACCTGATTCAGCAGTTTAAGGGCAGAGCCGTCCTTACCCTCGCGGAGAACAATGCGGATTGCACGCGGGGCGCCGCGTTTTGCCTGATTTTTCATCCGGGCCACACGCTTTTTTCCGTTAACCTTGATTCGCTTGCCAGAAGCGGTGTCAGGGTGAGTCCGGACGTGCTTTTGCTGTCCCGCGAGAGAAGCGAATAAAATGAAATTCGATAAAATAAGAAATGACAAATCATCGATACGCAATAAACTGCGAAAAATAAGCACCATCAACGCTGCGGTGATATTACTGTTGTGCTGGCTGTTGCTCTCCTCGACGTCGCTGCTATTTATTAAAAATTACGAGAAGCGAAACCTTGAATTAATCGGCGCAACCCTCAGCACCACGCTAACCGCTGCGACCGTTTTTTCCGACAGTTACGATGCGCACAATAAAATTGCACGGCTCGGCAATGAAGGGATGTACGCGTCTGCGAAACTGGTCACTAAAGATCAAATTGTTCTGGTCAACTGGCATGCTCAGCAGGAGCAGACGGGCTGGTATTCGCGGTTATTACGTGAGTGGATTTATCTTAAACCGCTTAACGTCAGTATCATTCACTCTGACGTTGCTGTCGGTACATTAACGCTGGAAGGCACCGTGACCGGCGCGGTGAGTTTCATTCGATACTCCTTCATGATTCTGACCAGCGGTATGCTATGTATACTGATTATCTCCCTTTTGCTGAGTGAATTTCTGCATCGGGGTATGCTCGCTACACTGCGCAACATTACCAGCTCGATTCACTATGTGATTCATTCCGGTGATTTTTCCTTGCGTATACCGGAGAGCACGACGAGTGAGTTTCAGCTATTTTCAGATGATCTGAATTCGTTGCTGAGGGAAATGCAATCGCTGAAGGCTTCGCTTATGCGGGATAATCGCTCGCTGGCAGCCAAAGCGCTGGAGGACCCGTTAACCGGTCTTGCAAACCGCAGCGCGTTTGCTGCTCACCTTTCGCGGCTTCTCGACCAGCAATATGCTGAGGAGCGTTTTGCCTTACTCTTTCTTGATGGCGATCGCTTTAAAAGCATCAACGATAACTGGGGCCATGCCGCCGGGGATGAGGTATTAAAAGCGATAGCAGCACGGCTGTTATCACTGGCATCTGAACAGGATCTAGTCGCCCGGTTAGGTGGGGATGAATTTGCCATGCTGGTGAGCAGTCAGGTCAGTGAGGAGCAATTACAGCAACTCATGCAGGACATCCATGACCTCATCATGGAAAAAATCATCCTTGCAGAAGGTACGCCGATAAATACCTCGGTTACCATTGGCTACGCCTGGTCACAACGCGGCGATACGGTTGAGTCTATTCTCGAACGCGCTGACATGAATATGTACAAAAATAAGCGAACAAATAAGGCTTAAAGATGAAAAAAAATATTTCCCTGATGCTGCTTATTTTGGCGCTGGTCGGTTGTCAGTCTAAAGAACGTTTTAGTGAGGCGCAGATCGCAGCGATGAAGCGTGCGGGATTCACTCAAAATATGGAAGGCTGGGGATTAGGCTTATCAGACAAGATCCTGTTTGGTGTAAACGAATCAGAACTTACACCCTCCAGCAAAAGTAACATTCAGGGGATGGCAAAAAACCTGGCGTCGACCGGTATTAAGCATGTGCGAATTGACGGGCACACCGATAATTACGGCAAACCGGATTATAACCAACAGCTGTCGCTAAAAAGAGCTAACGCAGTCGCGTCACAGTGGGCGGAAGGGGCTGCTATACCGCGCGAAAATATTATCACACGTGGATTAGGCATGAGTGCACCGGTTACCAGTAACAATAGTGCACAGGGACGCGCGCAAAATCGGCGTGTGGCAATTGTGATTACTGCGCCGTGATAATGAGTTAGCAGTGAGCAGTGCTGCACGCTCAGGCCGGTATGACTCAATATCCTGCCTGGGGGCTTTATCCGGTTACCGATGATGCGTGAAGAGCCGCTGGAAAAGATGAAACGCAGAGGAAAATGCACGGCGGAAGCCGCCGTGCAGTGTTGCTATCAGCGATAAAACGCCGGTCTTGCTGGCATACTGACCGGCACAATTTCACCGGAAGTCTGGGCCGCGACGCAGGCATCAGCGGCCACCGCGGCGGCGTAACCATCCCAGGCGGAGGGACCGGTCATCTCACCGCTGATGACGTTGTTGATAAATGCCTGCAACTCCACGTCATACGCATCGATAAAACGCTTTTTCCAGTCAGTCAGAATGGTGGTGGAGAGCTTAGCCGCGCTGCGTAGCTGCACAGAGACTGGCTCCGGCAGACGAGCAATGCCGCTTTCACCCACCACTTCACACTGAATGTCGTAACCATATTCACAGTTCACGAAGATTTCGACATCAATGCGCGCCCCTTTGGTCGTCTCAAGCAGCACGATTTGCGGATCGCGCAGATGTGACGACGCCTTACGGGTTTTACGCGGGAAGATCACCTGCACGCTGGCATAATCATCATCCAGCAGCCAGCGCAGCACATCGAGTTCGTGGATCAGGGTGTCGGTGATCGCCATGTCGGTGGTGTAGCTGTCGCCCACTTCCGGGTTGCGGTGTGCGCAGTGCAGCATCAAAGGCTCGCCAATTTCGCCGCTGTCGATCACCGCTTTTAGCGCGCGATAGCCGCTGTCATAAGGGCGCATAAACCCGACCTGCACCAGCTGACGTCCTGCCTTAATTTCTGCTTCCACAATGTTCATGCAGCCCTGCGCGGTGACCGCCAGCGGTTTTTCGCAGAACACCGCTTTACCCGCCTCAATGCAGGCCAGCACAAAGGCTTCATGCGTCGGGCCCCAGGAGGTGACCAGCACCGCATTGACCTGCGGATCGTTAATCAGATCGATAGCATTGTCATAAATACGCGCTTCCGGCGTCAGCTCGTTAACGATTTGCTGGCAGTTTTCACGGTTGATATCGTTAAGCGCCACCACGCGCGCATTCTGTAACACGGTGCTGCAACGGCGGATGTGTTCGCGACCGATTGCGCCGGTGCCGATGACGCCAATATTAATAGTCATGATAATTCCTTAAGCTGAGTGGTTTAACAGCTGGATGCTGTCGCGAATTTCGCGGGCAATGTCCGCTTCCTGCCAGCTGTTCATCACTGAGGAGAACGGCTCAAAGGCGTAAAGGCCGGTGTAACCCATTTTCTCCAGTCGCTCGACCTGCTGCTTGCTGCGCAAGCGGTCGTCCGCGCTGAGCATGATGCGTTCTTCGTCGGTTAGCTGATTAACCGGGCGCGGGTCGGTGACGCCGGAAAGGTGAACCAGACCGATCTGCTGAATATCGATCTCCTGTTCGAAAGTCTGTTCCGCATCTTCAAACAGATGATGATGGAAGGTATCGATCAGCAATCTGAATGGCACACCCGCTTCATGGATCAGCGTCTGAGCCTGAGTTGCTGAACGCAGCGAGCTTTGTGGGAAGCCCAGCGGTTCCACCAGCCCCTGAATACCTGCCTCAGCGAACAGCGGGGCCAGGGTTTTCAGCGCGCTTACGGTGTCGTCAGCGCTGATTGGCGTGCCGTCATTAAGCGGGCAGAGCACCAGCGATTCAGCGCCGACCGCCTGCGCATCACTTAACAGCTGGCGGGTGCGTTGCAGCACCTCTTCATTCAGCTGATTAAAGGGATAGAGCGCATTGATGGTCACAATCCGGATGCCTGACTCACGCGCCAGAGCTTTTACCTCGTCGCCGCTGAGATCGTCGGTGACGCGGCCGCTGGGCATATCATTACGCAGTTCGACATTATGGATACCGAGCTGGCTGACCAGTTTAAAGAACTGCGGAAGGGTGAGGCTGGGCGCAATTTTACGGTTGATGCAAAAGCGCGCGTTGGGAATATTCAGGCTCATAATAATTTCCTTGAATGTAGGGGGTACAGTGTTAATAGCAATCGGGTAGTCAGCGTAATGACACTGGCCGTGAGTTATTCAATACGGACGTTTCAGGCACTATTTTTTGCCGTTGCCGTTATAAAGCGCATAGAAATAGTGCTCGACCTGCTCAAGACTTCTTCCCCGGGTCTCGGGAATAAACTTCACAACAAAAACAGAACCGCCGATGCCGATAGCCGCGAATATAAAGAAGGCTCCGGCCAGACCAAATGCGGCTAATAACAGCGGGAAGGCCATGGAGATGGCGAAATTGGCGATCCACAGTGAGAAGACAGCGCCACCCATACAGATGCCACGCATCCGGGCGGGGAAGATTTCCGACAGCAGCAGCCAGGTAACGGGTGACAATGCGCCCTGCTGGAAGCAGAGAAACATCAGCATTCCCGCCAGCACCAGATAAGCCCGCAGCAGGTTGACCGTGCCGTTGAGGTATTCCGGCATCAACCAGCAGACCAGCCCGATAAAGAACAGGCAGCAGGTGCAGCCCATCTGTCCGATTAACACCAGCGGACGGCGTCCCACTTTGCCGATTAGCCAGATACCCGCCAGCGTCATCACCACGGAGATCACGCCATTGGCGATGGTGGCGAACAGCGCGGCATCGTTGCTCAGTCCGGCGGCGGTCAGCATGGTGGGGGCGTAATACATAATGGTATTCACCCCGGTCAGCTGCTGGATGGCGGCAATACCCACGCCCAGCAGGAAGATTTTCATCAGCCAGGGTGTGGCGAGATCGCGCAGGCGGCCTTTGCCACGCTGACGGTTCTCTTCAATGGTTTCCTCAATCTCTTCCAGCTCCCACTCGACATCTTCGGCGGCACGGGTTTTTTCCAGGACCTCGCGCGCTGCCTGACTGCGGCCTTTCATTACGTGCCAGCGCGGGGTTTCAGGCATAAAAATCATGCCGATCCAGAGCAGAACAGCAGGGACAATCGACAGCGCCAGCATCCAGCGCCAGGTATTTTCGCCGCCCCAGATATCGTTAAAGGTGGCGTTGGAGATGTACGCCAGCAGCTGACCGCTGACGATCATCAGCTCCTGTAGTGTGACCAGTTGGCCACGTTTGTTGGCGGGGGCGATTTCTGCGATGTAGACCGGCACGGTCGCGGCAGCACCCCCCACGGCAAAGCCCAGGAACAGGCGAGAAGCGATCATCCAGGTGACATCAGGCGCCAGCGCCGAGCCGACAGCGCCAAAAGCGAAGATAAGCGCCAGCGCAATGATAATGCGTCGTCTGCCGAGGCCATCCGCCAGATGACCGGCTGCCAGCGCGCCGAAGGCTGCACCAAACAGCAGGGAGCTGGTGACCAGCCCGGTAGTAAATGGGGTGAGATGCAAATCGCCGCGCATAAACAGTAATGCGCCTGAGACTACACCGGTGTCATAACCAAACAGCAATCCACCCAGGGTGGCGACCAGCGCAATAATCTTCACAAAAGGCTCGGTGCGGGTGGTGCTATTTGGACCGGATGCCGGGTTCGACGAGATATAAAGTTCTTTTTCCATGAATACTCCTGGTAATAACGGCAAAGACAAAACGTCAGAACATGAAGAAGACATCACCCTACTGATATTTTTATTTCGGGTTAAATTATATTTGAAACTTAGTTTTCATTATGTGAGCTCAACCCTTCCGCCATTTTTATTTTGATGGGATTCCATCAGAGCAAAAATAAAAACATTAAATTTAAGCGGGTTATAGGTGAGGTTGATAAGTTACCGGCGGTTCAGGCAGGGCGGAACAGCGGGAAATCAGCGGCTGGAAAGAGTAAATGATCGCGGTCAGGATGAAACATCCCAACCGCGATAAACAGATAGCAGGGCGGGTTAGCGGATTTCCAGCGCGGTGAGCGCCGATAACAGCGCATCGACCTTAGGCAGGAACTGTTTACGGCGTGGCCACACCACGCTCAGCGTCAGCCCCTCGGGCTGCAACTGCGGCAAAATTATCTCCAGGTCGCCCTGTTTCACGGCATGCTGAATCAGCCACGAGGGCATTTGTGCCACGCCCAGCCCGGCGATGACAGCCTGCAGCTGGGCATCAACGTCGCCCAGTGCCAGCCGGTACGGCACCTCGCGCCAGTGCGGCTGACCATCTTCGGTGGTGAACAGCCAGGGTTTGGTGCTGCCGTCTACACGCTCATAAAGGATGGCGCGGTGGTTCAGCAGCGCCACCTCATCTTCAGGTCGTCCTTCACGTGCCAGATAAGCGGGTGAGGCACAGAACTGCATCTGCTCGCGGCCCATATTACGCCAGCCCAGCGAAGCAGGCAGGTCGGGCGCGCCGCCGATCCGTACCGCCACATCCACGCCCTCTTCAAACAGGTCAACAAAGCGGTCAGAAAAACTCAGGCTCAGAGCCAGTTCCGGGTGTTGCTGACAAAAGGGCATCAGCAGCGGCATCACATTGAGGCGGCCATAGGTGGTGGGCACCGCCAGGCGCAGGCGACCGGAAGGAATGGTTCGCTGTGCCGCCAGCACCGCTTCGGCTTCGGCCAGATCCTCCAGAATGCGCAGGCAGGTCTGGTAATAGGCGCTGCCCGCGTCGGTGAGGTGCAGGCTCCGTGTGGTGCGCTCCAGCAGTCGCGAACCTAATCGCGTCTCCAGGCGGCTGACGCTTTTACTGACCGCCGATCCCGTCACGTGCAGACGCTCCGCAGCGGCGGTAAAACTGCCAGACTCTACGCTGGCAACAAACGGCAGAATATCTTTGAGGCGATGATCGTGCATCGATTAATGAACTCAGGTTGAGAATGCTGTGAATAAATGCCAGTGATAAGAACTGAATTCTCTATTAGGCTTAGCATTACGCAAAACGAGGAGAAATCAAATGAAAAAGCATGCTTTGATTGTGGGCATCAGTGGCGTTATTGGTCGCGCACTGGCAGATAAATTACAGCAGGAAGGCTGGCAGGTCAGCGGTCTGTCACGTGGACGTGGCGCGGTACCTGAAGGTGTTACCAGCCTGACGGCCGATCTGACCGATGCGGATGCCGTCCGTGACGCGCTGAAAACAGTGAAACCGGATGCGCTGTTCTTTAGCGTCTGGGCGCGTCAGGAAAATGAAAAAGAGAATATCCGAGTTAACGGCGGCATGGTGCGGAATGTGATTGAAGCACTCGGCGACCGTTTACAGGGTTCGCACGTGGCGCTGGTAACCGGACTGAAGCACTACCTGGGTCCGTTTGAAGCTTACGGCAAAGGCGCTGTGCCAGTCACGCCGTTCCGTGAAGAGCAGGGCCGTCAGCCAGTCGATAACTTCTACTACGCGCAGGAAGATGAAGTGTTCGCTGGTGCAGAGAAGTATGACTACCGCTGGAGTGTGCATCGCCCGCACACCATCATCGGTTATGCCGTGGGCAATGCGATGAATATGGGTCAGACGCTGGCGGTCTACGCAACGCTGTGTAAAGAGAAAGGCTGGCCGTTTATCTTCCCTGGCTCACCCGAGCAGTGGAACGGTGTCGTTGATATGACCGATGCGGGCCTGCTGGCTGAGCAGCTGCACTGGGCGGCGACCTCACCTAATGCCGCTAATCAGGATTTCAATGCGGTAAACGGCGATGTGTTCCGCTGGAACTGGATGTGGCCAAAACTGGCTGACTATTTCGGCATTGAAGCAGCGGAATACCCGGCGCAGATGATGCCGCTGGAAGATCGCATGCAGGAAGCCGCCAGTGCATGGCAGGCGATTGCAGAGCAGCATCAGTTGCGTGAATCTGATGTCACCAGACTGGCTTCCTGGTGGCATACCGATGCCGACCTGGGACGTCCGATGGAAGCCTTTACCGATATGAGTAAGAGCCGTAAAGCGGGCTTCACCGGCTATCGCAGCACGCTTGACTCCTTTACTCAGCTGTTTGATAAGCTGAAAGCGGAAAAAGTGATCCCGCAATAACCCAGCAGGCGCCGCATCAGGCGCCTGTTTTGTTTCAGGCTGCTAGCTATACTCTGGCACTCAATCAGTAAATGGAGGATTGGATTCTATGGCGACATGTTTCATTATCGGCGCAGCGGGCAAAGTGGGCCAAAAGCTGACCCGTCAGCTGAGCAGTAAAGGCCATACAGTAACGGCGCTGCATCGCAAACCGGAACAGGCAGAGACGCTGCAGGCCGCAGGTTCCAAACCAGTGGCTGGCGATATTCAGCAGCTGAGCGTGACGGCACTGGCAGATCTGATGACCGGTCACGATGTGGCTGCCTTCACGGCGGGTGCGGGCGGTGCCGGGATCGAGCTGACCAATGCCATTGACGGAGAAGGGCTGAAGCTGGCGGTTGCCGCAGCAGAGCAGGCGGGAGTATCACGCTTTATGCTGGTTTCCGCTTTCCCGGATGCGGGCCGCGGTAAAACTCCCTCAGAGGGATTTGAGAATTACATGCGGGTGAAGCGTCTGGCGGATGCGGAGCTGGTAGCGAGTAAGCTGGAGTGGGTGATCCTGCGACCGGGTACGCTGACCGATGAAGGCGGTACCGGTCGGGTTCATGCCGATCTGGCGATTCCGTATGGTGAGATCCCGCGCGAAGATGTGGCGGCGACACTGGTCGGCCTGATTGAAAATCCGGCAATTAAGTATCAGATCATCGAACTCACCAAAGGTGATGTGCAGATTGATGTGGCGTTGCAGCGGTTGCAGCGGGGCTAAAAATCTGCCTCAAAAAGTTGGAAACTCAACTTATTCATATGCAGTTCAGGGAAGAGGTCAGGCTCTTTTCCTGAATTACGTTTTACGGTAGTCAGACATTACCCGGAATAAGAGGGATGGCTAACGTGAAACTGCTGCCCGTTATGGCGTTGGCGCAAGGTTGTTGGTCGCCGAATCTCTGCTCATTATTAGCCTGTTAATCCCACGCCGTTACTCATCAATTATTTATCTGAAAAACAGCCAAATGCCAAATTGAAGGCTGAACGCCGATGATACGCCATGTAGTTATCCCGTCTGAAAATATCGCTCATGAAAATGGCCGGTCGTAGGCATTTTACAGCGTGACTGCACCGGTGGCAGCGTTAATCAAAAGAGGGCAATGAGGTAGCTGTATTTTATGTTAGCGGCGAAAAGCGTCAACTCTCTCCGATAATTTACCCCTTCAGTACTGAAGTCATGTCCGAAAGTCGTTCAGAAATTCCCGCCAGGGCGCGAGTTAATAAATGTCAGTCAAGGCATTTACGCGGCTATCAGCGGCTGATTCACCTGTGCTTCATATCAATCTGCGGTTGCAGATCCAGATGACAACTTATCATTAAAAGCTTCGGTCAGCATATGTGGTGCAGAGTCCTTCGTGTAAGTGAAACTGCTTTAATAACGCGATAGCTGAAAGCTTTTTCGTCACGCTTTAATCCCTGGACTTCATTCTGGAGGAGTCAGATAGTATTAGTTGTGCAGAGGAAGGTCATAGACACTGGGCTCCCCACTATAACTCTGAACGCATCAGTCTGCGTCTCATTAGCTTCAGCCCGGTTAAGTTCAGATTACAATAAAAGAGGGTGTCCTGAGGGCAAAGATAGGATGCGTGAGCAGACCGAAAAGGGAGAAATATATGCGTTTTTATTGATTGCCATTAATTAAATATCATTCAGCATTTCATAATGGGAGTGCAGGCGGAGGATACTATCACTCTTCATATGACAAAGGAGTGTGTTAAATGGCTATACCAGTATATCTGTGGCTTTACGATGAAGAAGGGAAGTTAATAAAAGGCTCTGTCGATGTCACTGAACGCGAAGGAAGCATTGAGGTAACTGGGATGCAGCATAATTTATTTATTCCCACGGACGACACAACAGGTGCAGTGACAGGCACGCGGCAACATGAGGCTTATACTTTTGAAAAAACTATTGATAGCGCATCGCCGCAATTGTATAAAGCGCTAACAACAGGGGAAACGCTAGCAAAAGCGGTGTTCAGCTTCTACCGCATCAATTACAACGGTCAGGAAGAGAAGTATTTCGTAACGAAACTCGAGAATGTGAAGGTTTGTCACGTCGTGACGGTTATGTTCGATACCAAAGACCCGGATTTTGAAAGGCACGGTCACGTAGAGCATGTCGGGCTGCGTTATGAACTAATAGACTGGCATTATACAGACGGCAATATTAAATACACCGATAGCCTGGAAGAGCAGAAAACAGCATAAGGAAATCACAATGGCTAAATGGATTTATAAACAAAGTACGGGTGAGTTATATCGCGATGGCAAGTTAATTGAAACAGGCTACTCTGGTATTCTTACAAACAAAAATAATCCTGACCGCGAGCAGGTTCGTGGTATGGGTCCAATCCCGCGAGGAACCTGGAGAATCGGCAGTGCCGGAACCAGCAAAGGCCCGCTCACAATTACCCTGGTTCCGCTCAGCGTCAACGCTTATGATCGTGATATGGGTACATTCAGGATGCACGGAGACAAACGCCACGGCATCAGAGGTTTTGCCTCTGCTGGCTGCATAATTATGGGACCATCAACACGCTTACTGGTTAGTAAAGATTACGGCGCAATTCTGGAGGTGGTGCGGTGATTAATCATTATGTGCTGAGTCTGGCCCTGGCCCTGTTACCGTTCGCTGGTTACACAGCAGATACACCTGGCAGTGAATGCGCCGCTCGGGGTCATTATGCCGAGGAGATGCTCTTATCTGCTATAACCAAAGAAGGTGTTAATGGGATTGAGCGAGATAAAACAATAGTTGAAGTGCTAAATCTTTCCCTCGTTTCTGATGCGTTAGCGCATCAGTTTGCGCATAAAGACGCTAAAACAGGTAAAGGTCTCTTGCTCAAAGATTACTTCGATATTTACCACAATAACGGCGCAATGAACCTGACGGTTAAATACACCTATACCAACCTGAAAGGCGCAAAAAATGTATATATTGTCTCCAGTATACTAAATAACGATGAGTGCTCTGTCCGATTCAACGGATATTTGACACTTTCCCGTGAGTTCTGAAGGGGGGTTAGCTATCCCGGGATAAGTTGTCAGATAAAAGAGTTGCGAATTTATGTTGGGTTCCCCGGCCAACCTGAAATTGATTAGCCGGGGAAATTTTTAAAATCTCCTGCGTCCTGCCTTTCGGAGGCTGTTCGATTAAAGGTCTTTTTCGTTACTTAACGCATTTCGCGCAGTGCGCGCGCTCAATGTGCTGGAAGAAATCGTTACCTTTGTCATCGACCAGGATAAAGGCAGGGAAGTTCTCCACCTCGATTTTCCAGATCGCTTCCATTCCCAGCTCGGGATACTCCACGCATTCCAGACTTTTAATGCTCTGCTGCGCCAGCACCGCTGCCGGTCCACCAATGCTGCCGAGATAGAAGCCGCCATGTTTATGACAGGCATCCGTCACCTGCTGGCTGCGATTGCCCTTGGCCAGCATGATCTTACTTCCGCCGTGTGCCTGAAGCAGATCCACGTAGGAATCCATACGACCGGCAGTGGTCGGGCCGAGTGAACCAGAAGCATAACCGTCAGGCGTCTTCGCCGGGCCAGCGTAATAGACCGGATGATCTTTGATGTACTGTGGTAATCCTTCGCCGTTATCGATGCGCTCTTTGAGTTTTGCATGTGCAATATCGCGCGCCACGATAATAGTGCCGGTCAGTGACAGGCGGGTTGAAACCGGATAAGCAGACAGTTGCGCCAGAATCTCTTCCATTGGGCGGTTGAGATCAACCTGCAACGCTTCACCTTCGCCCTGCTGACGCAGTGCTTCCGGGATCAGGCGGCCTGGGTTGGCTTCCAGTTTCTCAATCCAGATACCTTCACGGTTAATCTTCGCTTTGATGTTACGGTCAGCCGAGCAGGAGACGCCCATGCCGATCGGGCAGGAGGCGCCGTGACGTGGAAGACGCACCACGCGGATATCGTGCGCAAAATATTTGCCGCCAAACTGCGCACCCAGACCGAGCTGCTGCGCCGCTTCCAGCAGTTCCTGCTCCAGCTGAACGTCGCGGAACGCCTGACCGTGCTCGTTGCCTTCAGTGGGCAGCCCGTCGTAATAGTGAGTTGAGGCGAGCTTCACGGTTTTCAGTGTGCTTTCTGCCGAGGTGCCGCCAATGACAAACGCAATATGGTAGGGCGGACAGGCCGCGGTGCCGAGGGTACGCATCTTATCTACCAGGTAATTTTTCAGCTTGCCCGGACTCAGCAGCGCTTTGGTTTCCTGATAGAGATAGGTTTTATTGGCGGAACCGCCACCTTTGGCGATACAGAGGAACTTGTACTCATCGCCATCCACGCTGTAGAGGTCGATCTGCGCTGGCAGGTTAGTGCCGGTATTCACCTCTTTATACATATCCAGGGCTGCATTCTGCGAATAGCGCAGGTTATCTTCGATATAGGTGTTGTAGATACCCTGTGACAGCGCAGCTTCATCACCGCCGCCGGTCCAGACGCGCTGGCCCTTTTTGCCCATGATGATCGCGGTGCCGGTATCCTGACAGGTTGGCAGCACGCCTTTGGCGGCAATTTCAGAGTTCCTTAAAAACTGCAGGGCGACATATTTATCATTGTCGCTGGCTTCCGGGTCATCAAGGATGGAGGCGACCTGCTGCTGGTGGGCCGGACGCAGCATAAAAGAGGCGTCGTGGAACGCCTGCTGGCTCAGTAACGTTAGTGCCTGCGGATCGACTTTAAGGATCTCCTGACCCTCAAACTCGGAGACGGAGACATGCTCACGACTCAGCAGATAGTATTCGGTATCTTCGTGGGACAGCGGGAAAGGGTTCTGATAGACAAAAGGCTTGTTCGACATTTTTTCTCACTTAATGACCGGCTGAACCTCCGCGGACAGGCTGCGGGGCGCAACATCATAGGCGAATTAATTGTTTATTATGCTTCCCCACCGCGGATGCGGTGGGGAAGTGCAGGAATGGTATCTTATAACGCGTTGATCTGCATGTTGTATCCGTCAGAACAACCACACCATCCACGGATAGGCAATCAGCATCATGGAGCCTAAGAAGATGGCACCGAAGATGGTTCCCAGACGCCAGTAGTCTTTGGTAGGCAGATAACCGCTGCCGTAGTAAATCGGGCTTGGACCAGTGCCGTATGGTGTGATGATGCCCATCACACCCAGGGAGGTACATAACATCAGGCAGAAGACCGGCATATTGATGCCCGGAATGGAGGCTGCAATGGTCAGCATGGCCGGTAACAGCGCGGTGGTGTGTGCGGTTGTACTGGCAAACAGGTAGTGCAGCAGGAAGAAGGCGATTAACAGCACCACGGCCGAAACCTGCGGGTCATAACCCTGCAGCAGCATGCCACCCTCTTTACCTAACCAGGTAATAAAGCCGACGCGGGCCAGACCATCGGCCAGTGCCACCAGGGTGGCGAACCAGGCAAAGGTGTTCCAGGCCGGTTTATTACTGGTGATGTCATTCCAGGTCAGTACGCCGGTCCACAACATCAGAACGACCACCAGCAGCGCCGCCATGGCAGGTTCGATCCACGAGGTGGCGAAAATCCACATCAGCAGGGCGCAGACCACAAACACCAGCAGCAGGATTTCATTGCGGGTCAGTCTGCCCAGTTTTTCCAGTTCAGCGATGGCCCATTTCGGCACTTCATCATTGATTTTAACTTCAGGTGGATAGAACCAGTAAGCCAGCAGCGGCATGGTCAGAATCAGCAGCACACCCAGCGGCAGGAAGGCCAGGAACCACATGCCCCATGAGATATCAAAACCGACGATGCTTTTTACCAGTGCCAGTGCCAGCAGGTTAGGTGCCAGCGCAGAGAGGAACATGGAACTGGTAATACAGGCCGCGGTAATCGCTACCCACATCAGATAGGAACCGATTTTTCGGGCGCTCGGGTCGTTAGGTTTAGAGCCGTAAAGCGGCGGCAGGTTGGCGATAATCGGGTAGATGGTACCGCCACTGCGCGCGGTGTTTGACGGCGTAAAGGGCGCAAGAAGCAGGTCAGCAAAGGTAATAGCATAACCCAGCGTCAGACTGCGGCGACCCAGATACTTCACCAGAATCAGGGCCAGGCGGCGACCAAACTGGGTTTTGTCATAACCTGCGGCGAACATAAAGGCACCGAAGATCAGCCAGACCGTGGAGTTGCCGAACCCACTGACCGCCCATTTGAACGACTCACTGGCGACTTTGAATTTCGGGTTAGCCAGTTCAGCCGGGCTGAAGAGCAGAAACTGGCTGAACAGCGCGATGACTACCACGCCGGTCAGGCCGATCACCGCGCCTGGCAGGGGTTCAAAGATCAATCCGACAATCACGCCGACGAAGATGGCGAAGAAGTGCCAGGCGTAGGGTTCGAGTCCGGCTGGTGTGGGCACCAGCAACAGCAACACGGCAACGAGTACCGGCAGAGCAAGCATGATAGCTTTCTTTTTACCCGGCGCCGCAGGTGCGACTTTTGGGGGTTCAGTTACAGCTGAGAGTGGTTTCATAGTATTTTATCTGCAAGTTAAGAAGAATGCGATTTGCGCCCCGGACCTTCACTGATGACTTTCTTTCTTATTCTTAATAGTGTGAATAAACCGCGATGCACTGATTTTTTAATCGACTGCTTAGCTATTGAGCTGCATTTTTAAATCCATGTAAATATGATGCGATTTTTGCAAATATAGATTTTGATCCAGATCAAAGAAATTAATTCATTATTCCCCATTTTTAACATTTATTTTTTATTTATATTTACGGCATCGAAATTTTGACGGTTCTGTGAAGCTGGTCGACAAATCACCAGCTCACGTAAACTGAATGCCTTGCTTTAATTGCATGATGATAAACGATTTATTTTTTATGTAAACGAATGGTTGATTTTTGGTTACCCATGGTTAACAATTAATATAACTTCACTTTATGCATTCGGCAAATAAAAACTCTAAATCATTTAAAAGTTAAAAAAGTAAATTTATCGCTTATGAAAGCAAAGAAAAGGGTATATTAGTCTCATGACATCGGACCACTTAATTAAGCGATAATTTGCGTCCGCTAAAAAATTTCCAGACTTTTAAATCTTGGAGTTTATCGCAATGAAATCTCTCACCCCTATCCTTAATCCACTGACCCTGCCTAATGGCGCTGTGTTGAAAAACCGACTGGTAATGGCACCGATGACCACCTGTACCGGCTTTTATGACGGTACGGTCACCAGTGAGCTGGTCGAGTACTATCGCGCACGTGCAGGCAGCATCGGAACCGTGATCGTTGAATGCTGCTTCATTGACAACCGTGGCCCGGCATTTCCGGGTGCCATTGCTATCGACAGCGACAACAAAATCCCTGGTCTGAAACGCATTGCGGACGCGATTAAATCTGAAGGCTCTACGGCCATTTTGCAGATCTATCACGGCGGCCGTATGGTGGAGCCGGAGCTGATTGGCGGCAAAACGCCGGTTGCGCCAAGCGCCATCGCAGCGCCGCGTGAAGGGGCAACCAAACCCCTGGCGCTGAGCGCCGAAGAAGTTGAAACCATGATCACCAAATTTGGTGATGCGGTGAACCGCGCTATCAAGGCCGGTTTCGATGGCGTCGAAATTCATGGTGCTAACACCTACCTGATTCAGCAGTTCTATTCGCCGAACTCTAACCAGCGCGATGACAAGTGGGGCGGCAGCCGCGATAACCGCGCACGCTTCCCGCTGGAAGTGCTGGAAATCACCCACAAGATGGCCGAGCGCTTCGCCCATAACTCTTTCATCATCGGCTATCGCTTCTCGCCGGAAGAGATCGAAGTGCCCGGCATTCGCTTTGACGACACGCTCTATCTGCTGGAAAAACTGGCGGCGCGCGGACTCGATTACGTCCATTTCTCAGTAGGCCAGCTGCTGCGTCCGTCAATTGTCGATACCCAGGACCCGACGCCGCTGATTGAGAAATTCGTCGCGATGCGTTCGCCTGTGCTGGCAAAAGTGCCGGTGATTGGCGTTGGCGGCGTCGTCAATAAAGCCGATGCCGAGCTGGCGTTGGAGAAAGGCTACGATCTGGTGGCGATTGGTAAAGCCTGCATCGCTTACCCGAACTGGGCTGACCGCATCATCAATAACGAACACCTCGATCTCTACATCGACAGCAACAAACGTGAAGAGCTGCAGATCCCGGAACCGCTGTGGCGCTTCTCCCTGGTCGATGCGATGATCCGCGACATGAGTGAATCGGGCCGTAAATACAAAGCGGGCGTCTATCAGGAAAAAGTCGAAGCCGAAGCGCTGAAACTGAAAATCAACGTCACGCTGGATACTGACCGTATCACCGACATCTCGCTGGTGCCGGATGACACCCTGGATGTGGACTTCACCACCACCTTTGAAAGCCTGCGTAGCCGCATCCTGGTAGCCAACAGCCCACACGTCGATGCGATTACCGGGGCGACTACCCAGAGTGAGGCGCTGAAAAAAGCGGTTTCACGCGCGCTGACCACCTCCAGCAAAGAGCATGTGATTGAAGAGGGCGGCAACCCTAACGCACCGCAGAATTACGATGTGGTAATTGTGGGCAGCGGCGGCGCCGGTCTTGCGGCGGCGATTCAGGCGCACGATGAAGGTGCGCGCGTGGTCATCATCGAGAAGATGCCGACCATCGGCGGTAACACCATTAAAGCTTCAGTGGGCATGAACGCCGCGGAAACCCGTTTCCAGAAACTCAAAGGCATCGAAGACAGCAAAGAGCTGTTCTACGAGGAGACGCTGAAAGGCGGTCAGTTTAAAAATAATCCGGTGCTGCTGCGTGAGTTTGTAGAGCTGGCGCCGGAGGCGATTGAGTGGCTGGCGAATCACGGCATTGAGCTTAACGACATCACCATCACCGGCGGGATGAGCATCGATCGTACCCACCGTCCGGCGGATCGTTCAGCGGTGGGTGGCTTCCTGATCAGCGGTCTGGTTAAAAACATCAACAGCCGCAACATCGAAGTCCTGCTTGAAACCTCAGTCTCAGAAATCCTCTATGAGAACGGCGCGGTAGCGGGTGTGAGAGTGGTCGATGAGTACAACGACAGCCGTATCCTGAACGCGAAAAGCGTGATTGTGGCGACCGGCGGATTCAGTGCGAACCGTGAACTGGTAGTGAAATATCGCCCTGAACTCGATGGCTTTGTCACCACCAACCACAAAGGCGCCACCGGCAGCGGTATTGCCATGCTGGAAAAAATTGGTGCCGGTACCGTGGATATGGGCGAAATCCAGATTCACCCAACGGTTGAACAGACCACCTCTTATCTGGTCTCCGAATCCATTCGTGGCGGCGGTGCTATCCTGGTCAGTCAGGCGGGTGAGCGCTTCTACAACGAAATGGAAACCCGCGATAAAGTCTCGGCGCAGATTATCGCCTTGCCAGAGAAGAGTGCCTGGATTGTGTTTGACGAGCAGGTGCGGATGAATAACAAAGCGGCTGACGAATATATCGCCAAAGGCTTTGTGGTCAGCGCGCCAACCGTGGCGGAACTGGCGGTGAAGCTCAACATGAGTGAGCATCATACGCTGGAAGCCACGCTGGCCCGTTACAACAACTTCGTTATCATGCAGAAAGATGAAGACTTCGGTCGCCAGACCGCGCTGCGTCATCCTCTGAGTGAAGCGCCATTCTACGCGATTCGTGTTGCACCGGGCGTACACCACACCATGGGCGGCGTCACCATTGACACCACCACCGCGGTGCTGGACAGCCAGAAACAGGTGATTAACGGCGCCTGGGCCTGTGGCGAAGTGGTTGGCGGCATTCACGGCGCGAACCGCATCGGCGGTAACGCAGTCGCCGATATCATTATCTTCGGCATTCTGGCCGGTGGTAACGCCGCCGCTTACGCCCGACGTTAAGGGTCGTCTCCGGCATCCGCGCTCTGCGGATGCCGCTCTTTTCTTTTTCAAGCAGAGTCGCCTATGTTAACTGATGCGCGTGTCTATGCTTACTCCGCTGTCTTAATGGGTTCACCCATCCTGCTCAAACTCTTCGACGATAATCAGACCCTGGCCGGACAGGTCTTCCGCCTGATTAAACAGCAGGAGAATCTCTTCACGGTTAACCGCGGGGCGTCGGAAGTGATGGCGATTAATCACGCGGCAGGGCAGCATCCGGTGGTCGTGAGTCAGCCGGTGTTTGACCTGATCGCCTGCGCGCATGCGGTGAGCCTGCTGCCCGACAGCCTGTTTAATCTGGCTATCGGCCCGCTGGTGAAGTGCTGGAAAATCGGCTTTCAGGGCCACCGTGTTCCATCAGAGACAGAACTTCAGGCGCGCATGGCGCTGACGAATCCGCATGACGTTATTCTTGATAACGCAAGCCGCAGTGTCATGCTGGCCCGGCCGGGGATGGAGATTGATCTGGGCGCCATCGCCAAGGGCTATATCGCCGATGTTGTGCAGGCATTCTTGCGCCAGCAGCAGGTCAGCAGTGCGCTGATTAATCTGGGCGGAAATGTGCAGACGGTGGGTGCGCCGCCAGAAGAGGCGGGCTGGGCAATCGGCCTGAAAAAACCATTTGGTGAGGCCGATGAGCTGATCGGGGTGATCGGGGTGAATAATCGCTCGGTGGTGACATCCGGTATCTATGAGCGTTATTTCGAGCTGGATGGCGTCTGTTATCACCACATCCTCGACCCGCGTAGCGGTTATCCGCTGGATAACGACCTGCTGAGCGTCACCGTGATCTCTGACCGTTCACTGGATGGCGACATCTACACCACGCTGCTTTACGGCCTCGGCGTTGAACAGGGCATTGCCTGCCTGGCGGAGCAACCGGGCATTGAAGCGATGTTTGTGACCCGTGACAGGCAGGTGATCTGCTCGTCACAACGTCACTTTTCTTTTCAGTTACTGGACACCGATTACCGGCTGGTTCACTGACAATATTGTTTGAGTAAAGTGTGATACTCCGGCTGCAGGCGATAGCGATAAACCGGACGGCCCGTAACCCCATAATGAATACTGGTGAACAGGATATTAATCTGCGCCAGCCAGATCAGATACTTGCGGCAGGAGACGCGGGAGATATTCACCTCGGTTGCCAGTTCGTCGGTGGAGAACTCGGTACCCGGGTGGGCGTCGATCCACAGACACAGGGTGCGCAAGGTCTGCGGTGTTAATCCTTTCGGCAGTCGCTTCTGCTCGCTGGCCCCCGGCGGATTGCCATGCAACAACTGATCAACGTCCGACTGCTGATAGAACTGATGATTATCCATCAGCGATTTTTTCTGTCGCCAGCCAGTCAGCGCCTCTTCAAAGCGGGCAAACTGGAAAGGCTTGATCAGATAATCCACCACACCGTAGTTGAGTGAGGTTTTGATGGTGGCGGCATCTGCTGCTGACGAGATAATAATCACGTCAACCGGACGTCCTGCGCTGCGCAGTTCCGGCAACAGGTCGAGACCGTTCTCCTGCTGCATATAGATATCCAGCAGGATCAGATCAACCTGAGGTTCGGCCTGCGCCAGCCGCTCTTTGGCCTGCTGTAAGGTTGAGGCGGTGCCGCAGCAGGTAAAGCCTGGGATCTGCCCGATATAACAGCGATTCAGCTCGGCTACCATGGCGTCATCATCGACAACTAACACATTGATCATTGGGTAATCATTCCTCTCTCCCACGGAAGTTGTACTAAGAATTGGGTGAATACACCCGGTTCCGACTCGACACTGACACTGCCGCCCAGGCTTTCGGTCTGCTGCTTAACCAGAAACAATCCGACACCGCGATCTTCGCCTTTTGACGAGACGCCACGCTCAAAAATGGCGCTGAGCTGCGTACCGTCGATCCCGGGTCCGTCATCACTCACTTCACAGGCTAACCAGCCATTCTGATAATGCAGCATGAGGTGGATCTCCCCTTCGGTTTCCGGATCCAGCGCCTCAAGCGCATTTTCAATTAAATTGCCCAGCACCGTAATCAGTACCGCGCTCTGCTCCTCGCTGCCGCAGTCGGGCAGAAAACTCGCCTCATCGATAATCAGCTGATGGCCTTCATCGGTCACCCGGTTGATTTTGCTGAGCAGGAAACCCGCAATGATGGGCGATTTGATCTTTTGCAGCAGCGAACCAATCTCCGTCTGATAGGCGTTGGCGGTTTTCAGGATGTACTCTTCCATCTGCGCATAGTTTTTCATATGCAGCAGGCCCAGAATGACATGCAGCTTATTCATGAACTCATGGGACCGTTCACGTAACGCGTCTACATAGTTTACCATGCCGTCCAGACGCTGCATCAGCTGGCTGATCTCGGTCTTGTCCCTGAAGGTGGTCACCGCGCCGATAATGCGGTCACGACTGCGAACCGGCACGGTATTGCTGATCAGGATGCGATTACCCAGCGTCAGCTCCTGATCGTGCCAGGCTTTGCCCGCATGCAGCGCATCCTGCTGATGGCGGTGCATTACGCTCTCTTCAGCAATCAGATCGCCGCTTAATGGCATCTTGCGGGTGGTCTCATGCAGTAGCTGCTGTGCCGCGTGGTTAATCAGGCTGACGCGTGACTCATCATCGACCGCAATCACACCCTCTTTAATAGAATTGAGGATCGCCTGACGCTGCTCGAACAGGCTGGAAATTTCGTGCGGCTCCAGCCCGAGCAATATGCTCTTCAGGCGCCTGACCAGAATAAGAATCCCCAGCAGACCCACCAGGCCGCCAAATAAGACAGTCCAGACAATGTTCCAGCGGCTTTTGGCAATCTGCGCCGCCACATCATTTAGTGCGATGCCGATTGCCACCACGCCAATCTGCTGATGCTCTGCGTTATAGACCGGGGTAAATACCCGCAGTGCCTCTACCAGCACGCCGTGATTTACCGCCACATTTTCCCGCCCGCTGAGGGCCGGATAGATATCGTTGCCGACAAAATGTTTGCCAATCACCGCCGCGTTCGGGTGTGAAAAGCGAATGCCACGCATATCCGTCACCACCACAAACAGCAGGCCGTTGCGTTTGCGCGCGGCTTCAGCCAGTGGCTGAATCTGGCTGCTGCCATCCGGTAACAGTAACCCACGCTGCACTTCAGGGCTGTCTGCCAGAGTGCGTGCCACTGCCATCGCCTTATCTTTAAGATGCGACTGAGCAAAGTTATCGATCTGCACAAAATAGAGCAGATGGACAGCGAGCAGCACGGTGACGATAACCGCGGTCATCATCAGGGTGGTCAGGGTACTGAGTTTCATGGGTCGTTTAGTCACGGCATGTCGGTTCTGTGGTTGGCTTGTCATTGGCGTTCAGCACGGGTGGGAGATCGCCCGGAAACATACGCTAACTGACCGCATCAGTACAGTTTTAGCGGTCTGCGCGCGGGCAATCGCCGGAGAACAATATTTGTGTTAGGGGATTGTATAATTCAAAGGACACCCTTAATGTGTGGTTAAAATATGTGAGCAATTCGGTAAGCCTTTTGTAATTAAATTAAGGCTAAATTGCTATTTTTAATTTTATAACTATTTTCACATTAACTCACAAATAACATTATTTTAAACTTTAAGGACTTTTTTTAACCAGTACCGTCTGAGCTGTAGATTAAAATGATGAATTCAAAGAAAGTTATCCCCACTCTTTCCCTCGCGGCCTTGTTAGTTTCTTCAGCACTGCATGCTGAAACTTCACCAGAAAAAACCGACGTCCTGTTAATTGGTGGCGGCATCATGAGCGCCTCAATGGGCACCATGCTGGAAGAGCTGCAGCCTGGCTGGAAACAGATCATGGTTGAGAAGCTGGATGGTGTGGCACTGGAATCCTCTAACGGCTGGAACAACGCCGGTACCGGTCACTCTGCCAATATGGAGCTGAACTATACGCCAGAGCGTAAAGACGGCTCGATCGACGTGACGAAAGCGCTGGAAATCAACGAAGCCTTCATGGTTTCACGCCAGTTCTGGAGTTCGCAGGTCAAAGAGGGCGTGATGCACGATCCGCGCTCTTTCATCAACTCAACGCCACACATGAGCTTCGTCTGGGGCGACAACGTCGACTTCCTGACTAAACGCTATGCGGCGTTACAGAAAACCGCGCTGTTCCAGGGCATGAAGTTCTCTACCGATCACAAGCAGATCGAGCAGTGGGCACCGCTGGTGATGGAAGGTCGTGATCCCCAGCAGAAAGTGGCCGCAACCTGGACGCCAGTTGGCACCGACGTAAACTACGGTGAAATTACCCGTCAGCTAATCGGCAGCCTGAAGAAGAATGACAACTTCCGTCTGGAAACCTCGTCTGAAGTCACCGATTTCAAACGTAACGGTGATAACTCATGGCACGTCACCATTAAAGATGCCAAAAACGGCAACGAGCGTGCAGTTGACGCGAAATATGTCTTTATTGGTGCTGGCGGCGGCGCGCTGAAATTACTGCAGAAAACCGGCATTCCGGAAGCGGAAAACTATGCAGGCTTCCCGGTCGGCGGTTCATTCCTGGTAACCGAAAACAAGGCGATTGCCGATCGTCACCTGGCGAAAGTCTACGGTCAGGCGTCTACCGGTGCACCACCGATGTCCGTTCCGCATCTGGATACCCGTTATCTGGATGGCAAACGCGTCGTGCTGTTTGGACCGTTCGCGACCTTCTCAACCAAGTTCCTGAAAAATGGTTCACTGTTTGACCTGCTGAGCACCACCACTACCCATAACATCGTGCCAATGACCGATGTGGGTATGGATAACTTCGACCTGGTGAAATACCTGGTTGGCCAGGTGATGCTGACAGAAGAAGATCGCTTCGAAGCGCTGAAAGAGTACTACCCGGACGCGAAGAAAGAGGACTGGAAACTGATTCAGGCCGGTCAGCGCGTACAGATCATCAAGAAAGATGCTGACAAAGGTGGCGTGCTGAAACTGGGTACAGAAATTGTGACCGATCAGCAGAAAACCGTGGCGGCACTGCTGGGTGCTTCTCCTGGTGCATCGACCGCTGCGCCTATCGCGTTAAGCGTGATGCAGAAACTGTTCCCGGAAGAGTTTAAGTCAGCGGAATGGCAGGCCAAAATCCACAAGATGATCCCAGGCTACGGTCAGAAACTGAATGACAACGTGCCGATGCTCCAGCAGGTATGGAATGACACCGCTGCGACTCTGCAGCTGACCACACCGCCGGTTATCAACATGGATGGCAAAGCAGCCGAGGCGCCAGCAGCACAGCCTGAGCAGGCAGCGCCTTCAGCGAAGCATGACATGGCGCTGTAACAGCGACCTGACATAAAAAAAGCCCGCACAGGTTATCCTGCGCGGGCTTTTTTATTGCCGCGTTGTCTGCCCGTTACTCCGGCTGGTTACCGCGCCAGTTGCCCCAGGGATCTTCTGCGGGTGCTTGATCCGCCTCTTCAGACGGTGCTTCGCGGGAGGCCGGTTTCTCTTTTAACGAGGCGAGATAAAGCGCTTCGACTTCAGCCCGCGCCCAGGGCGTGCGCCGCAAAAACTTCAGGCTTGATTTAACACTCGGATCGCTTTTAAAGCAGTTAATGTTGATCCGTTTTCCCAGCTCCGCCCAGCCATACTGCGCGACTAAACTGTTTATCTGCATCTCCAGCGTTACGCCATGCAGAGGATCTTTTGAGGTTTGTGCGTTCATCATCTATCCGCCTGATTCATTCAATGCCGCACATCCTGACAATCGTAAAGCCGTTGTGCAAGGCGTGAAGGTGAAAAAGGGCATGCCGTGGCGCGTTAAGCGCAGATTTATGTGTCTGAGTTAACGTGACAGGCAGAAGAGTGCGCAGGCGTGCGGCGATTGTGCTAATCATAAGCGACTGATGATGCTCAAAAAGGATCCCCTGCCATGTCTGTGCCCGTCGATAATCTGCTCAGCTCCGCCAGCCGTAAACGTGCTCTGATAGCCGGTTCGGTAGGTAATTTCATTGAATGGTATGAGTTTGCCGTCTATGGCTTTCTTGCCACCGTGATAGCGCAGAACTTTTTCCGGCTGGAAGGGGAGTCAGCGCTGACCGGGCTTCTGCTGACCTATGCATCATTCGCCATCGCCTTTTTCTTCCGTCCACTCGGTGCAATCATTTTCGGCCGGATGGGTGATCGCATCGGGCGCAAACCCACGCTGATTTTTGTGTTGATCATGATGACGCTGGCGACGGCGGCTATCGGCCTGGTGCCCACCTATGCCCAGTTGGGCATCCTGGCGCCGCTGATCGTGACCGGTCTGCGTATTCTGCAGGGCCTGTTCGCGGGGGGTGAGTATGGCGGGGCGGTATCGCTGATGACCGAGTTTGCACCGCGCGGTAAGCGGGGCCTTTATGGGGCGTGGCAATCTTTTACTGTGGCGCTGGGATTACTGGCTGGCGCGGGCATCGTAGCGCTGCTCTCACTGCTGCTGTCGCCGGAGCAGATGCTGAGCTGGGGCTGGCGCATCCCGTTCTTCATTGCCCTGCCGCTGGGTGTCATCGCGCTCTGGCTGCGGGTTCAGATGGAGGAGACCCCGGCGTTTATTCAGCAGCAGGCAAAACCCGTTGTAAAAGTTGACGCCAGCCTTGGCGATACGCTGAAAACGATCCTGCTCGGTATCTGTCGGCTGATGGTCTGGTCGGCGGCCGGTTACACCTGGCTGGTGATTATGCCGACGTACCTGCAGGCATCGCTGCACACCGGTTTTAACCAGGCGTTGCTGATTGCGGTGATATCGAACCTGGGCTTTGCTGCCACCATCATCCCGGCCGGCATGCTGAGTGACAGGATTGGCCGCCGTGCGGTGATGGTGACAGCGGCGGTATTGCTGCTGGTGCTCTCTCTGCCGCTGCTTAACATACTTCAGGCAGAGAGCACCGGACTGCTGCTGAAAGCGCTGGTGGTGTTTATCGCGGGCGGAGTGGTCGGGTTGCTGGCCGGACCGGGGCCTGCAATGCTGGCAGAGATGTTCCCGACGCGGGTGCGTTATACCGGACTGGGTCTGGCCTATTCGCTTTCTAACGCGGTGTTTTCCGGCTGTGCCGGATTGATCATCACCGGGTTGATTAAACAGACCGGTAATCCCGATATCCCCGCCTGGTATGTGATGGCGACTGCGCTGGTCAGTATTGTTGCGTTGATGACCCTGAACAAAGATGACCATCTGCGGCTGCTGGATGAGCCACCGTCGCGCTAAGTGTCGGCAAGCAAGCTGAGCGGAAAATTCAGGCTGCATAAGTGCCATGCAGCCTTTTTTTGACAGGTCTGCCGGGAAGGGCAACAAACCAGCCTGCTTATCAGAAATGCAGTTGTAATATCACCGGCGTAACGTGCTGCTCTGTTCAGGCCGATGTAACAGGGTTTTATTCCGTAAGCGATTCAGCCAGGTCAAAGTCTCTGACCTTCTCGCGTCATCAACACCGCCAACAGGTCTGAAGTCAAAGAGGATGCTGGAGAGAAGGATTCAGACAAGGTCATTCACTTTGCGATGATGGCAAACTAAAAACCTGATCACGGCAATTAACTTTATGAGCATGGTTGTCGGCAATAACGATGACAGCAGCCATAATCAGACCGAGAAAAATGATAACTAATTTACGCAGGAGCATAAGCGTTAATTCCTGTGGGATTAAACTATTCTTATCTGTAATATGTTATTCACTTTTATCAGTGACTTAACGTGAGCGTTGATTAATTATGGCTGAAGTAAGATTTTTATATATTGATCGCGATGCGGTTTTTCAGACTCTGCTGAAATAAAGGCGTCATGCAAATTATGAAATAAACGAAATCTAAATGAGGGAATAAAATCTGTTAATTTCCCTGCTGTCTGTTTGACTGAAAAGAGTTGAACCTGTATGGCTTCAGGCTGCGAAGAGGAAAAGCTGAATAAAGGCCCACAGTTGAACACAGCGTGCAGCGTGCTGGATCCGGTCCGGACGACTCATCCGACAACCGGATCCCGAGGGTGGCGGTCACATCACTAACTTTAAACAGATTACAGACTGAGAACGGTGTCGTCAGATTTCTGTTTCTCCGGCTGAGTGATGAAATCCTGTGCCAGATCGGCGACGATGGCTGCAACGGTTCGCACCGATTTAATCATCGAGATGCCGGTGCCTGTCGAAACGACGCCTTTGTCAAAATTGCCCAGTCGCATCGCCTGCCATAATGAGTGGTAGCCATTCATTGCAGTGAACAGCGTTTCACGGTCAGCGCCCTGTGCATCAAGTTCTGCCAGCCTGGGGCTGAGCGGCGTTGGCAATGTCCGGTAATAAGCGGGCAGGGTGCGGAAAAGTAGCAAATCTTCTGCGCTCGATGAAACAATCAGCTGCTTAACCTTCTCATCCGCCGGGTTCTCCTGCGCGGTTAAAAATAGGCTGCCTATCCAGACGCCTTCTGCACCTAACGCCATGGCTGCACGCACGCCACGCACATCCCCAATGCCGCCTGCCGCCAGCACCGGAATTTTCACACTGTCAGCGATCATAGGCACGATGCTGAACGTTCCGATAATGCGTGATGGCACGGTGCCGCCTTCATCAAATCCGGTGGCGACAATGATATCGGCGCCAAGCTTTTCAGCCTGCTGAGAATTCGCTACGTCAGGCGTCAGCGCACGATAAAGGATTTTGATGCGATGTTGTTTCAGAAAATCGAATATTTCGGCATCAAGCACTTCATTAACTAAAACGACCTCTACCTTCTCTTCAACAAACATTTCAGCTGTTGGACGCCAGAAACTCATATCGGGCCCATTGATCAGGGTTGCCCCAAAAGGTTTATCCGTCAGCTGTTTGGTTTTTCTGATTTGCTCACGCATGCGCTCCAGCGCCATGAAACGAGAGTCCGGCACTGTATCCTGCCCGGCGTTGGGGCCAATTATGCCTAATCCGCCTGCGTTTGATACTGCGGCAACAAACGTTGCATTGGTCAGAAAGTACATGGGTGCCTGAATAATGGGATAGCGAATATTCAGAATTTCTGTCACACGGTTTTTCATGGTTTTTCCTTATCCGGATACTGTGTAGCCAGACTTATTCGTTAGAAATAAGAATTTTTTACGGGCCGTTTTATTTTTATTCTCTTAGCCAAAACAGGGAGTTTAATAGTTGAAAATAAGAAGTAAACGGTCAGAATTGGGTACGTGTTTGCCAGATATGGAAAGATAATGGATCTCAACGCGACAAAACTCTTTATTGCAGTCGTTCAGGCAGGCAGCTTTTCAGCGGCAAGCGAGAGAACGGCTATCCCCATCTCTACGCTGGTGCGGAAAGTGAACGAACTGGAGCAGGCACTGGGTGTGCAGTTACTGGAGCGATCAAAGAAAGGGGTCAGGCCGACCTACAAAGGACAACAGTTCTTTGAGCAATCGCGACCTGGCCTGGAATTGCTGGAAGAGGCCACCAAAACGGTCAGGTCTGCGCACAAACTGGCGGGCAAGCTGCGAATATCGGTGCCGCCTGACTTCACCATCTGGTGGGAATTGCTGCATGCGTTTCAGCAACGCTATCCTGATATCAAAGTGTTTTGCCACTCAGGGGAAAGAGTGGTGGATCTGTTTGAAGATGGCATTGACGTGGCACTCAGGCTGGGCGAGTTGCATACCGAGGATGTAATTGCGAAACCGGTTATGAATGTCGAGGCATGGTTTGTTGCCACGCCTGAACTGGCTGAACGCTTTGGACATCCGCAGACGCTCGCGGCGCTGGCGACGTGTCCGATAGCCAGCTGGGAAGGGCTTAACAGTGGTTCCTTTGAGTGGGTATCCGGAGACGAGAAGGTAAAGTTTGAGCCGTTTTTTTCCTCTAACAACACGCAGGGCCTGCGCCACTATGCACTGAGCGGTGCCGGGGTATCGCTGTTGTTTGATTTTTTAGTTAAACCTGATGTGGAGAGCGGGAAGCTGGTGCGGCTGCTGCCCAGTTATCCGACTCACTCGATGCCCTTACATCTGGTCTATGTCCGGCACAAACATCCTTCAGCCATCACACTCGCGTATCTGGATTTTTGTGCTGAATGGGTAAGTCAATACAAGATCGGCTAGGGGCTACACAAAAGGGGCAGAGGCGAAGATGTCCGGCAAACCAGCGCACAGGCGCTGTGGCCTCACCGATGAATGAAAGGGATAAAAACATAAAAAGAAAAGGCGCCCGGAGGCGCCTCTGATAGTGATCCTGACGCCACTATTTACACCAGCTGCTGTGCCGTGGTTTCCACCAATGTCAGCAACACTTTGATATCTTCCAGCGTCACTGTCGGATTCAGCAGGGTCATCTTCAGGCAGGTCACGCCATCGAACTCGGTCACGCCAACGTTGGCGCGGCCCGATTCCAGCAGGGCATCACCGATGCGCTGATTCAGCAACGCAATATCCGCACTGCTGAGGTGCGCCAGATGCGCCGGACGATAGCGGAACAGCACGCTGGCCAGCTGCGGTTTCATCACCAGCTCCAGCGCAGGCTGCTCATCAACGTACTGTGCAACCTGCTGTGCTAGTGTCACACCGTGATCGATGATTTCGGCATACTGTTTCTGACCCAGCGCTTCCAGACCCATCCACAGTTTCAGTGCATCAAAACGGCGGGTGGTCTGAAGCGATTTGGACACCAGATTCGGCACACCCTGCGCTTCATCAAACTCAGAGTTCAGATAGGCCGCCTGGTAGCGCATCAGCTCATAGTGGCGTGCTTCCTTCAGCAGGAAAGCACCACAGCTGATGGTCTGGAAGAACTGCTTATGGAAGTCCAGGGTAATGGAATCGACCAGCTCAATGCCATCCAGATAGTCACGATACTTTTCTGAGAGCAGCAGCGCGCCGCCCCAGGCCGCATCGACGTGCACCCAGATGTTCTCTTCGGCCGCCAGCGCCGCGATTTCACGCAGGGGATCGATCGCACCGGCATCGGTAGTACCCGCCGTGGCAACAATCGCCAGAATGTTTTCACCGTTGGCTTTGGAGGCTGCCAGCTTGTGGCGCAGGTCATCCATATCCATGCGGGCAAAGCGATCGCATTTCACCTGCGTCACGGATTGATAGCCCAGACCCAGCAGCGCCATGTTCTTCTGAACCGAGAAGTGCGCATTCTCTGAACAGAAGACTTTAATCTTCTTCAGATCGCCGGTTAAACCATCCTGCTGAACAGAATGACCCTGGCGGGCAAACCAGGCATCACGCGCCAGCATCAGACCCATCAGGTTGCTCTGGGTGCCGCCGCTGGTGAAGACACCCGCGTCGCCGGACTGATAACCGACCTGGGTGCGCAGCCACTCGATCAGCTTCATCTCAATCAGGGTGGCTGAAGGTGCCTGGTCCCACGAATCCATACTCTGGTTGGTGGCGTTAATCAGCACTTCCGCCGCCTGGCTGATAACCAGGCTCGGGCAGTGCAGATGCGCCACACACTGCGGGTGATGAACCGACAGGCTGTCTTTGAGGAAGTACTCAATGGCGCGTTCAATCGCGGCCTGGTTGCCCAGGCCCTGAGGATTGAAGTCCAGCTTAATGCGCTCGCGCAGCTCTGCGACGGTTTTTCCCTGATACATCTCAGGTTGTTCCAGCCACTTCACGACGGCCGCGCTACTCTGGGCAATCGCCTGCTGGTAGGCCTCGGTACTCTGTGCTGAGGCCGCCAGAATCGGGTTTAACCGGGACATTGCATTCACTCCACTCAAACTGGTTTCACGCCAGCTGACAGCAGGGCGTTTTCAAATTTATCCATAAACACGTCCAGTTCTGCATCTGTGATCAGCAGGGAAGGCAGCAGACGTAATACGCTGCCGTGACGTCCGCCACGCTCCAGAATCAGGCCGTTCTCAAAACATTTTTTCTGTACCAGCGCGGAGAGCTCGCCGTCTGCCGGGAAGCTGCCCATGTGATCAGCGGCTTCGTCAGGTTTCACCAGCTCAATGCCGATCATCAGGCCCAGACCACGCACGTTGCCGATTACCGGGTAGCGCTGCTGCAGCTCGCCCAGTTTGCCTTTCAGCCATTCGCCCTGTGCAGCAACTTTGTCAGCGATGTTGTTATCTTTCAGCAGTTTCAGCGTAGTCAGGCCGGTCGCCATTGCGAGCTGGTTGCCACGGAAGGTGCCGGTGTGGTGGCCAGGAGACCAGGCGTCGAACTCTTTCTTAATGCCCAGTACCGCCAGTGGCAGACCGCCGCCGACCGCTTTTGACATCACGATGATGTCCGGCTCAATACCGGCGTGCTCAAAGGCGAAGAATTTACCGGTACGGGCAATGCCCGCCTGCACTTCGTCGATGATCAGCAGAATGCCATGCTCTTTGGTCACTTTACGGATGCGCTGCAGCCACTCAGCCGGAGCCGGGTTAACACCGCCTTCGCCCTGAACCGCTTCCAGAATGACGGCTGCCGGTTTGCGAACGCCGCTCTCAACGTCGTTGATCAGGTTTTCGAAGTAGTAGGTCAGCGCTTTCACGCCCGCTTCACCGCCAATGCCCAGCGGGCAGCGGTAGAGGTGCGGATAAGGCATGAACTGCACTTCCGGCATCAAGCCGTCGACCGCTTCTTTCGGTGACAGGTTGCCGGTAACAGACAGCGCGCCGTGGGTCATGCCGTGATACGCACCAGAGAAGCTGATGATGCCGGAACGACCGGTATGTTTTTTCGCCAGTTTCAGCGCCGCTTCAACGGCATCCGCGCCCGACGGGCCGGTAAACTGCAGGCAGTACTCTTTGCCCTGACCCGGTAATAACGAGAGCAGGTACTCAGAAAACTCGTCTTTTAACGGCGTGGTTAAATCAAGAGTATGTAACGGCAAGCCGCTGGTAATGACATTTTGAATGCTCTGCAGAACGTCTGGATGGTTATGACCCAATGCCAGCGTTCCGGCACCTGCAAGACAGTCGAGATACTGATTATTCTCGACGTCTGTGATCCAGACACCCTGTGCTTTCGCAATCGCGAACGGCAATTTGCGAGGATAACTTCGAACGTTTGATTCAAATTCAGCCTGACGGGCTAAATAGGTTTCATTGGTTGCGTTTAAGTTCTGTGCATTCAAACTATCAATACGGACTTTATCCGTCATCATATCTCTCCTACAACCGGGACGGGCGTAGCGTCGCAGTTGAATAAATGTATTTAAATTGGGGTATGTGTTTTAAGCGCGGCCAATATAGGTGTTTTTAAGGTCCGACTCAATGTTTAATTTTATCGGCAGATAACAGATTCTTTGCTATAGGAATCAATCATTTGGTGAGTTTGTGAACGTATACATTATTGCCGCTTCGCTAGTCCGTTGTTAATAAGTGGCGTAAAAACACCAGCTTACCCGGCGCGGAGCGTGCTAAGTCAATGATAATAATCTGTGTAAATAGCTGTTTCCGGGGCAAAACGCTATCAAAAAGGGGCCTTTTCAGATGGAAAAAGCATAAGTCAGTTTGACTGAAGAAGCTGCATTTATAGCGGGTTAAAAGCGCAGACCAATTAAAATAATAAACCTTTTATTAACATTTAATTAAAATCTGGCGTTGTTAAAGCCTTTATAACGCGTCAGATCCACGTTACGACAGGAGATGATCAATAAACTGCGTTAAGTCAGCCATCCCTTCGCTTGCCTTTTTCTCCGACGGATTGATGGTCAGCAAATCGGCATAGCCGTTAAGCATCGCACTGATTTGCCGGGCGGTGCGCGGTATATCGGCACAACGCAGCGTTCCATCTGTGACGCCGTCACGAATTATCTCCTCCACCAGCGCCTGCCACGCTGCCGTCATTTGTTCTGCCAGCGCGGCATAGGCTTCGTGATGCGCAGCCATCTGCCAGAATGAAGCATAAAGTTGCCAGGTTGCATCCGGTGCGCTCGGCAGATGACTTTCGAACAGCGTCAGCAACCTCTGGCGGGGTGTGAGTAGAGTCAGGGAGTCAGCAAAATTTTCTAAATCCACGTGCATAAAGCGTTCAAGCGCTGCCAGGCAGAGCGTCTGCCAGTTGCTGAAATAGTGATAAATATGACTGCGTGAAATGCCCACCGACTCAGTGAGTTCCCGAGTGGTCACTTTTTCGATCCCTTTCTCGATAAATAACACTATCGCGGCATCCAGGATTTTGGTTCTCAGTGCTTCAGCTGACTCTTTCATCTTTCTCTCAATGAGTGTCACGTTGACTTTGAGCAACTGCTCAAATAGACTGCTTTTCGTTCTTGAGCAACCGCTCAAGACTCATGATATCAGAAACAGAAACTATGCATTCCTCAAAAACGATCCTGCCGGTAGCAAAACCCCGCAGCGCTATTCTGACATTAAAAATGCTCGGCCGTCGCCATAGCCGCAAGCTGTTCCTCACGCTGCTGCTGGTGGTGGCGGAAAATGTCATGTATCTCCTCTATCCGCTGCTGGCGGGCTTCGCTATTAATGCGATTCTCTCCGGCAGGACCTGGCATGCGGTGCTCTATGCGGTGATGGTGTTTACCATGTGGGCCATCGGAGCGGCACGACGCAGCGTCGATACCCGCACCTTTGCCCGTATTTACGCCGGGCTGGCCGTGCCGGTGATTGTGGCACAGCGTAGCGAAAACCAGAGCGCGTCAACCATTGCCGCGCGGGTGGCCTTGTCACGCGAGTTTGTCGACTTTTTTGAGAAACATCTGCCGGTGCTGATTACCTCGCTGGCCTCTATGACCGGCGCCGCGGTGATGCTGCTGGCTATCGAGTTCTGGACCGGCGCGGGCTGTCTGGCGATCCTGCTGTTCTTCGCCTGTTTCCTGCCGGGATTTACCCGCAAAAACGATGTGCTGTTTGGTCGTCTGAATAACCGGCTGGAGAAAGAGGTGAGCTTTGTCAGCAACGCTAACGCTGCGTCACTGGACCGTCATTATGGCGTGCTGGCCAGCCTGCGGATCCGTCTCTCCGATCGGGAAGCCTGGGGTTATCTGGCCATCGGTAGCGTGGCAGCGCTGCTATTTGCTGTCACCATTGCGGTAATGTCGAACCGTAGCGGGACCAATGCGGGTCACATCTATTCGGTGATGACCTATATGTGGATGTTTGCCATGAGCCTGGATGATGGCCCACAGCTGCTGGAAAAATATTCCCAGCTGAAAGACATAGGTCGCCGGGTGAATACCGGCACACACTGATTTGGCCGATTCAGCCGCTGCCTTCTTTTGGGCGTTGTCTCAGTTGAGGGCTCAAGCAGCCGCCGGAGGGACCGGCGGCAACGGAGGTGAAGAATAACGAGCCGACTCGGGACCGAAAGCGATCACGGCTCAGGGGAGGGGCTAATAATCCAGCTCACCTGGCGCAAATGCTCTGAATGCGTTATCAGATGGCGTATAGCCCAGCACTTCTCGCGTCTGTGTCAGATCAAAGCGCTTAAAGCGGTTATCGGAAATGCCGTAGCCAATAAAGAAGGTGATCTTCTCTGCCTCGACAGCGCCAGTCAGCAATCTGACGGCATCTTCCGGACTCAGCCATGCGCTGTAATCCCGTGCATTATGCAGGCTGTTATCCAGTGCAGGTTCAAACGCCCCGATTCTTAATGCCACACAGCTCAAGCCGTGCTGGCTGGCATAGAAGGCGCAAAGTGCTTCACCATAACATTTGGTGACGCCATACAGATTCGCGGGAGAGACAGCCATGCCAGGATGTATCTGGACATCCGCCGGGTAGCCCTCAATGGTCTGCGCACTGCTGGCAAAGACCAGACGACGACAGCGGTGCTCAGCTGCTGCCCTGAGTATCCAGGTCGTAGAGAGAATATTGGCGGGCAGCAGATCGTCGAAACTGGCCTGCGCATCCGGGATACCGGCGAGGTGGATGACGGTATCGACAGGCTCTTCAGCCAGTAATTTCTCCGCTGCACCTGGTTGTGACAGATCCGCCACAATAAAACGATGGGGTGCGGGTATCGCGTAATCCGGCTCACGTAAATCGGTCAGGATAAAACGGTAGTTGTTCTGGCTGGCCGCAAAGAAAGTGCGCCCGATTCGCCCGCTGGCACCGGTAAGAAGGATAACTCTGGTCGTCATCTGCTGATCCTGTTATGCAAAAGAAGCGCTGAGAGGTCAGTTAAACAGAGATTCACGACTCAGGCCTGCGTAGCTTTCCGGATTGTGATCTTAAACAGGTCGCTATGCGCCAGAGTTGCACGGATAAAGACCCATGTTACCGCAGCCTTCACTGTGCGCCAGATCACATAAATGGGTTGCTAAGCGCAGCCTGACTTTTTATAGTCTGCCCGCTTCAACCGGACGGGAACACGCTCTGCTTTCTCTCTCCGCCTCACTTCAGTTTTTTCAGTTCTGGCCATTGGGAATCAATTTTGTTAAGAAAAAATCATAAAACCGACGATGCCGGTTTTGTCCGCTGGGCATTACTGGCCCTCGCGCTGGGCGGATTTGGCATCGGTACCGGTGAGTTCATCATGATGGGCCTGCTGCCAGATGTTTCACGCTCCCTTGCGATTACCGAGCCGCAGGCGGGCAACGCCATCGCCAGTTACGCACTGGGCGTGGTGGTCGGTGCGCCGTTTATTGCGGTGCTGGCGGCGCGAATGGCACGTAAATCGCTGCTGCTAATCCTGATGGCGCTGTTCAGTATCGGTAATGTTGCCAGCGCGATGGCCGACAGCTATCACGGCCTGCTCGTGGCGCGTTTTCTGACCGGGCTGCCTCACGGCGCCTACTTTGGTGTGGCGTCGCTGGTAGCCGCCTCGCTGGTGCCGATTGAACGTCGTGGCCGCGCGCTGGCGTCACTGATGCTGGGACTGACGGTGGCGACCCTGATTGGTGTGCCGCTGGGCTCCTGGATAGGTCAATTATTTAGCTGGCACGTGGTGTTCACCTTTGTGGGCGCAATAGGACTGCTGACCTGCCTGCTGATTGGCCGCTATGTTCCTTACACGCCTGGCGATGTGGATGCGCATCCGCTGCGGGAACTGGGCGCGCTGAAAAACGCACAGGTGCTGCTGACCCTGCTGGTGGGGGCGGTAGGATTTGGCGGGATGTTCGCCATCTTCAGTTATATCGCGCCGACGCTGATTAACATTGCTGGCATCTCCCCCTCGCTGATCCCCTGGGCGATGGTGGCGTTTGGGCTGGGAATGATCATCGGTAATCTGGTGGGTGGCCGTCTGGCTGATGGCCCGGTGCTGAATATTATTGGCTGGACGCTGTTATGGAACGTGCTGGTGATGCTGGCCTTCCCGGTGCTGGTTCAGCATGTGGCAACCGGCCTGCTGGCTACGTTCCTGATCGGCACCTGCTCAGTGCTGCTGCCGTCATTGCAGATTCGCCTGATGGATGTCGCCAATGAGTCGCAAACCCTGGCGGCTGCGATGAATCACTCGGCGTTGAACATTGCCAATGCGATGGGCGCTTATCTTGGGGGCCTGACGGTGTCGCTGGGCTATGGCTGGATCTCAACAGCGTGGGTGGGTGTTGCGCTGGGCGTGGCCGGTCTGATGGTGTTTGTGCTCACGGCGCGACATGCTGCCCGTCAGCAGACTCAACTGGCCTGAGTTCTATAAAGCAGGGCGCAGCGATACTGTTTATCGCTGCGCTTTATTAGTACAGGGCCGCCGTATTATTTTTCAGCAATAATTAACCGCATTATTATTTACTCTCTGACCGTTCAGCGAAAATTATCATTCTGTCAGCCCTGATATTTCAAAATGCTCGGAAAATCAACAAGGGCGCTCCGGACGTCTGGATGTTAAAAGTAAATTAAAATAATGTTTGCTAATGTCGGCGAGGCGTGGCTTAATAGCGTCATCGGTTTGGAACACAGACCTTATCAAAGCAGTTTTAGTAAAGCAGTCCTCAGTGCAAGCGATATCACAAGATACCCTTATTCATGAGTCTCCTCCTAAAAGCCTGGTAAGTTACCTTCTGAAAGACAGGCCATCTTCGCCACTTTGTGGCTCATAAATTAAGGAATTATCGATGTCTAATAAAATGACTGGTTTAGTAAAATGGTTTGACGCTGGTAAAGGTTTCGGTTTTATCTCTCCTCAGGATGGCAGCAAAGATGTATTCGTACATTTCTCTGCAATTCAGAGCAACGATTATAAAACTCTGGACGAAGGTCAGCAGGTCGAATTCACTATTGAAAACGGCGCTAAAGGTCCTTCAGCGGCAAACGTTGTCCCTATGTAAGCCTTAATTATCAATAGTGCTTATCAACGCGTTATGGCAATAGCCTGAGCAGATAAGCCTGATATTGATAATTAATTAAAACCCGCCTTGTGCGGGTTTTTTGCGTTTATGGTTTGCCGGATGCTTACGCGATGTTTTTTGCCCGCGCCAGATATCCGCGCGGGCCAGTAAAAAAATGTTCAGCGCACGCTGGCGACCAGCCACTGCTGCAATTCCGTCAGCTCCGCGCGTTGCTCAGGGAAATCCGCAATAAGCTGATTCAGCACCGGTTCAAGGGCATCGGGCCGATAGGTCACACCCTGCAACCGCTGCGCCAGCGCTTCTAGCGGCGCAGGGTTGAGGCTGTCGCTGAAAATCTGACAGCGGCTGATCACGCCGCGTTCTACATCGAAATGAATCTCCACACCGCCCCAGACAAAACGCTGGTCCAGCAGGTGCGAGAAATCGGGTGCCTGACCGAAATTCCACTCCCAGCTACTCTGCTTTGCGAACTGCTCTCTGAAACCCGGCAGATCGGGCAGGGCGTCGGGAGAGATCCTCTCTGGCTCACAGCGCTCACCGTAATAGTTGAAAAATGCGTCCGTCACCGCGGTGCAGATCGCCTGATAGCTGATACCCGGCGTTAACTCCGCCAGGTTGGTCACTCTGGCGCGCACTGAGGTAATCCCCTTCGCCTGCAATTTCTTCACATCCGGATTAAGGTAATCCGCCAGGCGAGAGAGGTCGGCATCCATCAGAATAGTGCCGTGATGGAAACCGCGATCCGGCGTTTCACGGTAGGCTGAACCGGATATTTTGCGCAGCCCGTCAGCGGTGTTCACCACTAAGTCATTACGGCCAGAAGCCTCCGCGGGTACGCCAAGCGAAGTCAGTGCGCGCAGGATGATCTCAGTCGAGACGCTTTTATCATACTCCGGCTTGCCGGCCATAAAGGTAAAACAGCAATTGCCGAGATCGTGAAACACCGCGCCACCGCCGCTGCTGCGACGTGCCAGCCGGATGCCATCTTCCGCCATGCGTCGGGTATTGCACTCTTTCCACGGATTCTGTGCCCGCCCGATCACCACCGTTTCCGCATTACGCCACAAAAACAGCACCCGCTGGGTGGCCGGCATCTGGCGGAAAATACACTCTTCTACCGCCAGGTTAAACCAGGGATCGTTGGATTCAGATAACAGTAAACGCAGCGTGGACATCGGTGACTCCCGTTCCTTAAGAGAAGAGGCCCATAAAGCAGGGCAGAAGGCAGAGTGTACCAGCCGTGAAGCGGGCCCACATGCCTCTTCATGCCGTGATGCTGCGGCAAAAAAAGATAAAATGCCGTCTGCAGAGTAATCGCGGCAGATTGGTATACGACATTATGACAATATGAATGAGGAGTGTGCTGAGTCCCCTGCTTATTTTCCCTTTGAGAGAACAAAAATCGTATGAACGCTTCCGCTGGCATAGCGATGAAGATCACCGCTGCATTAAGTAGCACGCTGATGCTGGCCTGTGTAAAAGAACTCGATGGGGCGATACCAGTCGGCGAAGTAATATTTTTTCGCTCGCTGCTGGCACTGGTTCCGCTGTTAATCTGGTTGCGCTTGCAGGGTAGCGTGCTGGATGGCATTCGCACCCGCAATATCCGCGGGCATTTTGTGCGCGGGCTGGCCGGAACCGGTGGTCTCTATTTCAGTTATCTGTCGCTGCTCTACATTTCTCTGACCGACGCCACGGCTATCAACTATGCCGCGCCGCTGTTTACCGTGCTGCTGGCGGCGCTATTTCTGCGCGAAAAAGTGCGTCACCATCGCTGGGTCGCGGTCTTTACCGGTTTCAGTGGCATTCTGGTGATGTTCTCCGGGCATCTCACACTGACGCGCCAGGCAACATTTTCCCTTTCTGCATCGGCGGGTATTCTGCTGGCGTTGATGGCAGCCTTCTGTACGGCCTGTGCGCTGGTGCAGATCCGCTTTCTTAACGGCAAAGAGAAGCCGGGCGCCATCGCTTTCTGGTTCGCTATCACCACGGCCTTAACGTCGCTGGTCACGCTGCCAGGCGGCTGGAAAGTGCCGCATGGCAATCAACTGGCGTTACTGGTGGGATGTGGGCTGCTGGGCGGTATTACTCAGATTCTGATGACTCTGAGCCTGCGCTATGCTGAAGCGTCGTTGCTGGCCCCGTTCGACTACACCACCTTACTCTGGTCAGTGGCGGTGGGTTATCTGCTGCTCGGCAATCTGCCAACCTCCACTACGGTAATGGGTGCGATTCTGGTGGTGGCAGGCGGCCTTTACTCGGTGCTGTATGAGCGTTACCGCTTCCGTAAAGCGCGGGTCGTTAATGCCAGTCGCTGATCGGCCCGCCCGGCATCGTCTTGTTATTTACAGAGTGATAACGCAGAGTTAATAATTTGTGATCGCGGCGAAGGAACCGAGGGCTGCATTCGTTTACGTTGTGAGCAATCAGAATGTAATCGATTACTTATTCGTGAGGTTCCCATGATTGCAACAGTGCAGGAGACAGCAGGCCAGCAGATGCAGCATAAGCTGCTGGTGCCGCGCCTCTCTCTGATGATGTTTATGCAGTTCTTTATCTGGGGCAGCTGGTCGGTGACGCTGGGGCTGGTAATGACTCGTCACAACATGCCGTTGCTGATTGGGGATGCGTTTTCGGCCGGGCCCATCGCCTCAATTCTCTCGCCGTTTGTGCTCGGCATGCTTGTGGATCGCTTTTTTCCCTCGCAGAAAGTAATGGCGGTGATGAACCTGGCGGGCGCAGCGATTCTCTGGTTCGTGCCCCAGGCGCTAATCGCGGAGAACGGGGCGCAACTAATCGCTCTGTTATTTGGCTATACGCTCTGCTTTATGCCGACGCTGGCGCTTTCAAATAACATCGCCTTTCACAGCCTCGCCAGCAGCGAGAAAAGCTTTCCCATTGTCAGAGTTTTCGGCACCATCGGCTGGATCGTGGCGGGGATCTTTATCGGTGTAACGGGCATTGCTGACAGCGTGGCAGTGTTCCAGCTGGCGGCGCTCTGTTCGGTACTGCTGGCGATCTACAGCCTGACGCTGCCACATACGCCGGCTCCGGCCAAAGGATTGCCGTTAAAAGTTCGCGATCTCTTCTGCGCCGATGCCTTCGCACTGCTGCGACTGCGTCATTTCCTGGTCTTTGCGCTGTGTGCCACCCTAATCTCTATTCCGCTCGGCACCTACTACGCTTTTACCGCCTCCTGGCTGGCGGATGCCGGTATCCGGGAAGTCAGCACCCTGATGTCACTTGGTCAGATGTCTGAAATTGTTTTCATGCTGATCATTCCACTGCTGTTCCGCCGTCTTGGCGTGAAAGTCATGCTGCTGATTGGCATGACAGCGTGGTTTGTCCGCTATGCACTGTTTGCGCTGGGCATGAGTGATGAGACGCGCACGCTGATTTACCTTGGCATTCTGCTGCATGGCGTCTGCTATGACTTCTTCTTTGTGGTGGGATTCATCTACACCGATCGGATCGCCGGTGAAAAGGTCAAGGGGCAGGCGCAGAGCATGGTGGTGATGTTCACCTACGGCATCGGCATGCTGCTGGGATCGCAAATCTCCGGTGCGCTCTACAATCAGCTGGTGGCGGGTAACGCCAGCGCAGAGAGCTGGGCGATATTCTGGTGGATCCCTGCCGTGGCTGCTGCGGTGATTGCGATTATTTTCTTCTTCTCATTCAAATACCGTGATTAAGCGGTAACTGAAATCAGGAGTCACAGATGAAAACAGTTAAGGGACCCGGCATCTTCCTGTCTCAATTCATTACCACCCAGCCGCCTTTTAACTCGCTGACGGGGCTGGCGGAGTGGGCCGCCGGGCTGGGATACCGGGCATTGCAGATCCCCTGCCACCAGCCCGCTATTTTCGACCTTAAGCAGGCAGCGGTCAGCCAGACTTACTGCGACGAGGTGCGGGGAACACTGGCCGGTTTCGGGCTGGAGATCAGTGAGCTTTCAACGCATCTGGAAGGGCAACTGGTTGCCGTGAACCCCGCATACGATCTCGCTTTTGATAATTTTGCGCCTGCCGCGCTGCGAGGCGATCCCGCCCGGCGCACCGACTGGGCCATCGCTACGCTAAAGCATGCGGCTGCTGCTTCTGAAAAACTCGGCCTGCGCGCACATGCCACCTTTTCCGGCTCGCTCGCCTGGCCCTGGTTCTATCCCTGGCCGCCACACCATGAAGCCTTGTTTAATGAGGCGTTTGCTGAGCTGGCGCGCCGCTGGCTGCCGGTGCTGGACAGCTTTGACCATCACGGTGTGGACCTCTGCTATGAGATACATCCCGGCGAAGACCTGCATGACGGTGTCACGTTTGAGCGCTTTTTGTCAGAGGTGAATCACCACCCGCGCTGCAATATCCTGTTCGATCCCAGCCATCTTCTTCTGCAACACATCGACTATCTGCAGTTCATCGACCTCTATCATCCGCGTATCAAAGCCTTTCACGTTAAGGATGCGGAGTACCAGTTAAATGGACGCAGCGGAGTGTATGGCGGTTATCAGCCGTGGCTGACGCGCGCCGGACGCTTTCGCTCGCCGGGCGATGGCCAGATCGACTTCAGCCGCATTTTCAGCAAACTGGCCCAGTATGACTATGACGGCTGGGCGGTGCTGGAGTGGGAGTGCTGTCTGAAGGATGGCGAGACCGGGGCGCGTGAAGGGGCGGAATTTATCCGCCGGCATATCATCCCGGTAGCTGACCGCGCTTTTGATGATTTTGCTTTATCAGAGAACGCCCCTTCGGTGCGCCATCAGCTGGGTCTGGATCGCGACGTCTGAGGCGGCATGGATTCAAAGGTTTTCTGTGGGTGAGTTTTAAAACAGAGGGATCGCTATGTCTATTCAGAAAATCGCCCGGATGGCGGGTGTTTCGGTTGCCACCGTTTCCCGTGTGTTGAATAACAGCGACAGCGTAAAACCGGCTAACCGGCAGAAAGTCCTTGAGGCAATCGAAGAGAGCAACTATCAGCCTAACCTGCTGGCGCGCCAGCTGCGCACGGCGCGCAGCTCAATGATTCTGGTTCTGGTTTCCGATATCTCTAACCCGTTCTGCGCAGAGGTGGTCAAAGGCATTGAGGAGCAGGCGGAGAAAAATGGCTATCGCATCCTGTTGTGTAACTCGGGCGCCGATATTGCCCGTTCGCGATCCAGCCTGCAACTGCTCTCCGGCAAGATGGTGGATGGCATTATCACCATGGATGCATTCAGCAAGCTGCCGGAGCTGAGCCAGCTGATAGGCACGGCACCCTGGGTTCAGTGCGCCGAACATGATGATAATGGCCAGATCTCCTGCGTCGGGATTGATGATGACGTCGCTGCGCAGTCAGTGGTGCACTATCTGGCCGGACAGGGACGTCAGCGCATTGCGCTGATCAATCACGACCTCCGCTACCGATATGCCCGCCTGCGTCAGCAGGGCTACGCATATCAACTCAAAGAGCAACAACTCGCATGGCAGGCCATCGCTTACGCCAGTGAGTTAAGCTTCAGCGCCGGAAAAGCCGCGATGAATCAGCTGCTGGCGGGCGAGACACGACCTGACGCCGTGTTTGCGGTTTCCGATACGCTGGCAGCGGGTGCCATGGCGGCGATACAGCAGGCGGGTCTGCGGATACCTCAGGAGATTGCCGTGGTGGGTTTTGACGGCAGTGAACTGGCCGACATGGTATCGCCGCCGCTGACAACTCTGGCTCAGCCCTCCAGAGAGATTGGCCGTCGTGCCTGTGAGCTGGTGCTGCAAAAAATCATCCGGCCCGACTCTCCGCCACAATGTGTGATCATGCAGGGTGAGCTGGTGGTGCGAGCCAGTAGCTGAAGGATTAATCCGCAAAACCTGGCCCCGCTATAACCTCGTCTTTATTGTCTACTAAAACGCGACAGTCATTGCCAGTTCACGCCATTGTGTGACTACCTGGTTTACTTATATGCTGTTTCCATCGAAGGGCATTCGCACTTCCCGAATCAACGAAGGGGCAGAATATGATTGAGCAAAGATTGTCAGAGCAACGCGGCGTGGGCGATCACGGCTGGCTGAATTCACGTCACACCTTCTCTTTTGCAAATTACTGGGATCCAAAGCAGGCGGGCTTTTCAGATCTGCTGGTGATCAATGATGACCGGGTAGCTAAAGGTCGCGGTTTTGGCGCCCATCCTCACAGCAACATGGAGATTATCTCCTATGTCCTGGAGGGCGCGCTGGAGCATAAAGACTCTATGGGCACCGGCTCTGTGATTGTTCCCGGGGATGTGCAGTTGATGAGTGCCGGTAGCGGTGTGACTCACAGTGAGTTCAACCACTCGGGTACCGAGGGTGTTCACTTTCTGCAAATCTGGGTGGTGCCGGCAGAGAAAAATAGTCCGCCAGGCTACCAGCAGGTCTCCGTCAGCGAAGCGGATAAACGCGGTAATCTGCGACTGATTATTTCGCCTGAAGGTGAAAACGGGGCATTGCGGGTGCGCCAGGATATTCGCATCTATGCGGGACTGTTCCAGGGGGATGAGCAGCAGACAATCACTCTGCCGGACGACCGCTATGCGTATATTCATGTGGCGCGCGGCAGTGTCAGGGTAAATGGCCTGCAATTTAATGCCGGAGACGGTGCGCGGGTTCGCGATGAGAAAACGCTGTCGTTCAGTCACGGTGAAGGAGCGGAGGTGTTGTTATTCGATCTGCGTCCCAACGAAGTGAATCATCCAACCCGTTAAAATGAAAACTGCGCGGCTTCCACCGCGCAGTTTTTTTGCATCACTGCGCGTTAAGAAACGCCAGCAGATCCTGATTCAGTTGATCCTGATGCGTCACCGCAAAACCGTGCGGCGCATTGTCATAAACCTTGAGTTCAGCACCCTCAATCATCTCCGCCGCCACTTTGCCGGTGGATTCAAACGGAACGATCTGGTCGTTGCTGCCATGAATCACCAGCGTCGGCACATTCACTTTCGCTACGTCAGCACGGAAATCGGTCTCAGCAAAAGCGGTGACGCAATCAACGGTGCTCTTCAGCGAAGCGAGCAGCGCGATGTTCAGCGTCTGCGTCATGACGCCATCAGAAACGGTCTGTCCGGCATTGGTACCATAAAACGGCGTAGCGAACTCTTTGATAAACTGCGCGCGATCCTTAAGCAGGCCATCACGAATCCCTTCAAACACCGACATATCGACACCCTGCGGGTAGTCTGCCGTTTTGCCAAAGATTGGCGTGACGGCACCCAGCAGCACCAGTGCCGCGACGCGATCGCTGCCATAGCTGCCGATATAGCGCGTGACGTCGCCGCCACCCATTGAGAAACCCACCAGCGTCACATTCTGCAGGTCAAGATGGGTGATCAAATCGTTGATGTCAGAAGCAAAGGTATCGTAGTTATTACCGGTCCAGGGCTGATCAGAACGACCAAATCCACGACGGTCAAAGGCGATAACCCGATAACCGTGCTCCGCCAGGAAGTTCATCTGGCTGTCCCACATATCGGCATCCAGCGGCCAGCCGTGGCTGAACAGAACCGGCTTACCGGTGCCCCAGTCTTTAAAGTAGATCTGTGTGCCGTCGGTCGTTTTAAAGGTGCTCATGGTATTGCCCTCTGTATGACGTGATGGATGAAAAGATGGTGTGCCAGTCACGCTGGCGCCACCAGATAGCGAACCTCGGGTGAATGTTCACCCTGATGAAAAGCGAAAACCCGTCGCTCTATCTTTTTGTCGTTGATGGTGTAGCGCTCTTTCTGACGCAGATGCTCGACCCAGGAGCCGACGACAAAGGTCTCAACGAAAATGCCGGGCTGCAGAATATCTTCATACAGTGACCAGTTGATGGCGCCACCGCGACGCCTGACCCGCCGCATATCCTGCATGCAGACGGTAAAGGCATGTGCATCATCAATAGTAATCCGGTATTCGTAATTCACCATCACCGGGCCGCGTTCGTGACGAATATCCAGTGCGGGCGCGTTGACGCCATCACCAATCATATCGAGATTGAGGTCGGGATCCTGGTCGAGCCGCCAGCGCCAGACGGTGCTGCTGGCCAGCACCATGCCCAGTGCGGCGATGCAGAGCGACAGCGGAATGCTGAAGTGCGAGGCGAGCTGTCCCCAGAGTGCGCTGCCAGCGGTCATGGAGCCGAAGAACACCGTCAGATAGACCGCCAGCGCGCGAGCTTTTACCCATTTCGCGGCGCTGCGCTGTGCGCCGAGATTCAGCGTCGAGAGCACGGCAATCCAGGCAAATCCGGTAAAAAATTCAAACGCATTCAGTAGCCAGAAGTGGCGTACAAAAGCCAGAGCCAGCATGGTCAGGGCGAAAACAAGACTGGCGAGTACCATCAGGCGATCGGAGCTCAGGCGACGACGCAGGCGTGGCAGCAGCACCGCGCCGGTAATCGCGCCAACACCGATACAGGCCAGCATGATGCCGTAGCCGCCAGGGCCCAGGCCGAGTTCACGACGCGCCACCAGCGGCAGCAATGCCCAGCCCGCGCTGCCAAACAGGAAGAAGGCAAAGGTTCGCACCAGCACATTACGTAACACCGGTGCCGCGTGAACGTAGCGGAGTCCGGCACGCACCGCCGGAAAGAAGTGCTCGGGCGGGAGGCGCTGCACGCTTGGCTCCGCCTTCCAGCGCCAGAGCACCCAGGTGACGCCCAGCACTGAGAGCGCATTGAGCAGGAAAACCATCCAGGGACCAGTGAAAGAGAGGATCAGGCCACCCAGCGCCGGGCCGATGGCACGACTGATATTAATGCCCAGTGAGTTAAGGGCAATGGCCGCGCCCAGCTCCGGTTTCGACACCAGATCCGGCACCACCGCCTGAAATGGCGGTGAACTCATGGCGGCACCGGCGCTCAGCAAGAAGGCTGCCACCAGCAGCACCTCGGGAGTGACATGGCCGGTCCAGGCGAGTACCGTCAGCCCACAGGCGGCGATAAAGGTCCATAGCTGGGAAAACAGCAGATATTTGCGGCGGTCAACGATATCCGCCATCACGCCTGAGGGCAGCGCGAACAGGAACATCGGCAAACTGCTGGCCGCCTGCACCAGCGCCACGGCCAGCGGATCGGCACTCAGCGTCAGCATGCTCCAGTTCACACCCACATCGTTCATCCATGAACCGATATTGGAGACGACGGTGGCGATCCACAGCATGCGGAACACCGGCCTGCGTAGCGGCTGTAACGGCGAAATCTCGCCAGCGGCCTGGACCTCAGGCTGCTTCTGCTCCAGCTGGTGGATATCATTAACCTGCGCCATGACGAACCCCCTGATGTTTCACCGCGCCGATTCGCCAGCCGCCAGGCCCGGTCAGCGCCAGCGTGGTAAAGATAATCAGCAGCAGCCAGCCAAACTGGCCTTCCGCCAGTGACCAGCCAGGGTGTACCACCAGCATCGCGACCAGCAGCACCGCGATGATCGGCAGGCAGGCAATCCGGCTACCCCAGCCGAGAATAATAAAGATCGGGCAGATGACTTCTGCCACTATCGCTGGCAGCAGGCTCATCATCGGTCCCAGACCAAACGGGTCTTCTATACGCGTCAGTTCTTCGCTGAAATGCAGAATTTTCGGCAGTCCATGCACCTGTAACAGCAGCAGACTGCCGGTCAGGCGCAGGAAGAACAGCCCCGCGTTGATGCGGGGCGATTGAGTGATAGCGTTATTCATGATTAAAACGCGAAGCAGCTGCAGCCGAGCGCGCCCCAGAAGGCGTTATCTTCGGCGACCGGAACGCTGGAACCACGGGCGATCTCATGCGAGTGGCGATGAACACCGCAGGGGCCGCTGCAGTGGTGCACGGCGGGCATCATACCCGCACGGCTCTGCGCAACCGGCGGGGCGCTGCGATAGTGACCTGGCACATTCACCACCGGTGACCACTCTGGCAGAACCGGAATAGCGGGCGGCGCATCCGCGCTGAACGATCCGGCGGCATAGACAATATTGCCATCCACCACCGTCAGCACTGACTCAATGCCTTTAATTTCCTCTTCCGGCACGCTGAAGAAATCTTTGCTCAGCACGGCCAGATCTGCCAGAAGACCTACCTGAATCCGACCTTTTTTATTTTGTTCGCTGGAGAACCAGGCGCTGCCCTGCGTCCAGAGCATCAGCGCCGTTTCACGGTCAAGGCGGGCATTGACGTCATACATCTGCATGCCACCCACGGTGCGACCGGAAACCAGCCAGTAGAGTGCGGTCCAGGGGTTATAACTGGCGACGCGGGTTGCATCGGTGCCGAGTCCGACCGGGACGCCGGTTTCCAGCATTTTCTGAACCGGTGGGGTATGGCGGGTGGCTTCAATGCCGTAGCGTTCGGCAAAGTATTCGCCCTGGAATGCCATGCGATGCTGCACCGCAATACCACCGCCCAGCTCTTTGATACGATCGATATTGCGCTGAGTGATGGTTTCCGCGTGGTCAAAGAACCAGTGCAGACCATTAAACGGGATATCGCGGTTGACCTTCTCAAAGACATCCAGCATCCGGCTGATCGACTCGTCATAGGTTGCATGCAGACGGAAAGGCCAGCGATGTTCCACCAGATGACGCACCACGCGCTCCAGTTCATCCTCCATGCCAGGCGCTAAGTCCGGACGTGGCTCCAGAAAATCTTCGAAATCGGCGGCCGAGAACACCAGCATTTCGCCTGCGCCGTTGTGACGGAAATAGTCGCTGCCCTGGCCTGGCGTCAGCATATCCGTCCACTTCTCAAAATCTTCCAGTTCATGCCCCGGACGCTGAGTGAAGAGGTTGTAGGCGATACGCAGCGTCATCTGCTTTTTCTGATGCAGTTCAGCGATCACTTCGTAATCTTCGGGATAGTTCTGGAAGCCGCCGCCCGCATCAATGGCGCTGGTCAGACCCAGTCGATTCAGCTCGCGCATAAACTGACGGGTCGAGTTGATCTGCTGTTCCAGCGGCAGTTTCGGTCCTTTGGCCAGGGTGGCGTAGAGGATCATCGCATTGGGACGGGCGATCAGCAGGCCGGTGGGATTGCCGTTGCTGTCGCGCTGGATTTCGCCACCCGGCGGGTTCGGTGTCTCTTTGGTGTAGCCGACGACTTTCAGCGCTGCGCGGTTGAGCAGGGCGCGGTCATAAAGATGCAGCACGAAGACCGGCGTGTCGGGGGCAGCTTCGTTGATCTCATCCAGCGTGGGCATCCGTCGCTCGGCAAACTGGAACTCGGTCCAGCCGCCTACCACACGCACCCACTGCGGTGACGGCGTGCGCAGCGCCTGCTCTTTCAGCATTCGCAGCGCATCGGCAACCGACGGAACCCCTTCCCAGCGCAGCTCAAGGTTGTAGTTCAGACCACCACGTATCAGGTGCAGGTGGGAATCGTTCAGGCCCGGTACGGCGGTGTGACCTTTAAGATCGATCACTTTGGTGCCGTCGCAGTGATACTCCATCGCCTCTGCCAGTGTGCCTACCGCAACGAATTTGCCATCACGAATCGCAACCGCTTCTGCCACCGGATTGCTGCGGTCAACAGTATGAAATTTGCCATGGGTCAGTATCAGTTCTGCTTTACCCAGCGTAACCATAGATCCTCCTCAACGGGGTTGTCCGACGTAGTGCGGGACAGGAAGTGCCGCAGATAACAGGGCACGAATAAGCCGGATTATGGTGAGCGGGTTAATGCGTCGTCTAGTTATACAGAGGGATACCTATACCTTCGTATAGTTATACGCAGAGATAATAGTTTGCCTTCGCCCGTCGCCCTACACTGCGACCAGACAGCCAGCAGCAGGACGTTAAACCTGCACTGACCGTCCTTTTGCTCCGCGCCAATTGGCGAAAATTCCGTTACATAACCTCTATGGGTGAACGCATGTCCAACGCTAAGCTTGAAGTCCTCACACCACATAACAGCCAGATTATTTTCATCGACCAGCAGCCGCAGATGGCCTTTGGCGTGCAGTCGATTGACCGCCAGGTGCTGAAAAACAACACCGTTGCGCTGGCGAAGGCGGCGAAAGTCTTCAATATCCCTGCCATCATTACCACCGTCGAAACCGAAAGCTTCTCGGGCCACACCTATCCTGAACTGCTGGATGTGTTTCCGGGTCAGGACATTCTGGAGCGCAGCTCAATGAACTCCTGGGATGACCAGAAAGTGCGTGATGCGCTGGCCGCGAACGGCAAGAAAAAAGTGGTGGTGTCCGGTCTCTGGACGGAAGTGTGTAACAACAGCTTTGCGCTGTGCGCAATGCTGGAAGGGGATTACGAGATCTATATGGTGGCGGATGCGTCAGGCGGCACCACCAAAGAAGCGCACGACTACGCGATGCAGCGCATGATTCAGGCGGGTGTGGTGCCGGTCACCTGGCAGCAGGTCATGCTGGAGTGGCAGCGTGACTGGGCCAACCGTGACACTTACGATGCGGTGATGAACATCGCCAAAGAGCATTCAGGTGCCTATGGCATTGGTGTGGATTATGCCTACACCATGGTACACAAAGCGCCGTCACGTCAGAAAAGTGAACACCGTACCCTGGCACCGGTTCACGCACCGGTCCGCTAAGGGGCGTCCTGCTGATCGGCTTACGTCTGCCGGTCAGCAGGCATAACAGGAGTCCGGTTATGAATCCTTTACTACTTTCTCTGGCTGCAGGGGTATTGATTGGCCTGCTTTACGGCCTGCTAAAGGTGCGTTCACCGGCTCCGCCCGCGATTGCGCTGGTGGGGCTGCTGGGGATGTTGCTGGGTGGGGCGCTGGTGCACGCAGTCTTGCCCGCAGAGCATACGACCACCCTGCAGCGATCGGATGCGCCGTTTGTTACACCTGTTTCGCGGGTAAGCTGAACATGTTGAAATCCTACATTATTTCTCTCACGGTGGGGCTGCTTGCCGGGGTAATCTATGCCCTGATCAACGTGAACTCTCCGGCACCGCCGGTTATTGCTTTAGTGGGACTGTTTGGCATGCTGGTGGGCGAGCAGTTGATCCCGCTGGGTACGCGTCTGTTCCGCCGGCAGCCGGTGACGCTGAAGTGGTTTCGCCATGAGTGTGTGCCAAAAATCAGTGGGACACCGCCACCCGATGGCGATGACCACCCTTAAGTCCTCGCGTGCCGTACGATGAGGCGTTTCAGAGGATAACTGCATGGCGCTGTCACAGCGTATTGTCATTGTGGATGATGAACGCGCGGTCCGCAGTGGACTCAGCAATCTGTTGCATTCAGACGGCTATTCGACCCGATTATTTGAGTCAGGTGAGGCGCTGCTGAGCGATGACGATGCGCTTTCAGAGGTGGGCATGCTGATCATTGATGTCGGACTCAAGGGCATGTCCGGCTTTGAGCTGTTCACTATTTTGAAACAGCGGGCAGGTCTGCCACCGGTGATTTTTATCTCAGCAGATCTGGAAGAGACCACCCTGTGGTATGCCATTGCCTTGGGTGCCGTGACTTTTTTGCGTAAGCCGATTGATGTTGATACGCTGCTGACACTGATCCGTTGCGAGTTATCTCAGGGAAAGGTGCGCTGATGAGCATGCTTTCGGTTAATTTTCAGGAGAGTGACGACGCAGGGATCGCGATTGAAGATTTCGACACGCTGACGCCGCTGGCGCAGGATGGCTGCCTGCTCTGGATGCTGGCGCGCCGTCACTCAGGTGAGTCGCTGATAATCGCCACCGGACAGAGTGACGACGTCACGTTTCAGGCGACGCAGCGGTTGAAAAATGAGCGCGCGCTGGCCGCTTATCTTTCGCCCCGCTGGGCCATCACCGCGACGGGCACCACCCGTTACCTCAACCGCTATGCGCTGATCTACCCCACGTTTCCGTTTCGCAGCCTGGCGAATAACCTCGCGACCCCTCCCGATAAAATCGCTGACTTCCTGCAGGTTGCATTGCAGCTTTGCTACACGCTCGGCCAGGCGCATCATCAGGGCATCGTGCATGGGGATATCAAGCCGGGCCATTTTTTTATCAGCGACGAGGGCCGGTTCCGGCTGGGCGGGTTTGGTCTCGCCTCGCTGGCGGCGCAGTCGGCGGAAAAAAACAGCCTGCGCGTCTCAGGCGGTACGCTGGCCTATATGTCACCTGAACATACCGGCCGCACGCCGCATCCGGTCAGTAGCCTCAGCGATCTCTACAGTCTGGGTGTCGTGCTGTATGAATATCTCACCGGTAAGTTGCCGTTTGGCTCACCGGATGCGGGGGAGGCGGAGTGGATTCATCATCACATCGCCAGTGCACCCCGGCCAGCCGGACAGGTCAGAGAGGATGTGCCGCCGATGCTCTCTGTGATTCTGCTGCGTCTGCTGGCAAAGTCACCTGCTGACGGGTATCAGACCGTGCAGGGGCTGATGGCTGATTTACGCCGCTGTCAGGCGACGCTGACCGCAGAAAACACCATTGCGCCGTTCACGCCCGGTCTGCAGGAGCGGTTCAGCACCAGTTTCCGGCCCGAGACACTGTTCACGCAACATCCGCAGGCTCGCGTGCTGCTGACGACGCTGGATGCGGTCAACCGTACCGGCACGCAGAGCCTGGTGATGCTGAGCGGTGTGCCCGGCTCGGGTAAGTCCGCCATTATCGCTTCCGCCCTGAAAACCCTGCAGCACCGACAGATTCTGCTGGCCGCCAGCAAGGCCGATCAACATTCGCCTGCCGCACCTTATTCCGCCGTCGCCTCAGCGTTTCGCACAGTCACGCTTTATCTGCTGGGATTGTCAGCCCTGGAGCTAAGCAAATGGCGGGTTCGCCTGTTGCGCTTGCTGGGTGGCTATACCGATTTAGCCATTGAACTGGTGCCTGAACTAAAACAGCTGCTGAATATCCGGACAGTGCAGCCGGTGGTGCGCCATGCTCCGGACGCCCGCGAGCAGTTTAATCAGATGGCGTCTGCGCTTATCCAGGCCTTTGCCACGCCGGGCCGTCCGCTGGTGATGCTGATTGATGATGTTCACTGGGCAGACAATGCCACGCTGCAACTGCTGGAAAATCTGATTACCCGTAATGAGCATCTGCCTTTTATGCTGGTGCTCGCCTTCCGGGAGGGTGAGTCGATGCCCTGTCCGATGATTGCCGGGTTTCTGCTGCGCCTCAGAGCATCAGCGGCACGTGTCGTGGCGCTGACGCCGCAGCCGCTCAGTGTTAAAAGCATCACCCGCTGGCTGGCGGGAATGCTGCATACCCGTCCCGGCGGCAATCGTGAGCTGGCACAGATTATCTTTGAGAAAACCGGTGGTAATCCGCTCTCGATGCAGGAGTTCTTCCGTCAGGCGGTGGATGATGGGGTGATTGTCTATCGTCAGAACCCGCTGAAGTGGCATTACGACAGCCAGGCGCTGATTGCGCGTCAGTACACCGACAATGTGGCGACGCTGGTATTAAATCAGCTGGCGCGGATGCCGGAGGCAACACGTCAGCTGCTGGGTTCGCTGGCCTGCCTGGGGGCCAGCGGCGAGCTGTCTTTATTAAGTCATATCAACGCGACGTCCGTATCGCGGATTCAGCAGCAGCTTGAGCCTGCCGTCAGCGGCCGTTTTATAACCCTGACTGGCGGGAACTACGCCTTTACCCATGACCGGGTGCATAACGCGGCGTTTTTACTGCTCGACCTCCGGCAGCAACACTCTCTTCATCAACAGGCGGCGGCATGGCTGTCGGCCGCAGTGGTAAATGCCGATCACAGTGAGACTCTATTCCGCGCGGCTTATCACATCGGCATGATTGCTGAACTGCCGCTTAGTGTCGCAGATCGTGAACGCTATTATCCCCTCTGTTTACGTGCTGCGCAGGGAGCGAAACGTGCCGGAGATTATCTCTCGGCGCTGCGCTATCTGCGCAGCGCCCAGCAACTCAGCCAGCGGATGGTGACCGGCAATGACTTTATGCTGGGCATCGATGAGGCGGAGTGCGAATTTCTGCACGGTAATCTCACGACCGCGCAAAAGCTCTGTACCCGACTGCTGAGTGAGCCAGGCACGCTCAGTGAAAAATCGATGGCAGCCTGTCTCTCTGCTGAAATTCATATGCGTCAGTCCGACAACCATCTGGCGCTGGAAACTGCGCTCGCCTGGCTGGCAGTATTTGGTGTGCATCTCAGGCGTGATCCGGACGACGCGGAGATTGACGCCGCCTGGCAGGCGATCAGGGCGCGGATTGGTGATTCCCCGCAAGCGGCTTTTTCCCGACTGCCACGCAACACCGATCAGGAAACTGAGTCGGTGCTGAACCTGATGGCCAGCACCATCTTTGTCTCCGCCTACGACTGCCCGCAGCTGCATCTGTTACTGGTCTGCCGGATGCTGGAGATGACGCTGGATCACGGCGTGACCGGTGCCTCTGCGTTTGGTCTCGCCTGGTTCAGCGTGCTGATCAGCGAACGCTATCAGGCCTGGCATTTTGGCTATGCCTGTGGTCGGGTGGCCCGTGAGCTGGTGGAGCGGCATGACTTTACCCGCTATAAAGCCCGCACGCTGCTGCCTCTGGATCAGCTGGGGATCTGGACGCAGCCGCTGGATGTCGCCGTAGAAAGTGCCCGTGAAAGTTTTCGCGTCGCGGTGATGCACGGAGACCGTTCCTTTGCCTGCCTCTCGTTGCGTCATCAGATCATGAACACGCTGACACGCGGCGATCATCTGGAGTCGGTCATGACCTCCATTGAGCGCGGACTCGCTTTTACCCGCAAAACCTTTTATCCCGATGTTGAGAACGTGCTGGTCATGCAGAAGCAGCTGGTGATGCAACTGCGGAACAGCAACGGGTTCAGGGCAGGCGATCGCGATGGCGCTTTGCCGATGGTGGCGGGCAGCGAGCCGGGCGTGATCTCTGGCCCAAAAGCGATGGTGCTGTTCTGGGCGGGGTTGTATCGGGGAATGGCGCATTTCTTTGCGGCAGAATACCGGGAGGCGCTGCGCTGTTTTGCAGAAATTCGTCCGCTGACCAGCGCAGTGCCCGCTTACATCTACCTGATGGATATGCATTTTTACAGCGCACTATCGCTGAGTCTGCAGCCCGGTGCGGCTGACAGCAACACGCTGCGCTGCGATCTGGACAAATTTGCGGGCTGGGCCGACCTCAATCCCGGACTCTTTGCTGATAAATATGCCCTGCTCAGGGCAGAGTGTGCCCGTCTTGCGGGCAACACGGGCGAGGCGCTGAAACAGTATGAAAATGCGATCTGTCTCTCCCGCCAGGGGGGATATCTGCACATTCATGCGCTGGCGAATCAGCTGGCTGGCCGCTACTGCAAAGCATTACAGCTAGATACCGCCGCCGATGCCTACGTTAAAGCGTCGATGAGAAGCTGGGAGAGCTGGGGCGCGCTGGCGATGGTGCGCCAGCTTGAGCAGCACTATCCGCATCTGACCACGCCGATGCAAAACAGTGCAGTGGCGACCATTCCCTTTACGCAGGATGCCTCGTTCTACGACCTGGAGAGTGTGCTGACCGCCGTGCGCGCCCTGACGGAGGAGATCAACCTTGATCGGTTGATTCATACCCTGATGCGCATCCTGCTGGAGCGGGCCGGTGCCCAGCGCTGTCGGCTTATCCGGATTCTGGATGGTACGCTTCCGGAAACGCAGGCCTGGGCAGAAAGCACGGCTGATGGCGTGCGGGTGCAGATTGTCAAAGAGCGCCCCGTCGCAACTGACCTGCCGCTATCGGTACTGGCCGCGGTGATCCGTACCGGTCAGGAGATACGTACTGGCAAGCCGGAAGAGTTCAGTCCGTTCAGTCAGGATCCTTACCTGGTGGCCTCGGGCGCTGCGGTGTTATGTGTTCCTATGTTCAGGCAGGCCAATATGGTTGGGGTGCTCTATCTGGAGAATCGCCTGATGCCCGATGCGTTCACGGCTGAGCACTCCCACATTGTTAAAACGTTGAGTGCTCAGGCGGCAGTTTCGCTGGAGACGGCGCGCCTCTACGCTGAACTGCTGGAGGAGAACAACCATCGGCGACGGGTTGAGAAGCAGCTACGCGCCAGCAAAACCTCGCTGATGCTCGGCGAAAAGATCAGCCATACCGGCACCTGGCGCTGGGAAGTGGCAGAGGACATGATGATGGTGTCTGAAGAGTATGGCCGTATTCTGGGCCTGCCAGCCCATCAAAAAGGGTTGTCGATGGCAGATTTTCTGACCCGCGTTCATCCCGATGACTATGAGTGCATCAGCGAACTGGTGACCCACAGCGTCAGTCAGGGGCGCAGTATGCAGGCTGAGTTCCGTGTGCTCAGGCCGGATGGTGAATGCCGTTATATCAAAGGCATCGGAGAGCCGGTAGAAAACTTCCCCGAGGTGAAAGAGTATTTCGGCACCATTTCCGATATCACATCGCAGCGCCAGGCAGAAGATGCCGCGCGCATGGCCCAGGCGGATCTGGCCCGTGTAACCCGCGCCACCACAGTCGGGCAACTGACTGCCTCAATCGCGCACGAAATTAACCAGCCACTGATGTCGATCGTGGCCAATGCTGGTGCCAGTCTGCGCTGGTTAAAGCGTGAACCAGTGATGCTGGAGAATGCCAGCAGCAGTCTGGATGAAATTATCAAAGAGGGAAAACGTGCCGGAGAGATAATTCGTGGCCTGCAGGCGCTCACCCGCAATCATGAATCAAGCTTTGCCTCGGAAAACCTCCATCTGATCGCCCGCGATATTCTGGCACTCTCCCGGGTGGAGCTGGAGCGACGCGGAATTTCGCTGGAGCTGAAACTAAGGGCCGGAAAGGCGGATATTTATTGCGACCGCGTTCAGATTCAGCAGGTGCTCCTGAATCTGGTGATCAATGCCATCGATGCCATGTCCGACGATTTACCACGCGCGGCGCTTTTGCGGCTGACGTCAGAGAACCCGACGCCGGACACGCTGCGTTTTGAGGTGCTGGACAGCGGTTGCGGCTTACCTGATGGCGTGCGTGAACGGATTTTTGAGTCGTTCTACACCACGAAGAAAAGTGGCATGGGCATGGGATTAACCATCAGCAAAGGGATTATCAAAAAGCATTGTGGTGAGTTAGGCGCAGAGAACAGGGCGGAAGGCGGCAGCCGTTTCTGGTTCACTCTGCCACTGGGATAATCGTATTGAGGACAGGTGTCTGCCTGGCCTTAGCGGCGTCGGGTATGATCAATATTGAGCCGCTCTGCCGCCCGCACCAGATCGGTGAGCGACCGTGCCTTCATCTTCTCCATCACCCGCCGCTTGTGGACTTTTGCCGTGATCTCACTGACGCCCATTTCGGCGGCAATCTGCTTATTCAGCAGGCCGCTAATCGCCAGCAGCATGACCTCGCTTTCACGCGGTGTCAGGGTCTGATGTCGCTCCAGTATCTCCCTTCGCTCCTCGGAAGAGGCCATATTCTGCCCGGCGATCTGTAAGGCTTCTGCAACCGCCTGCAAAATACGATCGGGATCGACAGGTTTAGTCAGAAACTCATAAGCACCGGTTTTCATCGCCCGCACTGTGACCGGAATAGTCCCGAAGCCGGTTAAGAAGATAGTGGGGATGGCGTAGCCACGATCGATCAATGCCTGTGCGACATCAAATCCATCTGCACCAGGCAGATTAATATCCAGAATCAGGCAACAGGGAAGGGGAGTAAAAGCGTGAGCCAGGAAATCATCAGCCGAAGAAAAAGAGATAACCGTGTAATCGTCGGCAGTGAGCAGATTACGCAGTGCAGCAGTCACAGCAGCGTCGTCGTCAACGATATAAACGATGGGATTCATAGGGACCTCATTTCAGCCAGGTATTTACTGATAATTTAATTAAGCATGACGCGTAAAGAGGCCCTGATGAGAAAGTGTCGGGCAGGGTTAACAGGATATTACCATAACAGTTATCATTATCATCTTATAATTATCAGCTTGTTAAAATTAAGATAAATGGCTGATAGGTATGACTAAAATGTGAGCGTCAACTCTGGGGTGGAGCGCAACTGTTCTGGGCGTCAATGCTGATAACTGTCATTTGATCGACATAGCTATGCCATAAATTGTTCGCTCACTCACGGGCAGGAGAATAGTCCCGTTTAATAGCTAAAATAATCCATAAACCCGTTATCCAGATTAAATCGTTTCAGCCTGATATGTACTGGAATAAATTAGTGGCGGTACGTAATTAATTCGGGAGTAGTCTGTCAACTCGCGGCGGTCCTGATAATTAATTTGCCTGAGGGCAAAACGACGGATTGATAAGCGTGCCGATCTTTACCCTGCGTCTTATAGCGAAATAAGCTAGTTGATTATATAGTTACAACATACATTGTGTTTGGTTATTAACCCCAAACTTCACAATTGTGCGGCCAATGCTTATCAACGCGAAGCCTCTGTGCCAGATTCTGACGATTAGCCGGGTAAAACCTGACCCGTTTTTACCCGGTAAGAAGTCATTACATTTAAAAAAGCCTTACCTGTCAGCGAGTAACCTTAATAAGCGTAGCGGTATTCATGGCGTGGCTGTTAATCCTCACTAAGCTTGTGAAGCAACCCTTTAAATAGAGGGAGATATTCCATTCGGTAGCTCGTCGCAATGTCGTCATGAGGCTTATATGAGTCAAAATTACTGCACCATTATCTACAATGGTGAACGGTTAAAAGGGTTAGCTGATCAACCGCTAATCGATTTTCTGGATGCTCAAGGGAAAAAACTACCTCATGTCTGTTACCACCCGGCGTTGCCGCCACTGCAAAGTTGTGATGTCTGCTGGGTAGATGCCAACGGCGAGCGGGTTCGCGGCTGCACGCTCCGCACTGAAGAGGGGCTGGAGGTGCAGAGTGAAGGCAGTGCGCTTAAGGCCGCGCAGCAGGAGGGAATGGATCGGCTGCTCAATCGTCATGAGCTTTACTGTACCGTCTGTGAACACAATACCGGTGACTGCACGCTGCATAATGCCGTGGCTGATATGCACATTCCGATTCAGTACTATCCTCATGAGCCCAAGCCCTACGCAAAAGATCATTCCAATCCGTTTTACACCTACGATCCTGACCAGTGCATCTTATGCGGTCGCTGTGTCGAAGCGTGTCAGAATGTCGAGGTCAATGAGACGCTGTCGATTGACTACACCCAGACGCATCCTCGCGTGCTCTGGGATGGCGGAACGGAAATCGCCGGTTCCAGTTGCGTCAGCTGCGGACATTGCGTCACAGTTTGCCCGTGCAATGCGCTGCTCGAAAAAACCATGCAGCCCGATGCGGGTCCGTTCACTGCGATGGATGAAGGGCTGAAGCGTCCGCTGATCGACTTTGTTAAAACGCTTGAAAACAGCATCGGCATGGAGCCGATTACCGGCGTTTCGAAAATCGATGTGGCGCTGCGCCAGTCTGAGATCAAACGCACCAAAACCGTCTGCACCTATTGCGGTGTGGGCTGCAGCTTTGAGATCTGGACCCGCGACCGCCATATCCTGAAAGTTCAGCCGGTCGCCGAAGCCCCAGCCAACGGCATCTCGACCTGCGTTAAAGGTAAGTTCGGCTGGGACTTCGTCAACAGCCCGGAGCGCCTGACTACGCCGTTGATCCGCGAGCATGGTCGTTTCCGGCCCGCCAGCTGGGATGAAGCTTTGCAGCGGGTAGCCGAAGGATTACAGGGTATCGCTCAGAATTATGGAGGCGATGCGATTGGCTTTATCGGCTCCAGCAAGGCCAGCAATGAAGAAGCCTATCTGACCCAAAAAATCGCCCGTTTAATTTTCGGCACCAACAACGTTGATAACTCCTCGCGTTATTGTCAGAACCCGGCCACAGAAGGGCTGTTCCGCACGGTGGGCTACGGCGGAGATGCCGGGACGATTGAGGATCTGCAGCAGACCGATTTGATTGTGCTGGTCGGTAGCAACCTTGCTGAGAACCATCCGGTCATTGCTTCTCACATCAAACAAAGCCACAAACATCGCGGTCAGAAACTTCTGGTCGTTGATCCGCGCCGTCATGAAATGGCGGAACGTGCTGACTGCTATCTGCGCATCCGACCGGGTACTGACCTGGTCTGGGCCTCGGCGATGGCAAAATATATGTTCGATCACGGTTATGCGGATGAGGCTTTTCTGGCCCAGCGGGTCAACCAGGTTGATGAGTACCGCGCCTCACTCGCTCCCTTTACGCTGGCCTTTGCCAGTGAGACATGTGGACTGAGTGAATCAGAACTGATTGAAGCAGCGGAAATGATCGGCCAGGCGGGCAGCGCCTGTGTGTTGTGGGCGATGGGAATTACCCAGCACAGCCACGGGGCAGACACCAGTACGGCGCTGTCGAACCTGCTGCTGGTCACCGGCAACTATGGCCGGCCTGGCACCGGCGGTTATCCGATGCGCGGACACAACAACGTACAGGGCGCCAGCGACTTTGGCTGCCTCAGTAATCTCTATCCCGGCTATGAAAAAGTCACTGACCCAGCGGTGCGCGAAAAATGGGCGCGCGCCTGGGGCGTCTCGCCTGAAGCGCTTTCCGATCAGCCTGGTGCAGATAATTTTAAAATGGTGCAGCAGGCCGGTGAAGGCAAAATTCGTGCGATGTATATCACCGGTGAAGAGACAGCGTTTGCGGATGCCGATGCCACTTCGGTGCATTCCGCCTTCAGCAAGCTGGAATTTATGGTGGTACAGGACATTTTCATGTCACGCACTGCCGAATTTGCCGATGTGGTGCTGCCCGGTGCGCCCAGCGTGGAGAAAGAGGGTACGTTTGTGAACACCGAGCGGCGGATACAGCACTTTTCACCCGCTATGAAGCCGCTGGGTGATTGTCGGCCCGACTGGGAGATCTTTACCGATCTCGCCGCCCGTCTCGGTCATCCGTGGCATTACCCGAACCCAGGCGCGATTATGGCGGAAGCGGCAGGCATCGCAGAGATTTTCGCGGGTGTCAGCTATGAGCAACTGGTCGGCTGGCAGTCCCAGCTCTGGCCCGTCAGCGCCGCAGGCGAAAGCACGCCGCTTCTCTATACAGAACGATTTAATTTCCCGGATGGCAAAGCGCGACTCTATCCGCTGAGCTGGCAACCGCCCGCGGAGCAGGAGGATTCACAGTATAATCTGCTGCTGAATAATGGCCGGATGCTGGAGCATTTCCAGTCGATAAATCAGACCGGGCAGGGTGGCCGCATGATGTCGCTGTCGCCTAATGCCTTTGTTGAGATCTCACCGGAGCTGGCCGCCGAGCGCGCGCTGAACGAAGGAGAGTGGGTACGCATTACCTCGCGGCGCGGATCGCTGGATGTGCCTGTTGTGATCACTGAGCGTGTGGCAGGCAACGTGCTGTTTATGCCGATTCATCATGGCAAAGATGGCGTCAACGCCCTGACCGGCGAACATCACGATCCCGACGTCAACACACCGGCTTATAAAGAGATTGCCGTAAATATGAAGCGTGTCGATCGCCGGTCTCAGCCTAATCCGGTGCCACTACACAATTTCCGTCACGGCAGTCGTACGCCACTGGATCACCTGCCGATAGAGCAAAAATGGCAGCAGGCAGGCTATCGGGAACCGCCTGAACATGTCGAAAAACCGGAGAAATTCTAATGGCAGAACGGATGAAATATCAGGTCCCGCCAACACGCACTGAGCCGACCGCCCGGGAGGCGATGGATGAGCTAATCGAAAATCTTCACCAGCACGGTTTTCTGCGGCTGGCGAACGACTTGGTTAAATCAAATAGCGAGGTGGGGAAAATCCTGGTCTCAGGCCTTAATCAGCCGGGTACGCAGAACGCGCTACAGAATCTCTCGCTACTGATGATGACGCTGGGCAGCGTGCCGCCAGAACGGTTTAATCATCTGCTGTTGGCCGTTCGCGATGCCGCGATGGCCGTTAAACCAGCGCGCGATGGGGCCCGTCAGGATAAAGCCGCGCCGGGCATCCGCGGCATTATCCGGTTACTCAATGATGAGGATCTGTGGCGCGGACTTCGCCCCATCTTCGCGGCGCTTGAAGTCTTCTCACAACAGATTGACCGTGAAGAGCAGAAGCCGATTACCCGCTTCAGTGGCAAGCCCACACGGGAGTAGTTCAGCCTGCGATCGTTCAGGATTGCGTGGGGGTGTAGATCAGATGACCGGCTACACCGCCCGCGCCGCCATCTTTTGGATGATTGATACCATCGGATACCGGGACATCGGTGAAATCAAACGGCGAAATCCCCTCAAGGCAGGCGACATTCACCCCGAACTGATCGGGCTGTGAGCGGCTCTGATGAAAGGTGTAAATGCCGCAAACGGAACAGAAGTAGTGGCCCACCTCTTTGCTGTTGAAACGATACTCTGTGAGCTGCGCTTCACCGCGGGTCAGCTCCACTTTTGTCGCAAATACCACCACCGCGCCGCGCATCCGGCAAAACGAGCAGTTGCAGCGGCGCACCGTATTAAATCCATCCTTCAGCGTCACCCGGTACGCCACCGCGCCACAGTGGCATTGTGCTGTCATTTCATTTTGCATCGTGATCTCCTGTGTAGTGAAACCAGCCAGCTTTCAGCCTACGCCAAAGCCTGGGATTTGGCAGCATCGGGTGCGGATTTGTCGACCATTAGCACAGCCAGGGCAGGGTGCGTTCATCGGGTTCGTCTGCGACACGATTTATTTAATCACCCCGTATCAGACAGTAATAAGCGTCATCTCTTCCGCTTCAAACGCCTCAAGCAGTTCTTTATCGAGCTTCTCTTCCACGACGAGCGTTGAAATTTCACGGCATTTCGCCACGCTGAATCGCGCTACGGCAGGGATTTTATCCGCTGTCAGCCCGACAATGACCTGATTGCTTTGCGCCATGGCAACTTTCTTGAATTCGCAATCCGCATAGTTAAAACCGGTCAGACCGGCCTCCGGACTCATGGCACAGCCGCCAATAAACGCCTGATCAAACAGAATCCCCTGGATCTGGTTGATCGCGGTTTGCCCGACCGCGCCGCCGGTGCTCTTCTGTATCTGCCCGCCCAGCATAATCACCTCCGCAGCAGGATGGTTGATCAGTAGCGCAGCAATATCGGGTGCATTGGTGACGACGGTGATATTCAAATCTGGTGATAGCGCCTGTGCCAGCGCCAGATTGGTTGTACCGGCATCAATAAAGATGCAGCTATTGGCTTTCACCAGGCTGGCACAGCGCTGCGCGATCAGGGCTTTTGCTGCGTGATCGTGAGATTTGCGACTGACAAAACTGCCCGCTTCGTGCAGCTGTAACACCGCACCGCCATAGACCTTTTTACATAAACCCTCTTTACTGAGTTCATGGAGATCGCGGCGGATTGTGTGCTCTGACACGGCCAATTGCCTTGCAAGGTCAGCGCAGACCACCCGTCCTTTGTCCTGCAATATCTCACGAATCAGCGCTTGTCGCTGCTGCGGGAAAGCTGCATAATCGAGCATATAAACCTCAAAATATTCACAATCGAGCTATAGTGAGCATAATCGTTCACTGCCGGGCAGGGAGTCAATAGCGATCTCTCAGTCCTGTCAGCTCTCCACGACATCCCTCAAAGGAATGCAATGGCTAATAACGTCTCTTCCACGCTGGCAACACGCATCATCTTTTTTATAGCCGGATTTATAACCGCGACCTGGGCGGTGATTGTGCCTTTCGCCCGCGGGAATACCGGCGTTAATGAGGCGCAACTCGGCACCTTGCTGCTTTGTCTTGGCGTCGGTGCGCTGATTGCGATGCCGGTGACGGGCTGGCTGACCAGCCGCTTTGGCTGCCGCCGGGTGATTCTGGTCGCTGTCGCGCTGGTCATCATCAGTACGCCATGGCTGTCGGTGCTCAGCGACCCGCTGTTGCTGGCGCTGGCGTTGCTGGTTTTTGGCGTCGGCATCGGTGTGACCGACTGCGCCATGAACATCCAGGCGATTCTGGTGGAGAAGCAGGCGGCAAAGCCAGTCATGTCAGGCTTTCACGGCATGTACAGCGTGGGCGGGATTGCCGGGGCGGGCTTTATGACGCTGCTGCTGGCGATGGGTTTTAGCGTGCTGACCGGCTGTTTGCTGGCGGTCGCGGCGGTGATTATCATGACGCTGGTCAGCGCACCGGGCTTACTGACCTACGCGAACCCCGCTGAAGGCCCGGTATTTGCTGTTCCGCGCGGCAGCGTACTGATTATCGGCATCATCTGCTTTGCCGTCTTCCTGACCGAAGGCACCGTGCTGGACTGGAGTGCTGTCTATCTGACCGACGTCCGGGCCATTCCGGCGTCACTGGGTGGGCTGGGCTATACCTGCTTTGCCATTGCGATGACGGTGGCGCGTCTGACCGGGGACCGGATTATCTCATCGCTGGGACGTTTACCGGTTGTGCTGGGCGGCGCACTGGTTGCCGCGGCTGGCATGGCAATGGTGACCTTTATCGCCTCCTGGCCGCTGGCGTTGCTGGGCTACACCCTTATCGGCGCAGGCTGCGCCAATATCGTGCCGGTAATGTTCTCCGCCGCCGGACGTCAGACGGTGATGCCGCAGGCGGTCGCCGTGCCTGCCATTACTACTCTGGGTTACCTGGGGGTACTGAGCGGGCCAGCCGTGATTGGCTACGTGGCGCATTACACGCATCTCGCTTTCTCGTTTTCACTGATTATGGCGCTGATGCTGGTTGTCGGTGCGGTCTCTCTGACCCTGGATCTGGGCCGTAGCCGCGCGGGGGAGAATGCATAAAATTACCCAGTCCGCGCTCCTGACAGAATTTCATTGAACGGGGCGCGGAGTCATCTTCAGGAGGAACGGAAGCGGCGTGCCATTACTCTCCCAGCCTGACCCAGCGGCGGCCTGCCAGCACCGTCAGCGCCACGATGGTGATGCCCGCAGCCAGATGCATAGAAAAATCGATGGCGTGCAGATGGGTATCGTGGCACAACGACAGCAGCATCGATGAGGTAAACGCACTGCCGCAGCCGCTCAGCGCCAGACTGCGCGCCGGATAGAGGGATCGGGTGCGCTGCAGGGCGAACACGGACATCAGCATCATCGGGACACTGGCCGACAGCATAAACAGATAGCAGTGCATCCCTTCACCCAACCGGTTCGCGCCCGATGGCGGTGCTGAAGATGACATATTGATCAGATTCAGAACCAGCCACATCATCGCCATCAGCAGCGGCCAGCGCAGGCTGATCGGTTTTCTGCCTGCAATACTCAGCGTAAAGGCTGCCGCCAGCGTGCTGCCCGCGATGATGAGTGACAGCAGCAGGGCAACCAGCGCGAAAAACGCGCCAGGCTGCGACCAGTCAGTGAAACGGCTGTGAAATGCCCAGCTGGTCAGCGCGCCACAGGGCAGGGCAAGGGCAATCCAGCCCGCAACGCGCCAGGCGGTGGGCCAGACGCGCTGCACCGGCTGGGCAGACGCGCTGAGCTGATTAATTAACTGGTCATGATTTCTCATGATGACCCCGCCCATATTTACGAAGGTTGACCATTGCGCGATGCAACAGAGATTTAACCGCAGAGAGCGACTGATTGGTTTCAGCTGCTGCCTGCGCCAGGCTCTGCTCACGCAGATGCACGGATTCGACGATCTCCCGCTGGCGCTGCGGAAGGTTATCCAGATAACCGGAGAGGATATCCGTATCGGCTGAGGACTCTGCACTTGCAGCGGGTTGTCGTTGCAGCTCTTCCTCATCCTGTACTTCCTGGCGACGGCCGCGATGGCGCAGCGCATCAATGGCCCGGGCAGAGGCGATGGCAGCAACCCAGGGGAGTATCGGACGCTGCGGATCGTAAGTATGCCGCACCCGATGAATCGCCAGCAGCGTCTCCTGAATGACATCCTCAACCAGTCCCTCATCACGTATTTTTTTGCATACCAATGCCCGGATGGCCGGAACCATCGCTTTCAGTAACTGGTTATAGGCAGCTCTGTCACCCGCCTGCGCCCTGGCCATTAATGCTGGCCACTGCTGTGCGCGTTGATCAGTTTCTGGCATCGATCATCAGCAGTTCAGCACGCTGTCGCCGCGCCCTGACCACGCGCCAGGCCATCGTTTCATCAGTAATCTCAGGATTTATTTCCTTTTTCTGTTGCCTGATCCAGCGCTGAAATCACAATGCCAGGCGTCAGCACCTGCGGCAGTACCTCAGGTTTACCGCCGTCTGCCGGATAGACCACGTAGAGCGGTAATCCACCGCGTCCGAAATCGCTCAGCGCCTGTTCAACATCGGGATTATATTTGGTGGAATCCGCGACCATATAAATGGTGTTGGTTCGCGCCATCGCCGCTTTTACCGCCTGCGTTGAAAGTGAAGTACGATCGTTAACCTGGCAGGTAATACACCATGATGCGGTAAAGTTCACCAGTATTGGCTTGCCCTGACCTTTGATGGCATCAACGTTCTGAGGCGACCACGCCACAGCGGCGGCAGCCTGTGAGGCTGTTGCTGTTTCAGCCGGAGCCTCGGCAAACCTGTTCAGGTTCAGTAACGGCGCCACGACCAGCGCCAGGAAGAATGCGGTCGCCACATGCAGCACCCAATGACGCTGTCCCATCATACGGCGTTTCTGCGCCATGCCATACAGCCAGGCGGCGAAACTAAACAGTAAACAGCAGGCCAGAATGGCAGCCAGCGCCGCCGATCCCGCCTGACGTTCAAGTACCCAGATCAGCCAGCCCACCGCGCCCAGCATGGGAAACGCCAGCCCCTGCTTTAACGTGATCATCCAGGCACCCGGTTTTGGCAAAATTCGCGCCAGCACCGGGAAGAATGAGATGAGAGTGAAGGGCGCAGCAAAGCCCAGCGCCAGTGAAATAAAGATCACCAGACTGATTAGCGGAGGCTGGGTAAGCGCATAGCCTACCGCGCTGGCCATAAAGGGCGCGCTGCAGGGCGTGGCGACAATGATGGCCAGCGCGCCAGTCAGAGCTGAACCGACTAAACCACCGCGATCGCCTCCCACTTCGCCAACCCGCTGTACTGATAATCCTACTTCAAACAGACCGAGCAGGTTCAGTGCCGACCCAAGCATCACCAGAATCAGCGCGGCGATGACCAGCGGCGATTGCAGCTGGAATCCCCAGCCCACCGAGGCACCGCCCGCCCTGGCCAGCAACAGAACCGCGGTCAGAGCGACCATCGTCACGACTACGCCCAGCAAAAAGGCCAGGCCTTCGGCTCTGGCGTGGGAAGGTGATTCGTGATGGCGGATCAGGCTCAGTGCTTTCAGCGAGATCACCGGAAACACGCAGGGCATGAGGTTCAGAATAATGCCGCCCAGGAAGGCGGCTGCAATCGCAGTCAGCATGATGTACCTGCTCTGAAGATGAAGTTATGCCGGATTGGCCTGGCGGTATTTTTTAACGGCATCCATCGCTTTCTGGATATGCGTATCAGGATTTTTATCGGTGAAGCTCAGCAGGATTTTGCCATCGGGCGCAATCACGTAAGAGGTACGGTCTGAGAGTTTCTGACCTTTCATCTCCATAGTGCTCTTATATTCTGCCGCCACTTTGGCACCGGGATCGGCTGCGACGGTAAATTTGTCACGGCATTCAAGCTGCGAGAATTTCGCAATCTGATCGGTATTGCCCGCCGTCACGCCAATGACGGTCGCACCCTGCTTTTTAAATTCATCGGTCGCTTCAGCAAAATCGTGTGCTTCCAGCGTACAGCCTGCACTGAAAGCAGCAGGGAAGAAGTAGAGGACAACCGGGCCTTTCTGCAGCGCCTGTTGCAATGAGAAGGTGGTCGATTTACCGGCCAGCGCGGCTTCCAGTTTAAAGTCCGGCGCTTTTTCACCGACCTGTAACGCTGCAAAAGCAGATGTTGCCGGAACACTCAGTGCCAGCAGCGTAGCGACGGCCAGGTTTTTCAGGGTGTTTTTCATTGGCTTTACTCTCTCCATTGACGAACAGACGGAGTTGTCTGACGTCCCTGATAACAGGTTCGTTTAAAAATGGAAAAAGTTGCGCGGTTGAGGAATTTTTTTCGTGTTTTTTTTATGGTGCTTCACCAGCCGTCCTTTATCAGAACCCTCATTTTGAGCTGAATCGTATAAAGCTAATGTCAGCAAATTTCACCTGGTTCGCTGTAGTTATTCCTCTCTGGCCGTAATCACTGTGATTTGGCCCACAATAATAGGGCTAACTCACTGCCTTTTCTCAACAGGTGAGCATCATCACGTTTATCTTCAGTCCCATTAAGTAAATTTCCCTTACGGAATGAAAAAACGATTCAGCCAATGGGATGACTTATGAAGATTAAACTGGCGTTAACGGTACTGGCAGTGCTGGTTTCAGGCTCTGCAGCGGCGAAAACCTGGGTGCTGACGAGTGCTGAACAGGGCACTGAGCAAGGAAACTGGAAGATTTCCAGCAGTGAGCTGAAGTTTCAGGGCAAACCGTTCAGCATCGAGCAGAAAGTCCTGCATGGCGGCAAGCAGGAAGGCAGTAAAATTCTGACGATCCGCAGTGAGGATGGCCTGACGATTACGCTAAGCCCGACACGTGGCATGAACTTACTGCGTGTTGAAGGCTTTGGCACCCGCATGGGCTGGGATTCACCAGTTAAAGAGGTCGTCAATCCTGCCTACATCAATCTTGAGAGCCGCAACGGTCTGGGCTGGCTGGATGGTTTCAACGAGATGATGGTGCGTTGCGGCTACGAATGGACCGGTCATCCGGTCACCGATGAAGGCCGAATCTATACGCTGCACGGTAAAGCGGGGAATACGCCGGTTTCTCAGCTGGAAGTTGAAGTGGCAGATGCGGCACCACACGAAATTCGTATTCGCGGCCTGATTAAAGAGAGCACCTTTAAGAAAGCTGATTTGCAGACCATGACCGAACTGCGTTATGTGCCAGGCAGCAACAGTTTCAGCCTGCATGATGTGTTAACCAACCACGCCGACTATCCGCACGATTACCAGATCATTTATCACAGCAACTTCGGCAAACCGATTCTGGAAGAGGGCGCACGCTTCCTGGCGCCGATGTCCGGCATCAGCCCGTTCAATGACTACGCGAAAGCCGGGTTAAAAGAGTGGCAGACCTATAAAGGTCCGACCAAAGACTTCGATGAGATGGTGTTCAACATCAAGCCACTTTCAGACAGCAATCATCAGACCGTCGCTGCGGTGATAAATAAAGCGGGCAACAGCGGCGCATCCATTCAGTTCGATACGCGTCAGCTCCCGATGCTGACCTTATGGAAAAATACCGACACCCTGAAACAGGGCTACGTGACCGGTATCGAACCTGGTACCAGTTATGCCTATCCGGTCACCATTGAACGTGAACAAAAACGCGTGAAGCAGCTGCAACCGGGTGCCAGTACGGCATTTGATCTGACTTACACCTTGCTGCACAGCAGCGAGCAGGTTAATGACGTTGAGAAACGCATTAAGGGCATTCAGGGCGACACCAAGATTGATGTAAGCGAGACGCCGATAGCGAAAGAGTAACGACCCATCATAACCCCAGCTAAATTGTTGGGGTTTTTAGTTTACAGGTCAGCGTTCCGTCACGGGATGACAACACAAATGCGGGAAAGAGGCAAAGATCTGCGCAGGATACTGGCGATGCTATAAGGTCGCGGGGTTGGTCAACGCAAAGTTACACGCAGGTAAACATCCGGCAAACCTGTGGAAGGGTGTTAAGCCGAAAGTTGATAGAGAAGAGTAACTCTGAAATACTAACAGTTAATAACTGATAGTAATTCAGCGGGAGAGGAATCATGCCAACCAGCGTAGCACTCAGTCCTTATTTCGAAGCGTTCATCCGCGAACAGATTGAAAGCGGGCGATATAACAACACCAGTGAAGTGATCCGTGCGGGCCTCAGGGCACTGGAAGAACGGGAGCAGCAGATGAAACTTGATGCTCTGCAAACAGCGGTCAGCGCAGGTATAAACAGCGGCGAAAGCAAAAACGCGGAAGAGGTATTTGGTCGCCTGTCGCAAAAATATCGGCGGCAGGCCGAAGGTGGTAAAGCGTAATGAAACTGGGTATTTCGCCTCTGGCAGAACAGGATATGGAGGCCATCGGTGATTATATCGCGCAGGATAACCCGGTGCGCGCGGTGAGCTTTACGTAAGAACTATACCAGCAATGCTTGCTGATAGCCGAGTCGCCGGTTATCTACAAAGAAAGACCGGAACTGGGACAGAGCGTCAGAAGTTGTACTTACGGGTGCTGGGCGATGTCCAGGATCAGCATATCAGTGAGCTTAAGGGCAATTCCAAGGCGGTTATGTCTGCCCCGGCGCTGATTAACAAAATCCAGATCGCGCTCATCAAGATGAAAATACCTCGCCAGCTGAACCTCATTTGGCTCGGCGGCATAACAACCCATCATCATTTGTACCAAAATGGATAGACTCGGGCGCAATACCGCTGACATGATCCATATCGTTGACGCCTGCCATAAAAAAGGGATCGCCATCCGGTTTCTGGAGAATGGCCTCAGTACGGAAGGAACGATGAGGAAAATGGTCATTCAGATTCTGGCCGCCGTGGCAGAGGCCGAGCGGGAACGTATTCTGGAACGAACACGACGGTTTACAACTGAAAATATTGAAAATGGCTACTGGCATCAACGGAAAGAGTAAACAAAACCCTCGTTTTCTTTACTCGCCTGATCTGCTCAAAAAACACACTTAGCGTACAGTTACATACCGTTGGGCACCAAATTCCTTTACCATATCCTCTTATCCCATATAATAACTAATGGGATTTAAATTAAGAGGAGTTTTTATATGGCTATACCCGTTTATCTTTGGCTCTATGATGATGCCGGAAATCTGATAAAAGGTTCTGTTGATGTTTCTGGTCGTGAGCATAGCATTGAAACTGTTGCTTTGCGTCATATGATAGAACTACCAACTGATAATAACACTGGGAAAATTACTGGAACAAGAGTTCATGAGCCAATTAGTTTTGATAAAGAAATAGACTCTTCTTCAACTTATTTATATAAAGCATTAACTACTGGTAAAAATCTAAAGTTAGCAGAGTTTAAATATTACCGCATTAATAATTCTGGTCAAGAAGAACACTATTTCTCTATTATTTTAGAAAAGGTTAAAGTCGAATCCATTACATCTCTAATGTATGATATTAAAGATAATTACGGTGAAAACAAAAATCATCTTGAATGCGTTGATTTAGGGTATGAAAAAATCACATGGCATTACACCGATGGTAATATTATTCACTCTGATAGCTGGAAAGAAAGAGCAGCGTAAATAAAAGGAGTTAGCTATGACATGGACTTATAAACAAAGTACAGGTGAACTTTTTCATAATGGTTCTTTTATTGAAAAGGGTTATTCTGGTCGCATGACTAATAAAAATAATCCAGATCGTCAACAAGTGAAAGGATTGGGACCATTACCTCAAGGAACTTATCGTATTTCAGGACAATCGAGATCCAAAGGCCCAATGACTATTATACTTGTTCAAACATTCGGTAACACTTTTGGTAGAAGCGCTTTCCGTATACACGGTGAAAGAGTTCATGGTGTTCCGGGGTGGGCTTCTGAAGGTTGTATCATCATGGGGCCGGGAACACGTAGACGCATCCTTGACTCAAATGATACTCGTCTGGAAGTGGTAAGATGAGGCGCTTTAATACTGCTACATTAGCATTATTATTTTCATTTGCCAGCCATGCTATGGCGACGAACCCTTTGAATTTAGATATTGTTATTAATAGTGTTAGTAGAGGTGATCATAAAGCGTTAAATGATGTCCCATCATTAACTGAAAAAATTAGCATCGAAAAAAGCAATGATTTAAGAAATGCGCTTTCTCATTCACTTATCATATCCACACCTGAAACACTTGATGCTTTGAATGTAATTGATAAAAATATTTCTGAAAAAGGTCATTCTTTTTTAAGGGATAAGTTCGGAACTGACTCTATTTGTTCTTATGTTATTGATAGTAACAAATATGATAGAGAGTCATTTTTTAAATATTATTCAAAAGCCAGGTTAAATCTTGAAAAAATTGGTGGTAAAGGTAAGTCCTGTCTTGATTTAATGAATTCGTCAGTAGAGGAAATAACCTACGAAGAAAAACAGGGTAAAATGAAATGGGGTGTTGATAAATACGTTTTTGATTGAATAAAAGCCCCAAAAGGGGCTTTCGTATTACGCTTCACGTAGTTTATGAACAAACTCAGGTTTACGCGTCGATGACGCGCAACAGCTTCAACGCCGCACCTGCCGGAGTTCTTAACCCCTATTCCCACGACTGAACGAGAGAAGAGCTAACCCCGATCAGAGGGGGGCGAGAGCCAACCGTACATATTTATATATATCAGTCAGTTACTTCATTAACTTGGTTTTTACATCATTGACCGTTAAACCCCAAGTCCGTATAGAGAGGTTGCTACATGGTTCGCGGGATATTATCACGCTGTGCTCTGAACAGGAGGCGTCGGGAAGCTCTCGCTGAGCAGGGTGCTCCCGTACACGTCAGAGCGTGCCGTCCGTAGTAATCATCCAATAAATAATCTTGCAGATTAGTTGCGATACATCCTCCTGTGTCTGAAGTGAAAATCCGAAGGAGGGTGAATTGAGATTACTTAGGCTACCTGAGTACATGTGTGATACGTTATTTAACATAAGATAGATTATGCGCACTTAAGGCAAGGCGGTAACATAGAGGCTAAAGCTCTAATCTAACCTTATCCGGGCGCTTCAGACAACCTGCTGAAGCCCCTTGTATGAGTATGACGGCCTCTGGTGATGAATTTTCACGATCAATAAAGCCGTCGCCTCACCACCACTGTATCTCTCACGGCGATCGGTTCAGGATAGACAGCGGCGATCATCGCTGGTTTAAGAAACGCGGTTCAGCCTGCACGCTGTTGCTCTCAACCCGTCGCGCCCTGACAAACTGCGAATCGACAGCCTCTATCACTGCGGCAATGAAGTCTCGTGCAGATGTCGCCACAAAACCTTGCCAGCATCAGAGACGCTGGATGAAAAAGCGTTGCCCGCTGATACCGCGCTGTTGCTGATTCATCTGCTCAATCCATGGGGCGCGGCGCATTTACGGCGCGTGAACGAAGACAATATTGATCTGAACCGTAACTTTATCGATTTCAGTCAGCCACCTCCTGCTAACCCGGATTATGCACAGTGGCACGGTATTTATCATGGCGACCGTGCCAGCGCCGATCGGCAACTGGCCGACGCACTCGAGGGCGCAGGCTGGCAGGCGGTTAAACGTGTCACAGAAGCCGGACAGTATACTTTTGCTGACGGCTTTTTTTTCGGCGGTGAGAAGCCCTGCTGGTCACACCTTACGATGGCGGCGATCGTTGACCAGCATCTCTCTGTAGCGAAAACCATCATCAGCTTTGACCTTCATACCGGGGCTGGCGCATGGGGGCATCCGATGCTGCTCTCTATTGCGGAGCAGCGTTATCCGGCGCATGACTGGGGCAAAGTCATTTACGGTGAGTGGCTGACCTTATTATTTACTGGCGCCGGACGTGACAGCGTAACTGGTGTGACAGCAACGGCAACCGGCTATCTGTCGCACTATCTGCTGACGTCGCTGGCTGACACCCGGATTTTGCCTCTGGTGGTGGAATGCGGGACTTACGAGGGTCAGGATATGCATCAGCGGGTGCGTGAAGATCACTGGCTGCACCTCTATGGCGATCCTGCCAGTGAGGGCGGCCATGTGATAAAGCAGCAACTGGTCGAGGGGTTCTGGCCAGAAGATGCGGACTGGCGTGCATTGGTGGCTTTCCGCACGCAGCAAATCTTTCTGCGCGGCTGGCGTGCCCTTGCAGACACGCCATGATGTCATAGTCTGCCGTAAAAGGTCATACGCGCGGTTTCTGACAACGCAATATCCGGCTGCGTATTGTAAGCCAGCACGGCCAGCATACGGGTGACCTCGCCTTCAGTTGGGGTCACACGGTGCAGGGAATTACGGCCGCGAAACAGCACCAGATCCCCGGCATCTATCTCCAGCGCGTCAACGGTCTGGCGTTCTTCCAGCACTGCGTCGACACCGGCAAAGTTCATCTCACCGGCATCGGCATCCCGCAGATCTTTCACATACTGAAACACGCCGCCCGCCAGCGGTTTCTGCACCAGTAAGGTGATGGCAAATGAGGAGTTGTCGAAGTGCCAGCCCAGCTCCTGGCCGTGTGATGCATAGTGCAGGTTGATCGAGGAAAGCGGGTCAGCATAGGGATAGAGCGCTTTTTCACCCAGCACATCGCACAGGAAATGTTTGAACAGCTCATCATTATAAAGCTGGCGCAGCGGCGAGTCGGCAGCGATAACATCATCAGTGATGCAGCCTTTGGTGCTGATCACATCCCTGTTACGCGGATGCTCAGCACTGAAAGCGTGATCAGGTTTCATCAGATAGACATTGTGCTTGCTGCGGGTGTGATAAGCCTGGTGACGTTGTGCATTGCCCTCTTCGATGATCGCCTCTAAAGCGTGTGGTTTTAAAAACTGACGCAGTACCAGCGCGCCGGACTGGTTTAACTGCTCACGACAACGTTGACGCCAGCCATGATCGGCCAGTGGATGAAGATCGAGACGGACAAGGGAACCAGACATAGCAACAATTCTCATGATGAGCAGGTGTGATGTTACTCTACCGGTCGCCTGCAACGCCGCGTAACGATAAAAACTTAATGCCCTGATAAGGAAGAGTTAATGCCTGCCCAATTGCCAAGGTTGCCAAAGATCAGTGTCATACAGTCATTTAAAGTGGCTGCCGAACTGGGCAGCCTGGCAAAAGCGGCCGCTCAACTGGCCTTAACCCCGGCGGCAGTCAGTCAGCAGATTCGCCAGCTGGAGGAGCAACTCGGCAGCGCCCTGTTTTTACGTACGCAGAGCGGCGTGATGCTGACCGAAACCGGAAAAGAGTATCTGCGCTATGTCACTGAGGCGTTTGATATTCTGCATCTCGGTCAGCAAAACATCCGCCATGCGGCCAGCGCGCCAAAACTCACCGTTTACACATTACCGGCGCTGGCGTCCAAATGGCTGTTGCCCCAGCTGGCGAGCTGGCGCGACCATTGCCCGAATATCGATCTCTCGTTACACGGTACGCATTCTCAGGTCGATTTCACCGCGATGCCCGCCGATTTTGTGATCTGCTTTGGTGAGGATCGTTACCCGCAGTCAGATAAGCTGAAGTTGTTTCATGATGACGTACTGCCGGTGGCCAGTCCTGCTCTGTTACATCGCTTTACGCCGGAAACAATCTTAAGCCAGGCGCCGCTGATCCACCTCGACTGGGGTAATGAAGGCCGCTTTCTGCCGGACTGGCGAAGCTGGTTTCAGGCTAAAGGCATGGACGAACCTCTGCCGCAGCCCGCGTTCAGCTTTAATCTGACCTCGCTGGCGATTGATGCGGCTGTCGCGGGAGCTGGTGTGCTGCTGGGGCAGCGACGCCTTATCGCGGCGGAACTGGCACGGGGCGATCTGGTGGTAGTGGATGATTTTTGCCTGCCGCTGAGCAAACCCTATTACCTTGTCTGGCCGCAACGCACCCTGAGCCAGCCAGGCAGTGAGGCGATGATCAGCTGGTTAAGCCAACTGGGCGCGAGCTGCGAATAGCCCTTCGCCGTGATCGGACTCGCCTGCGTCCGCCAGTCTGAAACCATCAGCGGGCACAGGGTCAGATTATCACTGCGCCACCAGGCGATCAGGTGTCATCATCTTTCCGCATTATCCTCAACAATCACCGCCACGCGTTGCCCTGCACGTACAGCGCTGCCTGGCTGCACGCTGACCTGCTGAACAATGCCGTCGCACGGCGCCAGAAGAGGGATCTCCATCTTCATCGACTCCAGCACCACCAGTGTATCGCCTTCCCGCACCCGGCTGCCCGCCGTCGCCTGCACCTGCCATAAATTGCCGGAAACCGGGCTTTCAACCCCCTGCTCGCCCGGCTGCAGCGGCGCGTCGCCGCCTTCATCGGCCACACTTTCCTGGCTGTCGAAATGGGCCTGCCCGCTGGCGATCCAGCGGTCACGTTCCGCATTGAATGCGGCTTGCTGGTGATCGCGAAACCGACCGATACTCTGCGCTTCACGGGCGAGGAAATCCTGATATTCCGCCAGCCGCAGCGTGCTGTGCTCGATGCGCAGCGGATAGCGACCGAGGGGAAAATCGCGGCGAATCTGCAACAGCTCACTGGCCGGGACCGGATAAAAACGAATCTGATCGAAAAAGCGCAGCAGCCAGGGTTTACCGCCAAAATCAGCGACTTCATGATACCGGTTCCACATCTGCAGCGTGCGGCCGACAAACTGATAGCCGCCTGGCCCCTCCATGCCATACACACACAGATAGGCACCGCCGATGCCAACCGAGTTTTCCGCCGTCCAGGTGCGGGCCGGATTATATTTTGTCGTCACCAGCCGATGACGGGGATCCAGCGGCGTGGCGACCGGCGCGCCGAGGTAGACATCGCCCAGCCCCATCACCAGATAGCTGGCTTCAAAGACCGTGTTCCAGACAGCCTGCTCATCCGGCAGATCGTTTATACGGCGGATAAATTCAAGATTACTCGGGCACCACGGCGCATCCTGCCGCACGGTGGTCATATATTTTTCGATGGCCTTCTGACAGGCCGGATCGTCCCAGGAGAGCGGCAGATGCACCACGCGTGTGGGAACCTGAAGGTCATCACTCATGCAGACCCTCTCCCACTCACCGCGCACCCACATCAGCAGCACGTCGGGCGTCAGCGTCTCCGGCTGAAAGTGGATTTGCAGCGAGCGGATCCCCGGCGTGATATCAATAATGCCGTTGCGGGATTGCGCTTCCAGCGCCTGCATCAACGCATGAATGCGAAAACGTAACACCAGATCCAATTCCGGCTCGCCAGCCTCCAGCAGCAGATGGGTATCGCCAGAGAGGCGCGCCACCAGGCGTTTATCCTCTGCGCCGCAGGTCATCACGATGGGCGAAATCAGCGGCGCAGGCTGCCAGTCTGTTTCCTGTGGCTGGAGCGTGGTCAGCTCGGTGCGTCGGCCCTCTGCCAGTCGGCGGGCGGTGGGGATATCCACCGCGACAAACTGTACTTTGTCACCGGCTTTGAGCTGTCCCAGTTGCCAGAGGTCCGCCTCGATTACCGTCACCGGGCAGACGAACCCGCCAAGGCTCGGGCCATCCGGCCCCAGAATCACCGGCATATCACCGGTAAAATCGACCGCGCCGATCGCGTACGGGTTGTCATGAATGTTTGAGGGGTGCAGCCCTGCTTCACCACCGCTATCGCGGGTCCAGATTGGCTTTGGCCCGATCAGGCGAACGCCGGTGCGGCTGGAGTTAAAATGCACTTCCCATTCTGTGGCAAAAAACGTCTCGATATACTCCGGCGCAAAAAACTCAGGCGCACCGTGCGGACCATAAATGACGCGCAGCGTGCGCACCGTGGCAAGCTCTGTTTGCAGTCCGACGGGCAGTTCCGATCCGGTTGCGCTCGCAGAACGCGGAGCGAGATGCAGCACGTCACCGCTACGCAGTGCCCGTCCGGCATGTCCGCCAAACTGACCAAGGGTAAAGGTGCTTTTGCTGCCTAAATAGTCCGGCACCTGAATGCCGCCGCTCAGACAGAGATAACTTCTGACGCCCGCGCCACTTATCGCGCCCAGCTTCAGCGTTGCCCCGGCCGGAATGGTAAAAACAGAATTCATTGACTGTCCGACGCCATCCAATGTGACAGTGAGCGGCGCGCCAGAGATCACCGCCTGAATCTCAGTGTTAAATTTCAGGGTGGGTCCATTCAGGGTGATTTCCAGCGCGGCGTCACCCTCCTCATTGCCCAGCAGACGGTTGCCCAGACGCAGTGCGCGATCGTCCATCGGCCCCGATGGCGGCACGCCTACCGCCCAGTATCCCAGACGTCCGGGATAGTCCTGAACGCTGGTCTGGGTTCCGGCACTCACCACTTCAACCGTTGCCGCCTGATAGGCGAGTTGCTCCAGGCAGCGGGTCCAGGGTTCGCCAGCCGTAAAAGGCGAGAAGGCCAGAATCTGCAACAGATAGAGGCGATTGGTTTCGACGCCATAGAAACGGGTCTCCGCCAGCGCCTGTGCCAGGGTGGCGATGGCTTCCTCGCGAGTGGGGCGCCAGGTGATAACTTTTGCCAGCATCGGGTCGAAGAATGGCGGGACTTCACAGCCGGCTTCCACCCAGCGGTCAATACGCAGGGTTTTACCGTCGGCTGCCGGAAAGAGGACTTGGGTTAACAGCCCTGGCGAAGGCTGGAACTGCCGCCCCGGATCTTCCGCATAAATTCGCGCCTGCACGGCATGGCCCTGAGGATTCAGCGCGGCGGCTAACGCGTGAAGCGGAGGAAGATCGCCTGCTGCCAGCTCAATCATCCACTGCACCAGGTCAACACCCCACACCTGCTCCGTGACGCCATGTTCAACCTGCAGCCGGGTATTCACTTCAAGAAAATAGAACTGCTGCGCTACGCTGTCATAGACAAACTCAACCGTTCCGGCGCTGCGATAGTTCACCGCTTTTCCCAGCGCGATAGCCGCCGCGCATAAAGCCTCCGCCATACCTGCGGGCAGATTCGGCGCTGGCGTCTCTTCGATCACTTTCTGGTTACGCCGCTGTACCGAGCAGTCGCGTACGCCCAGCGCGATTACCTCGCCCTTGCCGTCACCGAAAATCTGCACTTCAAGATGACGGGCGCGTTCGATATATTTTTCGAGAAATACTCCGGCATCGCTGAAGTTGTTCTGGCCGAGGCGCTGGACCGTTTCAAACGCCTCTGACAGCGCATTCGCATCACGACAGACGCGCATACCGATGCCACCTCCGCCCGCGGTGCTTTTGAGCATTACCGGATAGCCGACCCTCTCTGCGGCGCGGCGGGCTTCGCTGATATCCGCCAGCAGTTCACTGCCTTCCAGCAACGGCACCCCTTCGGCTTCCGCCAGCGCGCGGGCCGTGTGTTTCAGGCCAAAAGTCCGCAACTGCTGCGGTGTGGGGCCGACAAAAATCAGACCGGCAGCCTCGCACGCCTCAGCAAAGGCGGCGTTTTCCGAAAGGAAACCGTAGCCAGGATGAATCGCTTTCGCCCCGCTCTGCTGCGCGGCGGCGATGATCTTTTCCGTTACCAGATAGGTTTGTGCAGCCGGGCCTTCGCCAAGGCTTAGCGCCACATCCGCCTCGCGGATATGTAAACTGCTCAGGTCGGCTTCAGAGTAAACGGCGACCCCTTTCACCTGCATGGCACGCAGCGTGCGCAGGATGCGACAGGCGATAGCACCGCGATTAGCAATCAGTAAGGTATCAAACATAAGCGAACTCTCAGGGATGCGGGTCGTCCCGCAAAATTCGATATTCCCTGGGGCCGTCCCCGGGGCTGACCGGCACGTAACAGGCGTGCGCCGGTGATGTGTTGAGAGGTCTGGCGCAAAAGGCTGAGAAACTCAGCCCTGCTTGTCGCCATGGCAACGCTGGCTCAGTTCCACACCAGCACTTCGGCGGGCGTCGGGTTCCAGCCGTTACAGGGGTTATTCAGCTGCGGGCAGTTGGAGATCAGCACCATCACATTGCATTCGGCTACCAGCTCAACGTATTTACCGGGTGCGGATAGCCCGTCTTCAAAGGTCAGACCGCCTTCCGGCGTGACCGGAACGTTCATGAAAAAGTTGATGTTGGCACCGATATCACGTTTGTGAAGGCGGCCATCGTGCAGGCAGGCGCAGAGAAAGTTATCCCGACAGCTGTGCATGTAGCGCTTATCCTGGGCATAGCGCACGGTGTTGCTCTCCTGCGAGCAGGCTCCGCCCAGGGTATCGTGACGACCGCAGGTGTCGGCGACGATAGTCAGCAGCGGATTGCCGAGATTCGAATAGAGCACGCTGCCGGTGGTCAGATAGACGTTTCCCTGACGACGCAGCGTGCGCTGAGGATCGTAGCGTTCCCGCGGGTTATCGCTGTTGTAAAACAGGGTATCAATTGCCTGATTCCCTTCGAGGTCGAGGAGGCCCAGCGTCTGCCCTTTTTTCACTTCGAACAGCCACGGTTCGCCTGCCGGTATCACGTGGCGATAGACGGCATCTTCAGGACGACGATCAGAGTTAATAAGGGTCATCGCAGCCTCCTTACAGGGCAAAAAGTTGGGTGTTATGAAGCGCGCGCTGGTTTTCACCGCGCGTGACCATCGCTTCGCTGACGGCCTGCATATCGTCGGCCTGATACCAGCTCAGCTGAACCGGTCGCGGGAGATAGTCAGCGGCGGGATCCTGCGGATGTGGCAGCGCGGTCAGCACCATCAGCACGTCCATGGGTGCGTACAGTTCAGTGAAATCGCCGGCGCGGCTGTTGCACGCGCTGAACCGGAAGCGGCCCTTCTCATCAACCGTGACCTTGCTGAAAAAGTTGACGACCATCAGCAGATCCTCCAAGCCCAGATCCCATTTGCCCATCTCAACCAGCAGATTATCTGTGCCGTTGCGGTAGAAGCCGTTGCGCAGCTCCTGATAGCGTCCGGCTCCATACTTATCGCGCGCTTCCGCCGCGTTGAGAACGCCGCCAAACGGGTCGTGCCAGCCGCAGCTATCCGCCACGATCGCGGCCAGTACGCGTCCCATGTCGGAGTAGAAACAGTGCCCGGTGGTCAGGCGAGCCGTATGCTGGCCTTTCAGGGTATCCGGCAGATTCAGGCGTTCACTTTTCTCGTGGGGATTGAGCATCATCATGCTGACGTTCGCGCCGCCCTCGATGTCGGTCAGGCGCAGGATTTGCCCTTTGCGCAAAATCAGCGAGGTGTGCCCTCCGCCAGGCAGCTGCTCTTCGCGCAGGCTCGGAGCTGAATGAAAAAGTGCGGTCATTGAGCGGTCTCCTTGAAGGGATAAATGTTGTTTTTGTTGCGGGTTGCCAGCTGCGACAGCCGCGTTTCATTAAGCGGGATGTCGTAAGTGATACGCGCGCCCCAGGCATTGGGGGCCTGAGGATCGATGCGCACTTTGTCGAAAACCAGCAGCCGGGTGCCAAGATTGAAGCCTTCGGCAAGGTCGTGAGTGACCATAAACACCGTCATGCGGGTTTCGCTCCAGAGCTGGAGCAGCAGCGCATGCATATCTTTGCGGATGCCGGGGTCCAGCGCGCCGAAGGGCTCATCCAGCAGCAGTACGCGCGGCTGCATCACAAAAGCCTGCGCAATGGCCAGCCGCTGCTGCATCCCTCCCGAAAGCTGCGCCGGATATTTATCGAGCGAATGGCCCAGCCCGACTTTCTCCAGCATCTGTTTTGCCTGCTCACGGGCATGGCGTTTTCGGGTGCCAAACAGCCGGCCAGTAAACGGTGAAGCCGGAAGTTCGAGGCCAATGGCGACGTTATCCAGCACGTTGAGATGAGGAAAAACCGAATAACGCTGAAACACCACGCCACGGCTGCGATCGGGTTCCGCGCGCAGCTGTTCGCCATCCAGCGTGATCGATCCCCGTGTCGGCTTTTCCTGACCCAGCAGCAGGCGTAAAAACGTCGACTTACCACAGCCGGACGCCCCCACCAGCGAGCAGAATTCACCTTCTTTGACCTGCAGATTGATGCGTTCCAGCACCACGTGGTCGCCATACTCCTGCCAGATATTTTTGATATCGATAAAACTCATTCCCGGCCTCCTTCCGCCCAGGGGAAACAGGCTTTGTGCAATTGACGCAGCGCGAGATCCATCAGCCACGCCAGCAGCGTGATCCAGATGACATAGGGAATGATCACATCCATCGCCATATAGCGACGAACCAGGAAAATGCGATAGCCCAGTCCGGCGGTTGCGGAAATCGCCTCGGCGGAGATCAGAAAGAGCCATGCGGATCCCAGCAACAGGCGCAGCGAGGTGATCAGCCGCGACAAGAGCTGCGGCAGCACAACCCGCAGCACCACCGTCCAGCTGTTCGCCCCCAGGGTTTGTGCTTTGATAAACAGCTCTGCGGGGATTTCCCGCGCCCGATGTTCAAGGTCGCGCGCCAGCATCGGCGTAATCCCGATAACAATCAGCATCACTTTTGACAGCTCATCCAGCCCGAAGACGATAAACAGCATCGGCAGGAGCGCCAGCGGCGGGATCATCGACACCACGGTCATAAAGGGTGACAGCGCCGCGCGACTCATCGGGAAGACGCCCGCAGCAACACCGATGCAGAGACCAATCAGTGAAGAGATCGCCAGGCCAGTCAGCAGACGGCTTAAGCTAATCCACGTATCCGCCCACAGCAGATATTCGCCGCTGCGCTTGTCCGGCGTGAAGGCCATCCGATCAATGGCGGCGATCATCTGTGACAGGCCGGGCAGCAGTTTGTCGTGTGGGTTGGCTTCAAGACGCACCGCCGAACTGATAAACCAGACGGCGATCAGCAGCACAAAAGGTAATAGCATCAGCGTCAGGCGCATTCCCTGCCGGGGATAGCGGTTGATGTGGCGCATGGCAAATACTCCTGAGATCGGTGATTACAGCTTGCCCGCAGCGGCCATCTTCAGATAGCTGTCGTCAAAGCGCAGTTTGATGTTCGCTGTATCACCGACGGTGATGTTGCCAGGGAAGCTCATACCGATGAAGTCAGCGCTTTGTGCACCCTCGCCCAGTAATCCCTTATCAAAGGAGAACGCGGCGACGCGCTGCATGGTTTTCGCCAGATCGGGGGAAGAAACAAATGTCTGGGTTTCGGCTGGGGTCCAGAACAGGTGGGTGGTTTTCAGCTGCGCCTTGTATCCGGCGAGGTCAGTACCGGAATCGGCAGCCATCGCGCTCAGCGCCTGCGCATCACCGGCCTGCATTTTCGCCATCATCTCAAACCAGGCACCGGTCAGTGCCTTACCCAGCGCGGGGTTATCTTTCAGGGTTTCTGTATTCACCACCATCATGTCAATCAGTTCGCCCGGCACGGCCGAAGAGCTGAATACTTCTGTGGTTTGCGGGGTTTTCTTGATCACTGAAAGCTGCGGATTCCAGGCAACCGCCGACTGCACGCCCTTGGTACCAAAGGCGGAGACGATATCGGCATCGGAGGTGTTCACGACCTTAACGTCTTTTTCCTGTAAACCGGCCTTCTCCAGACCGCGAACCAGCAGGTAGTGCGAAACCGACAGCGCAGGAAGATAGACAGACATCCCTTTCAGGTCGCTAAGTTTTTTGTTTGCGCCTTTCAGCACCACTCCGTCATTACCATCGGAGAAGCTGCCGGTGATCAGCGCCGTGGAATCAATGCCCCCCGCAGCAGGAATGGTCAGCGCATCCATGTTGGTCATGGTGCAGCCGTCGAACTGACCCGCGGTGTACTGGTTGATCGACTCGATATAGTCATTGAGCTGGGTGATATGAATTTTGATGCCGTATTTGCTGCCCCATTTATCGATGATTTTCTCGTTGCTGATGGTGCCCCAGGGCATCCAGCCCGCATAGATGGTCCAGCAGATATTGAACTCTTTTTTGACCGCGGCGAAAGATGGCGCGCTGACCAGCAGCGTCAGCGACAGAATAAGCGTCAGGAGGGGTGATTTCTTCATGGTTAACCTCTGGTTGGCACAAAAAAACGGGAGCAGCGCAAGACACCATTTGGTGCCGCTGTCTCCCGGGCTTTTGTCCCGCCGTGTAACCTCACAGAGGTCGCCAGCTCTCGGACCAGACATTCACCTGCGTGAACCGGAACCCTAGCCAGCTATTTGCTATCAATTGTGTCGAACGCTGCTTACTGTTCAGACTTCAGCAAATGGCGTGCCAGAAATTAACTTAAGTAAAATCAGAGAAATAGAGAGAGCGGAATCCAGAAGGCACCGGGATGGTGAGTCAGTAACGGGCGTTGCACATTATCAGTGCTGTGCGGGTGTAAGCTATGAGGGCGGCTGACACTTTGTGGAATGTAAACTTAGAGTAAGAATTCAGGATAGGCCTGGACAAGCAAAAGAATCCTTATCAGATCCTTTTGCTTGTGAGCATCTTAGCTGTTTATATGAATTTGAATCAGGCATATGGCGAATTTAATCACTGTCAATTATTTGATTTTTTCGGTACGCCCATTTCGACGGTCTCAAGAGATTTGAGCATATAGGGGGTGAAATCGACTTCCTTACCGTCGACGAGGTTTATCATTGAGCCTGAACCACAAAATGCAGCTTCATCACGTATCAGGCAGAATGACAGGTTTTTTTTGACCCCTTTTTGTTTTTCTTGCAGGGGTATATTGTTGTCGATAACCGCATAGCCACGGGCATTGACTGACTGGATATTATAGAGTTTTACAGGCTGCAACTCACTCAGGTTTTTAATATCATAAACGTTTAGCGAACGCTGGCTACTTTCTTTGCTTAATGTGTAATTTTTCTTTTTCCATAATCCTTCATTTGTATCAAAGTAGACTTTTTCAGGTAATACTCTTCCCGGTCCGTACCCATTATGTAGGACATCGGCAGAATACAGGCAAAACCAAGTATTAAATGGAGGTCGTTTTATTTTTAATGTTGCGTATTCGGGCGGGTAGAAATTTTTAAATGAAATGTTATCGCATGAACTATTTCCGCTGTTACTGGATATGCCTTTGTAATAATTAATAAACCTGTCTTTGTTGAAAGTAGAGGGTATATATATATCTGGAGTAATAGAGCCCACAGATTTTTGTGATAACAATGCCAGAGTTAGAAAAATTAAAAACCTTTCCATTATCCTCTCCTTAACTGATCTGATTCGGGTTTTTCGTTGGTCGGGTTGTTATTGCTGTCCGGGAATTTCTGCTCAGTGAGAACAGCTATTGCACTGCCGTAGACACAACATCGGGCTTCAAAACCATTCAGCCCCTGATAGTGTTCGTTATTGACCTGGTTTGGCAGATTAACGGCGGCGCTGGCCTGCCAGAAGGCCTGGCTGCGATAGTAAACTTTTATTCCGCTCCCACGAGCGTTAACGCTGCATCGCTCCAGTAAATGTGGGTTGTCGGCGTAAAGTGCCATACCCCTTGCCACCCAGTAAAATCCTGCGCTACTGGCCGCCTCATACAGATCGCTGCTGATGTTATTCCGCCAGCGGATAATGTTTTCAGGGACGTGGTTTTCGGTGTCAGACAGGTGATTGTCGGTATAGCGAATGCCGCGGTGTAAATACAGACGACTGTATTCATTTATCAGGGTGTTCCTGATATTTTCCGGGCAGGTCCGTCCCCGGAAGCCGAAATAATCTAAGTAGTTTTCAGGATTAGTAAGCTGTAACAGGCCGCGCCCGTACCACGGGTAGTACCAGATGTTGTAGCGCCGGATGACCTGACGCGTACGCGGGTCTGCTTCCGTATAGCGGTGCCCTTCCTCCATCGATCCCAGCCAGCCCGTTTCCTGAATGCCGTTCCCCAGGAAGCAGGCGATGCGCAGCGGGGTAGTTATCAGGTATTTCTGCATCGTCCTGTTTATGTGCGTACGGATAGTGTCCGGGATGCTACCAGCAGCATCCCGGTAATTTATGGCCTCCCAGCGGTAATCATTTCGCCCGGCCGCTCTTAATGCGTTCCGTGGAACAAGCTGCTTCAGCTCTGATTTGCTCAGCCAGCAGCATTTGCGAAAGTGGGTAATGAAGGCCAATGGATGGAAATGCCACAGCCTGCCGGTGCCATGTTCACCGGTCTCAAAGCACAGCGCTGAGGCATGACTTTTCAGCCGTTCATAGTCTTCTTCTGACATGGCCGGAACATCGTCAGAGCCGGTTCTGAGCCAGACATAGCGCTGGTCAAAGGTGGCAACATTCCACTCCAGCGGAAAATGGCAGACCAGACGGCTGCTCAGGTCGCTGATATGCCCGCTGTCCTGCAATCCGGCGATAAGGGGAGAATTACACTGACTGTTGTTGTCCGTGTCATCGTCCACCATCCGCCACCCTGTCCAGTGCGGGAAATCAGCATCGCTGAATTTTTTGATGTCAGGTGAAGCCAGGTTAACCATGCCCGTTCCGCCGGGGAAGCTGACAGTACGCCATAAGGGCGCATCAGCAGGCGTCAGGGTTTCATGTTCAGTGCTGATGACCCGCCCGAAATGGAGCAGTTCGAGCCCGGCAGACGGATTCTGCGGGTACAGGCGCTTAGCCGTCCAATACATGTTGTATTCATACTTCGCTGTATCGTCGTTTTGATCAACGTCAGTATTCACCAGCGGATCCCCCACCGTGTCGAAACGTGCCGCCGTGGTGGTGTTCTGCCTGCGGGTGAGCATCGTGCAGTCGCCTTTTTCGAAGGTCATGCTGACGAATAACGGTTCCGTGGTGGTATGAACGGTATTCAGGTGGTCCGTGCCTGGTGAGGTAGTGTCAGACACCGATTTGTAAAAGCGTGTACCGGGCGGCAGATAAAAATGGATATCGCCATAAACCGTGTCGGTTCTGCCGTCACGGGTGATATCGAGTTCAGGTGTGGTGCGTCCGGTCAGCTTCAGCATGTTCTCGTTGTCACAGAATACCTCAAAGTGAAAGGCATTGGTTTCGCTAACCATACCACTCTGCCCGATACGGTCCTTGCGCCAGACTTTTGCTCCGGCTCTGATTACCGGGTCCAGCCGGTCCATGAGATGCATGTACAGGGAGTAATAAACGACACGGCAGTTTTCACCGATATCGGTCTGATGCTTTAGCAGGACATACCCATCATCGGTTCTGCCATCATAATTCAGCGGGAAAGCATCGCGTTTGTTTGTGGAAGACGGAGCCCGAAAAGAAACAACTTCCCCATCAGCAATCGCGCGGACAAACTCAATACGTTCGTAGCCTTCCTCAGTGCGGTCGGTGTGGAGGACGTGCACGCCCCCGTGCCATGATGCGTGCCGGTTGAGCGGGAAATCCCGGTTGATATCCACGGGCATCATTCTGCTGACCCATGACGGGTCATTTTCTCCGGTGTTCCGGGGACGGACAAACGGCGGGCTGATTATCATGCAGTTGACTTCCTGTCAGGTCTGAAATCTTAGAGGTCGCAGAGTAACGCACTTTTATTTATACGAACGTTGATCACAGACAGGGAAAGCGGCAAATCATTATGAGTCGCTCAGGACTTTATTGACCGTGGAGTTGAAATGCTGAACTACCTTGAGTCTTATCGGTAACAATATGTTTTACCTTCGTCCTGCTTTCCCAAAATAATGCCCCGGACCGTGAAGCCCATCACTTATCGCTATATAATCCAATGCATAACGTATTTGAGGATAGTTAATGAAGCGCTTCTGGCAGGCATGCACACTCGGTTTACTGATACTCCTTCCGCTCTCTTCCCAGGCATCGCGCCAGATAACCGATCAGACAGGCCGCCAGGTCACGATTCCTGATCGTGTTGATCGTATTGTGGTGCTTCAGCATCAGACGCTGAACCTGCTGGTGCAGATGAACGCGACCGATAAAATCGTCGGTGTGATGGCGAACTGGAAGCAGCAACTTGGCGACAGCTATGCCCGCCTGGCTCCTGAGCTGAACCAGAAAGCGACACTGGGGGATCTGACGCATGTTGACCCCGAAAAACTGGTGGCGCTGCATCCGCAGGTGGTGTTTGTGACCAACTACGCACCGCAGGAGATGATCGACAGCATTACCGCGCTGGGCATTCCGGTGGTGGCTATCTCACTGCTTCATGACGAGCCGGGTGAAAAGGCAAAAATGAACCCCTCTATCCGCGACGAGGAAATGGCCTATGACAAAGGACTACGTGAAGGGATTACGCTTATCGGCGAGATCATCAATAAACCGGCAGAAGCAAAAGCGCTGATTACGGCTACCGATGAGGGCCGCAAAATCGTCAGCGACCGCCTGAAGGATGTTCCGGCGGAAAAACGCATTCGCGCCTATATGGCGAACCCGGAACTGACCACCTACGGCTCAGGAAAATATACCGGCCTGATGATGCTGCATGTGGGCGCGGTCAATGTCGCCGCAGCGACCGTAAAGGGATTTAAAACCGTGTCGATGGAGCAGGTCATCGCCTGGGATCCACAGGTGATTTTTGTGCAGGACCGTTATCCCTCCGTCGTGAATGAAATCAACAGTTCACCACAGTGGCAGGCTATCGACGCGGTAAAAAATCATCGCGTCTGGCTGATGCCGGACTACGCCAAAGCATGGGGTTATCCAATGCCGGAAGCGATGGGGATTGGCGAATTGTGGATGGCGAAAAAACTCTATCCGCAGAAATTTCAGGATGTGGACATGAATAAGCTGGCCAATAAGTGGTATCAGCGCTTCTATCGCACCGCTTATCAGGGAGCAGAGTGATGCGCGTACTGGCGGCGGGCAGCCTGAAAGCGGTCTGGCCCGCGCTGATGGCGTACTTTCCTGAGCCAGTTGAAACCCGGTTTGGCCCCGCCGGTTTGCTTCGCGAACGGATTGAAGCCGGTGAGCCCTGCGATCTCTTTGCTTCAGCCAGTGAGGAGCATCCGCAAAAATTGCTGAACGCTGGGCGAGCGCTGGCAGTCATACCGTTCACAACTAATAAACTCTGCATCACGGTTCGCAGCGATCGGCTACAGGCGGGAGACGACTGGTATCAGCTAGTGACCCGCGACACACTGCGGATCGCGACCTCTACGCCCACAGCCGATCCCTCTGGCGACTACGCGCAGGCCCTTTTCACCCGGATGGGCAAAGCCGGTGAAGCGGTGCGCCAGCGCGCAAAGGCACTGGTGGGTGGGCGCGACTCTGCACCCATTCCCGCAGGCAGGCTGGCGGCAGAATGGATTATCCTGGAGGATCAGGCGGATCTGTTTATCGGTTATGCCAGCCATCGGGCGGCCCTGAGCCAGATTGCCGGGCTGACAGTCGTTGATATCCCTGCGGCTTTCAATTCTGTTGCGCGCTACGCCTGCGCAGTCATTACCCCAGAGGCGCGTCGGCTGGCGGATTTTTTAGAATCGGAGCAGGCAAAAAAGGTACTGCGGGAAGCGGGGTTTGGCGGGGAGTAAATGCCTTTTCTGTCGCGGATGACTTTGCGCCCTGCCAGCATCTCGCTTTAAGGGCGCGAAACACCGCTCATTAAAGCTTAGCGAAATCCACCTTAAGCTTGTGACTGATATGTTCAGCCTGCTCGGTGGCACTATCAGCGTCGCCAGTCAGGATAAAAGCGATCGCGAAGGCGAAATCAAACGCCGCGCCCAGATCCTGTCCACTCAGCAGATTGCCATCTTTCACTACCGAGGCATTAACGTAAACGCCATCGGTGACACCTTCTGATGACGTCCCAGAACTGACATAGCGACGCCCCCTTAAAAGACCCTGTGGCGCCAGCACTCTGGCCGCTGCGGAGCAAATTGGGCAGACCAGGCGGCCCGCCTCATCATGGCGGCGAATAAAATCTATCACTGCCGCATTTGCCGCCAGATTTTTGCTGCCGTCAGGACCACCCGGCACAATCACCGCATCAAATAATCGCTCCCGATTCGCCTCCAGCAGCTCATCGGCGACAACCTTCACATGATGATAACTGTTCACTTCGCGATAGGGCTGACAGGCCAGGGTTGTAACCTGAACGCCCAGGCGTGAGAGGATGTCGAGAGTGATAATAGCCTCAGCTTCTTCAAAGCCAGGGGCAAGCAGCAGAGCAACATTCTTATCCATGAAAATTCCTTTTTAATTGGTGTGGATGAAGCCGAGAGCGTTTAATCCTGGTCTGTGCAGGCGCACCCTTTACTGATCCGAATCAAGTCTGAGCAGGGTTTTTAAATGGCAGCGGGCGACACTACCGTGGTGCGTCATGAAGTAGGTGCGCTTAAAACTCTTCCGGCTCGCCCGGCAGTGGCTCGGTCAGTTCCTGCCCCTTTACACCGGCATAGGTAATCACCAGTTCGGCTGGCTCATCCAGTGTGTAACCGCGATGCGCACTGTTGACCGTCTCATTGAGGGCTTCACCCGCATGGAAGGTGCGCTGTTCGCCGCTCTCTTTATCCTCAACAATCAGGGTGCCGGAAAGAATAAACGCCGCATTCGGCATTGGATGGGTATGCCAGGGCAATGACGTATGGGCAGGTAGCGAGAGCCGCATAACGGTCAGCTCAGGTTCGCCGGTAGGATAGGCCTCAAGAACGTCACCGTTCCAGGCCTGGCTGCTGCGCATCACTTCAACCGCGTTAATCCCGTTATCTTGCTTCGACATGGTTAATCCCTGTTAATAATCAATAGAATGCCAGTAGTGACCGATAAGTAAGCTTAGAAGAAAACTGTGTTGATGCCCGCCTGCGTTTTAATAAGCCTGTTAACAGGAATTTTCCGCCATCGAACAGAGGGATGAAAACCGGCCATTAGCGGACTGGCTGAATTGCTGATTAATTAATGTTCAATATTTGCATTGTGGTTATAAGATATATTCCTCAGTCAGTACGCAACCTGTGAGTTCTGTATTATCTTTGAAGCCATCAACCACCTGAGGGATTTCTGATAATGAAAGGTCTGTTTACGGCATTACTCGCCAGTTCTGTTCTACTATTATCCGCCTGCTCAAAAGATGACGATAACAAAGTTAAAGTTGCGATTAATACCGGGCCTGATGAAGCAATCTGGCAGGTGGTAAAGCAGGTGGCGAAGGATAAATACAAGCTGGATGTCGAAGTACTTAACTTCAATGACTATGTACTGCCAAATGAAGCGCTGAATAACAAAGAAGTCGATGCTAACGCCTTCCAGAGCCTGCCTTATCTGGAATCACAGTCTAAAGAGCGCGGCTACAAGTTTGCGGTGGTGGGTAAAACGTTCGTCTTCCCGATTGCTGCCTATTCGCACAAAATTAAGAACATCAGTGAGCTGCAGAATGGTGCCACTATCACTATCTCTAACGAAGCCACCACGCTGGGGCGCAGCCTGCTGCTGCTGCAGGCGCAGGGTCTGATTAAACTCAAACCGGATGTGGGTTATTTACCGACCTCACTGGATATCATCGAAAATCCAAAAAATCTGAAGCTGGTTGAAGTGGACACCCCACAGCTGACCCGCACCTTAGACGATCCCAACGTGACCCTGTCGATCATTAATACTAATTTCTCGGCTCAGGCTGGATTATCAGCGCACCGCGATGGCTTATTTATGGAAAGTGCCTCATCGCCTTACGTCAATGCGCTGGTTTCACGAGAAGATAATAAAGACAGCGATAAAATTCAGAAGCTGAAGTCTGCGCTGCAGTCACCGGAAGTCGCGGCCAAAGCCGAAGAAGTTTACAAGGGTGATGCGATTAAAGGCTGGTAATTCGCCTGATAATCGATCATTAACGATCAAAAAAGGCCGCACTCTGTTGCGGCCTTTTTTATATCTGCACTTTTACAGGCACATCTGCCAGCACTTATACATCCGTGCCAGCCCGCAAGATCACAGGAACTGTTACGCAGCTGCGCCTTTTGGCTGAGCAGAGAGATGCCCTGCCCACAGACTGGCGACCCATTTCACCCCTTTAGACGTAAAACGTGCCTGAGAGAAAGCGTGCTGATTTTCGCCCGTGCCGGTATGCAGCGTAAAGTAGCCGGCCTGCATATGGTAGTGCTGCGGCGTCAGGGTGCCTTTTGCGCGATACATGATGTTGCGCTCCAGCAGAAACTGGCGAAACTCCGGTTCTTTCACTTTCAGCATTTTGCAGAGCTGCCGAAAGCCCAGCGAGTCATCAACCTCAACGAAGTTATCAAAGAACGCCGCCTTGGGTGCCGAGAGAGCCAGCTGCTGCTCCGCCGCCTGACGCTGTTCAAACTGCTCAGCCCAGGCGCGAGCGGCTTCAGCCGGATTGGTAAAGTCAGGCAGATGGGTCGTCTTCTCGCGGTCCTGCCAGCGATCCAGCACTTCTGCAGTGAAGCCTGGCGACAGGCGTGCCACGGCCAGCAGCGAGTCACGCTTGCACAGACGATACTCCTGACGCACTTCCCCTTCCCGCTCATACTCATTCACGCTGAGCGGCTGGGAGAGACGCTGAGCCGTCTCCAGACTTTTGATTAACCGCTTCACTTCTCCGTGTGTAATACCGGTCATCTGAGCCAGTTCACGACTGCTCATTGTGACCGATTGTTCCAGAGATTTGAGGCTTTCAGTTGAAATCATCATGGGTTCACCCCTCGCTAACGCTACCAATACCCGGCGGGCAGTCGATTAATTATACAAACAACTGTTCAAATATCCAGTATTTTATTTAAGCAATAACGTAACTGGAAGCTGTTACGCAAACAACAGGGTGTGAGGCGGTTTGGCGGGCTGAAGAGTGCGTGTTGAGTGCCTTGCAGGAGGCGTTGCGGACTTTTGCGGCAGCATAAGCGGGTAATCCATCGCTCAGTTATTTACATATAATCACAATGATGGACACAGACTCTTTACATTACAGTATAGTGAAGGCTGTCAGCAGGTTACTGGCCTGCCGGGCTCACTATTTTGATTCGGGGTGCAGGGGCGAAATCTGGCCCGTTACCACTGAATGTCACCTTTTACTGGAGTAAGTCATGCAGCCGTTGAAAGTCGCCTTTATTAAAGCTAACTGGCACAGCGAAATCGTTTCTCAGGTTCTGACAGGATTCGAACAGGAACTGGAAAGCCGCGGTACCTCATATGAGATTAAGACATGGGATGTTCCGGGCGCTTTTGAAATGCCGCTGCTGGCGCAACGCCTGGCGCAGACCGGCAACTATGATGCGATTGTCTGTGCAGCACTGGTGGTGGATGGCGGCATCTATCGCCATGATTTCGTCGCGCAGGCTGTGGTAAGTGGTCTGATGCAGGCACAGCTGGCAACCAATGTGCCCGTCTTCTCGGTGTCACTCACGCCGCATAATTTCCAGCCATCGGCCGAGTTTATCGACTTCTATACTCAGCACTTCGTGAAAAAAGGTCAGGAAGCGGCGCGTGCCGTCTGCCAGATTCACGCCCTGGAACTCTGATACGACTGTAACGAATGCTGACAATGCGTTTGCCTGCGCTGTTAAGGAGAGAAAGTTGGAAAATACACGTCCGCCTCTACCGCCATTTACCCTGGCTGCACAGGCGATTGAAAAAGTCCGGCTGGCTGAGGATGGCTGGAATAGCCGGGATGCGGAGCGAGTCGCTCTAGCCTATTCAGCGGACAGTAAATGGCGCAATCGCGATACCTTTCTGACCGGCCGGGCAGAAATCATCGCCTTCCTGCAGCAAAAATGGCAGCGGGAGCAGCAGTATCGGCTGATTAAAGAGTTGTGGAGTTTTGACCAGAACCGGATTGCGGTGCGGTTCGCCTATGAATGGCATGACGAGCAACGGCAGTGGTATCGCTCATATGGCAACGAGAACTGGGCCTTTGATGAGCAGGGTTTAATGCAGCAGCGTTATGCCAGCATCAACGATCTGAAAATCAGTGAAGAACAGCGGCTGTTTCACTGGCCGCAGGGCCGACGCCCTGACGACCATGCTTCACTGAGCGAACTGGGCTTATAGTGCCAGCCCTTCCAGCGGAGAGCGCAGCTCTCCGCCGTCATCCACTCAGCCCTGCTCGTCCTTGTTCTCAACAAAGGTCGCTTTGTTGCGTGTGACCGTATAAGCCACTTTTTTAACATCTTCCGGTGACGTGGTCACTTCTACCGGTGCAATGGTCACCCGACCCATACCAAACAGAGTGGGTACATAGCCACCGACCTGGTGTTTTCCGGCCGGAACATGCAGCAGCATGCTTTCGCCGTTAGGCAATCTGCCGGCGTCTTTACCATCTACAGTCAGGAATACACTGGAGCCATCATCTGCGCGGGTCTTGATGTGTGAGACATCAATCTGCGTCGGGCCAGCAGCAAATTCATCTGGCGCATCGCTGGCGGCATGTTTTGCACAGCCAGTCAGTACAGCAGCAACCGTTACAACGGCGAGACTAAAACGATAACGCATTGGGCACTCTTTCTCCTGATCATCAGAATCCGCTATTTTAGCAATTTAGCGGGAGGATGTAAGGGGGATAAGAGTCGGCATGCTCTTAAAATAGGCTTAAAAGTACCGATTTCCCGGTATATTTGCGTAAAGAATATTTACTGAATAAATACACAGTATTTTTATTGCCTGATCGCAGCGCTTTTAACCTGCTGATCAGCATAAATTTAATCGGAGAATAACAACGAATAAGCGTAGCGTCACAGGCACATAGCGCCGATTTGCCTTAACTCTGCCTCTATTAATTGACTGTTATAAGGTTCATAGTGGTGGTTCATCCCCGGTTAATCCCGGCGGCCTTCCCCTCTACAGAGGGCACGATATGCATTCTTATACCACCGATACTGTTTGCGCCATAACCGGCACCCATCCCGCTAACCTGAAGAGCTGGATGAAGCAGGGATTACTGACGCCGCAGCAGTATCAGGAACGCTGGAGTGATCATCACCTCAGTGAAATCCAGACCCTGGTTGGCTTAACAGCGACTGGCGCGACGCTCGACGAAATCTGGCAAGGTCAGCAGGCTGCTTCGACGGTCACCACCTATGGCTGGGCGGCGCGCAAAGGCGACCTGCTCTGGCAACTGGAATTTGGCACACCGCTGTCGCTTTCACGCCAGATGCACACGATGTCCAGCCATTATAGCGGTGATGATTTCGTCATTAATCTGCTGCGGCCGCTGAGCGCCTGGCTTTACGCCGATCTCCGTCGGGGAGCGTCACGTCGCCTCAACCGTTTTGAGCAAAGCGTGCAGCAGCAGGCGGATAAAGTCATGCGCGCCTCAGCGCGCAACGAATCTTCTATTCCTCTGTTTCTGGAAGCGGTGAGCGTACTTGATAAAACCGAAATCTGGCTTGAAGCCATTCGTCTTACTGCGATGGGCTTTAATGTCGAGGTTGACTCGCGTGCAACCGGGCTGCCAGCCGTTAAAACCGACCTTCATCAGCATCATGTGATGTGGTGTGGTGCCGGCATCAGCCAGCAGATGCAGGACTATTTTGAACAGCAGAGTCTGGATGGCCATCCGGTAATGCTCAGTGGACCTGATTGTAACCTGCAATTTGCCCAATCCAACGCCTCCAGCGCTGCCTGACAGCAGGCAGCGCCTTCTTTACCCCTGTTTTTCCGCGCCAGTAAATAATTTTTTTCGTTAAGAATCTCTTAAGGTGGTTCCGTATACTGGTGCCACAACCCTGACTCATTGACGAGACTAAGATGAAAAAGACCTTACTGACCTTCAGCCTTCTCCTGTTACCACTCACTTTTACTGCTGCTCACGCGGCCTCTGGCCTGACCGGTTGTGCAGCCAAAAAGCAGGAGATTGAGACCCAGCTCTCTTTTGCCCGCCAGCACAATAATACCCATCAGGTTGCCGGCCTTGAAAAAGCGCTTAGCGAAGTAAATCAGAACTGTACCGAAAGCAGTCTGCTAAAGCAGCGTCAGGAAAAAGTGGCAGAGAAAAAGTTGAAGGTACAGGAACGCGAACAGGAACTGGCTAAAGCGAAAGCAGAAGGCCGCAGCGCCAGCAAGATCCAGAAGCGCGAAGATAAACTGGCTGACGCTCGCCAGGAACTGAAAGAAGCCGAGCAGGCTCTGCATCAGTAAAACTCATTCTGGCCAGCCACTGCGCTGGCCCGTTATTCTCCCTTCCCCAGCCCTGACCCTCTCTCCTTTCTAAATACCTGATTAGCCTGCGCTATTAACGTCCAATCCATTACTTTATGTAATCCTTTGATTACTTATTCTCATGCACTTAATTGGTGCAGTAAAGTCAACATGGTTACGATCAATTATTTAACTTTTTGAACGCCCTCAAAGATTTGAAAGATAGCGATATTTCCTGTCCTATGCAGAAATTACGCACTCCACGCGCATCTTTATTCGTCTGTAAGGGGCCAGCAATACTAATCTATTCACTTACCCTGCCCCAAAACAGGGCATTACTGCGTTGTGTCATGGCTGATGCCACATCTTATTTGTTTCAGTAGTGTTAGATTATGTCGGCGCAATGCAATGCGCTCTCCATCCACGGCTCCACACAATAAATAACTTCATTAAGAAAGGTTTTTTATGGATAAGTTATCTTATGCGTCTGAAAGCAGCACATCTGCCTGGTCCACCTATTTACAGCAAATCGACCGGGTTGCGCCCTATCTGGGCGATCTTTCACGTTGGATAGATACTTTGCGTCATCCAAAACGTGCGTTGATTGTTGATATTCCTCTCCAGATGGATGATGGCTCAATTCGCCATTTCGAAGGCTATCGCGTTCAGCACAACCTTTCGCGCGGCCCAGGAAAAGGCGGTATTCGCTACCATCCGGATGTCGACCTTAATGAAGTGATGGCGCTCTCCGCATGGATGACCATCAAATGTGCGGCGGTTAACCTGCCTTATGGCGGCGCTAAGGGCGGTATCCGCGTTGATCCGTTCAAACTGTCCGACGGTGAACTTGAGCGACTGACCCGCCGTTACACCAGCGAGATCGGCATCATCATCGGGCCGCAAAAAGATATTCCTGCGCCAGACGTCGGGACCAACAGCAAAGTGATGGCGTGGATGATGGATACCTACTCCATGAACCACGGCACAACGATTACCGGCGTTGTCACGGGCAAACCGATTCATCTGGGCGGTTCACTGGGGCGTGAAAAAGCCACCGGTCGCGGCGTGTTTATTACGGGACGCGAAGTGGCACGCCGTGCAGGTATTGAAATTGAAGGCGCACGCGTTGCGGTCCAGGGCTTCGGTAACGTCGGCAGCGAAGCGGCACGCCTGTTTGATGAGGCGGGTGCTCGTGTGGTAGTGATTCAGGATCACACCGCGACGCTGTTTAATGCCGATGGCATCAACATGGCTGCCCTGACCGAATGGCAGATCGCCAATAAGCAGATTGCCGGTTTCCCTGGTGCGCAGAGCATTGATAAAGAGGCGTTCTGGACCACAGGGATGGATATTCTGATCCCGGCGGCACTGGAAGGTCAGATTACCCGTGAGCGTGCTGAAGTCCTGAGTTGCAAAATCGTGCTGGAAGGCGCAAACGGCCCGACCTATCCGGATGCCGATGACATGCTGGCCACCCGCGGCATTATCGTGGTGCCGGACGTGGTCTGTAATGCCGGTGGCGTGACCGTCAGCTACTTCGAGTGGGTTCAGGACATGGCCAGCTTCTTCTGGAGCGAAGATGAGATCAATCGTCGCTCAGACAAGATCATGACGGAAGCGATGGTACACGTCTGGGAAAAGTCGAAGGAGAAAGATTGCTCGCTGCGCACCGCGGCCTATATCGTGGCCTGTGAGCGTATTCTGATGGCGCGTAAAGATCGCGGTATCTACCCGGGTTAATGCCTGTGGCGCTGTTGCCTGCAGCAGCGCCCTTTTCCCTGACTACTTCATCAGCACCTGAAACTTCGGATTAAATTCATCGAAAATCGGTAAAGCGGCGGCGCCGAGAGCGGCTGTATCGCTGCCGGTCATGCCAATTTTTAGTCGCATATCGTTAAGGTAACGTCCGCGCACCGACTGATAAAGCGGCGGCAATCGCTGCACCATCTGCTCCAGCAGCGGCGCAGGCATCATCCCGCCAATAATTACCGCCTCAGCATCAAACACCGACTCCAGAATATTGATTGCCTGACGCAAAGGCGTCGTCACATTCTCAATCCATGCGGTAAAACGCGCGGGTTCAATCTGCAACAGATCTTCGGGCAGCGCCCGCATTGGATCGAGACCACAGAATTCATAAGCGGCCTGCAGCGAGACGTAACGCTCCAGACAGCCCTGATTTCCGCAGTAGCAGTCGCGACCGCCCGGCTCGACCACAATGTGTCCGATTTCGCCCGCATTATGGGCGTGGCCGGTATAGATATGACCATCGGTGAAGATCCCCGCGCCCAGGCCGGTGCCGATATAGAGATAGATAAAGGAGTTCAGGTGGCGCGCTGTGCCGTGAAAGCGTTCGCCGATGGCGGCGACCGTAGCATCATTTTCCAGCGTCACCGGCAGACCGCTAATGGTGGCGAGTTCAGCCTCGATATCGACCTGCTCCCAGCCGTTCAGCGTGGTCGGCCCCACTGATGAAATGCCCTCCACACCAAAAGGCCCTGGCATCACCACGCCAATCCCCAGCACTTTCTGCCACTGAGTACCCAGGAAGGCGCGCATCTCCTCCAGCACGCTGGCAATGCACGCCAGGGTGGCAGCAGGCTGGGGCTTTTGCACCATAACGAGGCGGCGGAAACGCACTTCGCCGCTGAGATCGACCAGAACCAGCAGCAGCGTCTGGTGATCAAGATGGATGCCGATCGACCAGGCACTGGTGGGATTGAGCGTAACCGGAATTGAGGGCTGACCACGCCCGCTGCGGCGCGGCTGGCGGCTGGTCAGCAGTTCGGCCTGCTCCAGTTCCGCCACGATATTCGAGACGGTCTGCGGCGTCAGCGCCGTCATGCGGGCCAGTTCGGCACGGGTCAGTTCACCGTGCAGGCGAATGGCTTCAATCACCACGCGTCGGTTGTGCGCCCGCGCATGTTCAAGGTTGGTACCCGAGGTTTTCATGTTGTTTTCCATTTCAGCGGGACCCGACAGTATTGGTCTCCGAATGCATTCGGGCAAACAATATCTTTGATGCTGCACGCAATTCTCGCGCATCAGGATAGGCAATTTTGCCATAAAAGCGCAGTCTGAGTTTCAGCGTTGTTACGGCTTTGTTGCAATGCCCTCCGGCACTGTGGCACGCCGTTTGCTTAGATTCAGACAGGTCAGTTCACCCACTGACCAAAATTACGCCCCCGATTAAATCAATCAAATTGATTTAATTAACCGACAGCCTGTTGCTGCACAGTGGAGAAGACCATGTCACAGCGTTACACACCCCAACTAAAAGCCGGTTTTGCCGCCTTACTGATGTTAAGCGCAGGCAGCGCGGCGGCGGCCAGCCAGATCAATGCCCTGTTTATGACCCAGGCGGCGTATAGTGAAAATGATATCCGCGCGATGACGCAAAATTTTCAGAAGCAGCACCCGGATGTCAGCGTCAATCTGGAGTTTGTTCCTTATGAGGCGCTGCACGACAAGATTGTGGCGGCGCGTGGCGCGGGCGGCAATGGCTATGATGTGGTGCTGTTCGATGCCATCTGGCCGGCGGAATTCGCCCGTTTCGATCTGCTGCAGGATGTCAGCGCACGCATTACGCCAGAGGATAAAGAGAAGGTCTTCCCGGGCGCGATGAACACCGTGGTTTACAAAGGCAAAACGCTGGGTATGCCGTGGATTCTCGACACCAAATACCTTTACTACAACAAAGCGATGCTGGCTAAAGCGGGCATCACCACGCCGCCACAGACCTGGCAGCAGGTGCTGGATGACGCGAAGATCATCAAGGATAAAAAGATTGTCACCTGGCCGCTGGTCTGGAGCTGGTCCCAGGCTGAGGCACTGGTGTGTGACTACACCACGCTTGTTTCAGGCTTTGGTGGTCAGTTCTATCAGAACGGCAAACTTAACTTCTCCAGCCCGGCTTCACTCAAGGCGCTTAACCTGATGAAAAGCTCGCTTGATGAGGGCCTGAGTAACCCGGCGTCGCGTGAATATCTGGAAGAGGATGTGCGTAAATCGTTTTCTAATGGCGATGCGGCTTTCGCGCTGAACTGGACCTACATGTACAACATGGCCAACGATCCGAAGCAGAGCAAAGTGGCGGGCGACGTTGGGCTCATGCCTGCGCCCGGCGATGCGCCAGGAAAAGTGGGGGCGGTAAACGGCTCAATGGGGCTGGGGATCACCAAAGGCAGCACCCATGCCAACGAGGCGTGGCAGTACATTCAGTACATGACCTCACAGCCGGTACAGAATCAGTATGCGAAGCTCAGCCTGCCGATCTGGAAATCCTCTTATCAGGATGAAGCAGTGAAAAAGGATCAGGAGAGCCTGATTGCCGCGGCGGACAAATCGCTAAACGTGATGCTGTCACGTCCGGAGACCGCTGACTATTCCCGTCTGTCGAACCAGCTGCAACAGCAGTTACAGCAGGTGTTGCTGGGTAAAGCCCCGGCGCAGGACGCGATGGCGACGGTTGATAAAAGCGCCGCCCGGCTGCGTTAAGGAGTCACGATGCTGAGTTTGCGTCAACGCGAACAGCGTCAGGCATGGGTGCTGCTGGCACCCATGTTGCTGGTGATGCTGCTGTTAACCGCCTGGCCTCTGCTGCGTACCATCTGGCTCAGCTTTACCGATGCTGCGCTGATTGGCAGTGGTGAAACGCCTGCCTGGATTGGGCTGGAAAACTATCTCTATGCGCTTAGCGATCCCGACTTTCGGGCGTCGATCTGGCGCACACTCTATTTCACCCTTGTGTCTGTCACCATTGAAGGAATTATCGGCGTGCTGGTGGCGCTGCTGCTGAATCAGAAATTCATCGGGCGCAACGTTTTGCGGGTGCTGGTGATTCTGCCGTGGGCGCTGCCGACCATCGTCAACGCCATGATGTGGCGGCTCAACTTCAACCCTGATTACGGCAGCATCAACGCCCTGCTCAGCCAGCTCGGCATCATTGACGGCTATCGCAGCTGGCTGGGATCGCCGGAGGCGGCGCTCAACGCGGTGATGTTTGCGGATATCTGGAAAAACTATCCGCTGGTCACCCTGCTGGTGCTGGCGGCGCTGCAGTCGATCCCCGAGGATCTGTTTGAAGCGGCACGACTGGACGGTGCCTCCGCCTGGCGGCGTTTCCGGGCGATTACCTTCCCGGCGATTGTTGCACCGCTCGGCGTCGCGCTGGTGTTACGCACCATCGATGCCTTTAAAATCTTCGACATCATCTACGTGATGACGCGCGGCGGCCCGGTGGACAGCACCAAAACCCTGAGCTTTTTCGTTTATCAGGAGTCGTTCAGCTATCTGCGTGCCGGCAGCGGTGCCGCCTACGCGATACTGATGACCCTGATGTGCGCCCTGCTGATCACGCTCTATCTGCTGATGTTATGGCATCAGCGCCGCCGGAGTACCGCTTATGAAAACTAAACTGCGACGGGTGCTGCGTTACGGGGCTGCGCTGCTGGTCGCCGTCAGCATTCTGGCCCCGATGGGCTGGCTGTTTCTGATGAGCGTCAGTTCTGCCAGCGATCTCTCCCGCGTGCCGCTGGAGTGGCTTCCGCGTCAGTGGGATTTCAGCCGCTATCAGGGGCTGGTTTCGCTGGCACCGAATCAGCCCGGCAACGTTTTTCTGCACGCGCTGGGCAACAGTTTGCTGGTAGCGACGGTGGCCACAGCGATCTCGCTGCTGCTGGCGATACCCGCGGCGTTCAGCTTCTCACGCTACAGTGGTCGTGATGCCTGGCTTTCCGGCGCTCTGGCAATCTATATGGTGCCGCCCGTGGCGTTTGTGCTGCCGCTCTACTTTCTGCTGCAACAACTGGGGCTGCTCAACACCCGTCCCGGCCTGGTGATGGTCTACTGCTCACTGATCCTGCCGTTTCTGACCTGGATGCTGAAGAACCAGTTCGACTCACTGCCACGTGATATCGAACAGGCAGCACGGCTTGATGGCCTGCGCTTCTGGCAGGTTCTGCTGCGCATTACGCTGCCGCTGGCAAAGCCGGTGCTGGGCGCTGCCGCGCTGTTCGGCTGGCTGCTCGCCTGGGATGAGTTTTTCTACGCGCTGCTGTTTACCAGCAATATTTCGGCACAGACCCTGCCGGTCGCCATTGCCGGTTTTACCGCTGGACGCGCGACCGATGACGGGCTGATCGCGGCTATCGGCATTCTGGCTTCGGTGCCGCCACTGTTTATTGCCATCTGGTTGCAGAAGACGCTGGTCAGCGGTCTCACCAGCGGCGGAAGTAAGGGATAATTATGGTCACTACCCTCACGCCCACCCTCTATGTGGTGGGCAATATAAATGTTGATTTAATCATGAGTACGCTCAGCGACTGGCCGCAGCGCGGCACGGAAGTGATGCTGCAGCACAGCGAGTTACGTCCCGGTGGGTCCGCAGGTAACTGTGCGCTGGCGCTGGAGGCGATGCAGGTGCCGCATCGGGCCATTGCCAATCAGGGCGACGATGGCTTCAGTCACTGGCTCGCCAGTCACTTTCCTCATAGCGCTGCATACTGGCCGCGCTATGCCTGTGAGACCTCGCTGACGGTAGGCGTGACCCATCCCGATAACGAACGCTCGTTTCTCAGCAATCACGGCCATATTACCGTGCTGACCGCGGACGATGTGCTGGTCCAGTTGCCGTCGCAGGCGACGCCGGGCGACATCGTACTGCTGTGCGGCACCTTTCTCTGTCTGGAACTCTATGATCACTACCCGGCGCTGCTGGCCGCACTGCAACAGCGTGGCTTCTGTGTCGCCGTGGATACCGGCTGGCCGCCTGCGGGCTGGAGCGATGGGCTTCGCTTACAGATTGGCAACTGGTTAGCGGACTGTGACTGGCTGCTGCTGAATGAGGTGGAAGCGCTGGGCTTATCGGGCGCAGAACTGCTGGATCAAAGCGGTAAACAGCTGGCGGCCCGGCTCAGTGGTCGCGGCGGCTGTGTGATTAAGTGTGGCGCAGAGGGTGCACGTCTCTGGTCTGCCGCCTCTGTGCAGTATGCTGCTGCCCAGCCGATAACGGTGGTAGATACCATTGGTGCCGGTGACAGTTTTAATGCCGGTTTTCTTACTGCACTGCTCTATCACCAGCCATCGCACACGGCGCTGCGCTGGGGCATTGAAGTGGCATCACAGGCGATAAGCAGCTCTCCGCGCCGCTATCCCAGCTGGCAACAACTCCAACTATCAAATGAGGTGCGCTGACCATGGCCAGTGTTGAACTTGTACAGGTGGCGAAGCGCTACGGTAAACAGAGCGTGCTTCACCCGCTGGATTTAACCATCCCTGATGGCAGCTTTACTGTGCTGGTTGGCCCCTCCGGCTGCGGCAAATCAACCCTGCTGCGGCTGCTTGCCGGTCTGGATACCGTCTCTGACGGGGCGATCATGCTGGATAAAAAACAGATTAACGATCTCGATCCTGCTGACCGGGATATCGCCATGGTGTTTCAGAGCTATGCGCTCTATCCGCATCTCACCGTCGCGGAGAATCTGGCGTTTCACATGCAGGTGAAAAAGGTGAAGCGCGAGGAGCAAAAAAGCAAAATCGCCCGTATTGCCGGCATTCTCGGCATCGATCAGCTGTTGCAGCGTTATCCAAGAGCGTTGTCGGGTGGACAGCGGCAGCGCGTGGCGATGGGCCGCGCCATGGTGCGCAATCCGCAGGTGTTTCTGTTTGATGAGCCGCTTTCTAATCTTGATGCGCAGTTACGCATGGAGCTGCGGGCCGAGATTAAGTCGCTGCATCAGCGTTTCAAAACCACCATGGTCTATGTTACCCACGATCAGGTCGAGGCGATGACGCTGGCGGATCAGATTGTAGTGATGAAAGAAGGGGTCATTGTGCAACAGGGTGCGCCGCTGGCGATTTATGACCGCCCGGTAAACACCTTCGTGGCGCGGTTTATCGGTTCACCGCCAATGAATCTGCTGGATGCCCGTTTCCAGACACGCGATGGTCTGCCTGGCGTCTGCTGTGGCGAGCAGTGGCTGCCGCTGCCGCGTCGCTGGCACAGTGCGGCACAGCAGCAGGCCGATCAGCCGGTCACGCTTGGCGTACGACCCCACGATCTGATTTTTGATGCCAGCGGGCAACCGGCGGCGGTCAACATTGTTGAGATCACCGGCGAATCGACCCTGCTACATCTGAACTGGCAGGGTTTCCCGCTGCATATGCAACTGACCGGCCGCAGCGATGCCGTGCCTGGCGGCACGCTGCCGGTGACCGTTAATCCGGATAAAATGCATTTGTTTGATGCCAGCAGCGGCATGCGGCTGACGGAACAGTGATAAAAATAAACCCGCCAGCGGTAATGTCAGTCAGTTAAGCGACAGGTGATAACGCAGTCTGGTGCCGGGCAGGGGCTGGCCAGGGAGGGCCGATCCCCGAACGGTTCGTCGGCACGACGTCAAAGCCGAAGGTACCGCGTGAGCGGCGCGAGGACGGCCCGGCAGCAGCAGAGGTGCGCTGGCCCGTACTGCGGCTCGCTCGCCCAAAAAAAAGCTGCCACGTTTGACCGTGACAGCCTTTACAAATCTAATCTTAACTGAGCAGCATTGCGCCAGCGGCGGGTTTTTTATTTTGTGAAGCAGAAGCTGGCTCAGGAAACATACGCCTGCTTACGCCAGATGAAACTGCTCCACCGTCTGTGACAGCTGCTGCGCCTGATCTTCCAGCGAACTGGCGGCAGCCGACATCTGCTGCACCAGCGCGGCGTTCTGCTGGGTGACGCCATCCATTTCATTGACGGCAATCGTTACCTGACTGATGCCACGCGCCTGTTCGCTTGATGCTGTAACAATCTCACCGATAATCCCCTGCACCGAATTCACCGCCTGCATCATCTCCTGCATGGTTTTACCGGCATCGTTTACCAGCCGGACGCCGCTCTCGACCCGCACGCTCGACTCTTCAATCAGTGCGCCGATCTCTTTCACCGCGTTCGCGCTGCGCTGGGCCAGATTACGCACTTCAGAAGCCACCACCGCAAAACCGCGTCCCTGCTCACCGGCACGTGCAGCCTCCACCGCCGCGTTCAGCGCCAGAATATTGGTCTGGAAGGCGATGCTGTTGATCATGGTGGTAATGTCGCCGATCTTTTTCGAACTGTCATCGATCTGCGCCATGGTCTGCACCACCTCACCCACCAGCGAGGCACCCCGACTGGCGATGTGGGTAGCGTTTTCAGTCAGGCTGGTCGCCTGCTGCGCGTTATCGGCATTCAGGCGAATCGTGGCGCTGATCTGCTCCATGCTGGCTGCGGTCTGCTCCAGCGCGGCGGCCTGTTGTTCGGTGCGTGACGCCAGATTGAGGTTTCCGCTGGCAATTTCACCCGCCCCCTGGCGTACTGATTCACTGGAATCTTTAATCTGCCCGACAATCTGCCGGAGCTGGCTTTGCATGGTATCCAGGGCGAAAAAGAGGCTGCTGCGATCGCCGTTTTTCACCACAATCGCGTTATCCAGCTTGCCATCGGCGACGGCCAGCGCAATATGCGCCGCTTCAGCCGGCTCGCCACCAATCGGACGCAACACTTTACGGCTGAACAGCATGCCCAGCACCGTCCCGACCAGCAGAACGCTCACGACCATCAGGATCACCGCCCACATCAGCTGCCGGTTTGAGGCGGCCATCACCTGACTGACCGGTGCAACCACGCCCAGATACCAGGGTTTGTCGCTGTTACCTATCATCACCGGCTGCCAGGTGACTAAAGCGTCTTCACCCAGCACGGCATCAAATCGCTGGACGACTTTTGACGTAAAACCCTCTTTTTCGCCTTTCCAGGGCTTCCCGGCTTCATCTTTCACCGGCGAAGAGACCACATTCCCGCCGTGAGAAAGCAGCAGCGCATAACCGCTTCCCTGCCAGGGTTTGATCTGATTCACTTTCTGTTGCAGTGATGCCAGTGAAATGTCAGAGGTAACGATCGCCTTTAAGGTGCCCTGATCGATAATCGCGGCGGCGACGGAGGTGAGCAATGTTGGCACGCCGTTATAGGCATAGCTATAGGGTTCTGTGAGCGTATCTTTTTGTGTTTTTTGCGGGATCAGATAGTAATCACCCTGACCCGGTGTCAGATAGGAGAGCAGCGGATGCATCGAGTAAGTACCTGATGCGTCACGATCGACAAAAAAGGCATAACGGCCCTGCGGTGCCTGACCCGGCTGTGAAGCGAACTCGGCATCACGGCCATCAAACGCATTCTGTTCAAATATCACTGACATCGACAGATAGTCAGGGTTAGCACGCAGCGCATACTCCATCACCTTATCGGCCGCTTTGCGATCGGTAATACCAACGTGGGGCAAGGCAATCAGACTTTGTCCAAGGTGACTCGCGACATCACGTGCATGGCTCAATTCCTGCTGCACCTGTAAGGCACGGCTCTGCGCAATCTGCTGCAGATATTGTTCGGCCAGCGCCTTCTGCTCTTTACCGGATTGCCAGCTGAGAACGCCAATCGTCACGGTAAATCCCAGCACTATCGTTAAACCACCCATGATCAGCATCTGGGCACGGGTACTCATTCTTTTCTTATGTGTTAACTGACTGACCATAGTGCTTCCCCTGAAATTTACCTGGCTCAATACCTCCTTGTAGTTATGGTGCTCCTGAGATCATCTATCGGCGGCGTTTTTTTGAACTTTAATAGCCATTTCCCCGCCGTGATGGGGGTCTCACAGCGCGTTATTACGGGAAGTTGATCGCAAAGGGATTATGGCGCTGCGAATGAACGGCCTTTTTTTGATCTGCAACAATACTGGTGCCAGCCATTACTGTCAGTTTATGTCAACAGTTGCTGTAGCCCCCTTATCGCAGTGGAGATAGAACAATGATCGGTAAATCAGGATTAGCTGTCGGGATGGTTGTCTGGCTGGCGTATGTCGCCTGGATCGTTCACTATTATTCAGACACCTTTATGCAGTTCTCCCGCTAAGCAAACAGGACCTTCGGGTCCTTTTTTTTGCCCTCACGTCAGCCGGGTTGGCCTGTGAGCCAAATATTCGCTATTATCGACTCATTCTGTGAGCCGAATAACCTCCTTTATTCGGCTCATCCACCCTTAGCGTGAGCCGATTATGAGCGTTACCTGGATCTGGCAACAGCCGGACTGGCCCCATTTTCAGTGGCAGGACGCCGTGCTGTTACCGCGCCTGCGCCATCTGCAGCAGCAGCGCGGATTGCTGTTGGGACGTGCCAGCCTGCATTCAGACAGTGAAACCCAGACGCTGGATACCCTGCTCAGCAATATCCTCTCCTCTTCCGCGATTGAAGAGGAGCGGGTCAACGTGCAATCGGTCCGCTCATCGCTGGCGCGTCGGTTAGGCGTGACGGAAGAGCAACCCTATCCGGTCTCCGATCGTTCAGAAGGCCTGGCCGCCATGATGCTGGATGCCATCAACAACCGCAGCCAGCCGCTGACGCCTGAGCGTCTCTGTCAGTGGCACCGCTGGCTTTTCCCCGCCGATGAGTGGACGGTGCAGCGCCTGAGCGTCGGCACGCTGCGCGGCAGTGAGCCGATGCAGGTCATCTCAGGTCGCATCGATCGTCCCACGGTGCATTTTGAAGCGCCGCCGCGACAGGGACTGGAGCCGCAGCTGGCGCAGTTTATTGAGTGGTTCAACAGCAGTCAGCATGATGTGATGCTGGACCCGTTGCTGCGCGCCGCCATCTGCCACCTCTGGTTTGTCACCCTGCACCCTTTTGATGATGGTAATGGTCGTATCACGCGTGCGTTAACCGATCTGGCGCTGGCTCAGGCCGACAGTCAGAGTATCCGGCTGTATGCCATGTCACCCGCCATTCTGACGCAGCGTGCCGGTTATTACCGCATCCTTGAGCAGACGCAGAAAGGCGGCCTGGATATCACTCACTGGCTGGTGTGGTTTCTTGATATCCTGGATGAGAGTCTGCAACAGGCGATGAACGTCATCGATCGCACTCAGATGAAAGCGCGTTTCTGGCTGCGGCATCAGGGGATGGGATTGAGTCCGGAACAGGTGAAAGTGTTGAACCGGCTGCTGGATGGCGGCGAGCAGGGTTTCGAACTGGGGATCAGCGCCAGTCAGTACCAGAAGGTCGCCAAAGTGAGTAAAGCCACCGCGACCCGTCATCTGACCGATCTGGTTGAAAAAGGCTGCCTTTACCGGCTCGAAGGCGGAGGCAGGAGTACCCGCTATCAGGTTAACACCCGCGAGAAGCCCTGAACCGGGCTGTTTTAACTGCTAACCGGGAGTACATCGCGATCGTTGTGATGTACTCCTGAGTGCGGGAATTACTCTTTAAGTGAAGCCCCGTTGGTCGCAATGACCTCTTTATACCAGTAAAAGCTTTTCTTCCGGCTGCGGGCCAGCGAACCTTCCCCGGTATCATCGCGGTCAACATAAATAAAACCGTAACGCTTAGACAATTCGGCTTTTGATGCGCTGACAAGATCGATTGGCCCCCAGCTGGTATAACCCATGACCTCCACGCCATCGTCAATGGCCTCACGCACCTGAACCAGATGATCGTTGAGGTAGCTGATGCGATAATCATCCTGCACGACGCCCGTTGCATCCGGTATGTCTTTGGCGCCCAGTCCGTTCTCAACAATAAAAAGCGGCTTCTGATAACGATCCCACAGCAGATTCAGTAAGGTCCGCAAGCCCACCGGGTCAATCTGCCAGCCCCATTCAGAACTCTGCAGGTGAGGATTTGGCACCATACTCAGAATGTTACCCCGCATCTGCTGATTCAGTGCTTCATCGGCGGTCACGCAGCCGGACATGTAATAGCTGAACGAGATAAAATCGACGGTCGACTGGAGTATCTGACGATCGGTATCCGTGATATCCAGCTGAATATTATTCTCACGAAAGAACCGCAACATATAGCCCGGATAAACACCACGGCACTGAACATCGCCAAAAAATTGCCATTTCCGGTTCTCCTGCAGCGCTTCCAGCACATCATCAGGCTGACAACTGAGTGGATAGACCAGCCCTCCCAGCAGCATATTGCCAATGCTGGCATTCGGGTTAATCTCGCGACAGGCTTTCACCGCCAGCGCACTGGCGACCAGTTGATGATGAATTGCCTGATACACCTCAGCTTTGCTGCTGGTTTCCGGCAGACCCACCCCGGTCATCGGCGCGTGAAGCGACATGTTAATTTCGTTAAAGGTCAGCCAGAGTCTGACTTTCTTCCTGTAGCGGGCAAACACCGTACGGGCATAATGCTCAAAGAAGCCAATCACCTGGCGGTTACCCCAGCCACCATACTGCTTCACCAGGTGCCAGGGCATCTCATAATGTGACAATGTAACAAGTGGGGTGATGTGGTGTGCGGCCAGCTCGTCGAATAGCCGATCATAAAAGGCCAGACCGGCCTCATTAGGTTGTTGCTCGTCACCGTTCGGGAAGATGCGCGTCCAGGCGATGGAAACCCGCAGACAGCTGAACCCCATCTCTGCAAACAGCCTGATATCGTCCGGATAGCGGTGGTAAAAGTCGATCGCGATGTCTTTGAGGCTTTGGCTGCCCTCAACGCGCTCCGATACCGGGCCAAAGATTCCCTGTGGCTGAACGTCTGAGGTTGAGAGGCCTTTGCCCTCTTCTCGCCATGCGCCTTCAACCTGATTAGCGGCAACAGCACCGCCCCATAAAAATGAATCCGGGAAAGTTTTCATCCTGTTCTCCTTTTATTGACGAGTGACGCTGAGTAAAGGCGTACCTGCAGTGACCGCGGTCCCTGCAACAGTCATCACCTCAGGATACTCATCGCTGTTAGTGATAATGATCGGTGTTGCCAGGTCATATCCGGCATCGAGAATGGCCTGACGATCGAACTCCAGCAGCAGATCGCCGGCCCTGAACGCGTCGCCCACTTTTACATGTGCCGTGAAAGGTTTGCCGTCGAGCCTGACGGTATCGATACCCACATGGATCAACAGCTCAATCCCGCTGTGACTCAGCAGCCCTATGGCGTGTCGGGTCTGAAACAGGGAGGCCACCTCACCCGCAAAAGGCGCAATCACTTTGCTGTCGGAAGGGATGATGGCCACACCCTGTCCAAGCAGGCCGCTGGCGAAGGTTGGATCGGGAATCTGATCAAGCGCCAGTACGGTGCCCGTCATCGGTGACAGAATGTCATCTTCGCCAGGGGTAATCGGGAGCGCTGCGTCTGGCGCCGTGTTTCGGGGCATGCCCGCTACCAGCGTCATGCCGCAACCCAGTATCAGCGCGAGTAGCGTCCCGGCAATACCGCCCCATAACGTGGAATCCACACCGCCAGGTGGGATCATCTGTGCGATGGTAAAGATGTTGGCAAAACCAAATGAATAAACGTGGGTGCTGCTGAGGCCGACAATGGCACCGCCAATAGCGCCCGCCACGCAGCCAAAGATAAAGGGACGGCGCAACGGCAGATTAACGCCATAGACAGCCGGTTCAGTGATACCAAAGATACCTGCGGTCACGGATGAACCCGCCAGCATCTTCTGTCGTGCATCCCGACTGCGCAGAAACACCCCCAGCGCCGCGCCAACCTGGCCCATGACAGCAGGCAACAGCATGGGCAGCATTGAGTCATGCCCCAGTACGGCAAGATTGTTGATCATCAGTGGCACCAGTCCCCAGTGCAAACCAAAAATCACACAGACCTGCCACAACGCGCCCAGGGCGGCACCAGCCAGCCAGGGTGCCAGCGCATAAATCCACTGGTAACCGTTCGCCAGTATCTGACTTAAGCCCGTGGCCAGTGGGCCAATCACCAGGAAGGTCAGCGGCACGGTGACGCTCAGACAGATCAGTGGCGCAAAGAAGTTTTTCATGGAGGCGGGAAGTCGCCGGCTGCTCTGCTTTTCCAGCCAGCAACTTACCCACGCGGCGAGAATAATCGGGATAACGGACGCACTGTAATTAAACCAGGTCACAGGAATGCCGAGAAACGCGTCCGTCATTTCACCGGACTGCTGGCTGGCATTAAAAGCTGCAATCATCGTCGGATGGGTCAGCGCCCCGCCAATGACCATGGTAATAAAGGGATTACCGCCAAATTTTTTGCCCGCGGTGTAGCCCAGCACCAGAGGAAAGAAGAAAAACAGGGCATCACTGGCTGCAAACCAGATTTTATACGTTCCACTTTCAACAGAAAGCCAGCCACAGACCACGGCCAGCGCCAGTAAACCTTTTAGGATCCCGGAGGCGGCGAGAATGCCGATAAACGGGGTAAAAATGCCTGATACAATGTCGATCAGATGGTTGAAAACATTACCCCCGGTCTTTTCCCCTTCTGTTGCTGCAGAAAGCTTATCAGCCAGCCCCGCTTCACTACGCACAGCCTGCCAGACATCATGAACGTGGTTGCCAATCACCACCTGAAACTGCCCGCCGCTTTCAACGACCATAATGACGCCCGGATTTTTCTTTAGTCCTTCAGCGTCGGCTTTATAGTTGTCTTTCAGTTTGAAGCGCAACCGGGTGGCACAATGAACCAGACTTACGATGTTCTCCCGGCCACCAATATGGCTGAGGATATCTTGTGCCAGCGTGTGATATTCCATCTCGATTTCCTTACAACCGATGCCTGCGGACATCAGTTAACTGAGCCAAAAATGAAAAAAACCTGAGAACGTCCTCCTTTCAGAGTTCGCGCTCAGGTTTTGCCTGCGTTAAGCAGTAACAATCCGGTTTATAGAGCTTATTGCCCCTCTTTTCTCACCCGTTCGATGTTAATGGCGAGAAACATGATCTCTTCTGCAGTCAGATCACGCTGATAGCTTTGTTGCAGATGCTGCGCGATTTTCACCGCACATTTCCAGGCTTTGGGATAGTTATCTTTTACTGCTGTATGCAGCGATACATCGTCATCGTTCACCACGGTACGCGTCAGCATCCGCTGAGCAAAAAACTTCAGATGAGTGACAAAACGCTGGTAACTCAGCGACGATTCGATGTACTCCAGCTGCAGTTGATACTTCACCAGTTGCAGAATCTCCTGCATAACCCGGGTGACATGCATGACTTCCGGCATTTCATTATTGAGCTGCGCCGTCACCAGATGTAGCGCGATAAATCCGGCTTCATCCTCCGCCAGTTCGACATTCAGACGACGGGAAATGATAGCCCTGGCCTCCTGACCCAGTTCGAACTCTTTGGGGTAGAGGCGTTTGATATCCCATAGCAACACATTTTTAATTGCCAGACCTTTTTTCTGCCTTTCAATGGCAAAGTAGCAGTGGTCGGTCAATGTGATATACAGGCTCTCCTGCAATGTCCCCAGACGTTGTGTTGCCAGATCAATAATGCGGTCGCAGGTGGTCATCACTTCAGGAGGGATCTGGTGTAACAGCTCCTCCAGACGACGTACCAGCAGATCACTTTGCAGCGCAAATACCTTCTCAATGTGCGCAGCGTTGAGACTGTCACCGATGCGCTTCTGGAAAGCCAGTCCACGCCCCATCACGACCTGTTCGCGTCCCTGCTCATCCTGAACCATCACCACGTTGTTATTAAGAATTTTGGCGATTTTCATCGGAACCCCAGAAACAAAAAAACCTGACATCCGACAGAGGCCAGAAGTCAGGTTTTGCCTGCCTAAGCAGTAACAATCCAGTTCGGGAACTCTATCAGTTTTAGTCATGACCTCAATCTGTCAGGGCAAAAAGCGTGACAGCGATCGAAATCCTCTTATTAACTTAAAAAGTGACTACCGTGTTGAGTTCAGTCACCCAGGCATCCTGCGTGTGGCGATACCCGCCGGACGAGACCAGTATTAAAGCCCAGGGTGCGGTTCCGGGCAGCAAAAGGGGTATGGCGCTCAGTGGAATGAAAACTCACGTTATGGGAGGAAGATAGTCATGCGAGGAAGGTCGTCTGAAAAATCGACTAATGGACTGCAGTGTTCATTAACTGCCATTTAGCGATTAAAAACACAACGCTTTGAACGCTTTTGTCATTGATCACAATGTTTTGATTTATCGGACGAAAAGCCCTTAATGTGTGAAATCGTTCTGTTGAGCGTCAGAGCCCGTTATGCAGGGTAAAAGAGTGGAAGGAAGACTATCTGTAAAAAAGTTAGCAGGAGAACAGCTCAAACCGCTATTCAGAAACAGCAACGCCGGAAGGTTCGCTTCCGGCGCTGTTGAGATTACGCGGCTTTAACGGCGCGCACTTTCTTTGCAGCAGGCTCTTCCTGCGGCTCATCCGCGCTATCGTCTGAGACAGCTTCTGGCTGAGAGACGGGTGCTGCTGCCGCTTCCGGCAGTTTGCTGGTGCGCAGAATATGCTGAACCGCATCTTTTTGCTCTGCAATCAGCAGGCCCAGCGTTTCTGCCTGAGATTCATCCAGTGCAGGTTGATGCTGTAACAGCCAGTCGGTGAAGGCTTCGGCCATATCGAGCATTTTGTCGTAGGCATCGGCCTCTTTCTTATTGGCAAACGTCATCTTCTCTTCACCCTTTCTGACTACTACAAATTTTGTTTCAACAGCCATCTTTTCGCCCTCAGGTACTGTGTATACATACAGTATATCATGCCGATCCTGCTTTGCCAGCAGAGAATAGAGTTTATCGGTTGTGCACGGGCTAACCTTAACCTGGCACAGGCTTTTTTCATTTTTCCTGACGCATTCTCCGCCGCGAGGGCCGGCGGCTACACCAGCAGCTCTTCAAGAAACATCGCCAATGCCTTACGGGGATCGTCCTCTTCCGAGACGATCACCTCGATCCCCCACTGCCCCAGCACCTCTTTGGCCACCGGGTTGTTCCGGTTAGTGAACAGGTACGATTTTGGCCGGGCGGTTGCCAGCCCGGTGCGGCCCCACATCTTGGTCAGACGGTAAAACAGCAGGCGAATATTGAAATCACTGATGCTGTAGCCGACAAACAGCACTGAGTTGCCCATCACATCGTGAGTCAGTTTGATGTCGAGCGGCGAATCAAAATAGAGGCGTTCAAAATAGCTGCTCTCATCGAGCACGATTGAGGTGTCATCATCAAAATCACCGTGCAGCTTGATGATGTGACGCTTATCTTCGGTGAGAGAGACCAGGTCCGCGGCGTTGGCCACTTTATAATAGGGTACGCCGTGCGCTTCATGCGCCGCTTCCAGCCAGCGATCGTAATTGGTGGTGTAGATACGCGAGAAGTTACCCTGCGTAATCATGGTATGAATTTCAGAAGAGCGGACATCAATATCGGGACGATGCCATTCGCGATCCATCCAGCTGCGCAGCGGGCCAAGCGAACCTTTTTTCTGTTTGTAATACTCCGCCAGCGACAGGTGCGTGCCATAGGTATTAAAGATTTTTGGATCGTAACCCAGCTCATTAGCAAGATGCGCAATCAGTTCATGCCACTCGGGCAGGCCAAAATTGCGCGAAATACCGGCACCGGCAAACAGAATCAGTTTGCCGGAATCATAGGCGCGTTTGAGTTCAGGTTTCATGCCATGCCCCGCGAGGTTTTTAAAAAGGTGGCGAAGCGATCCAGCGCGATGCGCCGCATCGAGATCTCATTCTTGAGTTCGCCCATTTCAGCAAACGTCTGCTCATAGCCTTCAGGAATAAAGACGCAGTCCCACTGAAAGCCACGCGTTCCGGCAGGTTTCGCGGCGATGGTGCCGCGCAGTTCACCCGAAAACTGGTACATTTTGCGACCATCGCAGTAGCCCAGCACCGTTTTGGCCGTCACGGCCTGGCTGTCGAGCCCCTGCACCAGCGCGGTAAAGCGCTCAGCGTCCAGGCGGTTCCAGAAGATGCGGGTCAGACCGGCGGGCAGGCCATTGAGGCCATCCAGATAGAGGCCGGTATGCTCTACAAATAGCGGTCGCCCAATCAGCGAAAAGGCTTTGGTCAGTTTGTCGCGTACCAGGTCGAGTTCGTTTTCAGTCTGAATTTCTTCGATGCGACGGGCGATGGGCAGAACTTCGACCCCGACAGGTTCGAGTATTTTGCGCACCTCCGCCAGCTTTTGCTCATTGGCAGAAAGGAATCTGATTTTCATGGGGCTTCCAGGTCAATTACTCCGCCACGCAGTGAGGATTTTACGGAAACAGGCGGGCAGGATAAATCACTAACGCTGGAGAGTGTAGTTCAATTCTGTGCTCATCAGGTTGAAGTGCGCAGAACCGGCTGCAGCAGGCGAGCCGGTTCTGCAGACTCAGTAAACAATGCCGGGTGGATTCACCGTGGACTGAGTGATGGCCTCATCCTGTTCGCCCCAGCGTGCCAGCACCTGCTGATACTGCCCGCCTGCGATGGTGCCATCCAGCGCAGCCTGCAGCGCGGGTGCCAGGCCATTGCCCTTTTTGGTGGTCACGGCGACCCAGGCGCGAAACGGTCCGCTGCCAACCAGCTTTGTCTGTCCGCGTGACGCCACTTTCCAGGCCGCCATCGAGTGAGGGCCAAACATCGCATCTGCCCGTCCCGACAGTAGCGTCAGCGTCGCGGAGGCATCATCAGTCAGGTAAATCGGCGTTACCGCAGGCAGACCTTTAGCCCGGTTCTGCTCATCCCAGCTCAGTAAAATACGCTCCTGATTGGTGCCCGAGGCGACGATAATCCGCTTACCGGCAATATCCGCCGGACTATTAATCTTGCTGATATGACTGTCGCTTTTCACCGCAAAAGCGTGGTTGTCGGCGCGATACGTCGCAAAATCGAACTTCTTCTTGCGCTCTTCGGTCACGGCAATATTGAACATCGCGACATCATAGCGTCCGGCGCTGATGCCCAGCGGCCAGTCCTCCCAGGAAGCCGGAACCAGCCTGAGTTTCAGCCCCAGGCTATCAGCAAGGAGTCGGGCGATATCGGGATCGCTGCCGATCCGCGTGACGTTATCAGACGCCAGCAGCGACAGCGGCGGCGAGTTGGTCGCCGAGGTAGCGACCGTCAGGGTGCCCGGTTCGATAAAACGGTAATTGGCCGGAATTTTACCAATAGCCTGCGGATTGGCCGGGGCATGAATCGGCGTCTCGTTTTGCAGGACATCGAGCTTCTCAGCCGCAGAACAGCCCAGCGCCGGAAGCAGCGTCAGAACCGTTAACGTTAATGCCCTCATAACACGCGCGCCAGAAAGCGTCGGGTGCGCTCATGACGCGGATTATTGAGCACCTGGGTGGTGCTGCCCTGCTCCACAATCCGGCCATCCACCATAAAGACCACGTTGTCCGCCACTTCACGGGCAAAGCCGATCTCATGCGTCACAATCACCAGCGTAGTGCCGGAACGCGCCAGCTTTTTAATTACATCCAGCACTTCGCCCACCAGTTCAGGATCCAGCGCCGAGGTTGGCTCATCGAACAACATGACCCGTGGATTGAGCATCAGCGCACGCGCAATCGCGATGCGCTGTTGCTGCCCGCCCGACAGGTGACGCGGCCACGCATCGGCTTTATGCCGCAGGCCCACAATATCCAGCAGTTCGCCTGCACGCTGTATCGCTTCCGGTTTCGTTAACTGACGATGGGCAATCGGCGCTTCAATCAGGTTATCCAGCACGCTGAGGTGTGGGAACAGGTTGAAGTTCTGGAACACGTAGCCGACGTTGATGCGCTGGCGCAGAATCGCCTTCTCTTTCAGTTCATACAGCTTATTGCCGCGCTGCTGATAGCCGATGTAGTCGCCATCAATCTGAATAAATCCTTCGTCGACCCGTTCCAGATGATTGATGGTGCGCAGCAGCGTGGATTTACCGGAGCCGGACGGCCCGAGGATCACCGTGACGGACCCCGGTGCCAGTGACAGCGATACATCATCCAGCGCTTTATGTTTACCAAATCGTTTACTGACGCCGGTGATGCTGATGGCACCGGTAGTGTGTGAGGTGCGGTAATCAATGGCTTCGGACATGGCTGATCTCCTCGGTCGGATGAAGTGGCGTGACGCGGTTGCGCCATTGTCGCCAGCGCGACGGTTGCGGTTCACGGGTGACGCTGCGGGCCATCCAGCGTTCGGCGTTGTACTGAATCACGGACAACACGGTGGTGATAATCAGATACCAGGCAGCACCGACCATCAGCAGTGGGATCACTTCCTGATTGCGGTTGTAGATCATCTGGATGGTGTAGAACAGCTCCGGCATCGCCAGCACATAAACCACGGATGTGCCTTTCGCCAGACTGATGATCTCGTTGAACGCGGTGGGGATAATGGCGCGCAGCGCCTGCGGCAGAATGATGCGGAAAGTGCGGCGTGTGGCAGAGAGACCCAGCGCGGACGCGGCCTCTACCTGACCGTGATCGACGCCGAGGATCCCGCCGCGAATAATTTCCGCGCTGTAGGCCGCCTGCACCAGCGTCAGACCGATAACGGCTGCCTGAAACTGCCCCAGCACGTTAATCGTCTGATATGCCCCCCAGGAGAGGCCGGTAAACGGAATGCCGACAGACAGGGTGTCGTAGAGATAGGAGAAGTTATAAAGAATGATCAGCACCACAATCAGCGGCAGTGACCTGAACAGCCAGATATAACCCCATGCCAGCGTGCTCAGCAGCCACGATGAGGAGAGACGTGCCAGCGCCAGCAGACCACCCAGAAACAGACTGAATATCGTACCCAGCAGCGTCAGCAGCAGCGTCTGACCCAGACCGTGCAGGATCACCGGGTCAAAGAACCAGCGGGCAAACACGCTCCATTCCCAGCGCGGATTAAAGGCCACTGACTGCACCACGCCTGCCAGAATAAACAGCGCAACGATAGCCCCTGCGGTGCGTGCCGGGTAGCGTGCCGGCACCACCTGCAGATGTTGATGTTTGCTCATGGTCACCTCTTAACTTGCCGCGGCGACGTTATAGACGCCGATCACTTTGATAAAACGCAGTCGTCCGTCGTGCGGCGGCTGGCCATAACGCTCCAGATCCCCGCTGAGATCGAACTGTGGCTGATAACCGTGACCGGTATAGAGCCGCACCGCCTCCGGCTGACGGAAGCCGGTGGTGAGAAACAGCCGCTGATAGCCCGCCTGTAAGGCGCGACGCTCCAGCTCCTGTAACACCACCAGCGCCAGCCCCTGACGCCGCAGATCGCTGCGGGTCCAGATGCGCTTCAGCTCGGCGGTCTGCGGGTCATAGGGTTTATAAGCGCCCATCGCGATGATCTCGCCGTCACGCTCCAGCACGATAAACAGCCCCTGCGGCGGCAGATACCATTCGGTCAGCTCCTGTTCCAGCTCGTTACGACGGGAAAAATAGTCGCCATAGCGTGCGGAATATTCGCCAAACAGGCCGCCCAGGATCGGTTGCAATTCCGGCGCGTCGGGTGAAACTTCGCGAAAAGTGGATTCACTCATGGTCAGCTCCTTAGTCGCCCAGCCCGGCGGGATTGATTTCAGAACGATCGATCTTCTCAACACCTTCACCCCAGCGGTTCAGCACCTTCTGATAGTCACCGTTGCCGATCACGCCGTTCAGCGCGGTGCTGATCGGTTCCGCCAGGCCGCTGCCTTTCTTCACGGTAACGGCAATGTGCGCCGCTTTGGGCCAGCCGCCATCGACGCTGCCGACCAGACGGGTTTTACCGGTCAGTGCCGTTTTCCAGGCACCAATCACATTGGGACCAAAGTAGGCATCAGCCCGGCCAGCCTGCAGCGCCAGCGTCTGTGCGGCATCATCTTTGGTATAAACCGGCGTAAAAGCTTTCAGTCCCTTTGCCTGATTCTCTTTATCCCACGCCAGCAGAATCGCCTCCTGATTGGTGCCGGATCCCACAATGATCCTCAGCCCGGCAATATCTTCTGCTTTGGTCAGTGACTTTATCGGGCTGCTGGTTTTGACATAAAAACCCAGTGAATCTTTGCGGTAGGTGGCGAAGTCGAACTTCTCTTTACGATCTTTGGTCACGGTAATGTTGGAGATCGCCGCGTCATACTTGCCCGAGGCCACGCCCAGCGGCCAGTCTTCCCATGAAGCTGGCACCACGTTGAGTTTTAATCCCAGGCTGTCAGCCACCAGCCGGGCAATATCCACTTCGCTGCCAAGCAGGGTTTTGTTGTCATCGGAAAACACCGTTAACGGCGGGGAGTTCAGCGCTGCGACTGCCACGGTAAAGGAACCCGGCACCACAAAACGATGACCCGCAGGCAGTTGCGCGATCGCCTCCGGATTCTTCACGGTATTGATCGGCGCTTTGTTAGCTTCAAGGCTGACGCGCTGGCCGTTATAGGAGACGCTGGTATCTTCAGCCAGCGCATGACCACTGGCCGCCAGAATAAGCAGGGCGATAAGACGCGATGTTTTGTTCATGGCTTGTGCTCTTATTGTGAGGTGAACTGATTAACGGGTTGTTTCAGGGCGAAGCTGTCACGAAGCGTGCTGCCCGGATAGTCGCGGCGCGTCAGGCCGCGAGCCTGCAAAATCGGCACCACGCGGTCGACAAAACGTTCAAAGGTATCGGGCGTGCCGCCATTAATGATGAAGCCGTCAGTAGCCTGGGTTTCAAACCAGAGCTGCAGGCCATCCGCCACCTCTTCCGGCGTGCCGTGAAACAGCGGGCGTGGTGTTGCCGCTTCCAGCGCGGCCTGGCGCAGGGTATGCCCATGCTGCTGTGCTTTGCGTTTGATCTCGTCGGTGGTGCTGCGGAAGCTGTTCTGACCGATGTCACCGATATCCGGGAACGGCTGATCCAGCGGATACTGAGAGAAGTCGTGATGGTCGAAGAAGCGCCCGAGGTAGTTAAGCGCATCGGTAATCGACACCAGCGCCGCCGTGGTCTGATACTGGCGCTCCACGTCCTCGGCATCATCGCCAACAATCACGCTGACACCCTGGAAGATGTGCAAATCGTCTGGCTGACGGCCATTCGCCACCAGTTGCTGTTTCACATCCTGGTAAAATGCCTGCGCCTCTTCACGCGTCGGCTGATGGGTGAAGATGGCGTCAGCATGACGCGCCGCCAGTTTTTTACCGTCGTCGGACGCGCCCGCCTGGAAGATAATCGGACGACCCTGCGGCGTGCGGGCGATGTTCAGCGGCCCCTGTACCTGGAAGAAATCACCGTGATGATCGAGCGTGTGCAGCTTCGCCGGATCGAAAAATTGTCCGCTCGCCTTATCACGCACAAAAGCATCCTGCTCCCACGAATCCCACAATCCTTTCACCACCTGCAGATACTCATCGGCAATGCGGTAACGCAATGCGTGCTCCGGGTGCTGCTGACGCGAGAAGTTTTTGGCCGAGCCTTCCAGCGGTGACGTCACCACGTTCCAGCCCGCACGCCCGCCGCTGAGATGATCAAGGCTGGCAAACTGACGCGCCACGGTGAAGGGCTCGCTGTAAGAGGTCGATACCGTGCCAACCAGCCCCAGATGTTCAGTGACGCCCGCCAGCGCTGAGAGCAGCGTCAGCGGCTCAAAGCGATTCAGAAAGTGCGGGATCGACTTTTCGTTAATAAACAACCCGTCGGCGACAAACAGAAAATCGAGTTTGCCCTGCTCCGCCTTGCGGGCGATTTTTTTGGCGTAATCCAGATTAATACTGGCATCGGCCTGCGCCGCCGGATGGCGCCAGGCAGACATGTTTCCCGATGCGCCATGCAGAATGGTGCCCAGCCGAAGTTGTCTTGTGGTCATGATGCTCTCTCTTTTTTAGTCGTAGCGATGCCCGACGACGGTGGTCAGAACCGTCGTGCTGTAGCGGGTTGCAGATGAATTCAGTTCAGAATGGCTTCCCGACATCGCGCATTAAGATGTTGCAGCGCCTGGCGGGCCAGTCGGGCGAAGTAGTCGGCGGCGGGCGCAATCAGCGCCTCATCCGGGGTAAAGCTGGCATGGTGCAGACCAAAGTCACTGGCGCTGCCGATGCTGACAAACGCCCCCGGCACCTGTTGCAGATAGAAGGCAAAATCCTCACCCAGCAGATGGAGATCGGCGGTCTGCACCCGATAGCCTGCCTGCTGCGCCACTTCGCTGCTGAAGGTCGCCCAGTGCGCATCGTTGATCAGTACTGGCGGGCCAGGATGCCAGCTCAGGGTTGCCTGCGCGCCATTGGCGTCGGCGAAGTGCTCAACCAGCGTGCGCACCCGCTGTTCCAGTTCGGCGCGCACCTGTAAATCGTGGGTTCGGGCCGTGCCGCCAAACTCAACGCCGCCGGGTAATACATTCCAGCTTTTGCCGCCGTCGATGCGGGTAATGCTCAGTACCAGACTGTCCAGGGCACTGAAGCTGCGGCTGGTGAGTCCCTGTAACGCCTGGATAATCTGGCTGGCCGTCACAATGCTGTCGACACCCTGCTCCGGATACGCGGCATGTGCGCCTTTGCCGGTGACGCGAATAATAAATTTGTCAGCATTCGAGTAGAACGCCCCGCTGCGGGTGGCAAAGGTGCCGACGGGCAGCGAAGGCTCGTTGTGCATTCCGAAGATAGCCTGCACCTTATCCAGTACGCCTGCCTCAATGAACTGACGCGCCCCGCGCGCTATCTCTTCAGCGGGCTGGAACAGGATGCGCACCCGGCCAGCTAACCGATCGGCTTGTGCGTTGAGCTGTAACGCCGCACCCAGCATCACCGCGCTGTGCAGGTCATGGCCGCAGGCGTGCATCACGCCAGGATGGCGGGAGTGAAAACGCACCCCGCTCGCCTCATGGATCGGCAGCGCATCGATGTCGGCGCGCAGCGCGATCACCGTCTCTCCGCTGCCAATTTCTGCCACCACGCCGGTTTCCAGTGGATAGTCCAGCAGCCGGATGCCCGCCGCCTGCAACCAGCCCCGCAGTCGCGCGGTGGTGGCGAACTCCTGACCCGACAGCTCCGGCCAGGTGTGCAGTTCGCGTCGCCATTCAATCAGTTGTGACTCAGGGTTCATGATGACTCTCCACTGACGGGGATTCAGGCTGCGACCAGATGATGCGTGGCCAGCAGTTCAAGTGACTGCAGACGTGCAACCGGCTCGGTAATCGGCGTGTCGATAACAAACTCATCAATGTCAAAATTATGATGCAGCGCGTCCAGCTGGGCATGAACCTGCGCCGCCGTGCCTTTCAGAAGTGACGGCGTGCGCGGCTCAATCTGATAATCGCGGTATCCACCCTGACGCACATAGCGCTCCGCCTGCTCAAGGCTGGCGACGTTGACGCTCGGGCCATCTTTCACCGCTACATGGTAGTGACGAAGATTGGCTACCAGCAGGTCAGCCCCGGCGGGTGAGTCGGCCACCACCACCTGCACGGCCACCAGGGCGCGCTGACCCTGGCTCAGGCGGGAGTAGGTACTCAGCGCATGCTCCAGTAACTGGCGGTCGCCATTAAGGTGAGCGGCAAAGACAAACTGCCAGCCCAGACTGGCGGCCAGCCGGGCGCTCTCTTCACTGGCACCCAGCAGAAAACGGTTCGCCGGACGTGACGGCAGTGGCGTGGCGGCTAAACCCTCGTCATCAGGATCAGCCTGACCGGGCTTCAGCCAGCTATCAAGCAGCTGAAGCTGTTCGGCAAAGCTCCCTTTTTTAGCGGCATCAACACCCTGTTGCAGCGCATGGGTGGAGAGTGGAAGTCCGCCCGGCGCTTTGCCCACGCCGAGGTCAATACGGCCCGGTGCCAGCGAAGCGAGCAGGTTAAAATTCTCTGCCACTTTATAAGGGCTGTAGTGCTGCAACATCACGCCGCCCGATCCGACGCGAATATGTCGTGTCTGGGCAATGATCCAGGCAATCAATACCTCAGGTGAAGGACTGGCCAGCTGCGCGGTGTTGTGATGTTCCGCCAGCCAGAAGCGGTGATAACCCCACTCCTCTGCCCGCTGCGCCATCTGCAGCGTGCGCTGCAGCGCCGCAGTGGGTGATTCACCCTGCAGCACGGGCGCTTTATCTAACAGACTTAATCGATATGCCATTCACCTGGTCCTTGTTTATTCCGGTTGCAGACCAGTGTGCTGCGCAGTCGATCATTGGTAAAACATCATATTGTTTTATGTATTATTGATTTCGTCATAATGGAGAACAGTGAGAAGTGAAAGAGGGAAAACGGGCTCTGAAACAGGTAATCAGGCAGATATTTTGCGTATAACGCTATTTGTTGCCTGATATTCAGGTGAGTAAAATCGGCGAACTGGCAAAGGTTTGCAGAAAATCGTCTTACGTATGGAGAGATGACAGCTGTTGTTAGCCGCGACTGCAGAAATTCAGACAGCCTGAATTCATGGCATTGAAATACATTCTTCACAGGATGTTGAAGCACGGGTCGCCAGATAGATAAATAAGCATATGAAGAATGCAATTGAGTCAGAGATAACTCATTGCAACTGCCAGATGATTTACAGGACCTTATACATTATCCGGAATTAAGATCCTCTACTGTAATGAGAGGTGTAAACCGGGCATGAATCTGTCTGATAGGGTCATATCCGGGCACAGCAAAGCATTGAGCCCAGAAACAAGATTATTTTTCTAAGGCCGTTGCGAATTTTGTTTCAACGGGAAAAATCGGGTGTTGATAAGCGCCACATTGACTTCACATGGAACGCCGTCGTCGAGATAAACAGTTTCATTAAGCTGAATGACAGCATCCCCTTCCGCTAAATTAAGCAGTGTAAGCGACTGTGTATCCGTAAGATTGACGGCCGTTAAATGCTGGTCCCTTAGCTGCACTTTCTTACCGGTAACTTCTTCAATGTAGGCATATTTTGACAGTTCCAGCTTGCTGAACTCCATGCTGCTAAACATATTAACCGGCAGGTGAATATGTTCCAGAGCTACCGGGATGTCATCGAAACACATCAGGCGTAAAATTTTATAGATCTGATCGCTGTTTTTAATACGCAGCGCCTGAGCGATATCAGCAGAAGGAACCTTGATTATGCTGACCGATATGATTTTCCTTACACCTTTATGACCATTTCTTTGCGCCTGATAATCAAAAGGTGAAAGCACATGATATCGGTTCGCCTGGCTACTCATTTCCGTGGAACCGACAAAAATACCCGACCCTTTAACCCGGTAAATTCTCTGCTGCTCCACCAGAATGCGTGTGGCTTCACGCACCGTTGCGCGAGTAATGCCGATACTTTTGGCAATTGATATTTCGGTATCCAGTTTCTCTCCGGGTCGAAGGCCATCATCCTTAATTTTATTGAGGATGTAATCAACAACCTCTTTTTGTTTTTCAGTAATGCCATCAACCATTGGCTTTCTTCCCGTTTGAGTGAAGGACAGACTCCCTCTAATCCGTGTCAGTACAGTTCTGCCTGACATTGCCGGATGAGTACCACTTCCGCTAGCTGAATATGTGATCAACTTATCAAATTGGCACTGATGTTAAGCCTGATAAGCAATATTTTAACTTTACATGTTGTGTCCGTACACGTCGAAGGACATCATCAGGATGACTAGACACCTTTAACATGTACAGATGTGATGACCGTTGTGAAATATAACCCCATCTGAACAATGAGAAAATATTTTTTTAATAACTCCATGAAAATCATGACTTTTAAGGATTTTACCTCCTTTTCTACATTCGATTTTTGTATCGCTCTGCTGACAAAAAGTTTATCTAAAAAAGTGATAACGGGGTTTTTGAGGGAAACTGACTGTACATACTCAGGAATTTATGAAAAATCGGAATGCATAACAGGCCCTGTTCCGGTTGAGAAAATTTTATATGAGATGGGTTATGCGCAACCGGGAGCAGGCAAACGCCACACGGTTTATGCGTTTAGTTAAATTTTATTGCGCATTTAAACAGGAGGAGTAAGACGATGTCACACCTGGCTAAGTGGTTAAATAACGAGAAAATCCAGTACGTCGAAAGCGTGACTGACTGGCAGGAAGCGTTAGTTATTGCGGGACGTCCTCTGCTCAGTGAGGGCGCAATATCGCAGGATTATATTGATGCGATTATTCAGCAAAAAGAGGAGATCGGCCCCTTTTTTGTCATCGCGCCGCAGATTGCCATGCCCCACGCACGCCCGGAACAAGGCGCACACAAACTGGGGTTGTCGATTGTGCTGCTGGGTACAGCAGTGAAATTTGACTCCGAAGAAAACGACCCGGTGAAGGCTATTTTCATGTTTGCCGCACCGGACAGTAATAGCCATATCGAAATGATCTCCCAGCTGGCGGAAGTGCTGTCCGATGAAGAGATCATGGCGCAGATATTCAATGCGAGCAGCAAAGAAGCGCTCATGACGATTTTATCAGGCGTTTAGTCTGCCCGTTGAAACGCGACTTTTAATCATTAGTTAATGAGGTTTGATATGAAAATTATGGCGGTGTGTGGTTCAGGTTTAGGCAGCAGCTTCATGATGGAAATGAACATCAAGAAAGTGCTTAAAACGATCGGTGTTGAAGCTGAAGTGGAACATTCGGATCTCGGCTCTGTCACCCCCGATGTGGCGGATGTTTTTGTTATGGCCAAAGACATTGCTTATAGCGCAAACCTTCCTGAACAGAAGGTCATCATCATTAATAACATCATTGACCTGAAAGAAGTGGAGCAGAAAATACGTGAGTATTTTGAGAAAAAGTGACGCTAATAATTAGATAAACACCTTACCCTCGAGGTTAATATGTTTACTCAAAATCTTTTGCAGTTCGTCGTCGACGTGCTGAAAGTGCCCTCTATATTAGTCGGACTGGTGGCATTTTTCGGACTGATTGCGCAGAAGAAGCCGTTTCCTGATGTTATCAAGGGCACGGTAAAAACTATTCTGGGCTTCCTGGTGCTGGCAGGCGGTGCGACCGTTCTGGTCGGTTCACTGACGCCACTGGGCGACATTTTCAAACATGCGTTTGATGTTCAGGGCATCATTCCTAATAACGAAGCAATGGTCTCTATCGCTCTGGCAAAATATGGTGCGCCTACCACGATGATCATGGCCTTCGGCATGGTCGCCAACATCGTTGTCGCTCGCTTCACCCGACTGAAATATATTTACCTCTCAGGGCATGTGACGTTCTATATGGCCTGTATGATCGCGATTATTTTATCGGTTGCTGGTTTTGAAGGTATTCAGCTTATTTACACCGGGTCACTGCTGTTGGGCATTCTGATGGCCACCTTCCCGGCGATCGCCCAGCCCTATATGCGTAAGATCATTGGTGGCGACCATGTCGCGCTGGCGCATACCGGGACAATTGGCTATGTCTTATCAGGCTGGATCGGCTCTTTGGTAGGCAAAGGATCTAAATCCACCGAAGAGATGAACATGCCAAAAAACCTCAGTTTTTTGCGTGACAGTACCATCTCGATCTCTCTGACGATGATGATTATCTACTTAATCCTGTCGGTGTCTGCCGGTAAAGAATATGTAGAGGCTAATTTCAGCAATGGTCAGAACTACCTTGTTTACTCCTTTATCCAGGCCATTACCTTCGCGGCGGGTGTCTTTATCATTCTGCAGGGTGTGCGCTTAATCCTGGCTGAAATTGTCCCTGCCTTTACCGGCTTTTCAGAAAAACTGGTTCCGGAAGCCAGACCGGCGCTGGATTGCCCGATTGTTTTCCCCTACGCCCCGAATGCGGTGCTGGTTGGCTTTATCTCCAGCTTTGTCGGTGGCCTGGTGGGGCTGTTTGTTCTCGGTCAGCTGCATTGGGTATTGATTCTGCCGGGTGTGGTTCCTCACTTCTTCTGTGGCGCTACGGCTGGCGTGTTTGGTAATGCGACCGGCGGCAAGCGTGGGGCGATTTGCGGTGCCTTTGCTCATGGCCTGTTAATTACCTTCCTGCCTGTCGCCCTGCTGCCGGTACTCGGACAGATAGGGCTGACCAACACCACCTTCTCGGATACCGACTTCGGCGTCACCGGCATCCTGCTGGGTAATATGGCTCACTTTATGGATAAGGGAACCATCACCATGATTATCACCGGCATTTTTGGCTTGTTAGTGATTTATAACTTTACGGCTAAAAAGAAGACACCTGTAGAAACAAATGCAGGGTAATCAGAACGCTTAATGGCAACCAGAAAGGGCAATGAGCGCTTTCTGGTTGTTTGCGGAATACCTTCATCATTCAGTTTCCAGAAAAAAAACCGCACTCATATAAGTTCAGGCTAAGTTATTCAGCGAATGCTTCAAACGGCAGGTTAAAACGCGCTGCCAGTCGGGCTTTATGTTTATCCGTCAAAGGACGATCACCACGCAGGATACGACTGACATAAGAGCGCTGCCCTATTTCATCCGCAAAAGAGGATTGAGTCAGGCCGTGCTGATCCATGATGACTCGCAAAAGTGCCACTCCGCGCGGAATAGCATCAGTACGCGCGTTAAACGCAGCGAACTCAGGGGCGCTGTTTTCGTATCGGGCGACCTTATCAGACAGTATCTCTACTAACGGGCTGTCCGGCTGGTGCTCAACCAGATATTCAACCAGTTCCAGCGCCTGCTCGTAGTCCCTTTTATCGGTACTGCCTCCCAGAAAGGGAACAATTCTGACCAGGTCATTGGTCGCCTGGATTGCTTCGGTAATCATTCTTTACTCTCCCGGTACTTCTTCACCAGCTTGTCATATTCCGCATGCGTCACGATGTGTTTGATAAAAATTTTGCCGCGATCAAAGTCAGCATAAAACATGATTCTCAGGCTGTTTCCGCCCACATCGATTACCCACCACTTTTCCCGGTACTTCATGCGGTCAAGGCTCTGAAAGCGAATTTTCAGCGCATCTGGCGTGGCAAAGTTTTCGTCCCTTAGGACCAGATAAGCCGCATCCAGTGCGGAGGCATGATTTGGATAAATTATTGCCGCTTCCCTGAACGGCCCTCTTGAGATGATATGCATTTTTCTCTCAAACTTTCCATGTTGGAAACATTCTAACCCACAAAGCTAATGTTTCCAACATGGAACACACGCAGATGAGTTCTGAATGAATTGCTGGCGCTAAACCTCATAAAAAAAGGACTATTCCGATCCAGAAAAGTGATCAACATCACACTTTCAACATTAGACATACTAATAAATAAAATTTAACAACAAAACATTTGAATGATAATGATTAACATTTACACTCTCATCCGCATATAACAAAGCGTTTAACGCTGCCAAATCCACAAATAATATGCGGTATTTACTCTTTTTAAGGTGAAAACACTAATCCATTTAATGGTCAGGGTTTTTATCTGGTTAGTTAGTTTTATGTTTACTGGAGTTGTTGAGCGGACATCCAACGCTGCTGACCTTACGTCGGCAGGGTCACTGGTATTAACGCACAGGAACTGAACATGCTTTTACGCTCATCCACTCAGGCGGCACAGGATCTCGCGCCAGCATCCAATGCCAGCGGTGCCGAAACGGCTATTTTTAACGATCAGCAACTGACGGCCTGGTCGCAGCAGACTCAGGAGGTGCTGGCGCTGATGACCCGTACCGTTACCGGCGTTGAGAAGCCTTTCAGCGGTATCCTGCCCCATGAACTGGCGGCGGAATTCAGTGAGGTCGATCTCGATCGTCCGCTGGGTAACAACGATGACGCCCTGACAGAGCTGAGTCAGCTCTATCTGCGTGACGCCGTGTGGTTTCACCACCCTAAATATCTGGCGCACCTGAACTGCCCGGTCGTGCTGCCCTCTCTGATGGCTGAGCAGATTATGGCGGCGGTGAATAGCTCGGTCGACACCTGGGATCAGAGCGCAGGCGGTACGCTGATTGAGCAGAAGGTGATCGACTGGACGCTTGGCCGCATCGGTCTGCCTGCCGGATCTGATGGGATCTTCACCAGCGGCGGCACCCAATCCAACCTGATGGCAATGCTGCTGGCGCGTGATAGCTGGTGCGCGGCACATCATCCGGGGCATCTGATTAAACATCGCGGCCTGCCTGAGACCGCGTCGAAATGGCGAGTGTTTACCTCCAAACTCAGCCACTTCAGCATCCAGAAATCGATGGCGATTTTAGGGCTGGGCTATGACGCAGTTATCGCCGTTGATCACGACGCCCACTACCGTATGGACGCAGCGTGCCTGGCTAAGGAGATCGAGAAATGTCGCAGTGAAGGGCTGATCCCGATTGCTGTGGTTGCCACCAGCGGCACCACGGACTTTGGCAGCATCGATCCGCTGCCGGAGATTGCCCGTCTTTGTGACAATTATGGTTTGTGGATGCACGTTGACGCCGCTTACGGCTGTGGGCTACTGGTCTCAGAAAATCATCGCTCACGCCTGAATGGCATTGAACGGGCTGATTCCGTCACCGTCGATTATCACAAATCTTTCTTCCAGACCGTCAGCTGCGGTGCGTTCTTTGTGCGGGACAGCCACAATCTGAAGCATGTCACGCACCATGCAGATTACCTGAATCCGCTCAGCGCCCAGCAGGAAGGCACACCGAATCTGGTCAACAAAAGCATTCAGACCACCCGCCGATTTGATGCGTTAAAAATGTGGCTGACCCTGCGCGTGATGGGTCCGGCGGCGCTGGGTGACGCTTTCGATACGCTGATAGAGCTGACACAGGCGGCTCATGAGCGGTTAACTGCGCATCCTGCTATCGAAGTGCTGCACGCGCCTGAGCTGACCACCCAGATTTTCCGCTACGTGCCCGGCAAAAACGCCAGCGACGCACAGATCGACGAAATCAACGCCGCTATCCGTAAAGCGCTCTTCCGCTCCGGCAACGCAGTGATTGCCGGAACCAAAGTCGATGGGCGTCAGTACCTGAAATTCACCCTGTTAAATCCCACCACGACCATCGCCGACATCGAAGATGTGCTGAGCCTGATTGCGCACTATGGCCGCGAGCAGGTACGTGCGTCTGCGCTGAACGCGGCGAAACAGTGAGAGCTCTGAAATGAATAATTCCGTTTACGATTTTATTGGTATCGGTATCGGCCCTTTCAACCTGAGTCTGGCCTGTCTGAGTGAGCCGGTTGAGGGACTGAACGGTCTTTTCCTGGATGAGAACCCGGGCTTTGACTGGCACACCGGCATGATGCTGGAAAATGCCCATCTGCAGACGCCGTTTATGGCCGATCTGGTGACGCTCGCCGATCCGACCAGCCCTTACAGCCTGCTTAACTACATGAAGGAAAAGGGGAAATTATACTCTTTTTATATCCGTGAAGACTTCTTCCTGATGCGCAAAGAGTATAATCAGTACTGCCAGTGGGCCAGTTCGCGGCTCTCTAATCTGCGCTGGAACAGCCACGTTGAGTATGTCAGCTACGATGAGGCGGCTGGCGTCTATCAACTCCAGGTGACCGACACCCGGAATGGTCAGAAACAGAACTATCTGGCACGACATCTGATCCTCGGCACCGGGCCTAAAGCCTGGATGCCGGAGTGCAGCCAGCCGCACCGCCAGCGCCTGACGCACTCAAGCCACTATCTGGTCAACAAAGCGGAACTGCAGCAGAAGCGTTCCATCACCGTGCTGGGCAGCGGCCAGAGCGCGGCAGAAATCTACTACGACCTGCTGACCGATATCGACCGCTTTGGCTATCAGCTCAACTGGATCACCCGCGCGCCGCGCTTCTATCCGCTGGAGTACACCAAGCTCACGCTGGAGATGACCTCGCCGGAGTGGGTCGACTATTTCCACGCGCTGCCCGCCAGCACCCGGGACGAACTGAATGCGCGCCACAAGAATCTCTACAAAGGCATCAACAGCAGCCTGATAAACGACATTTATGACCTGATGTATGTCAAACAGCTCGATGGCGATCTGAACGTTAACCTGTTTACTCACTCGGCGCTGACCGCTATGCGCTGGCTGCCACAGGGAGAGTTCGAGCTGACGCTGCATCAGGAGGAGCAGGATTGCACCTTCACTCGTCGCACCGAAGGACTGGTGATGGCGACCGGCTATCACTACCAGCCACCGATGTTTTTAGAGGGCATCAACGCCCGCCTGCGCTGGGATGACAAAGGCCGCTACGACGTGCAGCGCAACTACAGCATCGATTATCACAATCAGATCTTCGTGCAGAACGCCGAACTGCACACCCACGGCTTTGTTACGCCGGATCTCGGTATGGCCTGCTACCGCAACTCGGTGCTGCTGCGCGAACTGACCGGACGCGAGGTCTACCCGATCGAGCGTCAGATTGCCTTCCAGACCTTCCCGGCTAAATCGGAGCACTGAGATGAGTTCACAAACACTGTTCAGCGCCGCCCGCCCCGCAGGCCAGTTCACCCTGAGGCCCATGCTCGCCAGCGATGCGCCGCTGATTCATCGCTGGGTCACCCGCGATTACGCCCGCTTCTGGGGTATGCAGCAGCAGAGCCTGAATCAGGTCGCTGAGTTCTATCAGACACTGACCGCTGCCGATCCCCATGCTGCGCTGATTGGCTGCTGCAACGACCAGCCGGTCTGCCTGATTGAGTGCTATCGCGCCTGCGACGACGAGGTCGGCAAATTTTATCCTGCCGCACCCGATGATTACGGCATGCATATCCTGATTGCCCCCGCCAGCCAGCCGATCAGAGCCTTCAGCTGGCAGGTCTTCACGCTGGTGATGGACTATATGTTCAGCCGCCCCGAGGTGCGCCGCGTGGTGGTAGAGCCAGATGTGCGCAATGAGAAGATTCACGTGCTGAATAAGCGTGCCGGGTTCCGCTATCAGCACACCATCGACATGGGTCATAAAACCGCCTGGCTGGCCTTTTGTCAGCGGGAAGATTATCAACACGCGTTACTGCAGGAGTCGCAGACTATGAACACCCCCTCTTCGCTGATGAACGGTACACATCTGACGGGCGACCACTGGGCGCAGGCAAACCGCATGCTGATCCGGAAAGCGATTGCCGAGTTCGCGCATGAGAAAATCATTACGCCACAGGAGTCGGGCGACGGCAGCTATCAGCTTGCGGTGCCAGGCGGTGAAGCGAGCTACCATTTCCGGGCGTCGCGGCTGGCGCTGGATCACTGGGAAATCGACGCCGGCTCACTGCGCAAGCAGGAGAACGGTCGTGATCTGCCGCTGGATGCGCTGAAATTTATCGTGGAGTTTAACGGGGAGATCGGTATTACACAGGCACTGCTGGCGACCTACATGGAAGAGATCAGCAGCACGCTGTGCAGCAGCGTTTATAAGCTGCAGAAGAATAATCCTGACAGCCAGGCGCTGGTCTCAGCCGATTTCCAGACGGTGGAAGCGGCGATGACCGAAGGCCATCCCTGCTTTGTTGCCAACAACGGGCGTATTGGCTTTGATGCCCATGATTATCTGGCGTATGCGCCCGAGGCCGCCGCGCCCGTTCACCTCATCTGGGTCGCGGTCCATCGCCGCAACGCCCATTTCTCCAGCCTCAGCGAGCTGAGCTATGAGCAGTTGATGCGTGATGAACTGGGCGACACCACCCTGGAGCAGTTTACTGCGCAGCTGGTGAATAAAGGGCTGGCGGTTGAGGAGTATATCCTGATGCCGGTGCATCCGTGGCAGTGGCAGAACAAGCTGCTGACCGTGTTTGCGGCAGACATCGCCAGTCACGATATTGTTTATCTCGGCACCGGAGACGATGCTTACCAGGCGCAGCAGTCGATCCGCACCTTCTTTAACCGCAGCCAGCCCGCGAAGCGCTACGTGAAAACCGCCCTGTCGGTGCTGAACATGGGCTTTATGCGCGGACTGTCCCCCTACTATATGGCGACAACGCCTGCGATAAACGGCTGGCTGGAACAACTGGTTGCTGGCGATGCGTGGCTGAATCGCTGTGATTTCCGCATCCTGCGCGAAGTCGCGGCGGTCGGCTATCACAACCGCTACTATGAGCAGGCGATCAAAGGCGACTCCGCCTATAAAAAGATGTTCGCAGCGCTGTGGCGGGATAATCCTGCGGCCAGCCTGCAACCCGGCCAGCGTCTGATGACCATGGCCTCTTTCCTGCACGTCGATCACCATCAGCAGGCATTGCTGCCTGCGCTGATAGCGGATTCTGGTTTGCCCGCGAAGCAGTGGATAGAACGCTACCTGACCTGCTATCTCAGCCCGCTGCTGCACTGCTTCTATCAGCATGACCTGGTGTTTATGCCGCACGGTGAAAACCTCATCATGCTGCTGGAGAACAACGTGCCGGTCAGTGCATACATGAAGGATATCGGCGAAGAGATCGCCGTGATGAATCCGGATGCGGTGCTGCCGGAAGGCGTGCAGCGTCTGGCGGTGGATGTGCCGGAGAACCTGAAGCTGCTCTCAATCTTCACCGATGTGTTTGACTGCATCTTCCGCTTTATCAGCGCGATCCTGCATCAGTCAGGAACGCTGCCGGAGGAAGAGTTCTGGCAGGCGGTGGCGCAGTGCGTGAAGGATTACCAGCAGGCGCACCCGGAGCATGCCACTAAGTTCGCGCGCTATGACATGTTCGCGCCGGAGTTTACCCGCTCCTGTCTGAACCGCCTGCAGCTGGCGAATAACCAGCAGATGATAAACCTCGCCGATCCCGCTGAGAACCTCAAGTTCGCCGGAACGCTGAACAACCCGATCGCCCGCTGGCGATAAGCGTTACACCGTCACGCTGAAATTATGCGGTCACCCTGGTGGCCGCTTTTTTAATGGCTTTATCGCAGGTATCCGTAATGGTTTCTTTCGAACCGGTCGCGCAACTGACCCGACGACATCTGATTTTTCCGCTGTCGCTGGTGTTGTTTGAGTTCGCTACCTATATCGCTCACGACATGATCCAGCCCGGCATGCTGCTGGTGACTCAGGAATTTAAGGTCGGGCCGGAGTGGGTCTCTACTTCGCTCACCGCCTATCTGGCCGGTGGCATTATGCTGCAATGGCTGCTTGGCCCCCTCTCTGACCGTATCGGGCGGCGTCCGGTGCTACTTAGCGGCGTGGCCTTTTTTATGCTCTCGTGTGTGGCGACGCACTGGGTGCAAAGCATTGAGCAGTTCGTCCTGCTGCGTTTTCTGCAGGGCGTCAGCCTCTGTTTTATTGGCGCGGTAGGCTACGCGGCGGTGCAGGAGGCGTTTACGGAATCGCTCAGCATCAAAATGATGGCGCTGATGGCCAACGTCGCCCTGCTGGCCCCGCTGGCCGGTCCGCTGGCGGGCGCGGCTTTTCTTACCGTAGGTGAATGGCGCACCCTGTTCTGGCTGATTGGCGCTGTCGCGGCGCTGGCGCTGGCGGGTCTGTGGTATGCGATGCCCGAAACCGCAGGCGACCGGCAGAAACCGCTGTCGCTGCGATCGATTATCAGCGGTTACGCGGCGTTGCTGAAGGATCGTCAGGTGATGCGCGGCTCGCTGGCCATCGGACTGGTCACTGTGCCCTGCATCGCATGGGTCGCATTGTCGCCGGTGATATTAATCCACGATGCGGGACTCAGCCGCATCGGCTATGCGTTGTTACAGCTGCCGGTCTTCGCCGCCATGATTGCGGGCAACCTGACGCTGGGACGCTTATCCAGCCGTCTGCCCATTGAACAGCCGTTACGGCTCGGTGCCTGGCCGGTGGTCTGCGGGCTGGCAATCGCAGTAACCGCTACCGTGCTAAATCCGCAAAGCTATCTGTGGCTGACTGCCGGAATTAGCCTCTACGGCTTCGGTGCCGGGCTGGTCAGCGCCGGACTCTATCGCATGACGCTTTTTTCCAGCAGCGCCGGAAAAGGCAGCGTGGCGGCGATGCTCGGCATGGTGAGTATTCTGATTATTGCGCTGGGCATTGAAGCAGCCAAAACCGCCTATTTTAGTTACGGCACCGGCGGCTTCAGTGTGGTGAACCTGATCTGCGGTCTGCTGTGGCTGGTTCTGGTCAGCGCTTTTCTGCGTGCAGGCCAGCGGAAATTGTGCACGGAATAATCGAATATATTTAGCAGTGCGATATAGTACTTGCCCGCACTGCTAACCATAAAGAATCCGATTACGGCATCATTAAAGCGTGATCGCCGCACCATACCCTTACAATTCCCATGGTTATAATCTTTCTGATTTGAGGATTCTTAAGAGTGCTTCCTGGTTTTTATAACAGGAATGCCACTTTTGTGACATCGGTGTCAGAAGCATTGTCTCGCTAAGCTGTTGAGCGGTAAGTATGACCAGAAAAATGACAAAACAACTATCGGCCTTCTGAACCGCCCATTTCAGATCTGGAATTTTTAACATCAATAAGGAGAAGTAATGCGACAGAGAGTCATTGTGTGCCCAGTCATTCAAAATGAGGGTAAATATTTGCTATGTAAAATGGCATCTGACAGGGGTGTTTTTCCTGGACAGTGGGCTTTGCCAGGCGGCGGAATGGAGCCAGGTGAAACAATCGAAGAAGCATTAAAGCGGGAAATCAGGGAAGAATTAGGCGAGGCGCTCAAGATAACAAATATCACACCCTGGACGTTTCGGGATGATGTCAGAATCAAAACCTATTCTGATGGAATGACTGAAGAAATTTATATGATCTATCTTATCTTTGATTGTCTGAGCGCAAACCGAACAATAACCTTCAATGAAGAGTTTCAGGAGATTATCTGGGTAGAACCTGAGGCTTTAAAAAACATTGATCTGAATGAAGCCACCCGGATTACGTTTAGCCAAAAAGGACTTATCTGAATATGCATTGCAGGAACTCCTTAAAAGTCTATCGATAACTTAAGTACGATTTTAGCTAAACGGGGCAGTGCTTATGCAATGGAAAACTTCAGCGTTTTCTGGCATGTCCAGTGTTTCAACACTGCCTCATCTTACACTCTATTCATGGGTTCCCTGCTCTGGCAATGGATGCCGATTTACACTTTGAACGTTTATCTTAGGTCATCCCATTCAGACTAATATCAACCACCCAATCCCGCATTTATTTTTTTCAGATAAGCTTTGACCAAATCGTTACTTTATCTGTGTGTTGCGTCATTCGATGATGATTCCGCCTGCTGAGGCAATTGATAACAAAGGAATTCACCATGAAGACGTTATTTCCCCTTAAACCACGCGCACAAACGCTGGTTTTTACTTTACTTGCCGGGACTCTGACCTTTAACGCGGTGGCTGCACCGGTCAAAGGCGGTACGCTGATTTATCTTGAACAGCAGGCACATACCAACCTCTATCCGCCTGCCGGCGGCTTTTACCCTAATGGCGGCATTCTCAATCAGATCACCGATAAATTAACCTGGCAGAATCCCGAAACGCTGCAGGTTGAACCCTGGATTGCGGAAAGCTGGACCACCAACGCCGACAAAACCGAATACACCTTTAAATTACGGCCTGGCGTGACTTTTTCCGATGGCACACCATTAGATGCGAACGCGGTGGCGAAAAACTTTGATACCTACGGGCTGGGAAATAAAGCGCTGCGCCTGCCGGTATCGGAAGTGATTAATAACTATGAACGCAGCGAAGTGATCGACCCGCTGACGGTGAAATTCTATTTCAAAAAACCCTCACCCGGATTTTTGCAGGGCACCGCCACCATTGGCTCTGGCCTGGTCTCGCTGAGTACCCTGGCGCGCAGTTTCGATCAGCTGGGCGATGCCCGTCACATCATCGGCTCCGGCCCGTTTGTGGTCAGTGATGAGAAACTCGGTCGGGAGGTGGATCTGGTAGCGCGTAAAGATTATCAGTGGGGACCGAAAAACATTCAGCAGCAAGGTCCGGCCAATCTGGATGCGATAAAAGTGATCGTGACGCCGGAAGACAGCGTGCGTATCGGTGCACTGCTGGCGGGCCAGGCAGGCCTGATCCGTCAGGTACAGGCCTACGATGAGAAGCAGGCTAAAGATCAGAACTTCCCGGTTTATGCCGCGCCGACCCGTGGTGTAAACGACAGCCTCAGCTTCCGTCCGGATAATCCGCTGGTCAGCGATATCCGGGTGCGTCAGGCGCTGCTGCACGCCACCAATGCCAAACAGGTGGTTGAGACGCTCTTCTCGCCGAACTATCCGCAGGCAACTTCGGTCGTGGCGACCACCGCCGCCGGCTACGTCAATCTGGCGGACAAACTCACTTTTGATCTGGCAAAAGCGAAGGCATTGCTGGACCAGGCGGGCTGGCAACCGGGTGCCGATGGCATCCGTGAAAAAGCAGGCCAGCGACTGGCGCTAACCGTCTATGAATCACTGCCGCAGCCGCAAAACAAAGAGGTGCTGCAACTGGTGGCACAGCAGTGGCGCCAGGCGGGCGTCGCCCTCAGCGTTAAAGCGGGCGATGCCGGCAGCAAAACGCTGGATAACCTCGACCCCCTTAAGACCCCGCTGAACGTCACCGAAGTCGGCCGTGCCGATCCCGACGTGATCAAAAGCAGTTTCTACCCGGCTAACCGCGACAACCTGCTGCAGAAAGGCGGCTCCAGCGACAAAGTGAAAAACTTCCGCGATGACAAACTGAACCAGCTGCTGGTCGCCATCTCCGCTGAAGTTGACCCGGCAAAACGGTTACAGCTGACCGGTGACGTTCAGCGGTATCTGTTGGATCAGGCCTATGTGATTCCGATCTTCGAAGAGCCGCAGGTCTATGCCGGTGCGCCCTGGCTGAAAGGGGTCAGTTTTGAAGCGGTAGGCCGTCCGGCACTCTATGGCGCCTGGCTGGAAAAACAGTAACCGGAGGTGAGGATGCGTCATTATCTGCTGCAACGTGCTGGCCTGGGTGTATTGGTCCTGTGGGCCGCGTTTACCCTGTCGTTTGTGCTGCTACAGGTGCTGCCAGGCGATGCGGTCCTGATCAAGTTTCAGAATCCGGATCTCGGCCTGAGTCCGCAGCAGATTGCTGAGATGCGTCAGGCCTATGGCGCGGACAGCCCGCTGTGGCAGCAATATCTGCACACGCTGGCGGCGATGCTGCACGGCGACTTCGGCTATTCGGTGCAGGCGGGCGTGCCGGTCAGTGAACTGCTGACCAGCAATCTGCCTGGCACGCTGCGACTGGCCCTGTGCGGCTTTTTGCTGGCGACACTGCTGGCATTCGTGCTGGCGACACTGTCGCGGCTGCCTGCCCTGCGCGGCCTGCGTAATCTGCTGCAGTCACTGCCCGCGCTGTTTATCTCAGTGCCGACCTTCTGGCTCGGCATAGCCCTGATTCAGCTCTTCTCATTCCAGCTGCGCTGGATCCCGGTAATCAATCCCTCACCGTGGCAGGGACTGATTCTGCCCATTATTACGGTCGCCGTGCCGATCTCAGCGCCGCTGGCTCAGATTCTGTTGCGCAGCATCGATGAGGTTTCAACCCGGCCTTTTGTGGCGGTGGCGCGCGCCAAAGGGGCCAGCGAGCACTCTGTGCTGTGGCGGCACATCCTGCGCAACGCCATGCTGCCGGTGCTCACCGTGGCGGGCCTGCTGCTGGGAGAACTGATTGCCGGTGCGCTGATCACCGAAACGGTGTTTGGCCTGGGCGGTCTGGGACAGCTGACGCAGCAGGCGGTGAACAATCAGGATGTGGCGGTGTTGCAGGCGGTGGTGATGATCTCTGCGCTGGGTTTTGTGGTGATCAACCTGCTGGTGGATCTGCTGATGCCGCTGTTTGACCCGCGCTTACAGCTGTTACGAGGTGCAACATGAGTCTGGTTGATTACGCTGCTGCGCGGCAACCCGTGGCGGCAAAGAGGCGCACTTTACAGTTTTCGCCGGGCCTGTGGCTCGCCGTTTCAGTCATGCTGCTGGCCGTACTGGCAGCCCTGTTCCCGGCCCTCTTTACCCAGGCCAGCCCGATTGAAGGAATTGCGGGTGCACAGCGACTCGCACCGCAGGCCGGACACTGGCTCGGCACCGATCAGCTTGGCCGCGATCTTTTTGCCCGCATCGTTTACGGCGCGTCCCATTCGCTCTCCGCCGCCGTCATGGCGGTGGCGATCGGACTGCTGGCAGGTACCGCGCTGGGTCTGGTGGCAGGAGCTATCGGCGGCAAAACTGAATCAATTGTGATGCGCGCAGTGGATGTCCTGCTGGCGATTCCGGCGTTGCTGCTCTCTCTGAGCGTACTGATTTTACTCGGCTTCGGCACCCTGAATGCCGCATTAGCAGTGGGCATTGCCTCCATCGCCAGCTTCGCCCGACTGGCACGCGCCGAAGTGGTACGCATCCGTCACAGCGAGTATGTCGAAGCGGCTTACGGCAGTGGCGGCCGCTTTTTCAGCGTGCTGTGGCGTCACATTCTGCCCAATGCGCTGACGCCGGTGATCGCCTATGCCGCCCTGCAATTTGGTCAGGCGATTCTGGCGCTGTCGACTCTGAGCTTCCTCGGCTACGGCACCCCACCGCCGGTGCCGGAATGGGGTCTGTTAATCGCTGAAGGGCGTAATTATCTGGCTACCGCCTGGTGGCTGACCACTTTTCCTGGTGTGGTGGTGGTCGCTGTGGTGCTCGCAGCCAACCGCATCAGCCAGCAACTTTCAGGAGGACGCCGATGAGCGCTCAGCCGTTACTCGCGGTCAACAATCTGACGCTAAGCTATCGCAGCGGCAACCGTTGGCAGCCGGTGGTACATAACGTCAGCTTCGAGCTGCAGCCCGGTGAGATGGTGGCGCTGGTCGGGGAGTCCGGCTCCGGTAAAACCACCACCGCACAGGCGATAATGGGTCTGATGGCGGAAAATGGCCGTCGCGAAGGGGGAGAGATCCTGCTCAACGGCGTGGATATCAGTCAGTGGTCGCAAAAGCGTTTCGATACGCTGCGCGGGGCGCGCATCAGTCTGGTACCGCAGGATCCCGGTAATTCCCTGAACCCGGTGAAAACGGTCGGCGAACAGGTGGAAGAGATCCTGCGACTGCACCTGAAATTACCGTCAGCGCAGCGCCAGCAGCGGGTGATTGACCTGCTGAATCGCGTCGGACTTAGCCATCCGGAACAGCGGGTTAAGCAGTATCCGCATCAGCTGTCGGGCGGCATGAAGCAGCGGGTATTGATCGCCATTGCCCTCGCCCTGCAGCCGGAGATCATTATTGCGGATGAGCCGACCAGCGCGCTGGATGTCACGGTGCAAAAGCGCATTCTCGATCTGCTGGACAACCTGCGGCAGGAATCCCGCACCGCCGTGCTGTTTGTCACCCACGACCTGGCGCTGGCGGCGCAACGCGCAGATCGTATTATCGTGTTTCGTCACGGCGAGATTCAGGAATCGGGCCGCACTGAACAGGTTATCAGCGCGCCTGCTCATCCTTATACCCGTCAGTTACTGAATGATGCGGCACCGCAGCGACCCGCCAGAGTTAAATCTGCAACCGCCCGTTTTTCTGCCCCCGCCATCCGGGCAACCGGCGTGATGAAAAGCTTTTCGCTGGGCAAACAGCAGCGTTTGCAGGCGCTGAACCAGGTCAGCTTTCAGGTTGCGCGCGGCACTACGCATGCACTGGTAGGCGAATCCGGCTCAGGCAAAACCACGCTGGCGCGCATCGTTATGGGTTTTGAAACCGCAGACAGCGGCGAGGTGACGCTGGATGGCATCGTGGTCAACGGATTACGCGGCGAGGCGCTGCGTCAGCTGCGGCGGAAGATCCAGTTTGTCTATCAGAACCCATTTGCCTCGCTCGATCCGCGTCAGACGCTATATGCAATTATTGAAGAGCCACTGCGTAATTTTGAGCGGCTGAGCCGCAGTCAGCGCCGTGAGCGCGTAGAAGCGATGACCACGCGGGTGGCGCTGCCGCTCTCTCTTCTGTCACGTCATCCTCACGAACTTTCCGGCGGTCAGCGGCAGCGTGTGGCTCTTGCCCGGGCACTGATCTGCAAGCCGGAGATTCTGGTACTGGATGAGGCGACCTCGGCGCTGGATGTCACGGTGCAGGCGCAAATCCTCGACCTGTTGCAACAGCTCCAGGCCGAACTGGGTCTGACCTATCTGTTTATCACGCACGACCTGGCGACGGTGCGACAGATTGCCGACAGCGTCACGGTGTTAAAAGCGGGCGAAGTCGCAGAGCAAGGTGACGTTGTCACGATTTTCAGTGCGCCACAGCATCCTTATACCCGGGAATTGATGGCTGCCATTCCTCCGCTTATTCCCTTAACCCACAAGGAGTCAGCATGAGCCGACGTCTCGGATTTTTTACCCGGCTGCTGGATAAGGTGCCGGCGAAACAGCGCTATCAGCTGGCCACCGAACAGATCCAGCATGCCGAACGCTGCGGATTTGATAATGCGTGGATTGCTCAGCACCATTTTCATCAGGATGAGGGTGGTCTGCCGTCGCCGCTGCTCTTCCTGGCGCATGTCGCCGCGCAGACCCGCACCATCCGGCTCGGCACCGCCATCATCACCCTGCCAATGGAAAATGCGCTGCGGGTGGCTGAAGATGCCGCAGTACTGGATCTGCTGGCAGATGGGCGGCTGGAGATAGGGCTGGGCTCCGGTGGCACGCCGGATTCGTTTTTGCCGTTTGGTCTGACCTTTGCCGAGCGCGGTGCCGCTTTTGCCGACCATCTGCATACGCTGCTCAGCGCCTGGCGCGGGGATTCACTGGGGCATCCTGATAATCATCTCTATCCCGCCGCGCCGCAGCTTGCCGGACGGGTGTGGATCGCCACCTTCTCAGTTGAGGGCGCAATCCGTGCCGCTCAGGGCGGCCATGGCCTGATGCTGTCCCGCACCCAGCCGCGCCCGGCGGGCCAGCCTGATCTGCCGCTGGATGCATTGCAGAATCCGCTGATCGATGCCTATCTTGCGGCACTTCCTGCGGGAACCCCTCCGCGCATCCTCGCATCCCGTACCGCATTCGTGGCCGATTCTGACCGCTATGCCCGTCAGGTAGCTGAACCGGGAATTCGTCAGCAGGCTGCGCAGTATCGTGGTGAATTACGCGGTGAATGCTTTGATGACCTGCTGGCGCAGTTTGATGCCCATGTTGGCGGCATCGACCAGGTGCAGCACTCGCTGGCGCAGGACAGCGCACTGGCGCGCGTCACCGACATCTCATTTCAGGTGCATTCGGTTGAGCCTTCGCATGCCGACACGCTGCGCTCGATTGAACTGATTGCCCAACATCTTGCGCCCGCGCTTCGTGCCGCTGGCGAACCTCACAGGAGAATTTCATGAATCAACCTGACGATTTGATCGCCACACTGGCAGATATCGATCCCGATTCCGAACTGGCCCATGCGCGCCAGACACGTCACGCCGCCACACAACATGCTCAGGGTAGCTACACCCTGTTGTTTAGCCAGGGTGATGAAGATTTTCCGCTGGCGGAGCGCCGTCTGCTGGCCGCTCAGGTTGCCGGCTGGCATGCACAACCCGGCCTGCAGGCGCACTACCAGCCACAGGAGAGTCTGGCCGGGAGTGTTCGGATCAACGCGGCACAGGCTTTTGCCCATCGCCTGACCTTTGAGCCGGTTACTGCTGCTCCCGCGCATCTGGAGGCTTTGAAACAGGCGGGCTGGAGCCTGCGCGGCATTGTCACACTGGCACAGCTGGTGGCGTTTGTCAGTTTTCAGAGCCGGTTGCTGGCGGGTCTGCGCAGCTTACAGGGCGATGAGGCGTCGGGTGAGGTTGCCCCGGTAGTCGCCGGTCACTGGCACGAGGCCTTACATACCGCCAGCGGCAAAACTGCCCTGACCGCGTTTACGCAACAGGAACTCGGCTGGGAGCCCTGGCTGCCGGCAAAACCGCTGACGGAATTCAGCGAGGAAGAGCAGGCGACACTGGCAAAATTCGGTCACACCGACTCCGACTATTTTCGCCTGCTGGCGCGCAATCTGCCGTTGCTGGAGCAGCGCACCCTGACCGATAAAGGCATTTTTTATACCGCAGGAGGGCTGCCACGCGCCGAGCGCGAACTGGCTGCCACCGTGGTGAGTAAGGTCAACGGCTGCATTTACTGCGCCTCAGTCCATGCGCGTAAAGCCAGCCAGCTCTCAAAGCAGGATGAAGCGGTACAGAAGCTGCTGAATGTCGCACCCGGCGCGGTGTTATCTCACGGACACACCGCGCGCTGGCAGGCGATCATCGCATTCTCAGCAGCACTGTCGCTGACACCTGCCCAGCCGACACAGTCGCAGCTCTCTGCACTGCGTGAACAGGGTCTGGATACGCTCGCCCTGCTCGATCTGATTCAATCAACCGCCTTTTTTGCCTGGGCTAATCGCCTGATGCTGACGCTGGGCGAACCTTTTCTGCCGGAACAACAGGGATAATCATGACTTTGCCTTTAACCGACCAACTGGTGCAGTGGCGTCGCGAACTGCATCAGCATCCGGAACTTTCGAATCATGAATTTGCCACCACGGAACGTATTACCCGCTGGCTGGAGCAGGCCGGGATCCGGCTGTTGCCGCTGGGGCTGAAAACCGGCGTCGTGGCAGAAATCGGTCATGGCGAACCCCTGATCGCCCTGCGCGCGGATATCGATGCGTTACCGATTGAAGAAATCACCGAACGCCCGTGGCGATCACAGCAGCCGGGCGTGATGCACGCCTGTGGTCACGACGTTCACAGCGCCGTGATGCTCGGCGTGGCGTTGCAGCTGAAACAGCAGGAAGACACACTGCAAGGCCGGGTACGGATTCTGTTTCAGCCCGCTGAAGAGACCTTTAATGGCGCACGTCAGCTGATTGATGCCGGTGCGCTGGAAGGCGTTCAGGCGATATTCGGCCTGCACAACGCGCCCGACCTGCCGCTGGGCACGCTGCGTAGTCGGGCGGGTGCGTTTTATGCCAACGTAGACCGCTTTGTTATCCGCATTGAGGGCAAAGGCGCCCATGCCGCACGACCGCAGGAGGGCATCGATTCGATTGTGATTGCCAGCCATATCGTAACAGCTCTGCAGACCCTGCCGAGCCGGGTGTTCAGCTCGCTGGAAACGGTGGTGCTGAGCGTGACGCGCTTTACCGCCGGTAATACCTGGAACGTGCTGCCACAAAGCGTTGAGCTGGAGGGCACCGTGCGCACCCACAACGGCGAAATTCGGGCGCAGATCCCGCACCGCATGCGATCCCTGATTCAGGGTATTGCCGCCGGGTTTGGTGCGACCGCCGAACTGGAGTGGACTGAAGGACCGCCGGCCCTGATTAACACGCCAGGCTGGGTGGATGTTGCGCTGGACGTTGCCCAACAGAGTGGCTATCTCGCGGAGCACGCTGAGTCGCCGCAGATGGGCGGAGAAGATTTTGCCTTCTATCTGCAGCAGGTTCCGGGGGCGTTTGTCAGCATCGGCAGTGCCAGCGAATTTGGTCTGCATCACGCCGCCTTCGATCCTGATGAAGCGTTGATTGGCCCGGCGGTGGACTACTTCACGCAGCTGGTGCCACGCGCGTTGCAGATTGTGGCGGCGCAATGACGAAAAAAAGGAGTGCTGCTATGTCAGTTCAGGTTCCACAACCGATTCTTGATCATGCTGTGATTAACGTGGCCGACCAGCTCGACAGCGCCAGCGCGCGCTTCCGAAGGCTCGGCTTTCAGCTCACTGAACGGGGTCATCACTCGCTGGGATCGAGTAATCACCTGGCTATTTTTGGTGAGAACTACCTGGAACTGCTGGGCTATGAGACGGGCAAAGGGAGCCAGCGCGCCGATCTCTGGCAGTCGCCGCTGGGATTGAGCGGTCTGGTGTGGAAAAGCAGCGATGCAGAGAGTGAGTTTCAGCATCTGCAACGGCAGGATCTGGATGGCGATCCGCCAGCGGCTTTTCATCGTCCGGTTACCCTGCCCGACGGTTCGGTGAGTGAAGCGCACTTTAGGACCGTACGGATTCGCCCTTCGCTGGTACCCAATGGCCGCAGCTTTTTTTGCCAGCATCTGACGCCCGAAGCGGTATGGCAGCCGGCATGGCAGCGTCACCCCAATGGCGTGCGTAATATCAGTGAGTTTGTGATTGTCGCGCAGGATCCGGCGCTTTCAGCGCTGGTCTATAGCCGCCTGTTTGGGGCCGCTAAAGTGCTCGCCTGTCCCGAAGGCGCCTTTGTCCTGCGCGCGGGTGTTGCCACGGTTCGTTTTGCTTCGGCAGACTATGCGCAGCAGCGATTTGGCCCGCTGCCGGAAGACTATGATGGCAGCGCCCGGATGGTCGCGCTGGGTTTTGAGACGGAAGATCTCGACCTGGTGAAACGCGCGCTGGTGAAGGGTGAAATTGCCTTTCAGGTGCAGCCCGAGGCGATTGTGGTGGAGTCGGCAGAAGGTTTTAACCTGGCACTGCGTTTTACCTGAGTGCAGATTCAGGAGGTGATGAAAAACGCCTCAACTGAGGCGTTTTTCACAGGCTTTACAACGACACAAATCAGAAAGTGTAGCTGGCGGTCACTGAGAAATTACGCGGTTCGCCGTAGACTACGGAGCTGGCCACGTTAGTGTCATACTCTTTGTCGAACAGGTTATTGAGGTTGCCCTGCAGCGACAGATTTTTGTTCACCTGATAACGGGCGAAGAGATCAACCAGCGCATAGCTGCCCTGGCGGGCACGCCAGGTGCCATTGCCTTCCGGGCCACCGACATCATTCCAGATATGTGTCTGCCAGTTCACACCGCCACCCAGCGTCAGCTGCTGCAACGTCGGCAGGCGATAGCTGCTGAACAGGTTAAAGCTGGTCTGCGGCAGTTGCGGGTTAAAGGTGCTGCCATCGCGGTTTTCCGCAATGTAGCGCGTGCCGCCCAGGGTCATCTGCCAGTTGTCGGTTAATGCGCCGTTGACTTCAAACTCCACGCCACGACTCACCACGCCTTTACGGCCAATGTACGCGACATCACCTGACCCCTGAACCGTCTGAGTGGTTGCTTCACCGACATTATTCAGCTCGGTGCGGAACACCGAAATCGAGGTGGTGAAGCGACTATCCATCCAGTCAGATTTCAGGCCTGCCTCGTAGTTTTTGCCGATAACGGGCGACAGGAAAGCGCCGCTGGCATCGCGATAGTCCTGTGGCTGGAACACCGAGGTATAGCTGGCGTAAGCCGACCAGTTTTCAGCGAAGTCATAAATCAATCCGCCGTAAGGGGTGGTGTTATTTTCTTCCATTTCACCACCAGGCGTTTCACGGTTCCAGTTGGTGTAACGGGCACCGATAATCAGGTGCAGCGGATCGGCGAGCGACAGACGGGTCGCCATATAAGTCGATTTCTGGCGAACCAGTTGGGTATCGCTGGCTGGCAGACGCGGCGTCCAGGCTGATTCCGGATACTGACCGTTAAACTCGTTGTAGTTGCCCAGCGACTCCGATGAGATATTCTCAAAGGTACTGAAGTACTTGTTATCCTGGCGGGTGTAATTGACGCCAACCATCAGCTCATGCTGACGACCCAGCAGTTCATAAGGACCGCTGGCGAAGGCATCAACGGCATCCACTTTGCGTTTACCGGTGTTGTAACCGGTCCCGCCTACCACCGGATAGTTGGCATAGGAAGAGACGCCCGCCCCGGTGTTACGATCGAAATAGCCATCAAGATAGATCTGCTTACTGTCGAGGCGCATCTCGTTGTGCGCGCCGTTCAGTGTGATGTTCCAGCCGTTGTCGAAGTCCTGTTTCAGGTTCACAAAGACTTTACGGTTCTCTTTATCGTTGTAGGCCCAGTCAGGTGCGGTGTTGTAGCCGCGTCGGGTATGTATCTGCGTGCCGTCTGTGTACCAGCGCGGTGCGCCACCCCACATGGTGGAGTCCGTATTGACCTGGCTGAATTCATAGCCGACCGAAAGCGTGGCAGAGTCGGTCAGGTCAGCGTCAACCACGCCATAGATGAACTGTTTTTTGGCGCCATAGCGCTCTATGAAGCTATTGTTATCCTGCCATCCCGCGATCAGCCGGCCACGAACATTGCCGGAGTCACTGAGCGGAGCCGAGATATCGGCCACATAACGCTGCTTATTCCAGCTGCCGTAACTGGCGGAGACAGTGCCGCCGAACTCTTTGCTGTCGGCGTGTTTGCGCACCATATTGATGGCGGCTGATGGATTACCCGGTCCGGTTAACAGACCGGTCGCTCCGCGCACCACTTCAACGCGCTCATACATTGCCATATCGGTCTGCGCATCACCCAGGTTCCAGCGAGCGGCAAAGGCAGTAGGGATACCATCGACCATGTAGTTGTCGATCATAAAGCCGCGAGCATAGTAGTTGGTGCGATCCATATCACCACTGATACCGCGAATACCGGTGGTATTTGCGAGCACATCATTCAGCGACTGGAGTTGCTGATCGGCCATACGCTGTTTACTGACAATGCTGACTGACTGCGGGACATCACGCACGGTGCCCAGCATTTTAGTGCCCGCACGGGTAACCGGTACGCTGTAATCGGTGGCGGGCGAAGCGGCTACGGCATCATCGGCTGACGCGCTGACCGTCATAGTCTGATTATCGCTGGCAGCGGGTGCGCCGGTCTCTGCTGCATGAGCAGCGTTATGCGCCAGCGACGAGGCGACGATGGCAGCCAGCAAGGAGAAGCGGAATGGACGTTGCAGAGCAGAGGTGCCCGTCGCCCCGGGGTGTTGAAGATCGAAAGCGTTCATTAATTCCTCAATTATCTTTATGTTTTTATGCTGCCACTGTCACGACCATGCTTCCTGCGGACATCGCTGCCCTGCTTATGGTTTGAGGAACCAGAAACCTTTCCCTGAGCGCCTGCGCGCGGGTGTGATGAACTTCTAAAACAAATGAGAAATATACGCATTGCGATTATCATTGCAAGATTTTGTTAGCAAACAATACGAATTTTTTCAGGGAATTGTCTGCACGTGAAAGGCGGCTGCAAGGTGATAATGGCAGGGAGGCGTTTATGGGGTCAGCGCACCTGCTGACTTGTCAGAGAAACAGGGCTGCTGCATCACTTTTGATAAAGATAAAATCCTGTAATGGCCGTTCATTGAACTGTAGTTGTCACTCCTGATGCCACAATATCTGCCTTAAATCTTTTATCACTTTATTTAACACCAGATATTGCAGGAATTCGTACGTGCGCAAAATTTCAATGCTTAAAGCGCTGATAACGACCACTGTTTTCAGTGTTTTTTCAGCCCACTCCGCCACACTTGTGGAGACCGTGAGTGCGGGCTGGGATAATTTCAGTGATAAAGTCGCCACAACCTGGCAGCAGCCTGAAGGTTACGACTTTTATCTGCCCGCGATTACCTGGCACAACCGTGCCACTTACGATCGTGAACATATCAATAAATATAATGAAAGACCCTGGGGCGCGGGCGGAGGTATCTCCCGCTACGATGAAAAAGGGAACTGGAACGGCATCTACTTAATGGCGTTTAAGGACTCCTTTAATAAATGGGAACCCTTTGGTGGCTATGGCTGGGTGGCAACCTGGCGTCCGCTGGCCGACCAGAATTTTCACTGGGGCGCGGGTTACACGGCGGGCTTTACCGCACGGCACAACTGGGATTATATTCCGGTGCCAGCGCTATTGCCGCTGGCCTCTGTCGGCTATGGCGATCTCGATTTCCAGATGACCTATATTCCCGGCACCCATAACAACGGCAACGTCTATTTTGCCTGGCTGCGCTACCACTTCTGACAGTTGCCGATATAAGCGTTAGCGTGACATTGCCATGAGCGAGAGATCGTCCAGCGTGAGGGTTTCGCCATCATAGCGATGACGCAGGAGATGGTAGCTTTCGCATTCAATAATCTGCTCAACCGCGTCCGAAAAGATAGTCATGGCGCTGCGCATCTGGCTCAGATAGTCATGAGTGTCATAGACCCGATCGATACCTTCCAGCGCATGGTTCATGATTTTTCGGGCGACGTCATTAGGCGTGTCGAGCGCTGAGAGTTTTGAACGCGCAGTCCTGCGCAGATCGCGCGGGGTAAACGCCTCCAGTCCCAGCCCACGGGGAGCGCGGATCATCCGGCGAAGTGCCTGATTCATCGCGCCTTTTGACAGCGGCTGTTGCGGATCGCGTGGCGCGGGCACCAGCCAGGGTGAGGCTGGCTCGGCGGCGCGCAGCAGTGCTTCGATGCATTGACGCATCAGCGGTGAAATGGGCAGCACATGCTCCCGCTGCGATTTATTGCGCGTACCCTGCATCCACAATCCTAATTGCAGATCGAACTCCGCTTTCTGCGCCTGCACAATTTCATCCGGCCGCCGGGCGCTGACCAGGCATAAACGCAGCGCCCAGCGCGCCTGTTCCGAGAGTGCCCAGTTATCCAGCCCGTGCCAGAACACCCAGATTTCTGCATCGGTAAGTTGCCGACTGCGCGGCGGCGTAGCGCGACCCGCGACATCACGCTTTTTCATTGAAGCTATGGGTGAATGATCGAGATAGCCCTGCATCTCGGCCCAGGCAAGAAATTGTTTGGTCAGCGCGAACACCCGCCGCGCCTCCTCTTTTTTACCGTCGGCGATCAGAATGTTATAGAGCCGGTTAAGGCGTAAGCGGTTCAGCGTTTTGAGTGGCTGCGAACCGATGTTCGGCAGGACATGTTTCAGCAATGAGGAGATGGCGATCTCAGGACGACGCCGACTGATCAGCAGCGAGAGTTTTACCCAGACCTTCATCACCTGCTCCACCGTGCCTTCATCGCCAAAATTATCCAGCTCGCTAAGTGAAGCCTTTTTAACCTGCTCCAGCCAGAGCAATACATGGCGGCCTACGTGGGCTGAACGCGCAGGGATCTGTGTCAGATCTGGGGTCACATTTATACCTGTTTGTCACTGCAGAGCGGGCCATTCTATCCATTGTTTATCTATGACTCCAGACCTAATAAGTCTGGAGTCACAAAGACGCGTTCTGATGAAATCTGAGGAAGTTTTCGGGTGATGGTTAACAAGTAAGACTAACGTCACTTCTCCCTTCTGGTCACGGTTATGGCGAATAAATAGCCCATTGTTATGGAATGTAAAGGTGGCTTACCGCGATATACAATGATAACTATTATCATTATCATACGCATTTGCTTACATGCCTTAATACTTCAGGGAGATTTTCTAAGTGAATGTAACCATGCGTGTCCATAAGCGCCCTGTTGCGCTACTGCTGGCCGGTTTATTGAGTACCTCTGCTAACGGCGCTAATCAGGAAGAGACAGAAAAGCTGGCTGATGATGAGACGATGCTGGTCACTGCTGAACAGGAGCTGAAACAGCAGCCTGGCGTTTCGGTGATCACCTCGCAGGACATTGAGAAAAACCCGCCGGTCAACGACCTTTCCGACATTATCCGTAAAATGCCAGGCGTTAACCTTACCGGCAACAGCGCCAACGGCGTACGCGGTAACAATCGTCAGATCGATATTCGCGGCATGGGGCCGGAAAATACGCTGATTCTGATTGATGGTGTGCCGACCACCTCGCGCAATTCGGTGCGTTATAGCTGGCGCGGCGAGCGCGATTCCCGCGGTGACTCAAACTGGGTACCACCAGAAATGGTTGAACGGATTGAAGTGATTCGTGGACCGGCGGCAGCGCGTTACGGTTCCGGCGCGGCCGGTGGCGTGGTTAATATCATTACCAAACGCCCGACCAATGACTGGAGCGGATCGCTGTCGCTTTATACCAACCAGCCCGAAGATGATAAAGAAGGCGCAACCCGCCGCGCTAACTTTAACCTGAGTGGTCCGCTGGCGGGCGATGCTCTGACCATGCGGCTCTATGGCAACATCAACAAAACCGACAGCGATGCTTTCGACATTAACCAGTCGCACAATGGCTCCGGCGCCGCCGGTCGCGAAGGCGTTCGCAATAAAGACATCAACAGTGTGCTGTCGTGGAAGATTACGCCATTACAGGTGCTGGATTTCAGTTACGGATACAGCCGTCAGGGCAACATTTACACCGGGGATACCCAGTACAGCAACGGTGCCGGTAATGCCTTGATCGAATCTCTCGATGGTTCAGAAACCAACCGTCTGTATCGTCAGACCTGGGGCCTTGCGCATAATGGCATCTGGGACTGGGGACAATCTAAGCTCACCTTTAACTATGAAAAAACCAATAACACCCGCCTGAATGAAGGCACGGCGGGTGCGGGTGAAGGCCGGATCAACAGCAACACGTTCTCAACCAGTCGCTTTGAAAGTTACCGGGCAGGAGGCGAAGTCAGCTTCCCGCTGGAACTGCTGCGTGAACAGACCGTTACGCTGGGAGCCGAGTGGAACCGTGATGAGCTGAACGATCCAAATTCTATGAACGGCACCAGTGCGCCTGGCGTATCCATCGACGGTGTCAGTGGTGATGCTGGCAGCCGCAACAGTAAAAACAGCGCAACGCTGAGCTCACTCTATTTTGAAGATAATATTGCTGCGACCGATAGCACTGAAGTGATCCCCGGTCTGCGCTTTGATTATCACGACACCTTTGGTGCGAACTGGAGTCCGTCGCTCAATATTTCTCAGGCTCTGGGAGAAAGTTTTACCCTGAAAGCGGGTATCGCCCGTGCGTTTAAAGCCCCTAACCTTTATCAGTCCAGCGAAGGCTATTTACTGGCGACGCGGGGAAATGGCTGTCCGATCAACGTTACCCGTGGCAGTTGCTATCTGCTGGGCAATGAAAATCTCGATCCTGAAGTCAGCGTAAATAAAGAGCTGGGTATCGAGTTCAGTCAGGATGGCTATATTGCGGGTATCACCTGGTTCCGCAATGACTATAAAAACAAAATCGTCTCAGGGACGGAAGTATTGGGTTACGCCTCAAATGGCAACAATATCCTGCAATGGAGTAACGGCGGCAAAGCGGTAGTCGAAGGTCTGGAAGGCAATTTCACTATCCCGCTGGTCAGTGACGAGCTGGAGTGGCGGACTAACGCAACTTATATGATCGAGTCGAAGGATAAAAAGACCGGCAATCCGCTGTCGATTATTCCTGAATACACGATCAATACAATGCTGGACTGGCAGGTGACGCAGGATTTCTCCACTAATCTGAACTGGACGATGTATGGCCGTCAGAAACCACGCCAGTATGCGGAATCCCGCACAGAAAACAATTCAATGTCGAATCGCGAAGTTGGTGCTTATTCAGTATTTGGGGTCAATTTTAATTATGACATCACCAAAAATCTGCGTGCCAATGCCGGGATTAATAACCTGCTGGATAAACAGCTATATCGCGAAGCTGATGGTGCATCAACCTATAACGAACCGGGACGCGCTTATTATGCCGGGCTGACAATGTCCTTCTGATCTGCAGCAGCGCTTCCCGGTGGAGGCGCTGTTTTATCTTCATCGACTAACCTCCGGTTTACACTCTCCCCGTTTTATCTTCTCAATGCTGATCTCTGGCTGCCGCTTAACGAGCCGGAAAGTATCTGGCTCACGGGTATGGCATTAAATACTTACATTCCCTCTGGAAAGCGTAACGACAGGTAACTAATGTCGTGATTCCTGTATCCCGGCCAGCGAAACACCCCAGAGTGCGGCTATGCTCTGTCGGGTTCAACCTGCAACTATAACTAACTATCAGGATATTAAGTGATGAAAAAATTATCAGTTATCGTTATTGCTACCGGACTGTTTTTGTCGGTGAATTTACAGGCTAATGCCCAGGGCTGTCTTAAGGGAGCCGCAGTAGGCGGCGTCGCAGGTCATGTTGCTCATCATGGTGTGGCCGGTGCCGCAGCGGGCTGCACAGTCGGTCATCATATGGCGAAGAAAAAACAGAAAGAGGCTGAGCAAAATCAGCAGTCTCAAAAATAAGCTGAGGTTGTAGCATCGATGTAAATCAGCCGATTACCGGGCAATGATGATGTCCGGTGATCGCTGAGTGATGAGCATCCTGAGTCTGTTGCATTATTAAAGTACGGCGCATTAAGGGCAGCCGGTTACGGGAATGATAATTTATCAAGAATTAATGCCAGTATATGGAAATTTAATAGCAGGTAGCCCGCGTTTTATAATGATTAATCCACGATATTAATAGCAACAGACTTAAGCCATGACGGGCTATTCAGGCAATTTACTTAGCTGACCATTTCACTCTTCCCGACTATAAGATTCATACGCTAAACTTTTTAAGCATCATGACTATTACGCCAGTCATCGACCATTTCCTTTGAAATCTCTTTTTTATAACAGACAGGTGCATATCCGCCCTGCTTGCTCCATGCGCTTCGCCTGCCACAGCTACTGCCATTGCGTGCAGCGTTAAAAGGGCATGCGCAGACACCTGGATAAGAGGCGATTGAATCTTCGATAATGAGCTGTCGGATTTGGTCATCGGACTGCTTCGATGTTTTAGCTTCAGACGCGCCAACCCAAAAAATGCTTATGGCCATAACCAGAGAAACGACGATTTTGCTGTTATTCATGATTCCCTCCAGAAGTGAGGAGGATAGTTTAACGCAGTGCAATATAATGCAATGCCTGGAATAAGAAGCATTGCATCGGCTATTCTGGCAGATGCTCTCGCACTACAAGCCTGCCCCTGCTTTAGCGAGCCAGAGAGGGCTTTTTATAACAGCCCAAACGGAAGCTTTCCTGAAAACTGCCAGAACGGATAGCAGGAATACAAATTAACAGGCTGCTATTTACTGATAGCAGCCCTTATTCCTCACCAGCTATAACCTTCAGATCCGCCAATCAATTTCGCTAATCCAGCGATCTATCCGATATTTTTAGCTGCGCCCTGGCATTATAAAAACGACGATAGGATAAATAGACAGCAATGATCGTTGACAGACTGGCAGTTCCTATCAGCATAAACGTAACCATAATCTGATACTTAATCGCCTTGAGCGGATCTATTCCGGCGAAAATCAGTCCGGACATCATCCCTGGCAGGCTGACCAGTCCGACGGTTTTGGCAGCGTCCACCGTCGGCATCATGGCTGTACGAATGCTGTCGGCAATGATGCGGCCCGATGCCAGCTTCACCGATGCGCCAAGGCTCAGCATCTCCATAATTTTCTGCTGGTTGTCTCTGAAGCGCTGGTTCAGGTTGCTGTAACAGAGCCCTACTGCGACCATGGCATTACCGGCGATCATGCCCGTGATGGGGATGACCTGCATCGGAACAAACGCTATCGCTCCGCTCAGCACCAGAATCGTCAGCGTGATAACGGTGCCACTAAAAATAGCGACAAACGATATCGTAAAGGCGTTAGCAATATTTCGTCCGCGTTTACGGGCGTTGATCGCGGCATTAACGCAGATAAACAGCACCATCAATACCGTGAGCCAGCTGTTATTAACATCGAAGATCGACTTTAATACAAAGCCGACAATGACCAGCTGAATTATCGCCCGGGATACACTCCAGAGAATATCTTTGCTCATGCCGAGCTTTTCTTTCTGGCTGATAAGCAGCGCTATAGCCACCAGCGTCAGTGACATTAACAGCGAGGTGTCACTGATATTATGCTGATTCACGCTTATTCTCCTTTTCTGGCGGCTCAAGCCGAAGCACCTGCTCAGCCTGCTGGATATCGTTAACGTCATGGCTAATCCGCACCACGGCTACCTTTTCTTCAGCTGCGATCCGGTTAATCAGTGAAAGTACTGATAGTCTGTTCTCTTCATCAAGGGCGCTGGTGACTTCATCCAGCAACAGCACCTCAGGCATAAACTGCAGATTGCGCAGTAGTCCGACACGCTGTTTTTCTCCGCCTGAAAGTTGTTCAACAGGTTTATTCAGCATATCCGGAGAGAGATTTACGCTTTCCAGCGCAGCAACAAGTTTGTCCCGCTGAGGTTTCTGACGTCGAATCTGCCATGGCAGCGCCAGGTTGTCATATACCGTCTGACCAAACAGTTGCGGCGTCTGAAAACAGTACGAGACCTGCTGGCGATAGGCCTCTGCTCTCAGCGTGGTGATATCACTGTTCCTGAAGAAAAGTTGCCCGGAGGTGGGGGTAATCAGCGAAGCAAGGATTTTGAGGAAGGTACTTTTTCCGCTTCCGGATGGGCCGGTCAGCAAGACGCAATCACCCTGATATAACTGCAGGGAGACCGGTTTCAGTAGCTGCCTATCCCCGACTGAAAAAGCGACATCCTGCACATCCAGCAGGAGTGAAACTCTGTCCATATTTGCGCCTCAGGACCTGACAAATTGAGTGTTGGCAGTATCAAAAAAAGCAGGAGTTACCCTTCATAGGCAAATTACCGGTACTGCATGTTGCAGCGCACTCACACTGCTGGCGTGGGCGCTGCAAGGCAAATGTACATCAGGCTATGAAATATAAGGCATTTAATTGCGGCTATGCATTTTCTGAGTAAAAAAATAAATGTGTGAAGGTGTCCGCCAGCCAAAACTCAATATGATCCTGCACGAGGAACGTGGCAGGCATCGGGTTTAAATCAGAGTGGCAGACACGCTGCCACCCGACACTTATTTGTTTTTCCAGCTGGTAGAGACCGGGTTGGTTACGGTGTTTTTTTCCTGAGTATAGGTGCCGTTCTGCTGCGCAATGGCTTCACCGGTATCCACAATGGCATTCTGAATAAAGACGTTCTGCTCGTCACCCCTGATAAAAGTTAACTGATGAAAAGCCGTTTTATTGCCCCAGTCAGCAGAAGGCAGAGAGATAAAACGCACCGTGAAAGTTTCATCATCAAACTTGCCCTGCATGACGTAAACACCGTAGTGGTTTTCGCCCTGAGAAATGATTTTATAGGTACCGTTGTCGTAATAATAAATCTCCGCATCCGGAAACGGCTTTTTGTCATACATTTTTCGGTAGTGCAGCACCTGTTTGATGGTGGGCTGGCCGAAGCTGACGGCGAGGTTTTTACCATCTGCTGACGTCGTCAGACCTTCAGCGTGAACACTGCTCATCAGCATTAACAGACTTGTAGCGGCCATTGCGGTTGCTTTCACTCTCTTTCTCCTCAGCGGATTACGGGGACAACAAGCGTATGAGACCCCAGAACTTACACGGTGGTGAGTATCTGTTGAAGAGGCAGATAACATATTATTACACAATGTTATAATCACGCCCTGCAACCTGGCGACTTGAGCCGTAGTTGACCGGGTTACCCGATATCGAAAGCGCTCGGATGCAGAAGGAAGCGGTTATCGCATTAAAAATAAAAAATAAACGCCAGGCTGACGTTTAAAGTTCGCCAGTGACGCTTAATGCCGCAACGCGGTGGAAAGCTGTTTAACTGCTTAAACGAATATCGGTCTGCTGCCGGCCGCTATAACAAAAAGGCGCAGACCGATCTTTCGCTGGCAAATCCGGGCTGAATCCTGCTCTTTTACAGAAAATCAGGCACTAAGCGCAGACAGCCCAGGGCAAGGGGAACGTTTATTTCAGCGGTTCCGGCAGCGTTACGATCCACAACTCGCTGTCCGACTCCGGTTTCTTCAGCGGCTTCACGCCGATCGTCGTTGCAACCGGCTCACCCTCTACAGTAAGTTCCCCCTTTTCGTTCAGCCGATAATCCTTGCGCTTCTTACCTTCCACCGGATTTTGCATGACCGTTTTCACGCCGAAGTCATTGTCATTGGCGACCGCCAGGGTTTTACTGTCGATAAGCGCCAGTCCTTCGGCCTTCTCCTGCTGCCAGCCGAGTTGACGTAAATCGACCACCAGCGTTTTAGCTGCGAGCTTAATGCCTCGCTGCGCCAGCGCTTTCTCGTTGTCAGCCTCCGGATACTCACCAGGCTGATCGAATGCGGCAAGGTCGGTAGCCGCACTGAGATCCACCTTATAGATAAGGTTGCGCATCGCGTCGTTTTTATCGCTGCCTTGTTCAATCAAGAGAATATGCTGATTATCGAGCGCCACGATATCGCCAATTTTGGCGTCGCTGTTTTTACTATAAGCCTGGCTGTCGATAGGGTATCCATACATCGCGGTTTTCCCGGTCGCCGGATCGAAGCTCACCAGCCGGGTAAAGCGCGCCTGCTTTTTACTTTTACCGTTGATATCCAGCGTACTCTGCACCGCGGCGATGATGCGCCCGTCCGGCATACGGGTAAGCCCTTCAAAACCACGATTAGGCTGACGCCACTTAAGAATATTAGGCAGTCCGCCCGCAATGGATTTTTCCCCTTCATTAGCCTGCGGCCCGTGAATCGCCAGAATCTTGCCGCGTTGATCAACGTTAATCAGAAACGGGCCATATTCGTCGCACAACCAGTACCCGCCCTTCCCGTCCGGCGTAATTCCTTCCGTATCCAGACCACGGTTATCGCCCTTCAGCACTTTCAGTGTGTCGCTTAACGCGACTTCATTGGTTGAGCCGATGACACCATCCTGTAGCGGCAATCCGTTAATATTGCCCTTGTCGTCATGCAGCGGTCGGGCATCCGTGGCTTCTGCTTTGCCGTTCTGCACCCGAATATTCATCAGCAGCGGAGCGAAGTCTGGCGTGACGAAAATTTTTGACTCATGTTTGCCCACATCGGGTGAGTCGGCATTCGGCCCACGATCGGTGACGGTCGCGAAGGTGAGCGCATCCCCCTGCTTACCGGTAAAAAGCAAACCGGAGCCGATTCCCACCGGCAAACCATCCGGAAACGCACTGGCGAACGCGCCGCTGTAGCTCACGCGCGTACCTTCCGGAAAACTGACGATATAGTGCTCAGCCTGAGGTTGCGCCGCAAGACCAGAAAACGAGAGCGCACAACTGATAATCAAAGAAATCGTTTTTATTTTCATAATATTAAAATCCATGAGGGAAAGCTGACAGCGTAAAGAACATAAATGACAGGAAAATGATATTTGCGGTAAAAACGGACAGCTAACAGGTTGATTTTGCCACCGTTAAGGCGCCGACTGGTGAGGTGGTGAACGTTGAGTGAACGTTGATTTGTGCGCAACGCTGTCTGCTCAGTGCCAGGATCTGACATTGGCAGAAAAATGATTTTTATTCATCACCCTATTGCTATCATTATGCACTTCCGGATGTGAACCACAGTTGAGAAAGCTTGCGGGCTACTCACTTTTCAAAAAAAGGATTTGATATGTTTATGCGCCGTGCTTCTCTGTTTTTAATGTCAATGATGGCTATATCCCAGGCCCAGGCTGCTAACTTGCGGGCTGCCGATGTAATCACCTTTGATGTTGCCGGGGTAAAAACCGGTATGGATTATGATGAAGCCGTAAAAGCCATGACTGAGCACTTTCATGTGCCAGCATCATCGTTAGACGTTGATAAATACCCGGCTCTAAATGTGGTAACAGGAGATAAGCAGCCACAGTATATTGCTTACGAAAAAAACGGCGTCAAACTGCTTGTACATTTTGAAGGCCGTGTTCCTGCAGATCCGAAACATGCGCTGGCTGTGTCTCAGATTTCTTACGAGCTCCCATACTCCACTGAGAATAAAAATGCCATGGCCAAAGCCGCCGTTGAAAAATATGGTGTCCAGTCAAATGCACCTTATACACCAATGGTTTGGTGTAAAGCGCCCGGAAAAATGGCAACCATGGCATGCGGCCCGGATCCTGAGCAGCCGGTACTGAAATTATCAGGCACATCCCTGGAGATGAATGACCCATCGTGGACAAATGCCCGTATTAAACTGATGGACAGTAAACAAACCCGCACACCTGGTTTCTAAAGTGACTGATGCCGCCAGATGATCTTCTGGCGGCTAAGTGCCAGACGCTGATCATGGTTTTATGACAAAGGCTGAAGAGCAGCAGGTAATATTCAGGCGAGATGATTATCAAACGTGATGCGGGACAGATCTGCACAAAGCCAGCTCAGATAAGCTTTCAGTCCTTATTGAAAATTTTTATAAAACATACACAGAGCCTCAGCCACCAGCAGGCTGGCATTTCCTAATGACTTTAATCTGACTCAACGCCCATAACAAACCTCTATCAGACACATGATTTCTTAAAGTCCAGGCTGATAAAAGATGACAAGGCCATACTCTCTGCAATGAGGTGGTGAGTAACTCCCAGAGCCAGTTTGCATACGGAAATGTGTACTCGCTCCGGAAGAATTTTCATAGGTTGAAACTGCGAACTGAACTGATGTTCTGGTTACAGTAAATCAAAGACAGGCTGTACATCCCTGTATTTACCTGTGGTAAGTGTTCATCAATGTGTGATGTTTATTGTTCAGGCGATTTTTCTATGCCGCTAGCAGAATTACTTATTCGCATCTGAAGACGAGAAATGTGCCCGGTGATATCTGCAGTTCTTTCTGCTAATCCCCGGATAGCACTGGCGATGACAGAAAACCCACGGCCATGTACACCTGCTCTCGCGGCTTCGATACTGGCGTTCAGTGAAATGAGTTTGATCTGCGCAGCAATAATCCCGTTTTCAGAGACGAGTTCGGCAATTTCTTTTGCGGTTTCGGCGGTCTGAATGTTTCGCCTGACTTCGCTTTCCTCATGTCTGCCACGGTCTTTACGGCCCTGAATATCAATAAGCGCACCGACGGCACGCAAAGGGGTACCATCAGGTGCACGTTTAGTCTGCCCGCGGGCCTGAAACCACCGGTATTCACCACTTCGCAGTTTAAGACGATATTCAATATCAAAACCGGTTTTACCACTGAAGTCCATCAGGTGGCTGACGAAAGCATCGAGCGCATTCTGTTTGTCATCCGGGTGAAGGCGTGATGCCCAACTGTCCATCACATCAGGAAACTCTTCAATGGTTTCAAAACCCAACAGCTTCCTGAACTGCGGTGACCACCAGAATACGTTGTCGGGATTCAGGGGATTTCCGCCAATAATATCCAGATCCCAGAGGCCGTCATTAAGCATTTCGCGCGACAGGTCAAAACGGGTGGAGACAATATCAAACTTGCGGGACTGTGACGTTTCTTCTTCTGTATTCTCTATAACGGCAACCAGGCGCGGCGGCGTAAATTCACGACTGTATGATGCACGGATGCAAAACCACTGAAAGGTATTTGCGCCAGTTTTGATCAGGCAGCGTAACAGCTTTTCATCACCGCTATGTTTGAGTGTATGACTTATCAAACCTTTGAACGCTTCCCGGAAATCCGCATGGATCATCTGGATCAGCGAAGAGAGCCCGACCTCCTTCTGCAGAGGCAATCCCATAAGCTGGCGTGCTTCAGGTGAAACAAATGCAGGCGCGTCACTTTTAAGATCGGTCGTCTCAACATACCAATAGCCTTTCTGGCTGAGGTTCATAATACATTTCAGCAGCGTGGCATCACTATGATCCACATCCATCGTTTCATCGATAAATTTCTCAGCGATATCCATCGTTGTCGGCTCTTTGGCGGACTGTTTCCGGAATAAATTCAGCATTATTTCTCCTGGTGAGCATATACAGGCATAAAAATATGCCTGAAAGGGTTATCGGCAGAACTTTCTGGATATTCAGTTAAAGGTCGCTGGTTTGAATTAATACCGTAACAAGATGCTATAGATAGCTCGCCAGCGACAACTACCGGAGCTGAGGTGATGGATGGGCCTCACCGCCAGCGGGCTAAATTTATTTTTTTGAAATCCTGTGGCGCAAAATTATCTTTGGTCTATGATATCTGGAAAATTTCAGGCCTTATAATCCCGACGCTCCGATTCCCAACGAAATTTACGTTGAAATGTTACTCTTAGTTTTGACACGCGATTGTGGATTTATACTAGCTGGCTATCGCGGATATTAAATGAGTGGTTTAGCTGTGGCATGTCACTTCTGCTGACAGGCGAAAACCCGCACATTACTTATTGATATCCATAGGTATACTTCAGCAATTCATAAGAGAAACTGGCTGCTGATCATATTAGATGTATTAACAGGGTTTATTATTTAACTTAATCGATATTTTTATGGGATTGGTTTCAATTTGTTTCTGGTTTACCATACCAGATACCATCAGCCTCATGCAGACCCGTGAGTTAAATAAGTATGGTATTTTATGTTCATGAACTTTCCCCGCTCACTGACATCATAGCTATGTGTATCGCACTTAATAACCATAGACAATTTAAGGCCTCCGCAAAATGACGTTTGCAAAAGATTAATTTTTCCGCCGCAAACAAAACAGGGTTTTAAAAAAGGTTTTCTATTCCGTTCCCGCTCAGGTCATTAATGCCTTACAGAAATACGTTTCAGGATATTTAAATGAATGAAAGATTGAAAGATACTGATTCTCGTGCAGCCTATCAGCAGCTAATTAAGTCGGGCGAGTTTAAACCTTTTTTTCAGCCGATAGTCTCACTTGAGGATCAGCATGTAGTGGGTTTTGAATTGCTGGCACGGCGTATTTTGCCCGAAGGGATTATCGTATCTCCGGCTGAGTTCATTCCGGCTATGGAACATCATGGGTTACTCAATGAGCTGATGACAAGTCTGGCCGCTCAGGGATTCATGACAGCGAGCACCTGGCCAGAACACCAGTTTCTGTCTATAAACGTTTCTCCTTCACAACTGAACGGTAAGCACCTTCCCGAAATTTTAAGAAAACTGGCTGAACGTTATCAGTTCAGCCTTTCACGGCTCAGGATTGAAATCACCGAGACAGCATTGATCGATGATATAGAGACGGCTCATGCAGAACTCGAAGCATTGTCTGAAATGGGTTGTATGATTGCTATGGATGACTTTGGCACCGGCTGTTCAAGCCTTGCCTGGCTTATCCAGCTTCCCGCCAGCACGATTAAGATTGATGGCAGTTTTATTCGTTCAATGCTTCAGAAAAAGGATAGCCGGAAAATTATCTCCAGCGTAGTCGGTTTGGGCCGCAGCCTGGATATGGACGTCATTGCTGAGGGTGTTGAAACAGAGGAACAAGCTGAGATGTTGCGGGGTATCGGCTGCGCTTATGCACAAGGCTACTTATTCAGCAGGCCGATCCCGGCTGAAGAAACACATAATTTTCTCACCGCTGGCTCTGGCCGTAAATTTCATAGTCGTGTGGCACGAATGTCTCTTGAGCAGCGCGCGCATCAGATTTCATCGATGTATGCTGCGCCTGACACCTCTATCTGTTTTCTAAGCCCTGAACTGATGATTGTTGACGCAAGTGATACCTTTGCAGCGCGGGTTGGCTGGCCAATGCAGGACATTACCCATCGCCATATTTTTGAAGTGATACCGTCTCAAGCTGAGAAGCTGCTTTGGTTGCAGGATTTCAGGACAAAAGGTCTTCCTTACCCTCCGTTTGAGGTAAAGCTGCCCGGCGGTAGCACCGATTTGGTTATGATTACGCGGGTGGAGGATGAGGCAAAAGATTTACTGGGGTTTTGTGTGTTTGGCTTTAACATTGACCGTCAGAACAGCCTTGTTCAGCCTTAGTGCCAGTTTACGACATCAGATGATACTTCCCTGTCGCTAAAATAACCTTAACGGTGCAGGCTTCAGTTTCAGGTTGTTAGCTGAAGATGGGGAAAATGTCCGCCTGGTCGGAAGCGGACATTATTAACAACGCCTCTTTTCATCAACTAATTGCAGCCACTTCACTTTCAATCTTTATGCATCAGCCGGGTCAGCATCTCGCAGAAGGCCTCGCTTGCTGGATTAACGCGGTGTTTATTCAGGCGTAGCAGGCAATCGACCGACGGCAGAGGCATCAATTTCTCAAGTTCAGACACGCTACAAATCGCTTTATCAACGCTGTATTGATTGAGTATTCCCACCCCCAGCCCCGTGGTTATCGCCGCAAGCATACCTGCTACTGAAGGACACTCCAGCATCACAGCAAATGGAATGTTTGCCTGGCGAAGTTTCTCCTCAGCCAGGTTACGGTAATAGCAATCCGGTCCCCAGGTAATAAGCTTCAGGCTCTTATCCGAGTCATGTCGCCAGGCAGGCGTTGCGTACCAGTATAAATTTTCACTCCACAATACCTTATCTTCCATCGATGCCGTGCCCGTGAAATCCTGATGTAAAATGATCTCCAGACTTCCTTCAGAAAAATGCTGACGCAGGAGATGACTTTGCTCCACCACCAGTTGTATATCCACCTCTGGATGGTGGTGAGTGAAGGTTGAAATCACCCCGCATATTTCAGTCATTGAGATGTGTTCAGTGACCCCGATTCGCAGCTTGCCACGCAGCGCCGAAGGCGAAAAATAGGCTACGGCTTGATCGTGTTCAGTGAGTATTTTTTCCGCATGTTGCAGCAGAACGCTGCCCTTTTCTGTCGGAACGGCTTTTCCTGCGATGCGCGTTAATAGCTGGCATTGAAGTTGATCTTCAAGCCGTCTGAGCTTCCAGCTTACAGCGGACTGGCTCAGGTTGAGGAGTAATGCGGCCTTACTCATATTGCCCGTTTGCAGCACGGTCCGGAACACTCTGAGTGAGTCAACGGAGAGTCGTTTGTTCATTTTTGTATGACAAAAGTAGGATTACAGCGGGAAAGAATGTCACTGGTGTCATATTCAGTCAACGGATAGCCTGACTGAAACAAACATAACGGAGAAAGCCGATGCCCGCTAATAACCCATTACTGAATGACGACGTTCTGATAAATGGTTGTCGCATTGCGACCGGAGTCCATGGTTCAGGAAGACCTCTGGTGCTGGTTCATGGCACGCCCGCACACTCAGTAATCTGGCAGTCACTGGTGCCGGTATTTGTCGATGCGGGTTTTCATGTTCATCTGTATGACCTGGCTGGGTTTGGCGCGTCAGAGCGCCCTTTGACGGCTGATACCTCGGTTGCCGCTCAAGTCGGTTTTCTGCTGAAACTGCTTGAACACTGGCAGCTCAAAAAAACAGATCTTTTTGGTCACGATATCGGTGGGGCCATTTCACTCAGACTGGCGTTCGACAACCCATCCCTTGTGAAGACGCTTACGATTGCGGATATTCCGAGCTACGATTCCTGGCCTTCGCCCACATGGAAAGATATGCGGGATCACTATGCGGATTATGCGCTGATCCCCGCCACTGAGCATTACCGCGCGATGTGTCGCCAGTTAAAGATGGCTGTTTTTAATAAGGATCGTATGACAGAGCAGCGGCTGGATAGTTATCTTGCACCGCTTTGTGGTGTGGTAGCGCAACCTTCATTTTATCAGCATCAGGTTGCGCACTATAATGAGTGTTACACCAGTGACTTTGCAGAAAAATTGCCGCAACTCCGGCTGTCAGTACAGATTTTATGGGGCGCCGAAGATGAATGGCAACCCGTTGAGTATGCAAGGCGTTTGCAGCGCGACATCGTCTCTTCCACGCTGCATATCTTTGAACAGGCCGGACACTTTTTAATGGAAGATGCCCCCTTGCCAGTCGCCGCACAGGTAATTGATTTTGTTAATCAACATAATATGAGGTAGAGCCATGATCCTTATCGGAATGCTGGATTCACCCTATGTCAGACGGGTTGCTATTTACATGAAAGTATTGGGTATTCAATTCGAGCATCGCCCGCTTTCGGTATTCGGCGATTTTGATGCCTTAACGAAAATTAACCCGGCCGTTAAAGTTCCAACGCTTATCACAGATGATAATCAGGTGCTGATCGATTCCACACTAATCATTCATTACCTTGAGAAATATTGCGGTCATTCGCCTGCACCTACATCAGCGTCCGGCGTGGAAGAGTTCCGGGATCTGCATCTTACCGGCTTCGCCCTGGCAGCCTGCGAAAAAGCGGTGCAGATTGTGTACGAACAGCGTCTCAGGCCGGAAGAAAAACAGCACCAGCCCTGGGTGGATCGCGTAACTCAACAACTGCATGGTGCCTGGCAGACGCTGGAGAACGGGCTGCGGGAAAGTCATCCTGACATGCTGTCCGTGGCCGGTATCAGCATCGCAGTGGCCTGGAGTTTTACAGAATTGATGCTGCCGGATACCGTCAGCCGTGCGCTGTACCCGGAATTGGCCGGGTTTACATTGCTAGCCGAACAGCGACCGGAATTTCTGGCAACGCCTTTGATTTAATGAGGATGGGTTTTGTATATAAGAGCCCAATGATGCCTTACCTAATGTATAAAGAACTTATAGCTTTAGAATTAGTCGATAGCAAAAGGTGACTCAATGAGCACCAATTGAATATCTTCATACAATATAAATAACTCTTAATAATCTAATAAAGGCAAATAAACGTAACATCCGCTTTTTGCATATAACGGGCAATGCTCTGCTCTATGCCAGAAACGGACGTTTATGATTTTGAATTAAGCATAAAAGTGCATACGATTTCAGAAAGCATTAACTTCCCGATACGGATTACAGAGACAGGCCTGACTCAGCAATAAAAACGATAAAGCAGCGTATTCTCGATGAGAGATATCGGCTGGCCGGCCAGAGTGCCGAGAAATACCCCTGCCTGGTACAGTAACCGGGCAATACCTCTTTCAGTTGCCCCGAATCCAAAGATTCACGTACGACAAAATCGGGCACATAGCTGATACCCATACTGACTGGTCTGCTACACGGATAACAACAATATATGAGTCAGCACCTGATGTCATACTGATGGCTTACGGTTAAACGTGACGGCCGGATTGAGAAATGAGCGATTGAAGAGCGCGAAAAATCTTAAACTTAATCTGATGTTCATCCTGTTAAGTGGCTGAAACACACAGCTAACGCGTTGCGCATATAGATAAATACATTCCCCACTGGAACGATTAACCTGCCACCTGCTGGCCTTTCCTTAAGTCAAATCCGCACCCCACCGCCATGATCGGGTTACACGTCAGTTATTGATAGTACCAGCGAAAACTGGAGTGAAAATAACGCGCGTTATCGTAACCTTAGAACTCTACATTTTTCATTCAAAAACAGTAACTTCTCCTCTGATTACAGTTCGCCTATGCTGGCTGCTCATTAAATTTCACTTCAGAAGGATCTGTTATGTTTGTTGTGCCCGCATCCTACAGTGCAGAGGCTGTTGAGTGCCTTTATGAAGTCATCGGCATACTCAACCTGAACGGCGTACGCTGCCACGTTATCTTTGACAGTCAGGCATCCCGCGCCGCAGTGATCCAGGCGGATGCGACAGAGGAACATGGCGAAATGCGCCATCCTGTGCTGGCCGTGCTGGAAATGGAACGCGTAACGAGTATCAACACTATACTGCGCATCAAATCGTTCTGGACCGATTCCGAGGGCGCTCAATCAGGTGTGGAACCAGGCACGCTGGCAAAAGCGTTGTATAAAGCGCTGACAATAAAGAAACATATCACGCTGGTGGGATTGTAGGCATTCTGAAGCCCGTGAAGTACGGGCTGTAACAGTCAGGTATTGAGAGAGATACACGCCGGGGATGAGCATGATAATTCCACAGGTGCACAAGAGTGCTTAATGCTGATCCGCGCATCCTGCCCGATCGGGCGTTCGATGGCAGTGTGAAGATTCCGCTTTATTATTGACGTGTTGATACTGCTCTGTGTGAAGACACAGAGAATGCCTTGCTGAAGTCCCGGATGCGTTCCTCACGTCCCACGGCAAGGGCAAACAGCACGCCACCCACAATAGAGAACAGCCCCAGAACACCCCATGCCAGCGTCATATCACTACCACCACCCAGATGCTTGAGGTATCCGGCAACAAGGGGGCCGCCAGACTGTCCAATGAAGTTACTGCATGCGCCGACAAAAGCCACCGCAGGGACGGCTTTCTTTGTCGGGAGAATTTCAGTCAGCCTGACGTAAACCAGTGGCACCAGCATCTTCATTGTCAGGCCGACAAACATGAACAAACCTATCTGAGCCCAGTAATATGACAGCGGCACAAAAGCGGCAGCCAGTAATGCCACACCACAGAGGACGGTGGGAATAGCGGCATGCAGTCGTCGCTCCTGGTTGTACTTATCTGAACGCCGGGTGATATACCAGATGCCCAGCATCGTCATCAGGAAAGGCATCCCGCTGATGAGACCAACCATAAATTCACTGAGCGTGCCATACCCTTTGAGAGCTGTCGGCAGCCAGAGCGTAAAACCGTAAGCGAGCATGCTATGCAGGGAGTAGCCGATCAGCATCAGCCAGAGGGCCGGTATTTTGAGAATGGTCCACCAGGGATCGGATTTCTCATTCCTGTAGTTTGACTGCTCAGCGGCCAGGTCTTTCTGGATATAATCCCGATCTTCGGCACTCAGCCAGCTAGCGGCCTGAATACTTTTGGGTACCAGATAAAACCAGATGATGCAGAACAGCCAGGCCGGTGCACCTTCAATCACCATCATCATGCGCCAGTTATGATGTGCAAGGATCCAGCCAGATATCGGACCGGCCAGAAACGCGCCCGCACCCAGGCTAAGATTCCAGATTCCGAATGCCCGCCCCCTTTCAGGCTTCATAAACCACTGGGCCAGGAACATGGCCGTGGCGGCCTGAATTGGACCTTCAGCGATGCCCAGTAAGAAACGGATCGCTACCAGTTCACCGAAGTTACGCGTCAGGCCGGTAAGCATTGCGCAGGCCCCAAACAGAAACAGGCTGATGCCTATTATTTTCCGTGATCCAAAACGGAGAGCCAGCCATCCTGCGGTAAATTGCGTGGCGACGTAACCCCAGGCAAAGGCACCGCCAAGCCAGCCGGCTTCAACAGGACTCAGGCCCATTTCAGCTTTTATATGGGGCAGCGCCATACCTATATTTACCCGATCAAAAAATGAAATGGTATACATGATGAATACGGCAGGTAATATAATTGTCCAGCGTTTATTTCCGATAAGCGCATGACCCTTGAGAGTTTTCTCACTCATGATAACTTCCTCATTTAACACTGTGGCAGGGGGAGGAAATGCTGATTTCAGATTCTTTTAAATATCAGTCAAAATTTTTTATTCATTACCCGTAGGATGTAACGGAGAAATGAGCGATCTGAAAGCAAAAGGCGCGGATAAACAGGCCGGGCACCAGGGTTAATGAGTGGTTCGAAATGCCTGATATTTCTAAAAATTTCCAGTGCATATCTAATCCAAAAATAATATCTGAATGCCGATAATTCATTGGATGGCTGATATACCTACAAGAAGATGTTGTGCCTGAATCAAAGCAAGCCCTTCAACCAGGAATTATTAACAACGCTGCCGTTTGTCAGTTCAATAACGCCCTCTCCTCTCAGATTCAGAGAAATTTATTCTTCCTGAGGCGTCAGGTTAATTAAGAGATTGATATTTTTCCGCAACCCCTCGGCTTAACGAGGGGCGCAGTGACATTAAATATGCCGTAATGTAAGCGAAAACTTATTCAGCCAGCGCCCGCATTTCTTTAATAAGGTCTGATTTGCCTTCGAAACCGATACCCGGCAGTTCCGGCATAATAATATGGCCATCTTCAACTTTTACCAAGTCCGGGAAACCGCCGTAAGGCTGGAACAGATCAGGATAGCTTTCGTTACCGCCCAGACCGAGGCCTGCGGCGATATTCAGGGACATCTGATGGCCGCCATGAGGTATGCAGCGTGACGGTGACCAGCCAAACTGCTCCAGCACATCCAGTGTGCGCAGATACTCAACCAGCCCATAGGAGAGCGCGCAGTCAAATTGCAGATAGTCGCGATCCGGACGCATGCCGCCATATCGCAGCAGGTTTCGCGCGTCCTGATGAGAAAAGAGGTTTTCGCCCGTTGCCATTGCGCCTGGATAGAACTCCGACAGGGCTGCCTGCAGAGAATAATCGAGCGGATCGCCAACCTCTTCGTACCAAAAGAGCGGGAATTCACGCAGCATTTTTGCGTAGGCAATACCGGTTTCCAGATCAAAGCGACCATTAGCATCAACGGCGAGGCGCGCTTCGCTGCCGATTTCTTCCAGTACGGCCTCAATACGGCGGCGGTCTTCGTCCAGAGAGGCACCACCGATTTTCATTTTCACAACGTTATAGCCGCGGTTCAGGTAGCCGCGCATTTCCTGTCGCAGTGCGCCAGGGTCTTTACCCGGATAGTAGTAACCCCCAGCCGCATAGACGAAGACGCGCGGATTAGCCTCAACGCCCTTCATTTCGGCCAGCAGGCGGAACAGCGGCTTGTTTGCAATTTTTGCCGTTGCATCCCAGATGGCCATGTCCAGGGTTCCCACTGCAACTGAACGCTCGCCATGACCGCCAGGCTTTTCGTTGCTCATCATCACAGCCCAGACTTTATGCGGATCCAGGTTGTTACCTTTGGCATTCAGCAGGCTTTCGGGATCGGCTTCCAGGATGCGGTCACGGAAGCGTTCCCGGATGAGGCCACCCTGGCCATAACGGCCGTTAGAGTTAAAGCCGTATCCCACTACACGGCGCCCGTCGACTTCAACATCTGTCACAACGGCGACCAGGCTTGTCGTCATCTTGCTGAAATCGATGTACGCGTTACGAATAGGGGAAGCAATGGGTTTGGTAATTTCTACAACATCAAGGATGCGCATGATCTCTCCGGTAGTTCTCAGTCAAAGACTGTTTTACTAAAATACCTACGCAATCAGTTATGTCATGCCATCTGTTTATCGGTATTCATCGGCACAATGAAGTAGCGTAGTGTTAAAGGACCTGATTGTTCTGTCTGCTATTATCCTAAGCAGTACGTGGGTTCCGTTCTAATGCCAAAGAGGCAGCCTGTAATGCAAAATCGGCATCACCTGGAGTTAACCTGGCTTGAAGACTGTATTGCGCTGGCGCAATCACTCAATTTTTCCCGTGCGGCAGCTTCACGATATGTGACACAGCCTGCATTCAGCCGCAGAATCGTCTCGCTAGAAGAGTGGCTTGGCACGCCAATTTTTGAAAGAAATCGTCGGGGCGTCAGCCTGACCCGCGCCGGAGAGGTTTTCGTCAGGCAGGTGCCGGAACTTATTCGTGCGCTTTATACACTGAGGAGTGAATCTATCGAGGCCGCAGGAGAAGCCAGGCCGGATGTTATTTTTTCCGCCACGCACGCGCTGTCATTTTCTTTTTTTCCGGCACTGATGCGGAACAACGAAAAAATTGCCCGCTTCGGATCATTTCGCCTGCTGTCTGACACATTAAGTGCCTGCGAGCGCATGATTGAGAAAGGTGACGCGCAATTTCTGCTTTCTTATTACCATCCTCATATGCACATCTATCTCGATCAGTCGAAATATCTCAGCGTCCGGCTTGGACGGGAAGTTTTACAGCCGTATTCACGATGCGATCCGACAACGCGTGAGCCTCTATTCCATGCGTCAGGCGGTAAGAAGTTTCCTTTCCTCTCCTATTCTGCAGAGTCCGGTCTGGGCCGCATCCTGTCTAATACCTCACAGGTTAACCGGGCCAGACGTGGAATGGATATTGCCTTCACGGCCGATCTTGCTGCTACATTACTCGCCATGGTTAAAGCCGGAGATGGCGTTGCCTGGCTGCCGGAAACACCGGCAGCGCCGGATGTTGATGCTGGCTCGATTACCGTAGCAGCTAATAAGGAGAGCGCACTCTGGATACCCATAGAGATCCGGCTGTTCAGACCCGCAGCGAGGATGTCCCGCGCGGTAGAAGCGTTGTGGGAAATTTTCTTAGATGGCCAAATCTGAGCGGCAAACCATTTTGCGCCGATCGCGACGGCATCTGAAAGGGATAAAGCGAGAACACATCAGAACCACAAGCTGACAATATATGCACGCCAGTTTCCGTTTTTAATTAAAGCGGTCCTGAACTCGCGCGCATGTCCGTTTTTGTCAGATGCGGTCATTTACTTTCATGTGAACAACAGGAGAGGTTAACGTTATTTCTGAACCAGAAATTATCCTGCATTCTGAGCAGAGAAGCTTTGGTAATTCTCAGGCGTAATCAGCTTATAAGGCACCCAGTTAAGCGTCTCAACTTTCTTCTTATCCAGCAGCGCTTTGGTCACTTGGACCGTACACCTGGCCTCTGGCATCCTCAAAATTAGTCAGCGCCGCCTGTTAACTCACATCAAAACTTTTCTCCCTGATATTATTACATTTTTTAGTTAAAAACCTACTGCCGGAGCTGCGTAGTGTAATTAGCGGGCACCCAGCGATAAGCGTTACCTTCATGCTGAACATGGCCCAGGCCAGGGAAGGCGATATGCGCCGCAGCCACCCAGTAGCCCTGATCTGCAGCCTGTTTCAGTACCCTTTCACGTGTAGTGATAGCCTGCTTCTGATTGACATCAAAATGGATGGCCACTTCAGGATCGGGCATTTGCACCGCTTTGTCATGGATAATATCTCCCCACAACACCAGGGTCTGGCCTTCACTCTCTACGCGATAAAGTACGCTACCCGGCGTGTGGCCGGCTGTCGACTCTGCACGGATTCCCCCCGGTAATGTGGCTGGTGCCATAAACGTTTTAAGCAGGCCAGCATTGATGACCGGGCGAAGAGTCCGTTCAGATTCTGCAAAGGTATGGGCCTGACTAGTCTCTACCCTGCTGACGTTAGCCGGATTAAGCCAGAAATCGACATCCCGTTTATCCACGAACACTTCGGCCTTTGGAAAAGCAGGCTTGCCCGCGCGTGATACACCGCCTGAATGATCGGCATGAATATGGGTTAAGAGTACGGCATCGATCGACTCTGCCGGATAGCCAGCGGCGGCCAGATTAGTCAGCAGATGTCCGCCATTGTGTCCAAAAAGCTCACCGGCCCCGGTGTCGATTAAAATGCGCTTTTTACCATCATCGATAACGAAGGCATTGATTGATGTTTCGGCCTGCGGCGTCATCGAATCTCTGGCCATTGCATGGTTTAGTTTTTCAGGCGAAATGTTAGTCAGTAATTTATTCAGGGGAACGGTTACCGTGCCGTCGGAAACCGCGGTAATGCGTAATTTCCCCAATGTCATCCGGTAATAACCCGGAGCTTGCTGATCCCCCGCAGAGGTCTGTTCGGCAGCATAGACCGGACTGAACGCGATGAGAGAAGCCACCAGCATCAGTAAAATTTTCATAAATATCTCTCCAGAAAGTTTCATCACAACGTGGTGGGCAGTATCCTTACTCAACCTGTATCACTCAAATTGATTAAACTGATGCTCACTATCAGAGAAAATGATTTTCATCGAATCGACCTGAATTTACTGACGGTGTTGTTGGTTCTGAAGCGGGAAGGCAGCGTGTCGCGTGCGGCAGAAAAGCTGCATCTGGGTCAGCCAGCGGTCAGTAATGCACTGGCCCGGTTGCGGGTCATGTTCAGCGATCCACTGTTTGTGCGCACGGCGAAAGGCATGGAGCCTACCCCGCGTGCTGAAGCGCTGATCGCTGAGCTGGGCCCGTTAATGGCACAGATGCAGAACGTATTGTTTCAGCCAGCATCCTTCACGCCTTCTGAGGCGACACATGTTTTTCGGCTTGGGATGAGCGACTGGGTTGAACGCTGGCTGATGCCGGGACTGTATGCGCGCATCACGCGCACCGCTCCCGGCGTGACGCTTCAGGTCACGGCCAGCGATCCCTTCCGGGATGCAGAACTGGTCGCGCGTGGCGAGATCGATCTTGCCATTTCGGTTGGCGAGAGCACACCCGCCACACTCCAGCGCGAGAAGATTGTGTCACACAACTTTTGTACGTTGTGGCACCCGGAACAGCTTTCGTTGCATGCACCGCTGACGCTGGAGGATTATGTGGCGCATGATCATCTGCTGGTTTCCTATCGAGGGGCGAACTGGAGCGCCATCGATGACCAGCTTGCGGCATCAGGAAAGGCCCGTTCGATTCGCTACGTGACGCCACATTTTTCCTCTCTGCCTCCGCTGCTGGCGCGCGCACCCGCGTTAGCCACCGTTCCCGCCGGGCTATCGGATGAGTGGGTGACGCATTACGGTTTATGCTGTAGCCCGGTACCCATTGAAACACCGGAAATAGCCCTGTCACTGCTCTGGCATAAACGGCTTGATAACGATTTGTCACTGCGCTGGCTCAGGGAAGAACTGCGTAACGTGATGACAGAACGAACCTGAATAGCTGCCCTCACGGGAAGCTAAGACCTGTAGTGACGCCTTCGTTCGATGAGAACCTTAACCTCATATTATCGAGTGCAAATTCAAAGAGCACATGAATAAGCAGGTAAAATTTTTACCTGCCCCGCTCTATATCAGCGTGATGCTGTTTGACGTCCACACCATCCCTTTTAAAATCGCCGTTTTAACCTATAAACCTCAGTACCTCGCCCGGCTACTGCTCAGGTGCGGAAAAAAGGCAGGCGACGGCAAGGCTTCCGGGGCAGTTGGCTCAGCGTTCAGCATGCGCAAAAATGACTCAGCCCAGTGATGGCTGTTGTGCATATGCAGTCCCTTGATCAGACGGGCATGCAGAGACCGCCGTTCGTGTAACGGCATCTGCAATGCACGATGTACCGCACTGGCCATTGCATCAGGATCATAAGGATTGACGATGATGGCACCCTCCATCTGCCCGGCTGCACCGGCAAACTGCGAGAGGATAAGCACCCCGGGATTTTTCGGGTCCTGTAAGGCGATATACATTTTGGCCATCAGGCTCATGCCTGCCATCAACGGCGTCACCAGCGCAACGCGTGAGGCACGATAGATGCCAGCCTGCTCTTCGCGGCTGTAGCCATGAGTCAGATAGTTCACCGGATACCAGTTCATTGTGCCATGCACGCCATTAAGCTCCCCACACAGTGCTTCCAGAGCGTGACCGAGTTCTGACGCATCATGTGCGTGTCCGGCTGCAGGAGGCGCCAGCTGCAACAGCGTGATATTTTTCTGGTAGCAATCATGTTTTCGCAGCAACACTTCCATAGTGCTGATCCGGTAAGGCAGACCTGAACTCTCATCAAGATGGCCGCCGCTTAGCACGGTATTTTCGGGCAGGCTTTCGCGGCACTGCATTTCCATGTAAGCACAGCTGTTGCTATCACGCAGAGACTGGACATCGTCAAGATCTATTCCGACAGGAAACACACCCACCCTGATAATCCGGCCATGAACACGAAAGCTTTGCGCTTCCAGCCGTTCTATACGGAATTCGCTCTCCAGCCAGACCAGGAAGTTATTCATATCCTGCACGGTCTGAAAGCCAATCAGATCACAACATAACAGAGAGTCAGTGAACCAGCGCCATTCGGGTATGGTTTCAAACATTCTGCCAGCCGGGAAAGGTTGATGCAGAAAAATACCCACTAAGTTGGTCAATCCTTCTTCACGGATATAGGTGGCACAACCTAGCAGATGGTAATCCTGAATCCAGATAACATCGTCGGGTGCGGCGTTTTCGCAGATGGCGCGCGCATAGGCTTTATTGATGTTTTTATATTCCTGATAGCCGCTGGCGGAAAAACGAGCCATGTCCGGACGCTGATGAAAAACAGGCCAGAGCCCTTTATGAATATAATTGTGGTACCCCTCATTAAGCTCGCCAGGCGTATACGGGAAGGTCACGGTTTCATACTGACCCATCTGCTGCACGGCGTAGGGTCTTGACGCATCCGGAGGCATCACCCTGCTTTCACCATCCCAGCTAATCCAGACGCCTCCCTGACGGGAAAGGATGCCGTCATAAATTGCAGTAAGCGTCGAACGTTGACATTGATTATGCGAAACAAGAATAAGGCCTGACATGCTGTATTCCTTAAGAACCCGCTGCGGAGAGGCACCAGTGCCTGGCAGCGAGCCGCTATTAATAGGAGGTCGGAGAATAAACTGGAGAAAACCACTCATGAATGTGCACCCTGTCCACTTAATGCCTGCAGACGCTTTTTGCAAAATCGGGTTGTGACCGCCATCGTGTAACGTTGTCACGTAAATGCCCGGTGCCGTTAATTAAACCGAACGGCCTGTAAAAAAGGCGTAAAAAGAGTCTGATGAAGTGTAAAAACGCTGCAAATCACGCGCCCGATATAGCATTAGCGGGCAGCGATGGCGCAAAAAGTCAGTGAGTTGAAGACAGTGAATATACGCGGGTATAAATAAGGCGGGTTGGCCCGGTTCCGCTCACCCTCAAAGCTGGTTTGATAAATGCGTGGCCGGGCCGTTTTATTTCGGAAACAGAGAACTTAAAAATCTCTTTGTTAATTCAGAGCTGAGCGATCATTGTCTGGAATGATACGCCGTTAAAAAATTTGACCTCCCCGACTTTTTTAAATCCCCTTTTCTCATAAAAAGGGACGGCAAGGAGTGAAGACCGTACGCTGATTTCTGAACGCAGTTCGGGAATCGCCCGCTGCCAGAGTGCCCTCGCTACCCCTTTTCGCTGAAATTTCGGATGTACAAAAAGGTATTTAACTAAATTGCCTTCGAAAAGGGTGAGTACGCCTGTCACCTCACCCCTTTCCACGGCAATCAGCCAGAGATAGTCATCTGAAACAATCAACGGCTGAAGCACATCGGGCTTTGTGCTGTCGATGAACCATTGCGGACAGGGCTCTGTCTCTGAAAAATTACATTGCACAGACACAAGCTGTATCAGCTCACTGATGCCTGCCGCATCAGACTCCAACGCCGTTCTGATTTCCATTCTTTTGTCATTCCCCCTGATTAGGTTAAGGCAAGGGCATGGAGGCCTGCCATTCGAAAAGCCATCCACTCCCCTTTTCCGCTGAATCCCGGCCCGAGAACCCGCGTCCTGAAGATTAAAGCAACGTGACTTTGCCCTGGAAAATCACCGGACCGGACGGCCCGCTGAGCCTGGAACCTCCCACCGGCTCCAGACTTACCGCCAGTACCGTCTGATTATCTAACTCGCCAGGCGGTAACCGGAAAACGTTACTGTCGCGGTGATTGATCAGCCCCAGAGATTGTGGCGCAGCACTGCCCCTGATCAGCCAGAGCTGCAGGTTTTTATTCTCTGGCAGCGTGATGTTCAGCGCCGAAACCTGAAGGAGTGAAGCTGACTTATCCAGATTCACCACAAACTGTGCATCGGGCTGTGCGCCGCTGAGTACCGCAATCAGCTGCAGGGATTGTGGGACATCAGGGTTGCTTAAATGGGTGAAAATGAGGATGCCAGCCATTGCCGCCGCCAGGCCCCAGCCGAGCCAGAAGCCAGGATGCCTGCGGATTGATGTCGTGCCAGAAACGCCAGTATTCGGGCCAAGATCCTGCTCAATCTGCTGCCAGACCGCAGAAGGCGGGATAACGGCGTGAGTGAGCAGGTCAATGCCGCTGAACGCTTTCTGCCAGTGCAGCACCTCTGCAGCAAATACTGAATCGTCATTGAGCCGTTTATCCAGCCGATGACGGGTCTCATCGTCGGTAAGGCCAAGCACATATTCGGCCGCAGTGAGATCATGTTGTTCCTGACCAGTCATATGCCTATGCACTCCCGAAGATGGGTTAACGCGCGACGGATCCAGCTTTTCACCGTCCCTTCAGGCTGACTCATAGAGAGCGCAATCTCACTCTGTGACAGGCCACGATAATAGGCGAGCGAAATGCTTTGTCGCTGCTCAGAGGGTAAGTGCGCCATGCAGTGCTGAAGGCGACGCGCCTCCGCATGACTCGCATCGGCAGGAAGTGGCGTCTGGAAACCTGCTTCCGCTTCGCTGATCTCATCCACGGAACAGCTTCTGTTTTCATGTTTACGAAGGAAATCAATCGCCCGATTTCTGGCGATGTGACTGAGCCAGATATGCGGCTCACTGCGCTTATCGTCGTAATAGTTAGCCGACTGCCAGATTTGGATAAACGTATCGTGAAGGATCTCTTCTGCCCAGTCCCGGCGTCTCACCATTCGCAGAATGATCCCATAGAGTCGGGGCGACAGAACGCGATAAAGCTGCTCAAGAGCAGCTTTATCGCCGACGGCTATCTGATTCATTAAATCGGCCTGAATATGGGGCACATTTTTTGTCATCGGCTTCCCTGTGAAAGATGTAGCCACGCGATAAGTGGCTACACACAGTATAGGTAACGCCTTACGGCATCAGCACGGTATCAATAACGTCAATCACACCGTTACTCTGGTTCACATCATACGTGGTGATACTGGCAATATTGCCCTGAGCATCTTTAAGCTGAATATTGTGCGGGCCATTTGCCATCACCCACAGTGATTCGCCATTCACCGTTTTCAGCTCGGCTTTGCCTCCTCCCGCTTTGATTTTTTTCTCCAGCGCTTTCATGTCCAGTTTTCCTGCAACCACGTGATAGGTCAGGACACTGGTGAGTTTTTGTTTATTCTCTGGCTTAAGCAGGGAGTCGACGGTGCCCTTAGGCAGTTTTTCAAAGGCGGCATTGGTGGGCGCAAAAACGGTAAACGGCCCCTTACCTTCAAGTGTCTGGACCAGACCGGCGGCTTTAACGGCGGCCACCAGCGTGGCGTGGTCTTTCGAGTTAACAGCATTCTCAACAATATTTTTCGATGGGTACATGGCGGCACCGCCGACCATCACTGTGTCGCTGTCCATGCTCGCCGCGTAAGTGGCGCCACTGAAGACTAATGCAGAAAAAATCAGAGTTGGCAGGAATGGTTTCATTTTCACTTCCCTCATTGAGTTAACGGACAGGGCGAGAGCGCCCTTATCTGTTAATACGAATGAGCAGCGAAAACGGATGCAAAAAATTTTAATTTTTTTTAGCTGGGGGGGGTTCAGGCTGATGCGATATGCAATAAGCCCACCAGAGGTGGGCTTATCATAACGAGTCCATACTGCGTCAACGTCTGCTTTTCACGCACAGCAGACAGCCATCATTACTGGCAAGAAATAGCTCCCGGTCATACATTTCAGTAATGTAAAAACCTATGACCCGGACAGCTCAGATGCTCTCCACCCACGTCTTTCGCCGTGAGCTACACGCATGAACTTAAATGCGAAAAGCATTCACTGCTTCACGTAAAGCGTGTGCCTGGGCTGAAAGCGACTGTGATGCCGAAGAGGACTCCTCAACCAGCGCGGCGTTATTCTGCGTGACGCCATCCATCTCGTTCACTGCGATGCTGACCTGTGAAATGCCCTGCATCTGTTCAGCTGAGGCGAGTGAGATGTTATCCATCGCGACGGCGAGTTTTCCAACCATCGCATTGATATCAAGAATGCTCTTGCCGGTGCCGGTTGCCACGACAACACCACTTTCGACCTGCGCCACAGCCTCTTCTATCAGATGTTTAATATCTCTGGCTGCCGTTGCACTGCGTTGCGCCAGCGTCCTGACTTCACCCGCGACGACGGCGAAACCTCGACCCTGTTCGCCCGCTCGCGCTGCTTCGACTGCCGCGTTAAGCGCCAGAATGTTGGTCTGAAATGCAATTCCTTCGATAACGGATGTGATATCCCGGACTTTCACCGCGCTTTTTGAAATATCATTCATCGTCTCTGACATGCGCTGCATATCGTGTTCACCCGAACGCGCCAGCGCAGCGGTTTCACGGGCTGAATCCGCAGTCTGCTGCGCGCCCGCTGCATTGCTTTTCACTGTAACCGTGAGCTGTTCAATACTGGCGGCGGTTTCCTGCAAAGCGGCGGCCTGCTGCTCTGTACGGGAAGAGAGTTCGGTATTGCCCTGAGAAATTTCATCAGCCGCCATGGCGACCGAAGCGGAAGAATCTTTAATCTGCGAGACCAGGTCACGCAGATTGCTCTGCATGCTATCCAGAGAAGCCATCATGCTGAGGGTATCCCCCTGACGAAGGGTCACTTTTGTCGTCAGATCGCCCGCCGCAATCGCAGCGGCCAGGCCCTGCGCATGAGAAGGTTCGCCACCCAGCTGAGCCTTGATCCAGCGGGTAATCAGCCCACTCATCACAAATCCCATCACAACAAACAGGGTGGTCAGGCCTGCCAGCGTCATATAAACACCGGAGAGCGCCTGCGTGGACGTTTCCGCCGTTTTACTCGTTACCCGCGCCTGATAATCAACCATCCCATCTACCGCACTGCGGTAGTGCGAAAGCGCAGGGATCAGTTCACCACGGAGTTTTTCCGGGAACGGAGTGGCGTTCTGCTTAAACAGGTTTTGCTCTGCCTGATGAAGCGGACCCGCTGCCACTTCAATTTTATTTAATTGCGTGGAAGCCTCTTCTACTTCAGCAAGATTGATCCCCGGAATGCTTTTGGCACCGTTGATCAGTTCCCGGAAATGCGCAGTGGTATTATCACTGTTGGTCTGCAACGCAGAGAACTGGGTTTTTATAGTGGCCTCTGCCTGAGGCTGAGTGTCTGAAGCCACGGACAGTAAAAGGACAGTTTGCTGAGTTAAATTATCTTTTAGCGTCTGCAAGGCCTGGAGATCGCCCAGCCGCGCGCGCGTCAATTCCTGCTGATCGCTGGCCGTATTGAGTTTAAACCCGGCAAATCCTGTCACAAAAACGCCCGTTAAAATGACTGTGAGGAATGCTGCAGTGAGCATGACGCTTAATTTTATTTTTTTGTTCCGATACATAGGAGACCCCGATGTTTGAATTAATAGGTTATCACCGACGTTCCGCTTCTATGGCTCGCTGGTACTGGATCTGTTATCGGCAGCGGGGAAAGAAATTACAGTAATGAAAGGGGTAAGAAGCGATGATTCCTGGGCTGAGTAAAGGGTAAATCCCTGACGGATGCCATTAAGGCAGTGAGTGTTATTCTCGTAACTTGTCGCCTGAATGCGGATAAAACTATTCCAGCTTCGCTTGTGGCACCACGGATTTAACAGACTCTTCAGCGTCATTTGAGATGACTGACAATAGAAGTGTCCTCGTGGTGAGAACGGAATCTCAGGCCGCAGATATTTTATTAAGGGTGGGGAACGGCGTAGCCATCAGGTGCATGCGTTTGCAGCTGGAGACGAACAGATAATAAGGCACCTTGCTTTCCGTGATTACCTCAGAGAAAACAGAGATATCGCAGCAACCTATGCTGAGATAAAGCGTGAAGCAGCATCACTCTGTAACAACGATGCTCAACGCTACAGCGCGCTGAGAGCGAACTTTATAGCGCATCATCTAAAGCTCGCACTGATTGACCTGAAACGATAGGTACTGACAGGACAGGATATATCCTCCTCACCCCCGTTTTTGATTCCATTCATCCTGACTCAGGGTAAACAGCATGCTTGCGGGCGCATTTTCCAAATCATAAATATCCCGGGTATGACGAAGTCCGGCCTTAATCAGAACCTTTTGTGAAGCCAGATGATTCGCTCTTACGACTGCAGAAATTTCAGCCAGTTTTATCTCTTCGAACCCATAACTAACTGCATAGTTCGCAAATTCCGTCGCCAGTCCTTTCCCCCAGGATTCCGGAGAGAAACGATATCCCAGATTATTGATCGTGATATCGGCAAAGCTTCTGATGCTCAATCCCCCAAAACCGATGATTCTTTCTGGATTATCCTGAAGCGAGATAGCCCAACTGCCGAAGCCATTCAATTCCCAGTGACGGATAGAGCGCGATAGCACTTCCCGTGAATGATGGATATCCGGATGAGGGCCCGCGGGATTAAACGTATTCGTCGCAGGGTCGCCGTAGATCCTGTAAAGATCATCGGCATCTGATGGGGTGACTGGCCGAAGAAACAACCGCATAGTGTCTTGCTGCAAAATAAACGCTCTCAGATTAAGAAACGAGTGATCCTGTTTTTATAACGGGAAACGGTGCGGGAAACTATGTAAATCTCTCACCTCATCAGTCTGTTCAGTCAGGCTTGATCTCTTTAATAAGCGCTTCACCCTGATTGTGGATGTTGCCGACTTTGGCTGTAACAGGATGCCAGGTAAAGTCCTTTTCCGGCAATGCGGCTTCATGTGCAATTTCCTGAGCACGGTCCGACGTGGTTTCGGCACTGAGCCATTCGCGTACAGCATCCGCACTTAAAACCAGCGGGCGTCGGTCATGGATATCAACCATGCCTTTATTGCTCGCTGCCGTTACGATAACAAAACCCTCATGCCCATGATCCTTACCATAAGGAGCGTTGCCGATAGCGGCGAAGAACAGCGGTTCTTTCTCTTTGTGGTAGATAAAGTAAGGCTGTTTTTTGTCGCCCTCTCGCTTCCATTCATACCAGCCATTGGCAGGAACAATGGCGCGACCATGCTCCCACAGCGGTTTGAACATGCGTCCCGTCGCAGCGGTTTCACCACGCGCATTGATAAGCGGTTGTTTGTCCCACCACTCCGGACCGTAACCCCAGTAAACCGGATCAAAGTGCAGTTCATTATCCCGCTCATTGAGCAAGAACACTTTGGTGCCTGGCGCTACGTTAAAGCGGTCTATGGGCTCTGGGTCATAAATAATTTCATCGGGCTTCAGCCTCAGGGATGCAAAGTAATCGTCTCTGCTGCTGTACTGCGCAAACCGTCCACACATGGGGACCTCCTCTCATAAGGATAGCGCAGCGTTGAACGAGTTAAATAAATCTAAAAAAATTGTTCTTCTGGCTGAAGATATCGTGATTTTTGACGAGAACATGATTAATGAATATGAAAAAACTGGAGCAGTAATGAAGGGAATTATTTTAAGTCTGGCTATGGCGTCACTGATTGCTGCCTCGTTTACAGCTGATGCGCGCGGCCATCGTGGTGGGGGTGGGCATAGAAGCTACAGCCATAGTTTTAGTTCAGCTTACTCATCACAAACAACGACACCCAGAATCAAGAAGAGATATTCCAGCAGCAAGCGAACGGCCAGATATGCTACTGCGGGCGTGGCGGGTTATGGCGCATACCAGGCCCATAACTACACGTCATCCTACGTGCGTGAGAAGGGCCGTCAGGCCGCAAGAAAACCCTCAACGAACAGCTATGACAACCAGTATCCAAATCAGCCCCAGGCTCAGCCAGTTAGCCAGAATATGGCACCGACATGTTCACCCTTATCTATGGTAAGCCAGCCGGGCTATACAAACCTGCCTGTATGCCTGGGCAGTGTTAATTGATTTCAAGCCTTGTAGCGATGAAACGACGATGAATTGATATTTTTCAGGAAGACACATTTTACAGAATGCCACTTACCGCACCCCGGAGAGGTCATATTTTAGTGACTTCGTAGGGACACGAACCTTTAATAATATGAGATATAACTCATGACCATAGTTTTTATACCTGCCCTCATCCCATTACTGATGAGAATTGAGAATGAGAAAGGAAGCCCGCTTACTGAGCAGGAAGTCAGTAGCATCCGTGATAATGCCACAACTATCGAAGTGCCGCGTGATGTTGCTCTCGCCATGGCTGAATGCCGCGGTTACTTCGATATCAACCCTGAAAGTTGCTGGGCTGAATGGAGCTTGTACCGGAGTAAGAGTTTGCTGTCTGTTGCTGACAACGGATAACTGCATCGCGGTGCACAGTTTTAGCAGCCGGTATCTGACGGCATAGCTTCAGAGCAGCACGGTGCCTTATGGGATTGTGAGTTTAGACATTTAAGTGCAACGCTTAACACTTTCCTTAGCTATGTAATCTTATTGCGGAGCAAAATGTATCGGGATTTCATCCTTCATAAAGGCGGGTCTCATTGGAAAAGTGTGGGCATCTGCAGCTTGTTTGATTGCTTTAATTGCAGCAGCGCACAGAGCTGGATCTCCGCCCTGAACGTTGATGCTTACCGGAGGCTCGCCTTCCGGCTGCCTGATCCTTACATCACATGTTTTACCGCGATAATTATCTGCATCGAAAAACCGATATTGTATTGCTGTAACAGCCTGGCAGAGCCAAAGCTGAGTTTCACGCTCTTGAGTTTGCTGTGGTGTCTGAGATTCACACTGACTTTTAATCTCTGACGCGTCGGGAGTCTTAATTCCCTTTTGTCGGATGTGATTTGTGCTCATATGGCATCCTGAAACTGCCAATGCGGCAGTCAAAGCAATTATTCTTTTCATGATTTCATCCCTGATCTTTGCCCATATTTTATACCATTAATTCTACTGACTTAATATCCACAGCCACCAGAACAACCCAGTACTTCATCTGCTCAGTCATCAGCTACGTTTTCAAAAAAAGACAGTGTTTCGGCGCTTTTTCGGCGGGGCTGCCCTACTGTTACCTGGCAATACACACCTCTCTATTATCTATAAATTTTTCTGTTCCGATGGAATGCGTGGCCGTTGGTCAGCATTCTGTACCCTGCTTCAGACGCGCAACAATCTCACCCCTCTTTTCAAACCACGCCGATAACGTTAAGCTATACGAAACATATACGTTTCATATAAGGCTTGCATGGGTATCGTAAAAATCTCCGACCTGATGCATGAGAATCTGCGCATCGCCAGTCAGGCGATGAGCCGCTCAATTAATGCACAGGCAGAACACTGGCTAAAACTCGGTATGCTGGCAGAACTCTATCCACAGCAGACCCAACATCAACTGGCGCAGATGCTAATCCGGCTTGAACTGGAAGGCAGCGCTGATATACGCAATATGCTCCCTAAAGAGAGCCTCACCACACAAGGAGACGTGTCATGAACAGCGTTAAAATTCATACCGCAGCGGAAATCGAAATGGCACGGGCAGCCGGACAGGCTGCGGCTCAGGTGCTGGCGATGATTACACCTCACGTCCGTCCCGGCATCACCACGGAAGAACTGGATGATATCTGTCACGACTTCATCGTGAATGAGCTTAAAGTAACGCCAGCAAACATCGGTTATCACGGTTATACCCGTACCACCTGCACGTCGGTCAATCATGTGGTCTGCCACGGCATCCCGGCCAGCAAAAAACTCAAGGATGGCGATATCGTTAATATCGATGTAGCGATCATCAAAGATGGCTGGTATGGCGATACCAGCCGGATGTACTTTGTCGGCACACCGTCAGTCCGTGCCAAACGTCTGGTGGAGATCACCTATCAGTCGATGGTCGCCGGTATCAAAACCGTCCGTCCTGGCGCGACGCTGGGCGATGTGGGCGCGGCTATCCAGCGTGTCGCTGAATCGGCTGGCTTCTCGGTGGTGCGTGAATATTGCGGTCACGGCGTCGGTGAAATTTACCACACCGATCCACAGGTGCTGCACTACGGCACGCCGGGCGAAGGGATGCCACTGAAAGCAGGCATGATTTTCACTATCGAACCGATGATTAATGCCGGTAAAGCCGGAACCAGCGTGCTGTCAGATGGCTGGACGGTGGTCACCAAAGATCGCTCGCTCTCGGCGCAATGGGAACATACCGTCGCCGTCACCGATGAGGGTTTTGATCTGCTCACGCCCTGGCCTGAAGGCACCGGCGACTACCCGGCGATTTAATCTCTCAGCCTGAGACAGGGGTCTCAGGCTGCATTGTTAACTGCCCCTGACTTCACTCAGCGTTTCCAGCGTGCCGGAATGCCACACCTGCACATCGTTACGTCCGGCGCGCTTGACCTGATACAGCGCCTCATCGGCACATCTCAGCCATTCATGAATTGTCGCCGCATCGCATGCCGGTGCAATCCCGATACTCACCGAGCACTGAAAGGTGGATGACGCCGGCAGCCGCAGCAGGGCAATCCCCTGTCTGATCTGCTCTGCCAGCAACATGATACTGGTTTCATCCGCATCCCGCACAATCACACACAGCTCATCGCCGCCAAAGCGGGCAGGTATATCTTTCAGGCCGACGCTGTCACGCAGTAGTGCCGAGATTTCTGCCAGCAGGAAGTCGCCGGCTTCATGCCCGAAGGTGTCGTTAACCTGTTTGAAGTGATCGACATCCAGCAGCATCAGCCAGGCTTTACCCTCACCTCGCTGTGTACGTAAAAACTCGCTTTCAAGCCGCCGCTCAAAGAGACGTCGGTTAGGTATTTTCAGACCAGGATCCATCAGCGCAATGCGTTCCAGCTCCTGATTCTTCTTTCGCAGACTCAGGGTCAGATTGTGTGAAACCACGCTGAGCGCCAGCAGATAGCCGCTGGCGAGCGGCAGAGTCAGCCAGACGGTGCGGGTAGAGAAAGTCAGCTGCAAAGGCGCTTTTTCGGCTAACCAGGCCAGTAAAAAGGTCAACAGAAAGGCCTGCAGAGCAGACTTCAGCTGAACCCAACCGCCCGCCGAGTAACGATCAGAGATCAGTACCGCCATAATAATAATTGAGGGAAGCGGACTCAGCGCCATGGTTGCCACCCAGAAGCCGCCGAAAGCGGCATCCAGCGTCAGATTCTTACGTTCAAAACCCGTGGGATCGCGCGATCGCAATGCTAGTCTGAAGGCGGCATAGGGCCAGACAAACGCATTAGTAAATAGCAGTGCGCAGAGTTCCAGGCTTTTTCCCATCTCCATCAATACTGACAGAATGGGCAGGAAACAGAGAAAGGTGCCGAGCTGGCGCATCATGAACATGCGGCGCACAAATCGCGTCGATCGGCGCTTCAGCTGAATATCGTCAGGAGTGTAGTAATTCATATGCAGACTGAAGCAGCAACAGGTTATGGCAGTTTATCGGCAATTAATGAATTAAGGTAAACTATTTACAGAATATTCTTATTGCGGGTCGCGAAGGGAATCTAATCAGGCTTTGACTTGTGTGCCTGGGACGATGGCAGTCAGGGAACAATTGCAGTAATGTGAGAAGATACCGCGCGCCATGAATACGCGCGGAGGCTTTTTATCGGCGGCCTTTAACCACTGAGGCAGACCAGTTGAAATCGCTGACTTCGCTGGCGGTCATTGAAGAAGGTTTTTTCTTACGCAGCGGTTTTTTCTTCTCCTTCTCAGCCTGCGCCCTCTCCTTCTCCAGTTTGCTGGTCATGATGATCTGACGAGCTTCACTATTGAATTCTTTCTCTTTTTTGCTATCAGGCTCTTTACCGGTTCGTTGACGGTACTTCTCGGCCAGGCCCTTATAGGTTTGCTCGACGGCCAGTCGTTCATCAGCGTTGAACTGATCAATGGAAATCATCTTTTTATCGTTCATAGCGGCGTGTCCTGTGGCGAGTTATTCCGGCAAGTGTACCGCATTTGCGGTCCGTTAACGCAGGGAATGGCATTAATCCGGTGAGCTGCTGATTCCGTCAGCACACACAGCCCGGTAATTTCTCTGAAACATGCGTTTAGCCCTGTAAAAAATAGGGTTATCTCTTAATATAAAACTAATGTTCATCAGGTTTACTGGCAGTGACCACGTACTGCCGAGGAGCTGAAGGAATGATAAAAGAGACCGATCGCCTGTCACAGGCATTATTACGGCGGCATGGGATTGGCGTTAAACAGAAACGTATACACTTCCGTGGCAGGGATCTGCTGTTTCAGCTGCACAACGCCCGCTATGAGGTGTTCAACGGCGATCGCTGTATTGCAACCGTCGATACCAACAATATCAATGAAGCCATTAAGCAGTTTAAAGCGCTGGACCAGCCTGGGGAGAAATAGCCATGCCAGACTATCGTCTGTTTCAGAAAGAGCAAACAGTCAGAGCCGTGAACACTGAGCGGCAGGATCAGCAGGACGCGTTAATGGCTGATGGCTATAAGATGGTGTGGGACGTGGTGCATGCCGATAACGCCGATGCCGCGCTGCTGCGCTATCAGCAATTGCGTCACGAAGAGGATAATGCTGAGCAGAGTTTCGCAACCGATTCAGTTTCAGGTAGCCTGATGAACCTGATATCCCGCTGAGTCAGTGCGGGGCTGAAGGTATAAAGCCAAAGTTACTGTTAATTCATGCTGTGCTGATTAGAATAAAGGAAATTTCCCTAATACAGGTTTCTGATGAAAATCACCATTCACAAAGAAGATGAGCTGTTTATGCACAACTTCTTTGCTGCGCCATGCCACACCGTTGAAACAGACTCACCACAGGCACAACAGATTCAGCAATCGCTTCAGCTGGCCATCCAGCAAAAAGGTGCAGAGGCCGATGGCGACTGGAAACGTAGCCTGACTTTTCTGATTCTGTTTCTCTTTTTATATGCTGCGCTGGGTGCCTCGCTGACGCTTGACCTCAGCACCACGGGCACGCCTCATAAGAGTATTGAATATGCGCTGGAAGCGATTCCGGTGCTGATCGCTTTCTCCGGCTTCTTCATCTCTATTCTCTATCTGTTCCTGACCCGCGCCAGCGCGCGTAAACAGCGTAACTGGGAAAGGACTATCCTGGTGCTGGAGAAATACTCCATCGGAAATCTGTTTAAAGCGACGCATACCCAAGGCGGTGGTACCAGCAACTACTCCGTGCCCAACCTTTCTATTTCGCTCGCGCTGTTTATCTGCCTGACCTGGCTGGTGATTTATAACTATCTGACGTTTACCACCAGCGGGGTGTTTGGCAGTGTCATCTCCCTGTTTATCAGCACCATGGTTTATGTGATTCTGGATATTCAGCTGCTTAAGCCTTTTACCCATGCTGTTGAGAAAGAAGAAGCGGAAAAGAGCGACACGGATAAAGAGCAGGATTAACTGCACCCCGTAAACGTCAAAACAGATACCCGGTCAATGAGCCGGGTATTTTTTTTTCTAATCAGAACGATCTTGCTGCAAGACCCCTGCTGCACGGAGTTCACTGAGGTGGGTTGATATTAAAGTATTTAAGTATGTTGTAACTATAGGCAGGACTTAATCCTTCGGGTTCAGCCCCTGTAAAAGTCAGACGGCCCGCTTTTAAAGCGGACCGTATTCATCACCAGTGGGTTTTCTGCATATCGATGACAAAACGATATTTCACATCACTGGTCAGCATACGTTCAAAGGCAGTTTCGACCTCTTCACCGGTGATCATCTCAACATCAGCCGTGATGTTGTGCTGACCACAGAAGTCGAGCATCTGCTGCGTCTCCTGAATGCTGCCAATCGATGTGCCACTGATGCTCAGGCGACGAAACACCATCGGTGTCACATTCGGTGACGGATGGGGTTGATCGGGAATGCCCACCAGCACCAGCTGGCCATTGGTTTTCAGCGCACCGAGATAAGGATCAAGGTCGTGTGGTGCAGCGACACAGTCCAGAATGATGTCCAGTGACGCCTGGCAGTCAGCCATTTGTGCGGCGTCTCGCGAGATCACCACGTTCTTAGCGCCGAGCCGGCGTGCATCTTCCCCTTTCGCCGGAGAAGTCGTAAACAGGGTGACTTCTGCGCCCAGCGCGCTGGCCAGTTTAACCGCCATATGGCCCAATCCCCCGAGCCCGACCACACCCACACGATCGCCTGCTTTGACTTTAAAATGCTGCAACGGTGACCAGACGGTCACGCCAGCGCACAGCAGCGGTGCCACCGCATTCAGCGCCAGATTGTCGGGCACCGTGACCACAAAATGCTGGTCGGCGATGACATGCTGCGCATAGCCACCAAATGTCGTATTGCCGGTGTATTTATCCGTACCGTTGTAGGTCGGCGTGAAACCCGCCTCACAATATTGCTCTTCCTGCTGCTGACAGAAATGGCATTTACCGCACGAGTCGACCATCACGCCCACGCCAACCGTATCCCCGGCGGCAAATTTAGTGACGTTGCCGCCCACTGCCACTACGCGTCCGACAATTTCGTGACCGGGAACCAGCGGATAGCGGCTGACTCCCCATTCATTACGGGCCATATGCAGATCGGAGTGACAAACACCGCAGTAAAGAATTTCGATTTTCACATCGTCAGCCTGCAGCTCGCGTAACTCTACCTGGCCTGCCCGCAGCGGCTGGTCTGCCTGGGACGCTATCAGCGCGTTAATTTTCATCTGTTGCCTCTTATCACCTGGTGGTCGTAAAGAAAGCGGTCCACTATAGACATACGGAACCCCATTTGGTAGTAGTTACCTTTTGGTTACCATCATGTCTGGGAAGTCACTATGCCGGTCTGGGTTGAAGGAAAACTTTGCTTTTATGCGGATTCACCGCCACGCCGCCTGATGGAACTCTTTTCGGTGAAGTGGAGCACGATGGTGCTGCATGCGCTCTATCACTGGCCGGAAAATCGGGCACGCACGGGTGAACTGGAGCGTAGCCTGCAGGGTATTTCGAAGAAGATGCTGATTCAGACGCTGCGTGAGCTGGAGCAGCGCGGACTGGTGTCGCGTCAGGTGTGGCAGGTGGTGCCACCAAAAGTGGAATACAGCCTCACGCCGTTGGGGCATACCTTTGCCCAGCCGATTGAGCAGATGTATCAGTGGGGACTGGAGAATCAGGCTGCGCTGGATGAAATGGAACATCACGCGCGCAGCCATCAGGAGAGTGGCGGATAGAAGGCCGCCAGTTCTCACGCAGTGCAGGCTTAATCGAACGGGAATTCGCGCGCCAGCACGCGGGAAATGACATTCAGCGCGCCTTCATCATTGTTGCTCTGCGTCTGATAGCGCGCCACAGCAGCGACCGAATCAGCGGCATTGGCCATTGAGAAACTGAAGCAGGCCTGACGCAGCATCTCAATATCATTGGCGCTGTCACCAATTGCCAGCACTTCGCAATCGCTGATGCCCCACTTTTCCTGCAGCAACGCAATGCCATGAGCCTTATGACAGCCGGGAATAATGAGATCAATAAAGCCAAAACCGCTGGATACCGGATGCATGATGTTTTCCAGCTCGCCCAGACGGGAATGCAGTCTTTGCAGCAGTGCATCCACCCCTTCGTGCTCCAGCTTCAGCGAGAATTTGAAAATGGTGTCGTCGATGGCATAGAGGTCATCGCGTTTTTCCAGCCGGTGATAGTGGTTTGCAAGCATTGCCATCACCTCATCAGAGGTGGATGAATGCATATAGGCGCCGTTGCGTCCACAGACCACGACCGCGATGTCAGGTTCATGCGCCAGGATATCGAGGATCTTATGCACTTTCTCCTGAGCTAACTCTCCGCAGAAGATCTCTTCATTACAGTCAGAAACCCATGCGCCATTTTCCGCCACGAAAGCGATCTCATCTTTGATGTCGGGAAAATAGCGCTGCAGCTGGTAATACTGATTACCACTGGCCACCACAAAACGGATGCCCTTCTGCTTCAGCAGCGCATACTGACGTGAAAACCGCTGAACGTTGTACTGCTTATTGTCGTCCAGAAAGGTGCCGTCCATATCCACCGCAATCATCTTAACCGCCATCTCGCCTGCCCCTATACGTTCGCCGTTCTGTCCTTTCGGCTGATTGATTTGATTCATAAAGCTTACTCGCTGTGTGGATTAATGAGAATGCAAATAGTGACTTTGCTAACGGCTTTCAGAGCGTTCCGGTTCCGGAGTTGTGTTATCACGCACGTTTTTTTTCGTTAAAAGGATGTTAACCTCAGTCGAATATTACGAATGAAGGTTATTTTAATTACATTCGTAACTCAACCCCCAGATATTCAGGAGCACGAGATGCGTGAAGATTCCCGATCAACCCCTTTACCTGACGACGTCAAAACCGCTATTCGCGAGATGAAACAGCAGTTACGTCAACAGATTGGTGATGTCGATGCCCTTTTCCGTCAGGTTTGCGACAACATCACTGCTGCGATTGCTGAAGCAAAAGCAGATGAAAAGCGCACGGGCAGTGCCTGGCCGGTAGTGCCCATGCAGGACATTGCAGCGGGAAAGGTTTCGGATGAAACCCGGGCGCTGATTAAACGTCGCGGCTGTGTGGTAATTAAGCAGCACTTCGCGCGTGAGCAGGCGCTGGCATGGGATAAGTCGATGCTCGACTATCTGGATCACAACCGGTTTGACGAACACTATCGCGGCCCCGGCGATGACTTTTTTGGATCGCTGGCCGCCTCCCGCCCCGAAATCTATCCGATTTACTGGTCACAGGCGCAAATGCAGGCGCGGCAGAGCGCGGCAATGGCTGACGCGCAATCTTTTCTGAACCGGTTATGGAAGTCTGAATCACCGGGAAAGCAGTGGTTTGACCCGGATGTCAGCGTTATCTATCCCGATCGCATCCGTCGCCGCTTGCCGGGCACCACCTCGAAGGGATTAGGCGCCCATACCGATTCCGGCGCGCTGGAACGCTGGTTACTCCCCGCGTATCAGCAGGTTTTCAGTAAGCTGTTTCACGGTGATTTTGCCGCTTACGACCCCTGGGATGCAGCTCACCGCACCGAAGTGGATGAGTATGATCTGCCGGGTACCACCAAATGTTCCGTGTTCCGGACCTTTCAGGGCTGGACCGCACTCTCCGATATGATCCCCGGTCAGGGCCTGCTGCACGTGGTGCCGGTGCCGCAGGCGATGGCCTATGTTCTGCTGCGCCCGCTGCTTTCAGACGTACCTGAAGATGAACTGTGCGGCGTCGCGCCGGGCCGGGTGTTGCCTGTTAATGAACAGTGGCATCCGCACCTGATTGCAGGACTCTGTTCGATACCGGCCTTAGAGGCGGGCGATTCGGTATGGTGGCACTGTGATGTGATCCACGCCGTTGCACCGGTTGAAGATCAGCAGGGCTGGGGCAATGTGATGTATATCCCCGCTGCACCTATGTGTGACAAAAACTGCGCCTATGCCCGGCGGGTTGCACAGGCCCTGGAGCAGGGACGTTCACCGGGAGATTTTCCGCCAGAAGATTATGAAACAGAGTGGGGCCAGCGTTTTACGCTGCAGGATCTCAATCTTAACGGACGCCGGTCGCTGGATTTGTCCTGATCCCAATCCCGCGTTGTACACCAGCGCGGGATATCCCTGTTACACTGGAGCTTCTTTTTTCTGCGAAACGCAATTATGAACCCGCGACATCATCAGATTATTCAACTGGTTAATAGCCGGGGCAGCGTAACGGTCAGCGAACTGGCGCAGCTTACCGGGGTTTCTGAAGTGACGGTGCGGCAGGATCTCACGCTGCTGGAACGCGACCGGTTGCTGCGGCGGGTTCACGGTTCCGCGCTGGCGCTGGACAGCGATAACGTCGGCACCCGCATGAATACCCGCTATCCCATCAAGCAGGCGTTGGCACGACATGCGGCCAGCCTGGTTCAGGCGGGTGAATCGGTCTTCATCGAAGGCGGCAGCACCAATGCGCTGCTGGCGCGTGCGCTGGCTGACCGCGCCGATCTTACGCTGATTACCGTCAGTCACTATATTGCCCAGCTTCTTCGGGAAGCCACCTGTGAGGTGATTGTGCTCGGTGGCCTGCTGCAGAAAAGCAGTGAGTCAGTAGTCGGCCCGCTGACGCGGTATTCCATCCAGCAGGTTCATTTTCACCGGGCATTTGTTGGCGTGGATGGCTGGCATCCGGAGACCGGTTTTACCGGCCGCAACATGCTGCGCTGTGATGTGGTGGATGCCGTGCTGGCGAAAGGCGCTGAGAGCTATGCCCTGACCGACGCCTCCAAGTTTGGTCAGATTCACCCCTATCCGCTTTCATCCGGTTATCAGGTCGGGCACGTGATTACCGATGAGACGCTGGATGCGGCGACGGTAGCGCAGCTCAGGGAACAGGCGATAGAGGTGATACAGATCGCCGCAGGTTAAGCAGAACGGCCGGGGCCTTTAGTAACGGAGTCCCGCATCATCAGGCTGGCCGTGAAGGGTGCCTGAGTATGCCAGTCTCCGCCATCCAGCATGTTCAGCAGGCGGTTAATCGTCTCATCGATCATCTCGGTGACCGGCAGTTTCATGCTGGATAACGACGGCGTGATGAAGGGCGCCAGCGGAATATCATCGAAGCCAATCACCGAAACCTGCCCGGGTACCGCGATGTTGCATTCAGTCAGACGTTTGATGGCACCAATCGCCATCTCATCATTACTCGCCACCAGCGCGCTGAATGTCACCCTGCGTTCCAGCAGCTGGTCCACGGCCGCCATACCGCTCTGCGCCGTCCATTTACCGGTCACGATTCGCCGGGAATCGGCTTCAATGCCCTGTGCGGCCAGCGCAGCGTGATAGCCGGAAAGTCGCTCGACGCCGGTCGGCGAATCGAGCGAACCGGTGATAAACGCGATCTCACGATGCCCCTGATTCAGCAGATAGCTCACCGCCGTGGCGCTGCTGGCGTGCTGATCGCTGTAAATGCAGTAGCTATGGTTGACGCGCAGCCGCCGGTTGATCACCAGTATCGGCTGTTTGTGCCGGGAGATAATCGCATCCAGTGCGTCAATGCTCAGGAAGCGCGGATAGATAATGATGCCGTCACAGCGCAGATCGAGCAGAAACTGAATCGCCGCCTCTTCCTGCTCAGCGGTGTGTTTGCCGTCCGCCAGAATCAGCTGGCGGCCCTGCTGCTCCAGTATGCGCGCGGAGTGTGCCATTAGTTCAGTGAAGTAGCTGCCGCTGTAGAGCGTATTGGTGATCACCAGTCCAATGGTCTGAGACGTTTTTGTCGCCAGGTTGCGCGCCAGCAGATTGGGCCGGTATCCGGTTTCGGCAATCGCCTTCAGTACTTTTTCGCGCTTTTCCTGCCCGACATAGCCATTGCCTGAGAGCACACGTGACACTGTCGCTTTTGAGACGCCCGCCCTGTTTGCCACTTCCTGAATCGTTGCCATGGTGATGCTCCTTTGCTGCGTCGTCCTGCAGTCTACCTAAGCCTCTCAATGTTGGAAATATTTACCCCGCCCTTGCGCGAAGTTACCTGGCAGCATCAGGTGATGGAGTTCACAAAAAAGAGATCTGGATGATTTTGGCGCTTGTCGGCGCAGTGAAAGCACTTCATGATTTTGTGAAACCGGTTTCCTATTTGCCTGCCCGCAGGCGCAAAAACATAAAAACTTTGACCGATTTACCCTACAGAGAAGAGCGATCATGCCCAGAAATTATGCCGAGGTGTCACGCGCCATCGTTGATGCGCTAGGCGGCCTCACCAATATCGAAGCCGTAACCCACTGCATGACCCGCCTGCGGTTTGTGTTGAAAGATGAAGCTCAGGTCGACTATCCCCGGCTCAAGGCGATCAATGGCGTTATGGGCGTGGTGCACAACGACACTCAGTGCCAGGTGATCATTGGTAACAACGTTTCACAGGCTTATCAGGCGGTGCTGGAGCTGGGATCGCCCGCAGCGACATCGACTGCACCCGTAAAACGTAAAATCACGCTGCGAGGCATCGGTGCAGGTATTCTTGATGCGCTGGTGGGCACCATGTCGCCGCTGATTCCGGCCATTATTGGCGGGTCAATGGTTAAGCTGCTGGCGATGATCCTGGATATGGCGGGCGTGTTTGAGAAAGGCTCATCAACGCTGGTCATCCTCAACGTGATTGGCGATGGCGCATTCTTCTTCCTGCCGATCATGGTGGCCGCCTCTGCGGCGCTGAAATTCAAAACGAACATGTCGCTGGCGATCGCCATTGCCGGTGTACTGGTTCATCCCAACTTTGTTGAACTGATGGCGAAAGCGGCACAGGGTCAGGCGGTGGAATTTGCTTACATCCCGGTGACCGCGGTGAAATATACCTATACGGTGATCCCGGCGCTGGTGATGACCTGGATCCTGTCGCACATTGAGCGCGGCGTAGATCGTATTACCCCTGCCGTCACTAAAAACTTCCTGAAACCGATGCTGATTGTGCTGATTGCGGCACCCATCGCGATTGTGCTGATCGGTCCGATTGGCATCTGGATCGGCAGCGGCATCTCTGCGCTGGTCTACACCGTGCATGGCTATCTTGGCTGGCTTTCCGTCGCGATTATGGGCGCAATCTGGCCGCTACTGGTGATGACCGGAATGCATCGGGTGTTCACCCCCACCATCATCCAGACCATTGCCGAAACCGGCAAAGAGGGCATGGTGATGCCGTCAGAGATTGGCGCCAACCTTTCGCTGGGAGGATCGTCGCTGGCGGTGGCGTTCCGGACCAAAAACCGTGAACTGCGCCAGACCGCGCTGGCAGCGGCGGCATCAGCGATTATTGCCGGCATTTCAGAACCGGCGCTCTATGGCGTTGCGGTCCGCTTAAAACGACCGCTGATCGCCTGTCTGATCAGTGGTTTTATCTGTGGCGCGGTAGCAGGCATTGGCGGGCTGGCCAGCCACTCCATGGCCTCTCCTGGCCTGTTTACCAGCGTACAGTTCTTCGATCCCACCAATCCCATGAGTATTGTCTGGGTCGGTGCGGTCATGGTGTTGTCTGTGGTGCTGTCATTTGTGCTGACGCTGCTGTTAGGTTTTGAAGATATTCCTGAAACCCAACCCGAAACCAACACCGCACCCGAAAGCGCAACGCAACCTGCGCCCGTTACCGAACGCGCTAACGCGATTAATAGCCACTAAAGGAAAGGGTCACGCTGACCCGGAAAAGAGGATTGCATGTCTGATTCAAGGTTTCCGCAAGGATTTTTATGGGGCGGCGCACTGGCCGCCAACCAGAGTGAAGGCGGCTTTCGTGAAGGCGGAAAGGGCTTAACCACCGTCGACATGATTCCCCATGGCCCGCACCGTTTGCCGGTCAAACTCGGTCTGGAAAAGCGTTTTACCCTGCGTGACGATGAATTTTATCCCAGCCATGAAGCCATCGATTTTTATCACCGCTATCCGGAAGACATTGCGCTGATGGCGGAGATGGGGTTCAGCGTGTTCCGCACGTCGATTGCCTGGAGCCGTCTCTATCCCAATGGCGATGAACTGACGCCCAATCCGCAAGGCATCGCCTTTTACCGCGCGGTCTTTGAGGAGTGCCGGAAATATAATATCGAACCGCTGGTCACGCTCTGTCACTTTGATGTGCCGATGCATCTGGTGACTGAATATGGCTCGTGGCGCAATCGCAAAATGGTCGACTTTTTTGCCCGCTATGCCCGCAGCTGCTTTGAGGCGTTTGATGGCCTGGTGAAATACTGGCTGACCTTCAATGAGATTAATATCCTGCTGCACAGCCCCTTTTCCGGCGCCGGTCTGGTGTTCGAACCCGGTGAGAACAAGGATCAGGTAAAGTATCAGGCGGCCCATCATGAACTGGTCGCCAGCGCGCTGGTGACGCGCATCGCGCATGAAGTGAATCCGATTAACCAGGTCGGCTGCATGCTGGCAGGCGGCAACTTCTATCCCTGGTCGAGCAAGCCGGAAGATGTCTGGGCTGCGCTGGAAAAGGATCGCGAAAACCTGTTCTTTATTGACGTGCAGGCGCGTGGGGCCTATCCGGCCTACGCCGCCCGCGTATTCCGTGAAAAAGGGGTGACGCTTGAGATCGCTGACGGCGATGACGACATTCTGAAAAACAGCGTCGATTTTGTCTCGTTCAGCTACTACGCCTCACGTTGCGCCTCGGCAGAAATGAACGAGCAGAACAGCAGCGCCGCCAATGTGGTGAAATCCCTGACCAATCCCCATGTTCCGCGCAGTGAGTGGGGCTGGGGTATCGATCCGCTCGGCTTACGCATCACGATGAATATGATGTATGACCGCTATCAGAAGCCGCTGTTTCTGGTGGAGAATGGCCTGGGCGCGCGCGATGAGATCGAATCAAATGGCGAGATCAACGATGATTACCGCATCAGCTATCTGCGCGAACATATCCGCGCCATGGGCGACGCAATTGAGGATGGCGTGCCAGTGATGGGTTACACCAGCTGGGGCTGTATCGATCTGGTTGCCGCCTCAACGGGTGAAATGAGCAAGCGCTACGGATTTGTCTATGTGGATCGCGACGACCTGGGTAACGGCACGCTGGCGCGCACGCGGAAGAAATCCTTCTGGTGGTACAAAAAAGTCATCGCCAGTAATGGCGCGGATCTTGAGTGACAACGTCACTTAAAATCTATCGTCATGTTGTTACTGGCGCGACAGCAACGCCGGAACAGAACGCTTATTTCTGCCGTTGTACTCCGGCAGTAATTATCGTATAACCAATGTCTCCGAGGGGTGTCCTGTAATGGGCTGAGATGGCGTAAGCCGAACCCTTTGAACCTGATCTGGGTCATGCCAGCGAAGGGACGGGTCGGCAGATTTTCTGCGTCATCTCCTGCAACATTCCCTGTTCCAGACCGTATGCCCGGATCTCCCTGTTACTGGAGATCCTATGTCACATCCGCTTTTCGACACCGGCTTTTATGGTCGTCTGCGCCAGCAGGCGGGCAGTCAATGGCACGCCTATATCGGGCACGATTTTGTGCGGCAACTCGGTCAGGGCACCCTGCCACCCGCCGCCTTCCGCCACTATCTCACCCAGGATTATCTGTTTCTGTTGCACTTCGCCCGTGCCTGGGGCCTGCTGATCAGCAAACTTTCCGAGCCAGAAGCCTTACGCAGCGCAACGGCATCGCTTAACGCCATCGTCAGCGAACTGCCACTTCACCAGGCTTACTGCCAGCAATGGGGCATCAGCGAGGCGGCTATGGCGAGTGAACCCGAAGCCGTGGAAACGCTCAACTACACCCGCTACGTGCTGGACGTGGGTCACACCGGGGATGCGCTGGAGCTGCTGACCGCGCTGATGCCGTGCGTTGCCGGTTACGCTGAAATTGGCCTGACACTACTGCATGATCCCGCAACCCGCTTTGAGGGGAATCCTTACGCGGCATGGATAGAAAATTACGGCGACGAAGCCTATCTGGCTGGCGTTCGCTCCTCACTTTCACTGTTTGAAACCCTGGCCCGGCAGCGTGCCGGTGAACACCGGTTTCACCCGCTGGCGGAGATTTTTACCACTGCAACCCGGCTGGAAGCCGCTTTCTGGCAGATGGGTCTCAACCATGCTGCCGCCCAGCGGATCAGCTCATGAACCTGCCGTGCAGTCCGGTGCCGCCAGGCATTTCAATTCGCCAGCTCAGCCTGAATTATGGCCAGCAGCCACTCTTCAGCCAGCTTGATCTGGAGATCGCGGGCGGTGCTTTTACCGCTTTACTGGGTGCCAGCGGCGTCGGAAAAAGCAGCCTGATGCGGGTTATTGCTGGTCTGACGCCACCCACCGCCGGGCAGGTCAGCGGCAGCGACGGCCTGCCACTGACCGGACGCATCGCCTGGATGGGGCAACAGGATTTGCTCTATCCATGGCTGACGGTTGAACAAAATGTCTGCCTCGCCAGTCGCCTGAAAGGTGAAAGGGCCGATCGCGACTGGGCGCAGCATCTGCTGATGCGGGTAGGTCTTAGCCATTCTGCAAACGCGCGACCCGCGACACTTTCCGGCGGGATGCGTCAGCGCGCCGCGCTGGCCCGCACCCTCTACACCCGTCAGCCCGTTGTGCTGATGGATGAGCCCTTCTCCGCACTGGATGCACTCACCCGCGCTCAGATCCAGACGCTGGCCGCAGAAGTGCTGGTCGGACACACCGTGCTGCTGATTACCCATGACGCCGCTGAAGCCTGTCGGCTCAGTCACCACATGCTGGTGATCGGTTCTGCGGGAATTGAAACCTGCCCGCCCCTGGCGGGCCAGCCACCGCGGGCTGCAGACGACATACAGGTATTGCAGAGTCAGGCCGGATTGCTGAAGCAGCTGAGCAGGATAGCGGGATGAGATTACACAAAGGTTTTGCCGGTCTTCACCGTGGAGTGATGCTGTTTGCCGGACTGATTGCGCTGTGGTGGCTCGCCACACTGACTTCGGTTCCGGCCTTTCTGCTGCCCTCACCCGCTGCGGTCGCCATCGCACTGTGGCTAAACGCAGGTTATCTCGGCCATCACACTTTGATTACCCTGACCGAGATCGTCAGCGGCATGGCCCTCGGCGTGCTGCTGGGGAGTGTGCTGGCGCTGGGCATGACCTTTTCGCCATGGCTGCAGCGCTGGATGATGCCGCTGGTGATCACCAGCCAGGCGATTCCGGTTTTTGCCCTGGCGCCGCTGCTGGTGCTCTGGTTTGGTTTCGGCATGGGCGCCAAAGTCGCGATGGCTGTCCTGGTAATCTTCTTCCCGGTGACCTCCGCCTTTTTTGATGGCCTGCGTCGCGTCACCCCCGGCTATCTCGATCTGGCTCGCACGCTGGGCGCATCACCTGCAGCGCAACTGCGCCATGTCCGGCTGTTAGCCGCGCTGCCAGCCCTGGGCTCAGGATTGCGGATGGCGGCAGCCGTCGCGCCAATAGGCGCAATCATCGGTGAATGGGTCGGCTCGGCCGAAGGGCTGGGCTACGTGATGCTGAATGCCAACGCCCGGATGCAGAGCGACCTCTGTTTCGCCGCCTTGTTTATTCTGGTGCTGATGACGCTGGCCCTGTGGCTGACCCTCGACATCCTGCTGCGCCGCCTGATTACCTGGGCACCCGAGACACATTAATGACTATACCAATGAGAAAACCCATGACAAAAATGCCTCTGTTTACCCTGCTGTTCAGCGCCACCTTAGCCACACAGGCTCAGGCGATGGAGAAACTGACACTGGTGCTCGACTGGTATATCAACCCCGATCACGCACCCATTATGGTGGCCCAGCAGACCGGCGCGTTTGCGGCAGAAGGGCTGGAGGTTAACATTGTGCCGCCTTCCGATCCGGCGCTGCCGCCGCGTCTGGTGGCAGCAAAGCAGGCGGACTTAGCGATAACCTATCAGCCGCAGCTGCATTTCTTCGCCGATCAGGGATTGCCCTTGATGCGGGTGGGTACGTTGATTAACAGTCCGCTGAACACGCTGATGACGTTAGACGAAACGGTAAAAAAACCGGCGGATTTAAAAGGGAAACGCATCGGCTATTCGGTCAGCGGCATTGAACAGGCGACGCTGGCGACCATGCTGAACCATGATGGCGTTAAGGCCGATCAGGTTAAGCTGGTTAACGTCAATTTCCAGCTCACCAGCGCCCTGATGACCGGGCAGGTGGATGCGGTTATCGGCGGCTATCGCAATATCGAAGCGCTGGAGATGAAACAGCACGGTAAAAAACCGGTAGTCTTCAACGTCGAGGATTATGGTGTTCCGGCCTATGACGAACTGATCATCGTCGCCAACCGTGATGAGGCACACTCGGAGAAAATCAAAAAGTTTTTGCGGGCACTGAAGAAGGGTAATGCGCAGTTGCAGGCGCACCCGGAGGAGAGCTGGCAGGCCTTTGCCCGCGCGCATCCGGAGCTGAACACACCGCTGAATCATCAGGCATGGCGTGCCACCCTGCCGCTGTTTGCCGCCGATCCGGCAAAACTGGATCGCGCACGCTATCAGGCTTACGAGCAATTTCTGTTTGATAACAAGCTGATTAAAAGCATCACGCCGGTTGAGCGCTACGCCACCGGCAGTGAGTAATAAGAGAGCCCGCAACGATCGCTGCGGGCCATTTTCCTGGCATCACTTCTGATAAAGCCAGTGTTCAATATCGCTGGCTGGCAGCGGTTTTGAAAAGAAGTAGCCCTGGATTTGATCGCAACCGTAAGTTTTCAGCAACGTCAGGGTGGCTTCCGTCTCAACGCCCTCAGCCAGCACGGTGTAGTTCAGCTCTTTCAGCATCTGAATAATGCATCTGACGATGATTTTTGATGCATCATCTTCACCCATACGCGAGATCAGGGATCGGTCGATCTTGATCACATCCAGCGGGATATCCTGCAGATAGCTGATGTTACTGTAGCCGGTGCCGAAATCATCCAGCGAGATCACAAAGCCGTGTGATTTAAGCGCTTCCAGCCCGCTGATCGCCACATTGGTTTTAGTGATCAGTTCATTCTCCAGGCACTCAATGCCCAGAATAGAATTGGGTAACTGAGCCGCCGCTAATTTTGCCACCAGCCGATCGGCAAAATCGGGCTTTGCGAAGTCGCGTTCGCTGACGTTGATCGAAACCGGAATCAGATCGTATTCGCGATCCCAGCGCGCAAGCTGCTCAATAGTGTGATCGATAACCCAGTTGGTCAGATCGGAAATCAGGTTGGTTTTACCCGCTAACGGAATGAATTCTGAAGGGAAAAGCTCGCCCCGCTCAGGATGATTCCAGCGGATAAGCGCCTCCAGCCCGACCGTTTTACCGCTTTTGAGACACACTTTAGGCTGCCAGGCCAGGTAAAGCTCTTCGTCTTTATTCAGCGCCTGAGCCAGATCGTTCATGATCATAAAGTCATCGGTGCGCCGCGAGTCGTAACTCTCTTCAAAACACATTGCACTGATGTTCTCATCAACCGCCTCATGCAGCGCGCTCACGGCCTGACGCACCGTTTCATTGGCATCCATCTGGCCCGGTACAAACTCTGTTTCACCGGTAAAGACATCCAGGTCGAGCGTGATATTTTCCGCCAGATCGGCCTTCATGCCCTTAAACAGGTCGATCATGTTATGTGCGGTATAACGACCCGAGTAGGGCTGAACAATAGCAAAACGGCCTGGGGCGAAAGTATAGAGCGTTTCATTCTCCGGAAGATTGAGCCGGTGAGCGACATCCTGCGCCATCTGCTTTAGCAGTTTCTCCATCGGCGCAATGCCCACCGCACGGGAAAGCTCATAGGCGCGAATGATGTCGAGGCAGTCGATAAGAATCAGGCGGAAGCGGCTCTCTGGTGCGACAAGGGTCAGTTGCTGAATATCACGAATCAGACGTGGGCGATTCGGCAGGTGCGTAATGACGTCGGCAAAACCCGCATTGTTCCAGGCATCCAGAAATGAGGTGACCAGCGTAGCCAGTGAGCGCAGCGTAGCGAGTTTCTCATCACTAAAGGGATGTGGCTGGGTGTCGGTGACGCAGAGCGTGCCCAGCACCGCGCCGTCGAGGTTCTGCAGCGAGACACCGGCGTAGAAACGAATATGCGGATCGCCTTTCACAAATGGGTGCGTGACAAAGCGCTCATCCAGTAAGGTGTCATACACCACCAGATGTCCCTCACCATCAATGACGTGGCGGCAAAGAGATTCATCACGGGTCGATTGCTTAAGATCGAAGTTGCGGGACGCTTTAATATATTGGTTATGATCGTCAATAATTGAAATGAAGCTGCCAGAAATACCCAGCACCTGGCTGGCGAGATTAACGAATCTTTCCAGCACCTTATCCCGGGCTTCATCCGGGGACAAAAGTGCCTTGATCGCACTCAGACGTTTTACGTCGCTGCCATTTTGCTCGTTATGCACTGAAACCTCTCCTATGCAGGCGCAAAAATCGAAAATAATTTAGCTCAGGAATGCTCAATTAGCGCCCAATTATCAGATAAATAGCGGCTCAATCTGACAGTACTTTCACAGTGAAACAGTGTCGCATGATATCTGATCGCTGTCGAAATCATTTAACGCTCTTCTTTCATGTGCGCAACCTGCGGCGACTCCGTCCTGAAGCCCAGACCGATAAGGCGTCCCAGTACAAAACGCAGAAACGGCAGGCGCTGGATAATCGCGGGAACCTTGCTGCTTCCCGAAGGTTTTCTTCTGGCTTTGTTACGGCTCATCTTGATTTGCAAAAACTGCGTGGCGACGGTAGGGAACTGACGGCGCTTCTGCACTTTTTCCAGATCGCGCAGCTGCAGTTCTCCCCGCTTCAGGGGATCGGTCAAAAAATTCGCCGTCGCTACCGCATCCTGAATCGCCAGATTTACGCCAACCCCACCAATCGGCGACATGGCATGCGCCGCATCACCAATGCAGAGAACACCGGGTTTCGCCCACTTATCCAGGCGGTCAATCCGTATCGACAGCAGCTTAAAGGCTTCCCAGCTCTCGATTTCCGCCATGCGCGCAGGCCTGAACGGCGACAGTGCGGCAACTTCCGCTTTAAATGCGTCGAGTCCGGCGGCCTGTTTCGCTTCAAACTCCCCTTTCGGAATGGTCAGTCCGCACTGCCAGTAGTCGCCGCGATCGATAACAATAAAGTTCTGGCGTGGCCCTTTATGCCCCATACCCAGATCGGGATCCTGCGGCTGTTTACTTAAGCGGAACCAGATGACATCGCGTGCTGCGCCGAATTCCTGTCCGGTCAGTCCTGCCGCTTCGCGTACGCGTGAATGGCGGCCATCTGCACCGACCACCAGTTTACAGCGGATGTGCAGTTGCTGATTCCCGCGGGAAGCTATCACACCACTGACCTTGCCATTTTCAACATTCAGCGACTCAAAAGAGGTCGACTGCAGCAGGCTGAAGCCCGAATACCGGGCGCTCTGTTCAGCCATATAGTTCAGGAAATCCCACTGCGGCATAAAGGCGATAAAACGGCACTGAACCGGCAGGCGTGAGAAATCAGCCATCGTAATACTCTGTCCGCCGATTTCCGCCTCCAGCTTTTCAGCACGCTGATGCGGCAGCGTCAGGAAAGATTCCAGCAGACCCAGCTGATGCATAATTTCCAGCGTCGAGGGATGGATGGTGTCACCGCGAAAATCGTGGAGAAAATCGGCGTGCTTTTCGATCACCACCACGCGCAGGCCTGCGCGGGCGAACAGATAACCCAGCATTAATCCGGCCGGGCCACCGCCGACGATACAACAGTCAGCGGTGAGAATTTCAGTGGAATGTGGCTGCATGTCAGCTCCCTGTCACGCCAGTATTGCTATGATTATTGCGTCGACCGTGGCGACATTGCCGCAGTCGGTCGGGGATATTGTGCTCAGGCTAATCACTCAATGCGATTAATATCAACTGAAAACTGCCGAAGACCCGATCCTGTCCTCAGCAGTCAGGAGACCATCATGAACGTGATCCGCAACACGCTGTTTATTCTGCCGCTGTTAAGCCCGCTGATTGTGGCAGCCGCACCCTACGACACGCTGAAGTTTGCGCTGCGTCAGCAGCAGATAACTGACGATCTGCGTCAGAAGTGCCAGTTATCACCAGCCATCTCCGATGAAAAACTGCGTCAGACGTTTCTTAACGATAAGCAGAACCAGAAGCAGAATCAGGTCACGCTGACTGCGGTGGCTCAGGCGCTGAAAAACCAGGATGATCCAGCCTACCGCGAACGCATGGCGCAAGTGGTTTGTCCACCACAGACGAATTAACCCTTTACCCCGATGAAATTGATCCTGACGTTTGTTTTCACCTTATCACTCAGTAAACTGGGGCGCTGGTCTGGTTGAACAAGAATGTCTCTCAATGAATGAAGAATCACCGCAGCCGGTTTATGTTCCCCGCTCCATCGCGGCGCGCAGCCGGATGTTTCGCGCCCTGCTCTATCGTGATAAAACACCGCTGGCGATGCTGTTCTGTGCCGCGCTGGTCGGTACGCTGGTTGGCCTGGCGGGCGTGGCGTTTGCCCGGGCCGTTGAAACAATACAGCAGTGGCGTGCTGACACGCTTATACCATCGCAGTTTCAGGGCTGGATGCTCTACGCCGCCGCCTTTGCCATCTCGGCTCTGCTGGCGATGGTGGGCTATTTTCTCGTCAGGCGCTTTGCTCCCGAAGCGGGTGGCTCCGGTATCCCTGAAATTGAAGGGGCGCTGGAAGAGCTGAGGCCTGTGCGCTGGTGGCGGGTGATTCCGGTGAAGTTCTTTGGCGGCATGGGCACGCTGGGTGCCGGTATGGTGCTGGGCCGGGAAGGCCCGACAGTGCAGCTGGGCGGGAACATTGGCCGCATGGTCATTGATATTCTGGGGATGCGCAGCAATGAGGCACGCCATACGCTGCTGGCAACCGGCGCGGCGGCCGGTCTGGCGGCAGCGTTTAATGCGCCGCTGGCAGGCATCCTGTTTATCATCGAGGAGATGCGTCCGCAATTCCGCTATAACCTGATTTCAATTAAAGCCGTGTTTACCGGTGTGATTATGGCCAGCATTGTGTTCCGCTGTTTCAACGGCGAACAGGCGGTGATCTCCGTCGGCAAGCTGGCTGATGCGCCCGTGCAGACGCTGTGGCTCTATCTGGTGCTCGGGATGATTATCGGTATGGTCGGCGTCCTGTTTAACCGCCTGATATTTATCACGCAGGACCTTTTTGCGCGCTTTTATGCCGGTAAAACGGCACGCGTGGTGCTGGCCGGTGCATTGCTGGGCGGCGGTTGCGGTATTCTGGCTCTGCTGTTTGCACCTGGCGCAGGCGGCGGTTCAGAACTGATTCCACAGGCGGTCCATGGCGTCTTTCCGTTCACCCTGCTGCTGATCATCTTTCTGGTCAGGCTGGTGACCACCCTGCTCTGTTTTGGCTCAGGTGCGCCGGGCGGTATTTTTGCGCCGATGCTGGCGCTGGGTACGCTGCTCGGCACAGCCTTTGGGGTGGCCATGTCGGACCTGTTCCCGTTTTATCATCTGGAAGCGGGCACCTTTGCTATCGCGGGGATGGGAGCACTTTTTGCGGCGTCGGTAAGGGCACCGCTGACCGGTATCGTACTGGTGCTGGAGATGACCGATAACTATCAGCTGATATTGCCGATGATTATTACCTGTCTGGGCGCTACGCTGCTGGCGCAGTTTCTGGGGGGGAAACCACTCTACTCCTCAATCCTCGCCCGCACGCTGGCGCGTCAGGCAGAAGCTACCCGCCCGTAGGGGCGGGTGACCGGCTTAATTACTTACCATCAAAGTAGTCAGCAGGCATCTGTCCGGGTGCCTGATTGATCACTTCATCGTTATCTGGACCTTCATTCTTCATATAGGTCACTTTCGCAAACTCTGGAATGATCACATACGGATAGGCCGGCCCTTCATCGCGGAAGCGGTGCATATCTTCAATGAAATCATTCTGATAACAGATAGTTTTTTCCGGATGCTGACCTTCACCGGCAATCCACTGCGGGAAGAAAATTGTGCCGTGAACCAGGGTGCGATTCAGATCAAACAGCAGGCTGACGCAGGTGCCGGTGGGCTCATGCCAGTCTACTTTTTAGATGCCAGGGGCGAACTGAATCGCATGCATTTTCTGGTTGGTCACCCAGCGGCCACCTACCAGTCCCTGATGAATGCGGTAGTCGCAGGTGGTTTCATTGCGAGCGTACCACTCATATTTCCAGCCATTATCGTAGGTATAGACAAAATGCGTACCGACGAACTGTGAAAGATCGCTGGAGATATTCTCTGGAGATTCTGCAGACATTTTAACCTCTGTTTGAATAGCGCACTTAACAGGCGCAGATGAATTTCAAAAGAAAGCTATAGCGCAATAACTCGGTGAATATTGACTATGACGCAGATTGATTTTTTGCCATCTGAAAACGGAAATTTTCCGCGATGGATAAATAATAATGTTAATAAAAAACCCTTCTCACTTTCTTCAGGGCAACAGATGCCGGAAAAGCGATCTTTTGTATATTACCCCTTGAAATATTGGAGAATAGAGTGATCTAAAATGTGATGTTTCCTCATCGAAAATCACACAACAAAAAGATAATTTATTATCAGAATTTGAAATATTTTCAATATATTCAACAGTCTATAAGATTATTTCTTGTGTATTTCAGCTCTTTTCTATTTTTTAAATATCCAAATTTTTCTTTCAGATGGACGAGTGAATAATAATAATCTGGCATATTAAATTATTTGATTTAAATCAATAAGTTAATATTAATAACTTCAACCTGAACCTTCCACCAACTTCAAATGAGGATAGATTTATTTTTGCTGACTTAGTGGGATTTCTTGACATATTTGCGTACGATTAATGGTCTGGCATTCATCACGTGTCAGAATGGCAATTAGCGCGATACCACTAAAGGCTCTGCTCCTCAGAGGTACAAATCATCGATATAGAAAAGGCACTTCAGGCCTGGCAGGTAAATCCTTTAATTATTCTCAATCCCGTAAGGCTTAAACGGCGCACACTCTTGCTGACATTAAATACATAAGAGGGTAGCGCTGTCTGAGGCTCACGTTAATGTTAAACCCAACCGGAACAGGCAACCGTCGCGCTGATAACGCGCCGGTTAGAAATAGTCATCCTCTTCGCCAGTCAGCGTTTAATTGACCTTGCCGCAGCGACAAGTCCATCCAGCCACTCCTGATGCCCATTAATCATCGGATTAGGTTTAGCGGCAGCCAGCTCTTTCGCCGGATTTCCGTTTTGCGTCTCCTGCGTCAGAATGCGCAGCCGATTTCCTGGCAGCGCTTCAATCAACCAGGCATGAAGAACATCAAGCCGGTCGGCAGCCCCTTCCTCACCCGACCAACCGTGCCAGGCCAGACGTGCTACTTCGCCATTAACTGGCGGAACACAATTCGTTACCTTTGCCTCAACCCGGAAGCCAAAAGTCTCAAAGCAGAAACGCACGTCCTGCTCCAGTACTGGCCCTTTATTGTCATAAAAATGTGCGTTAGCGGAATTAGCATAATATTCAGGCCAGCAAGCGGGGGTAGCCAGCAACGGCCAGACGGCTTCTGGCGTCAGGTCAGTGACAATCACCTCGTTTGAACAGAAATTATCAGTCAGACCTGGGATAAATCCTTCTGGCCAGTGAATCGCGTTCATTTTCATTCTACGTTTTCCTGCCTTGTAACGGTTGCACCGGTAATCAGTGCCGTGGAAAACGCAGTATCTGATCCCTCCACATATAAGGCTAATCGTTATAATTTATCTGTGATATTATTTAAATTAATATCTAGATTCAACCTTGTGCCACAGGGGAAGAATGAACAATCATCTGCTTAACGTTGACCTGAATTTATTAAAAACGCTGGACGTGCTGCTGGATGAACGCAGCGTGACCCGAGCGGCTGAACGTCTGTGCCTGACGCAACCTGCGGTAAGCGGTATGCTGACACGACTGCGTGAAAGTTTTGATGATCCGCTGTTTATCCGGGCTCAACGCGGCATCGTGCCGACTCTGCGGGCGCTGGAACTGGCCGGGCCGGTAAAAGCGATACTGGCGGAGGTGGGAGAATTACTTCAGCCGCAACAGTTTGATCCGGCCCTTTCACAGATGACGTTACATGTTGCTGCAACGGATTATGCGCTTAGTGCGGTGATTTTGCCGTTTATTGCGCATTTACGACGTGAAGCACCAGGTATACGTGTCGCGGTGGTACCCGTGAACAGCGAGACCCTGTCAGGACAATATGAACATGGGGAAGTTGATGTGGCGTTGCTGACACCAGATACCACGCCGCCGACGTTGCATACACGGCAACTGTTCAATGAAGAATATGTTTGTCTGCTGAGTGAAAATCATCCTCTGGCGGGCAGTGCGACGCTGTCGCTGGATGAGTTCTGTGCGCAGGATCATGCGCTGGTTTCGTGGCCCGGCGGAAATTTTCATGGGGTTACCGACCTGGCTTTGGCTGCGATTGGCCGGGCCCGCCGGGTAACGCTCTCAGTTTGCAGTTTTCTTGTGCTCCCGGAAATTTTGCGCGTCACTGATTTGGTAAGCGTGGTACCGAAACGACTGGCGGTCGACACCACGGGTCTGGTCATGTTGCCGCCACCGCTGGTCATCCCCGGCTTCAGTAAAATCATGGCCTGGCATGACCGAACCCATCATCACAAAGGGCATGAGTGGCTGCGTGAACGACTGGCGTCCGTGGCTAAAACGGTGGTGTATTAACAGGGATAGCGGACTCCGGCTCACTGTTTTGCGATTTTGTTTAAGCAACAGACAGGATAACGGGGCGTTATATAGCATTCTGTCCGACGTCGAAAAGGCAAAATCGCGCTTTGCTATGTCGATAGCGGGGTAAAAATTGATGCTGGGGAATTCAGGAAAAAGAGTGTTGAACTGAGGAAAAAATAGCAGAAAAATAAATCGCGCGTGAATCACTTTAAATATTATCGATAAAAGCTGCTTTGATAATGTTAATTACTCATATTTACGTTCTGAAAAGAACTGACAGACATCGTAAAAAGATAAAAGCCCTGACTGAAATAGCCAGGGCTTTTAAGGTACTACAGATTTTACGTTTACCATTAACTAACTTAATTGATAGGTACTACTTCGGTACTGCTATTTATGAACAGATCCTGCGGATAATAATGATCACGATACTGAAATGTCACTATTATTAGCGGTTTCAACCACCTGATAGTCTTTCAGGAGACAAAGACAGGTCAGGTCCGTATAAATCTGCACACCCCCATCGCGATATATACTCTTTGATGCGTTGCCTTACTTTCATTACGACGTTTAAACCGCAATCGTATCCTGTCGTAACGTAACGTTCAGAACTACGAGGCCTTACATCATCGCGACGCGATACTACATACTTCTTAAAGACTTACTTAGACTCCATTTAACAGGGTTATTTTAACTAACGAACAGTTTTAAAGAACAATGTTTAACAGAACCACCGACAAGTTCAACTCACAAATTTGTCGGACCTTTTTACTTTACTCGTAACGCTTTTGTTTCCGGTTTATCAGGGCAACTGCACGCCGCTGATGAATCCTACTTTACGGATATAAAAAACGATGTCAACACTGGTTTTAAAAACATGTTTATATTTGCAGTGAATTTTTCAGGCAATCATTTAGCTCTGAAACGCCCGTAAATTTATTATCAATGTTAAGAAAAATTGAGCCCTAATCTATTCAACCTGAATAATTAAGCAGGTCACTATCTATCCTGACACTTAACGGTAGCAATAAAAAAAGGCGCCCGCAGGCGCCCTCAAAACTCAGCATGCTGTAAAGATCTTTATTTCGCCAGGCTTGCCAGTAAAACCTTCGCGGTCTCGGCTGATGAACCTGGGTTCTGACCGGTAATCAGCAAGCCATCCTGAACCGTATAGGACTGCCAGTCATCGCCTCGTGAGTAGAGACCCCCGTTCTGTTTCAGCACATCTTCAACCAGGAACGGCACCACCTCAGTCAGGCCAACGCCCTCTTCTTCACTGTTCGTGAAGCCAGTAACTTTCTTTCCTTTGACCAGAGGCGTGCCATTAGCATTTTTCACATCACGCAGGACACCTGGAGCATGACAGACCAGCGCAACCGGTTTGCCCGCCTGCAGGGTTTGCTCAATCAGCGAAATGGAGTGTTTGTCGTTTGCCAGATCCCATAAAGGACCATGGCCGCCTGGATAGAAAACGGCATCAAACGCTTCCTGATCAACAGTATCAAGCTTGACGGTCGAGGCCAGTACTGCCTGAGCAGCAGAATCGGCATGGAAGCGGCGGGTCTCATCAGTCTGAGAATCGGGTTCATCACTTTTTGGATCGAGTGGAGGCTGTCCGCCCTTCGGTGAAGCCAGGGTAATCTCTGCGCCCGCATCAAGAAATGCATAGTAAGGTGCCGCAAGCTCTTCCAGCCAGAAACCGGTCTTCTTGCCAGTGGTGCCCAACTCATCATGCGAGGTCAAAACCATTAAAATTTTCATTTCCGCTCCATATAACAGTTAGTCGGTTTCAGGTGTAAGGATAGTCAGAACCAGCGTCTGAGCCGCTATCTTCTGCGTTGACCCGTTAATCATGGCGGGGTTACGAATATTTATGAAATTTATTTCTTCAATTTCAGTTATTCACATAGCATTATAGCTTAATGAAATACGATCTGAATTTACTGCCAGTTTTGCTGGTCATGATGGAAGAGCGCAACGTTACCCGCGCAGCGGAACGGCTTGGCATAACCCAGCCGGCGCTTTCTAATGCATTAAACCGGCTGCGTGAAACGCTCAACGATCCGCTATTTATCCGCGAGCGTTACGGGATGCGACCGACGCCGAAAGCGGAACAGCTGGCCCAGGTGGTCGGTGCTGCGCTGTCATCGATCGACAAAGTTATTCTTGGCCAGCAGGACTTTGATCCACTTAATGCCACCCGGCTCTTCACGCTTGCGCCTAACAGCTATGTCGAATTCATCATGATGCCTGCCATCGTGGCCCGCCTGAGGAGCTGTGCGCCCGGCATCCGACTACGCCTCACTCCTTTTGGCAATGACGTCACTGAAACCGGTGTGATTTCAGGTAATACCGATATGGTGCTGGGTCGTATCGTGGAGCCGCCCGACAATCTCGTCGTTCAGCACCTGATGAATGAAGGTCTGGCCTGCGTGATACGCGCCGATCATCCGCTGGTGGGCGAAAACCTCAGCGCGGAGCAATATGAGCAGCTAAAGCACGTCAACGTTCTGCCGCCTGGCCGTATGCGCGCCGGTTTATATCAGGCGCTTGAACAGCGAGGCCTGCGTCGTCAGGTTGCAGTCTCCGTCACACACTTTCTGGCCGTGCCGGAAATGATTGCGGTCACGGACTACTGCGCGACCCTGCCGCGTTTGATCTGTCAGCACCTTTCACGCGATCAGCGGCTCAGGATCGTTCCCGCGCCGGTTGACCTGGGCACCTTCCCGGTTGAAATGGGCTGGCATGCACGCTATCGCGACGATCCTGCCCATCGCTGGTTCAGGACGTTGATTATGGAGACGGCACAGTCGCTGTCTGATCCCCAGATAAACAATTAGCACGATCACCATTGCCGCACTAATAGTTAATATTGATATCATAACCTAAGTTACTATTATTCCCATCGGAGGCAAACATCCTCCCAATTCATAACTCAGGAATATGACCATGAAAAACGTAAAAGCACTTTCAATCGCCGCACTCGCAACTCTTTCTCTGATCTCTTTTGGCAGCTTTGCCGAGAGCGTTTCTGTCACCTCATCCACACTGGATGGCGCAGAATCAAAAATTGCTGCTCAGGCTCAGGAACAGGGTGCGCAGTATAAAATTACGGAAGCGAACACCAACAACCGTGTTCACATGACCGCAGAACTGTATAAATAACGGATGGTCGCAAACGGATTTGCCAGAAGAGGCTGCCCAATGGGCAGCCTTTTTTGTGTCCGATCAGGCCAGACGGGCGGCTGGGGCGCTACCGGTGCGCCACCATAGAATCAGCGCTGCCAGCGCAATTGCGCCGAGTACCGCAAACGCGGTGCTGTAAGAATAACGTGCGGCGATCATGCCCGTCATGGCGGGACTCAGCGCGGCACCTGCGCCCTGCATCAGCATAATAACGCTTTGCCCGGCGTTAACATGACCCGTACCCCGCAGCAGGGAGACAATATAGCCTGGCACCGCCACACCGAGAATCCCGGCCGCAATACCATCCAGAACCTGAACCGGAATGACAAAAATCGGCCCGGCAAAGCCGGCGGCGAGAACCGCGCGCAGCGGTAATATCATCAGGGCGATCATGATAAACAGGCGATAGCCGTGCGTATCAACGCGTTTAGATACCCACAGCGCGACCGGGATCATCACCAGTTGGGAAATCACCACCGTTGCCGCCGCATAAAGGCCCGGACTGATCGCCGCCTGGCCGCCTGCCGAGGCGACGCGCATGCTCAGCATCGGCAGCAGCGCGGCATTGGCAAGATGAAACAGCAGCAGCGTCAAACCGGCGATCATCAGCGCCGGGTTTCGCAACAACATTGATAAGTGCAGCGCTGGCTTACGCTCTTCATGCGGTTCATAACCGCGCGCCACATCGTTATCGATCTCATTTCCGCGAATTGCCAGCGTTGCGAAGGCAGCGAAAACCGCCATTACCGTCATAAGAATGAAAACGGCACCCATGCCCCAGTACCAGGCTGAAAAACCGGCCAGCAATGCAGCAATCGTATTACCGCCATGATTAAACGCCTCATTGCGTCCCATCTGCTGGTTAAAGCCGCGCTGACCCGTGAGCCCTAAGGTGATCCCCGCCACAGTCGGGCCGATAAACGCCGCAGCCAGGCCGGCTACAACCTGCGAGACCATCGCCGTCCAGGTCTGATTGCTGTACCACAGCAGCAGCGTGGCAACGGTAATCACCAGACAGCCCAGCAGCACAATGATTTTTTTATGGCGGGTCGCATCGGCGGCGATCCCTGCCGGCAGCGTGGCAAGTAATCCGGCGATACCGCCACAGGTCATTACCAGACCGATTTCGTCGGGTTGCCAGTGTCGCTCCGTAAGAAAGATGCCCAGAAATGGCCCCAGGCCGTCGCGGACATCGGCCAGAAAAAAGCTCATTAAACAGAGCGCGTAGAGTGAACGCTGAGACATGTTATTTCCCTGGAAGGTAAGTGTTAGAGGCAGTTGCGCTTCGGTTAAAAGGGAAATTATGTGTTACGACGTGGAAAGTCACCTTTCGTTATAGTAACAAAATGAAAAAGGCCACCCGTAAACGCTACGGATGGCCTTTTTCTATTCACTCAATAACGAGAGCGAACTATTTATCTGTGCCAAAACCCTGCTTCAGCAGTGCTGGCAGTACATTCGGGAAGTAGATGTTTTTATAGTAACCGCTGACGCTTTCGCTCCAGCTCTCACCGTCATTACGACCAATCGTCTTCCAGTGCTGAACCATCTCATCGTTGTAGGCTGCAATCTGCTGCTCCAGACCCTGCGTCTGGTAATTCTCATCATGGCGGAACGTTGCCAGAGGCAGACGTGGTTTCTGATGAGCCGGTTCGTCTACGTGACCGATTACCACACCCGCTACCGGGAAGGTCAGTGGCGGCAGCTCCAGCAGTGAAATCATCGCCTGCGGGTCGCGACGGATACCGCCAATGGGCACAATCCCCAGACCTTCGGCACGCGCAGCCGCCATTACCGATCCCAGCGCGATACCGATATCAGTAGAACCCGACACGATACTCTCAATGCTCTGATGGGCGATCTGCTGCTGATCGACAGCGGCCATTCCCACGGCTGATTTATGCATATCCAGCACAAAGGTGATAAACACCGGTGCTTTGGCAATCCACGGCTGACCGCCTGCAATGGCGGCGATTTGTGCGCGACGGCCGGCATCACGCGTGATCACCAAAGAAACCTGCTGCGAGTTTACTGATGTCGGTGCGCGATAAGCGGTACTGATAATCCGATCCAGCACAGCTTCATCGACAGATTGCTCAGTGAAACTGCGTTCACTTTTGTGACTTGTAAAAATATCAATCAGTTCGCTCATGGTTCCTCCCATATAAAGCGCAACTATAACAGTCGTGTATCCACATGCTTGGTAAATAGAGGGTTTTTGGCATGCTTTTTGTAAATGCTTTTTATTATGTACAAGCCTGTGTATACACATGAAGATCTATGGCGGAAGTCATAAATTTAAATTGCAGGCTGCAGCGGCTCATACACCGCAATGATGGTGGCTGTAACTTTTCCCGGCACAATGATCCTCTTAAGCACTGGTCCGTCGACTGTCTCACCATCATGCGTGATAATCGGACTGATGGGCCAGGCATGGCAGAGGGCAGAAACCACAAACAGTTTGAGTCACCCTGTTTAGGCAGGATTGAGCTGTCGATTATATCCACGCCACCACACGTAAAATGCGAAATAATCAGCACACGCCGGCGGGCCGGAAACCCTGGTAGTATAAGCAGGTGAAAACATATCTCGCTTCATTGACCAGGATTTCCGAATTCCCTGCCCTGCAAAAAAAAGACTGGCCTTGCCGCTGAGGTTAAGCCCATCAATCACCCGTATCAGGGCTTCGCTGTTCGCCTGAGGCTGATATGCGTCAAACAGGTTAAGCTGGGCCACTCCCTGGCTGTAGAAGTCGCCCAGCATAACGCCCGCCTTCATATATCGATGCCCGTCTACCCATATCCGTTCAAGCGCATCCATGGCTACCCGGATAATATCGCGAGTGTCATTCGACGGGTTAGCAGTTTGCCGGTTACCTGATTACCTGATTACCTGATTACCTGATTACCGTAAAATACCTCGCTGTCAGCATACGGACTTGTCCGGACAAAAACGGATATCTTCCTGCAGTACTGCCTTTCTTTTCTCAATTTTTCGGCAGCGCGTTCTGCAAAAGCACACACCACCTGGCGCATATCCATGTAATCAGTGACGCGTGAACCGAACGAGCGAGAGCAGACTATTTGCTGTTTCATGGGTGCGAATTTCTGGAGTTATAGGCATGGCTCGCCGCGCAGCTCCCTGACGATACGTTCAAGCACAACGTCGAAATATGTTTACGGATGATCCAGGTACTCTGTTCTGCGACTTCTTTAGCCGTGGTGATACCCACGGCATTGAGCTTTTTATTGATACGCCGTCCCACTCCCCATACATCCTCAACAGGCACAAGTGCCATCAGCTTTCGCTGCCGATCGATATTCGACAGATCAATAACACCGCCGGTCTGTGTCTACTTTTTAGCTGCGTGGTTGGCAAGTTTGGCCAGAGTTTTAGTCGGCGCAATTCCCACGCAGATAAACAGCCCTGTTTCCTTATAAATGCGTTCGCGCATCTGCTGTCCGAACGTTTCGAATGGGATAAGATTGTCAATCTCGATAACATCCAGAAAACACTTATCAATTGAGTAAACCTCCTGCCCCGCGGCCATTTCGCCCATTATAGCCATCATGTGCGCTGACATGCCCCTGTTTATGTGGAATGGAAACTCTAATGAAATTAATTAGTTGATGGCCGCTATGAGCTGTGGGTCCAACCGATGGATATGCTCTGTAGTGTTGCGTCAAAAAGAACGTGCGCGAGCATCTACGTCAGAAATCTGAAAAAGGAATAATTATGAAGGATAAAATTCGACGTAGCCCTGAATGAGTGGTGAGAAGTCTTAAGATTGACTGCTAGCAGACTTACATTAAGTTGTTCAGATTTCGCGCTGCCAAAGGGTATAATTTTTAGTGATAAAAAAAGGAGCTTTTCCTTCTTAAATATTTTATATCCGGTATGGTAAGGAACGGTAAATTCTTTCGGGTTAGAGCGACCTGCCGACATATGTTTAGGATCACTATGCAGAAAAAACTCTAAGTACCATCAGAAAGATGGCTGATATCGTATTATATGCGGAGTGTTAAAGTTATCAGCTTAACGTTTTACGGACTGACTCACTTTTTGGAAATCGTGGAAGAAGAAATAATGTGATTACAACCCCTATAAACTGAATAGCATCCGGGTTCACCGCAACATGGGGTATAACAAAATTATTAACAATGAAAACTCCCCCACAGATAATTAGTACGCACTGTAAAAAATAAATTGTTAACGATCTTAATTTCATGATGATTAAAGCCTCGACACTGAAGATGATATAGAAAAGATATCCCCTCAGGGATATCTTCAAAAATTTATAAAGGTCAAATCACCAGTGACACTGTCCGTTAACACTGTTAGCGTTATGATCGCCGCCGAAATTACCACCGCCATTCTGACTTCCACGATCAGGCGCGCAGGCAATCGCCGTCCCTACTCCAGCAACAACCGCACCTACCACTACAGATGCAGGCGTACCACCCAAAGCACCCCGCATTCCACCGATAATTGCAGATACACCGGCGCGGTTTGCACAGGTGGCGGGGGCAGAACCCCTGTGATTTGAGCTTCCACCTTCATAACCTGAGTTTGCATTCCCGCCTGCTACGAAGCTGAGTTCTCTTACTGATAATTCACGAATTGCCATTTCAAAACTCCTTTTCACATGGATAAAACGAAAATAAATCATTTTAAAGCTATGTAAATATCCATCTGTTCAGCGTCAATTAAAAGTAAATATATGTAACCAGATAATAATAAATCCTCTTGAGTTAATCATCTGTTACATAATATGACACCGGAGCAACAGGGAGTTTTGAAATCTGCGCGGTTGCCAGGTGGCGGGAAAGGGCTTCTTTTGCGGATAGATACAGTCGGTCACCGTCGCTGTCCAGGGGACGGTTTAGCTCTTCACTGGTAAGGTTTGAACACTTTGCATAAATGCGACGAAACAGGCTGTTATAGGTACTGATAAAATCCTGGGATGTTCTGATTTTGGCAGGGGTCACATCATGCTCATCAAGTGTGTCCATTTGTGCCGGATGAATAATGAAAACCGCATTGTCTGCGACCTCCCTTTTTTCTGCAGCACAAAAAGGGATTGTCGCCGCTGATACAACGGCTGAGAGGTTAACCGTGGTAACGGGAATCTGAGAGCTCTTTATTGCATAATACATTGACAGCGCTGCATCCATATCCCCACCGTCGCTGCTGAAACTGATCGTCAGATCCTTTGCATTGACATAGCGCTGGTTAATTTCATCGAGGACAGACATAAAAGCAGCCGATTTTTTCTGAGTAATATTTCCGCTAAAGTGAACTTTTACCTGCTGAACGTCCTTATACATGGTGTTGTCTGCCATCTGGTAAGTATTTGCAAAAACACCCGATGTAAACAAAAGCGTTAAGGCCAGAATCACTAATGATATTAATGGTTTATTACTCATTTCCTTCCCCTGACTAATGATGCGAAGTTAAATCCTTGATATTCAACACCCTGTCTGCTGAAGCTATCGTAGTAGCACGGTGCGCAATTATGATACGGGTCATGCCTAGAGATGAAATAGCTTTGTTTATTAGTGACTCATTTAACTCGTCGAGATGACTTGTTGCCTCGTCCATAAACAGAATGCATGGCTTCCGGTAAAGTGCTCTTGCGATGAAAATCCTTTGCCGCTGCCCTCCGGATAGACCTTCCCCCAGTTCTCCGGTTAGCGTCTCATAACCCATCGGCATACTGGCAATATCATCATGAATGTGAGCAGCCTGCGCGCAGCGGGTCATCCATTCGTCATCAGGAGTTTCACTGAAACCCGTGATGTTATCTCTCAAGGATCCCGCCAGCAGCCGGTCTTCCTGCAGGATACAGGCCACCGAATGCCGGTAACGCTGTAGCCCTGACTTATGTATGTCCCGTCCGCCAGCCAGTACACGTCCATCCGTGGGTGGGGTCAGTCCACACAGAATCTTCATAAGTGTACTTTTTCCACATCCTGACGGCCCGGTGAGGGCGATGCTTTCGCCCTCGCGAATCGTCAGGTTGAGTCCGGTAAACACTGGCGATGCGCCTTCATCATATGTAAATGTAAGATCTTCTGCTATCAGCGACAGTGCGCCTTGTCTTACTGGGGACGGACGTCTTTCTTCATCCGGTTCGGGCTCACTTAAGGCAATGTCAGCTATACGATCACTGTGAACGGTCAGCATGCGTAACTGCAAAAAAAGGCCGGTGAGCGAAAGTATGCGGTCTGAAAAAAGCCCCCGGAAAGCGCTGAAAGCTACAAAGGCACCGACCGTCATCTGATGATCGATAACTGCCGAAATACCGAGCCAGAGTATCAGTACGTTATCAACCGCACCGATAAACGCGCTAATCACCGTGAACAGCATGTCAAATTTTGCCAGGCTGAACGCGGTATTGATACTGCTTGCTACCTGACTGAGCCACGTTTTACGCCTCTGCTCTTCCAGCCCCTGAGCACGTATGGTCGCAATGGCAAACAACGTTTCAGTAAATCCTGATGCGGTGCGGGCATTTTTGACCAGCAATTCTTCCGAAGTCTGTCGGTAAATCTGGTAGGTACCAAGCCTCATCAGGACATATATAAGAGTTATGCTCACTACAACCGCGGCCAGCCATCCGCCGTAAAGGATAAGAAGTAACAGCGCCCCTGCGGCCATAATGGTATCCGTAAGTGCGCCGGTAATGCTGTGCGTAAAGGTCGTGCGAACGGCATCCAGAGAGCCGAACCGCGACTGTATGTCACCGGTGTAACGCTTTTCAAACCACACAAGAGGCAGACGAAGCAGATGACGGAATAGTCCGTCTTTCCACTGCATGTCAGTCAGTGTATTCATTATGAGTGACGTGCGGTTTCGAAGCACACCGATCCCGGCCTGCAGCAGTGTCAGAAGCAGTAGGCTCAGGCAGATAAGCATCAGCAGACCGCGATCGCTTGCAGGAACAGCATGGTCCATGACCATTTGTGTCCCTACTGGCAGCAGAAGGCTGATAAATTCAGTAATTAGCGACAAGCAGAATACAATAGCCAGAGAAGAGCGCAGGCCAGTTATGCTTCTTGCAAGTGTCCTGATCTCAAGGCGATGGCGCTGTTTATACGGTGTGAAGCCAGCATCCGGCCAGAGTTCAAGAGCTACACCGGTAAAATGTTCCGCCAGTTCGCGTGGGCTGATTGTTCTCCGCCCGGCAGCCGGATCGTGAATAATGTACGCACGTTTCGTCACACGTACCAGAATCACAAAATGGCTGAAGTCCCAGTGCAGAATACAGGGTAACCGTATCTGGGGAAGGTCTTCGGTATCAAGGGACAGAGGCCGGGTCGCGAGGCCACTGCGAGAGGCGATGCTCATCACATCAGTCAGTGTTGATCCTCTCGACGAAATAGCAAACTGTTGACGGAGCGACAGCAGGTCAGTGTTGCTGCCATACCAGTTAAGCATCATTGCAAGACAGGCCAGACCGCATTCGGAAGATTCTGTCTGCAGAATTAACGGGAAACGGCGTCTGAAGTTTAAATTTATACCTTCAACGGACAACGGTGCTTCACCTTCATTTCTGCTCATCATCTGGCCCCCGGGTAGTGTCCTTCAGGTCATAAAACGGTGATAGAGCCCACTCATATAGCCGCCTTTTCTCAAGATAAAGAATCGTGGAGGCTTTCATGCCGTTTTCGGCTGGAATGATTTTGCCCTGCCAGCTGAAATGCGCGGAGTCAGGCAGAACAATAACCCTGTACCAGGTCCGGGGATTGAGAGGTTCATATCCCGGCGCAGAGGGATAGGTGGACATTTCCTGCGGAGTCGCAGGAGTTGTGCCAACAGAAATGATATGGCCAGGAAAAAGACCAAACTTTTCAGAAGGGAATGCATCGTAACGGATATTGACCTTTTCTCCCGCATGCAGGAAAGGGACTGCACTGTCCGGTACCCAGATAACCAGCTCATAACGAGTTACATTGCCCGGAATGAGCTGCATCAATGCATCGCCGGGTCGCGTGATTTGCCCCTCTGCGGTGCTGACCGAGTCTATCTTCCCTGCTGCAGGCGCTGTCACAACCTGAGAGCCTGCAGCTTCTACGTCCGTATATTGCCGGATGAGATCACTGCGTTGTATTTCTGTCTGATAAATCTGATTGTCAAAATCACTGGCCTGGGTCCGGATATTGCCTTCAAGCGTCATTATCTGTAGGGCGTTCTGTTCATTCTGCGTAATCAGACTTAACAGGTTATTTTGCTGCTGATAATAAAGCGCGGTCTGGTTAGTAAGCTGGTCCTGATTGATGAGACCACGCCGTTGATAGTCACGATAGCTGTCCATACCTTTTTTCATAAGCGCCAGACCCTGCCGTGCCTGATTGACTATATCTGTCGAATGCTGAAGCGCCTCCTCATACCTTTTCTTTTCTGCGTTCAGCGTATCAAGTGTAATTTTCCTGTTTTCCTTCAATCGGGAGATAATATGGGCAAGCGTAGTTATCTGAGACTTGATAGTTTCACGCTGGCGTTCGCTTACGCCTCCAGAGATTGTGGTCCGGCTGACATTGAGTTCCGCGAGCGCCTGACCTTTACTGACGCTCTGGCCGGGCGTGACATTAAGTCTGACTATGAAACCCTGCTCGACAGAAAACAGCGTGATGGCGCGGGGAACAGAAACCAGTTCTCCATATGCGCTTACACGGCGGGTATAAGTGCCGAATAAAAGCAAACCCAGCATACAGAGAAAAAAGAGAGCACAGAATCCGTACACAAGAGGTGGAGAAAGAGGGGGGATAAGAACCGCTTTACCTTCCCAGCGCCGGTTGCGGTAGTCAACAGCTTCCTTTCTGAAAAGCATTCTGTAGGTCATCCATAATTAAAATACCCAAAGACAAACATAATTCACACAAAGCATAAATAAAACAAAATACTCAGATGAATTTTAATAAATTACAGCTCTTAAAACAGATCGATGAGTCAGTACGCAGTCTGTTCAGTAGAAGCCGATCACGCGGCGTTGAGGCGCCAGATGACATCTACAACAGCGGATTGACGGTACAGAGATCCAGATACATCAGAACGTCGTACCAGAGATGGATCGCAGAAAGGCGGAGCTGGAGAGTGGCGCTGGACGCGGGAAAAGGCATGCCGGGTAGCTGAGGGCTGATGTAAGCCGCCAGGTCTTCAAACCGGGCATTTTCAGGTTCAATGCTGTTCTGGCTGCAGAACGCAAAATAATGGCTGAGGGCACTGCGGTAGGCGGAGAGTGTAGCCTGGGCCCGGCCCAGGTCGGACAACAGTTTCAGCCAGCGCTCCGCCAGTACCAGAACGTCCTCATTTGGTGGAATCATCATGGTGTTTACCTCTGACAGCAGCATTACTGCTCAAAGTTTACCCAGCCAATGTTGCATTCCACTTAACTTAGTAAAGCTCATAGTTGGAGCTGAACACATGCACGCCATTCTCCCGGAAGAAGCGCTCATTTTTAAAAAGCGGAGCAGCCATTTTGATACCCATGCGCTTTGCCTTTGCAGAGCGCGCGATGACGCAGCCGTCATTATTCGACACAACGACTGACCTGCTGCCAGGGCATCCAAACGTTTTTCACGATATTCGAGATAGTCCTCTACTTTGTCAGCAACAAAACCTGCGCCATAAATGCCAGCCGCATAACCGAACAGGAAATACCCGAATATCTGTCGCCTCGTCAGATCACTGGCGGTGACGATAAAACACATCGACCCAGCAAACGCTCCAAACGCAATTGAATAATCTACAGAGGTGATAAACGCCACCAGCGCAGACGTGACAATGCCCCAGCCAGCTACCGTTCCCACAGTAGCACTGGTGCTCAATGGCTCAGCCATTATTTCTTCCTCTGTTTTTTAGAGTGCCTTTAGATACAAAAAAGGCCCGCCGTAGCGAGCCTAAATCTGGTTAATAGGTTAAATATCAGTGTTCCTGGTTCAGGATTTTTAAAACATTTTTGATGCAAATCGGTGTCATTCTCTCTTTAAAAAAGCTTCTGGCTTCGTCATAGGGAGTAGTCATCTCACCCACCATTTTCCTGAAGCTCTTGGCACCCTCAGTAGATACTTTCACAAAGTCAGCCTTATCTATCGAATATTCAGACAAGGAATGCCCTGCTGCATTAAAAGCAGTAAGTTCACCATATACGATTTCAAATACATCCGTATCGGTTGAACCGGCTCTATCCGTTATACGCCATTCCATCTCACATAAATCTTCAGCTGACTGCCGCTGATTATTTACCACGGCATAAGATGGCGCCGTTAGCAGCATAAAAAGAGTACAAATGAACTTCATTCTTCCTCCGTGAAAAGATGAATACTACCTTCATGTTTTATTAAAACTGAATGTAAGCTATTAGGGAGCAATCTGAGGGTGTTTCCAGTAAAGAAACCTCTCACTGGCGGATTACATTGTCTCGATATAGAGTGCAGGCATTATATAAAATATGAGCTAAACATGCCCTTTTTTGTTGCAGTTTGCAAGATCATTTGTTCTTGTTGCACTACTTGCAGCAAGTAATATAACTTTACCACCTGACAATGCCTTACAGTCCTGTGCCCAAATCTATCTACTCATCATTGCTATCCAGAAAAAGGGGCAAAAAAGCCTTCTGTTCCCATGTTTAACAATTGATAGTATCGATTATATTCAAGTAAATGCACGGCAAGGGCCATGCCTGTAAGGTCTTTGCATCGATAATTTTTTAATCGTAAGGATAGGGATATGCAAAAACTTTTAATATTAACTGTATTTGCTTTGTTAACAGGATGTACCTCGCCAAAATATAACTACAGCCCAACAACAGAAAATATTAGTGAACCCCCTAAAGGTTCGATTAACACAGCATACGTTGGTGATTCCCTGTTGCGCCAGGGTGTTGCGTCACGGTATGAAGGGCTGAAGGTTACTGCACCGGCTAAGGTCTCCTGGGCCTACACCGTTACGCCTGGCTATCTGAAGAAAGTTGGCGAAGATGCCAAAAATGAGTTTTATCTGCCAACAGGCACGCCTGATTCTGCAAACGTTGATAAGGCCGCAATAGCTGATATGTGGCAAGGTATAATGGCAAAAAAGAACACAAGAACACTGTGTGTGATTACTGTTTTCTCAGCCTCCATCTGTGAGGACAACATGCCATTCGAGCACACTACTTTGAATGTCAGCTCTGAAAACAGCTTCCAGCAAACCCTGCTCTATAATGGCCGTGTCGGAGACAAAATTAACATTGGATACCGCGAGTCCTCTGGAAACATGGCGCGTCCCGCATTCAATAACGAGGTCGAATACGACCTATCAGAATCCAAAACAATTGGCTACAAAGGCGCTCGAATTGAGGTCATTGAGGCCACAAACCAGAGCATCAAGTACAGGGTGTTGAGTAACTTTAATTAACCTGAGCAGAAGCCCACTCCGTTGGGCTTATGCTCAAATTATGCTATTCATCCAGCGCGCTGATGTATTTCTCCAGAGCGACATGGAGAGATGTTTCATCCAACGCACTTACCATCACTTTTAATGCCTGCCAGTGAGATGCAAATAAGCCGCTAAGTTTATTGCAACACGCCTAGCCGTGAGAATATCAGAGATTGTAATATTGCATACCATAATTACTGGAAAAATAAAAAGCTTTAAGTTAATAAATAAAAAAGTGAGTAAAACGATTAAAAAAGAATTGATCGATCGGTTACCCTCAATTAATACCCTTCATAACTTAATCGAATGAATATATTTTAAATTATTTACCTGAGAGTCATAATTAATTAATAAACCACTTATTCAATAAGCTTTAAAAAGAGGTTTAAATGGCTGGATTCAATTATGGCAGGCAAGGCGACGGCACAGGATGGAGTTCCGAGAGAGGCGGTCCTGCACCAGGGGGTGGGTAGCACTGGAAATGCAGGGAACCGTGACAATTCAGGTTTTTCAGGTGGCAGTGGTGGTAAAAATAATCCTCAGCTTCCATCATATTCGGTAACTTCAAAAGATGTTGGTGACGCTGCTGCCAAAACTTACGGTATGCAGCCAGGCCTGTATTTTGGATATATGGTCGATGATTATGGAAATGTGATTGGGCAGTTCGAAGTGGGTATAGATGATGCAAACGGCCAAGATCCTGGCCCTCTATCAGCTCCTGGAAAGAATGGCGGCATGCATAAAGAAGCGCCTTTACAGGGGCCAGGTCGCTGTTACTGGTTTTTTTGGCGATTCCCAGCTGTCGCGGGAATACCCGGAATAGCTGGGAATCGAAAGAAAACATTTGGAAAAGAGCCTGTTATATAGCGCAAGAATAGCAGCAAGTCACAAGGAAAAACTTAACCGCACTGGTCATGCTGTCGCGGCGTTTCTCAGCCTCCCCAGCGGCTTTTAAGATAGCTTACCGCCTGCTGAGTCTGCGGCTGATTCAGATAGTTCTCTCTGAACAGAATCGTGCCATCAATATTGGGGTTCGATTCATTAAGGTCGAGCTGCCTTTTCAGCTCCGGTACGCCGCCCTGCTGTGTCCAGTCAGGCTCAACTTTTGACGGCTCGCCCACTTTATAGAGAGCAAGGCCGATGTAGAGCCGGGTTTTAGTCGGTTTCACGACCTCTGCCCACCAGTTTGCCAGCACATCGTATCGGGCCGCCTGACGGGAAAATGGCCAGTAGAGCTGAGGTGCAATGTAATCCAGCAAGCCCTGCTGCACCCAGCGGCGGGTATCGGCAAAAGCTTCATCATACGCCTCCGCTCCGCGGGTATCGGAACCGGCAGGATCATGCGACAGATTACGCCAGACGCCCGCCGGGCTGACACCAAACTCCACGTCCGGCTTCAGTTGTTTGATGGTACGTGACACCTGCTCAATCAGCTGCTGAGTATTGTGACGCCGCCAGTCCGCTTTGCTGGCAAACCCCTGACCGTAGCGGCTGAAGGTCTGATTATCGTTGAGCAGTGAACCGGCAGATTCCGCATAGAAGTAGTCATCGAACTGCACACCGTCGATGGGATAACGCGCCACCACCTCGGCCACAATACTGGTGATCCAGTCACGCGCCTCAGGGATACCCGGATCGAGCACATAGCGATCGCCTGCAGTGCGGATCCAGTCGCGATGCAGCACAAAAACGCTGGCCGGGTGCAGTGACAGCGTGCGGTTCAGTTCGCTGACGGTAGATGATTTAGTGTTTACCGACACCCGGTAAGGGTTGAACCAGGCATGGACTTTGATACCGCGCTTATGCGCCTCATCCAGCATAAACTGCAGCGGATCATAGCCCGGATCTTCACCAATTTTTCCTGTCAGCATATCTGACCACGGGAGGATTTTTGAGGGCCAGAGCGCCGTGGCATCAGGCTTCACCTGAAAAAACACCGTGTTGATGCCCAGGCTTTTCAGCTTATCCAGCTTGTCGATCAGCGATTGCTGCTGCTGGCGGATACGCTGCGCCGGATTGGTGCCATTCACCGAGGCAACCGGCGGCCAGTCAAGACGTGAAACCGTGGCTAACCAGACGCCCCGCATCGGTTCCTGCGCATGAGGTTGTGCTGGCTTGCCGGGCGTCGGTAACGGCTGTTTCGTCACGGGCGGAAAAGGTGTGACCAGCGATTTCGGCGGCTCGGATGCGCAACTGACCAGCAACAACGCGGCAGCCAGCGCGGCGCCTCGCTTAATAGCCGCACGGGCCGGTGCAGTAAAGGGTTTAAAGGCGATGATAGACTCCGGTATTGTCTGGTCGGGGCGCAAAGAGGAGTATTCTCGGTGACTCTGATTAAATGTCAATGCGTTAGCACAGAGGCGGCAGTAAAACCGCCCTCCTTCAAAAAAAGCGCCCCTGAACCCGCTAGCGCTGCGGAGTGAATACCATTCCGGCGGACGCTAGACAGGCTTTAAGTGTGCCAAACGCATCCTGACACTGCCGCTCATTGACGCAGGCGTAACCCAGCAGCAATCCGCGCACCTCCTGAGGGTGCATATAATATTGCGAAAGTGGCCGTACTTTGACGCCGCGCTTTAGCGCCTCCGCGGCTATCGCCACGTCATCCGCGCCTGCTGGCAGCGGGATCACCAGATGCAGCCCCGCTTCATGATTGAATGCCGGTAAAAAGGCTGGCCCCAGATAGCGCTCGATCAGCCTGCAGAGAAACTGCCGCCGCTGGCGGTAAAGCAGGCGCATCCGGCGGATATGCTCCATGTAATGGCCCAGCCGGATAAACTCCGCCAGCGCACGCTGAATCAGCAGGTGTCCGCCGCGATAGAGCTCTGCCGCGGCGATGCGCAACGGCTGTGCCAGCGGTTTCGGCACCACCATGTAGCCAATGCGCAGCGCGGGATAGAGCGTTTTGCTGAACGTTCCCATGTAAATGACCGGCGCATCCGCTTCCAGCCCCTGCAGTGAGGGATGAGGCTGGCCGGAAAAACGAAATTCGCTGTCGTAGTCATCTTCCACAATCCAGCTCTGATGGCGTCGAGCCAGAGAGAGCAATGCCTGACGTCGGGCCAGGCTCAGATGCACACCCAGCGGATATTGATGAGAGGGCGTCACAAACACCATCTTTGGTGCCGGGCCGCTGTCCGGCACCAGTCCCTGCTCATCCACGGGCATCGCCCGAATCTTCAGGCCATTCATGCGCAGCAGATTGCGCGTTCCCCAGTAGCCTGGCTCCTCCATCCAGACTCGATCGCCAGGATCGCACAACACCCGCGTCACCAGATCAACCGCCTGATGAACCCCTTCGGTGATCAGGATCTGGTCAGCATCGGCCCGCACTGAGCGGGCCACCCGCAGATAATCCACCAGCGCATGGCGCAGATCGGGACAGCCACCGCCGCTGCTGTAGACCAGGCGGTGAACGTCAGGTTCGCGATTCAGACGCGCCTGAATCTGACTAAACAGCTTATGGGGGAATTCGGTCACATCCGGCGCGCCAGGGACAAACGCGCCCCACTGGTAAGGCGATGCTGTAGCATGCCCCAGCAGACTGGCGCCACGCTTCGACAGCGTTGCCGGTCGTTGCGCCTTTACCGCCTGAAGGTCAGCAATTGCATCACTCTGCAGAGAGTTTTCCGGCAGCGTCTCTGCAATCCAGGTGCCGCTGCCGGTCCGCGCGGTGACATAGCCCTGCGCCATCAGGCTCTCATAAACATGCATAACCGTGTTTCGCGACACGCCCAGTTCGCGCGCCAGATCGCGGGTTGGCGGTAAACGGCTTCCGCGCGGAAACACCTCTTCAGCGATCGCGGCCTGCATGCAGTTCAGCAGCCGCTGATGTAATGAGCCAGTTCTTAAAAACTGTAACCGCGCTAATAGATGATCTGCGTATAAGAGTCGCAATTGGCTCCACCTTTCCTCTGACAATTGGCTCTGGCAACTCACCACGCCTCAGGCATAAATAAACGTGTTTGTCGGGAATTGTAAACACGCATATTAACGAGGTGGAATAAATGAGCGAAAAAAATAACCTGTTGCAGCAGCGCAAAGCACAGGCTCTCCCCAAAGGTATCGGTACGCTGTGCGACTGGTACGTTGCCCGGGCAGAGAACGCCACCTTATGGGATCAGGAGGGTAATAGCTGGATCGACTTCGCGGGCGGCATCGCGGTACTGAACACCGGCCACCGCCATCCACGCATTGAACAGGCGATTGCCGATCAATTAACAAAGTTTACCCATACGGCTTTCCAGATCACCCCTTACGAAAGCTACATCGCACTGGCCGAGCGTATTAATCAGCGGGTTCCCATCGCCGGTGCGGCGAAAACGGCCTTCTTCACCACCGGGGCGGAAGCGGTAGAAAATGCCGTAAAAGTGGCGCGTGCCTATACCCGCCGTCACGGCATCATCACCTTTGGTAACGCATTCCATGGCCGCACCTTTATGACCATGGCGATGACCGGAAAAGTGGCGCCTTACAAACGGGATTTCGGCCCGATGCCGCCGTCAGTCTTCCATGCACGCTATCCCAGCGCGGTTCAGGGGATCAGCATCGAGGCGGCACTGACCAGCCTTGAAGAAATTTTTACGCAGGACATTGCGCCCCATGACGTCGCCGCGATCGTGCTGGAGCCGGTGCAGGGCGAAGGTGGATTCCATGCGGCACCTGCAGAGTTTATGGTGCAGTTGCGGGAGCTGGCTGACCGTCACGGCATTCTGCTGATTGCGGATGAAGTCCAGAGTGGATTTGCGCGTACCGGCAAGCTGTTTGCCATGGAACACTACCCGGTGAAGGCCGATATCATCACCATGGCGAAAAGCCTGGCAGGCGGGATGCCGCTCTCCGCGGTCGCCGGTCGTGCAGAGGTGATGGATGCACCTGCACCAGGTGGGCTGGGCGGAACCTATGCCGGAAACCCGCTGGCTATCGCCTCGGCCCATGCGGTGCTGGATGTTATAGAAGAGGAGCAGCTCTGCCAGCGCGCCGTTGATCTCGGTGCCCGGCTTGAAGCAGAACTCCAGGAACATCAACGCAAACATCCGGACATTGCTGAAGTGCGTGCGCTGGGTTCGATGGTGGCGATGGAGTTCTATCAGGCCAGCACCGCGCAGGCGGTTCAGAAGATGGCGATGGAACAGGGCTTGCTGCTGCTGACCTGCGGAGCCAAAGGCAACGTCATCCGCTTCCTCTACCCGCTCACCATTCCGGATGCCCAGTTCAGCCAGGCGCTGACCATTCTCTCCACGGTGATCGATCACTGTGTCGCACCCGCCGGACATCCCGTCGTCCCGGCCTGATTTCGCTGACGCGTTAACGCAAGTTCATCCCCGTTCGTCCGGCCATCCAGGCCGGACGTCGACAGGAGACGTTTACATGACGATGACTCAGAGTGCGAATGCAGATTCGCTGGCTCAAAACCTGAAACCGCGCCACGTGCGTATGCTCTCAATTGCGGGCGTGATTGGCGCCGGGCTGTTTGTTGGCTCCGGCCATGCTATTTCTGAAGCGGGCCCCGCGGTGTTGATCTCTTATGCCGCCGCCGGTGCGCTGGTGGTCCTGATTATGCGGATGCTGGCCGAGATGGCCGTCGCCTCACCCGATTCAGGCTCGTTCTCAACCTACGCCGATAAAGCGTTGGGACGCTGGGCCGGATTTACCATCGGCTGGCTCTACTGGTGGTTCTGGGTGCTGGTGATCCCGCTGGAAGCCAATGCGGCGGGAACCATTCTTCATGCATGGTTCCCCGATGTCGCCATCTGGCAGTTCACGTTTGCTATCACCCTGTTGCTGACCATTACTAATCTGCTCAGCGTGAAAAATTATGGTGAGTTTGAGTTCTGGTTTGCATTAATCAAGGTCGTTGCCATCATCCTGTTCCTGGGCGTGGCAGGTGCGGCAGTGTTTGGTGTGCTGCCTGACAGCAATACCAGCGGCCTGTCGCATCTCTATGACACTCACGGATTTATGCCGAATGGTATCGGCGCGGTAGTGGCTGCCATCCTGACCACCATGTTCTCTTTTATGGGCACAGAAATTGTCACGATTGCCGCCGCAGAGTCGAAGAATCCCGGCAAGCAGATTACTCAGGCAACTAACTCCGTCATCTGGCGTATTGCGCTGTTCTATCTGCTGTCGATTTTCTTTGTAGTGGCGCTGGTGCCGTGGAATGCGCCCGGACTGGTTAAACAGGGTTCATGGCAGACGGTGTTACAGGCGATGAACATCCCGCACGCCCGACTGATTGTCGATCTGGTGGTGCTGATGGCGGTGTGTAGTTGTCTTAACTCTGCACTTTATACCTCTTCGCGCATGCTCTACTCTCTGTCACGCCGCAAAGATGCACCGGCGGCTGCCTCACGTACCAATCGCAGCGGCACGCCGTGGATTGCTGTGCTGCTCTCTACCGCGGCTGCATTTCTGGCGGTGATCGCCAATTATCTGGCGCCCAGCGTGGTGTTTGAATTTTTACTGGCCACATCGGGAGCGATTGCACTGCTGGTCTATCTGGTGATCGCTGCGTCCCACCTGGTGCTGCGTAAAAAGCGCGAGAAAGCGGGTGAAGTCCTGAGTTACCGGATGTGGTTATTTCCTGGCCTGACGTGGGTCACTATCCTGTTTATCGTCACGGTGCTGGTAATCATGTTGTTTGATGCGAAACATCAGGCTGAATTACTGGCAACCGGCGGTTTGACGCTGCTGATTATTACCACCAGCCTTGTGCTGCGTCGTAAAAAGGAGAAGCGTCAGAACACGAAATATTTTACTCAGCGCTCTTCTGACTCTTACTGATCTTCACGCAAGCTTTTTGTAAATTAAACCCACCTTTGACAGCAAAGGTGGGTTTTGTCTGCATATCAACAGATGCAACGTGTGTTAACCCTCAATTATGCAGGGGTTTAATAAGATGCGCACATTATCTGATGATCAATCCGGTAAACTGAATTCCCCGATGCTGACTTAAAAATTTCAAAAAAGATACTTCACTGGTTCTTAGTGACTTAATGATAAACCCTGTATTGGCTATGGGTTTATATCTTTAGGTTCTATGTCACCGTTGCTGCTAAGGCATTGCACTGTCGTTCAGAATAAAACCTCAAGAGAAGCGTTAAAGATAGGTAACGTAAAGTATCCCTTTGCTTTTTTCAGGATTAAACCAGTGCATTTTTACTTCCAGGGGTAATTTGGTCAGCAATTCGGGATTCATCAGGTCAGCAGTAGTGACCACAGCCTTACCACTGGCGGGATCATAACAGTCAAACACGACAGGATTTTGTCCGACATTCATATTACATGAACCATTAGTAATGGCTCCGCTGAAGGTGAGCATGCCTGAATTTGAATCCGCAATAACCGGTCCGGCCAGGGCAATCAGCAACGTGCTAATGCAGACAGATAAAAAAGATTTCATTGTGCGTCCTCCTGAGTATGTATCACCTGTTATCGGCTCACATTCCCAAAGATTAAGTGCTGAGTGCACGAATAAATGTAAATATACGAACGCTTAGCCCAATGAAATCCCTTAAAAAACTTTTGTTAAGAATAATCCTAATCCAGCCAGCTAACGAGAGTGTAGACCATCGCTGGATAAATTTTCTTTCTTACATTCATTTTTTTATTATGGCCTTGTAGCAGCAAATCATGGCCGCCTGTGACTTAATGACGCTTTGCAATAGTTAACACGCTATGCATAGCGCCTTCCGTTAGTGGAAAAGGTCATGATTAAAGTGACGGTGGTAAACAGCAGGTAACTCTTCGCGCTTTAGATGACTTCACTACGCTGCTATTAAAGGCTTCCGTTGATCATGATTGAACAGTCAATATAAAATATCCGAAGAGAATGTTTATTTTACTCAAGCCATTCTCCTGCTGATTAATATTGCCAAAACACGTTCAGCTTATTCCAGATACTGGCTGAAACGCAGCAGATAACCATCGGGGTCCTGCACCAGAAACTCCCGCTGACAGGCGGTGGTCTCGCCGATGTCATAGTGGTTGTCCCGAAGCGGCCGATAGAGCGGAACAGCATGCTGCTGCAAACGCGTCAGCACAGCCTGAACATCATCGACTTCAATCTGGAAATTAATACCTCGCCCCAGCGGCCAGCGCAGATCGGCTATGTTCCAGCCCTGCGGATGGAACTGCTCAATCATCAATTGCACCTCTCCATAGCAGAGGTAAGCAAAATCAGGCTGCTGGCGCTGAATTCTCACACTGAAACCCAGCACCACGGTGTAAAAATGCAGCGAAGCGGCAAAGTCAGTGACGGTCAGTTCTGGCACCATAGGGTTCCAGTAAAGGGTTTGATTATCACTCATAGTAAGGTTCCATGTTGATCGGTTACTCGCCCCTCTGATCACCGGTTCTGAATTCTGCTTTGCAGCTCATCCAGCATCAGCCGCAGTGCGGCAGACTGGTGCTCACGCGACAGGTAAAGCCCCCATATGCCAATACGTTGCGGCTCATAATCGGGCAGTAATTTTACCAGCTTCCCTGCTTCCAGTGCGTGGCGAGCCTCCTGCTCAGGCACCATCGCTATCCCGCAATGCGCTATCGCCGCGTCACACAACAGTGAAGAGATACCCGCACTGAAATTTCCTTTGACGGCAACCGCGATTTTCTCCCCGCCAGCCGCCGTAAAATGCCAGCTCTGTCCGGCAAAGCGACTGTAGTAGAGGCAGTTATGCTGAGCCAGATCGTCCGGGGTTTCCGGGTTACCCAGCGCCTTGAGATACTCAGGTGAGGCGCAGAGGACCGAGTGACATTCGCCAAGACGGCGTGCGATCGCCCCCGGCTCTGGCGAGTCGGTGATGCGAATAGCGAGATCGATACGCTCACCAATCAGGCTTACTGGCTGATTGTTAATTTCCAGCTCGATGCGCAGTGCCGGATAACGCGCCAGAAAATCGGGGATCACCGGGCCGACAAGATGAAGAGCCGTAAAGTGGGCGCAGGCGATGCGAAGCGTTCCGGCCGGGACGCCCTGGGTGGTTTCCTGCTGGATCGCCTCTGAGAGCAGGGCCAGCTGACGGGTTTTTTGCAGGATCGCCTCTCCGGCAGGTGTAAGGGTCAGCTGGCGAGAAGAGCGATGCAGCAGACGCGTTCCCGCCCACTTTTCCATCTCCTCCAGATAACGGCTAACCATCGGGCGGGAGATCCCCAGCGATCGTGAGGCGGCACTCAGGCTGCCCAGTTCACATATCCGGTTGAAAACGGCTGCCGCCGTGACTCTGTCCATCCACTCCACCTGTTCGGATTATGAAACTCAGCATCTCTGATTGCGGCAATTCTAACAGATAGCCAGTTGCGTAGAATAGCGCCACTGATACTGAACATCGCCCGTTACGCCTGCCTGAGTAGGGCATTTATCTCTGAGGATCCTCAATGAAAACTACGCTGTTACCTGTGATGCTGGTGCTGGCCTCGGCCTCCACCAGCGCGGCCACCCTGCAACTGCAAACCTATAATCCGCAGGAAAAGGGCATCTTTGCCGTCTCCTCAACGCTGGTTAGTGGGCCAACCGAAGCGATTCTGTTTGATGCCCAGTTCAGCACCCAGGACGGTGAAAAACTGGCAGAGATGATTAAAAAGAGCGGAAAAACGTTAAAGGAAATTGTGATCACTTCTGGCGATCCCGATTTCTACTTTGGTCTGGAGCCAATTGTTAAAGCCTGGCCGGACGTGAAGGTGGTTGCCGCGCCGGCGGTGGTGAAGCATATCCAGCAGACGCATGACGCCAAGCTGAAATACTGGGGTCCACAGATGAAGCAGGGCGCGCCGGATAAGGTGTTTGTGCCTGAAGTAACCCATCAGACCCGCTTTAGCGTCGACGGCGAGGTGCTGGAGCTGCGTCATCCGGAGCAATACGCCGCTTATATCTGGATCCCGTCTGCGAGCACCATTCTGGGCGGTACCGCCCTCTCCTCTGGCATTCATGTCTGGACGGCTGACACTCAGACCGTTCAGAGCCGCGCTGAATGGCGTCATATCCTGACCGAAATGCAGACGCTGAACGCGAAGAACGTGATTCCGGGTCACTATCTCGGTGCCCGTCCGGCCGGTTCACAGGCGGTGGATTTCACCCTGAATTATCTGAAGAGTTTTGAGGCGGCGCTGGCGCAACATAAAACCTCAGCGCAGGTGATTACCGCCATGAAAGCCGCCTGGCCGAAACTGGCAGAACCAGCTTCACTTGAACTCAGCGCCAAAGTCAATACCGGCGAGATGAAGTGGTAAATCCCGCTGAGAGGTCAGCTGACTACCGGGTTTGCAACGTTTAAGCAGACCCGGCTGAACCCATTGACCTGATCTAAAGATGCCCGGGCGCTATCTTTTAGCCAGATAGCGCCTGTCATCGCGCGCCTGCAACCGCGCCTCCGCTGGTGAGGGGAAGATATAGTGAAACAGATCGCGGTAAAAACTCAGGTGCTTCAGCAATCCTTCCTGTATGGATCTACTGATGTCTTTGATCAGAAATTCCTGAGTGGTGCTGAAGTTGGTCACGCTAAAAAAGGTTTTGTCATAGACGTTGACCACACCTTCCCATTTCATCACCTGCTCTTCCGGGGAAGCCCCTTCTGAGGCGACAAATATCCCTTTATGGGATTTCACACCCTGCTTGCTGATATAGGTAGTTAACGCATCATAGCCGCGCTTGTTACGCCAGCGGCAGAATTCGTAGGGCACATCATAATGGGGCAGCACAAAATCCGGACTACGAAAATGTTCATCACCAATTAACCCATCCAGCGTAACCGTGAAATGCAGAAAGTCCTGCAGGAAGTCGAACTGGCGGGTTTTAGTCAGTGTGACATTAATGGTGTAGTGACCTGCATGCACATACCAGTAATTGGTAAAGCCGGTGACCAGAATACAGAACGCCTGCCAGTCACTGAGTCTTCGATCCCCCGCCAGCCCCCTGAAACGGCTGATCATCATCCGTGATTTGGGATGCTGATACGCTTTCAGCAGCGGATCGTTCATACCTTTCAGTAACATCAGGCACACTCCTTGATAGATTGCGCTTATCCTGCCACGCCCTGATCAGGGTGAAAAGTGTCGTTGGTCTGAATGTGACCCCCTTAAGATTGGGCGGGAGGCGTGAACTTATGAGGCGAATTGGGGAAACGGGTGCGCCTGGAGACCTTATAACTCTTAAGTGTGATTTTGCCCTTCTGAAGCTCCCTAAGCTCCTGCACACTTGTCATCACTTCACTGAAAATATCGCGTTCAGTCATGTCTTAACCCTTTTTTGATCACGTTCAGTGCGGTCGCCAAGGCATCACGCTGCTGCTTCGTCAGATCGTCGCGTTGATCTTTATCACAGATAGTAAAGAGAATTTGAGGGCCAATGGAACGAAAACGTATGTTAGTAAAGTAACTGGCTGATAAACACTCACATAATAGACATGAAAAATACCCTATAAATGATTTTTAGATCGTGAAATGGCACTTAATAGGCATTGATGTCTACTAATCGATTTTTTATACGATTATTTTTCTCTTATCGTACATTTCCGTTCAATTGGCCCTCGACCCCAGTTATCAGCACGGCCGCTTCTCTACCGGACAACCCCCAAGAAGAGTGCAGGCACGACCTCAAGAAAATATTTATTCGACTACCGAAGACACTTATGACATAAAAATATACTCTTCCAATACTTATAAACTTATGGTCAGGGAAATGGGACTAAGATTTCGAAAATCAATAAGTATAATGCCGGGAGTCAGGCTAAACCTCAGTGGTTCAGGTGCGAGCATGAGCGTGGGGCCGCGAGGTGCATCTGTGTCGTTCGGTAAGAGAGGAACATACGCAAACTTTGGTCTGCCAGGCACCGGCCTTAGCTACCGGACACGGCTGGACCGGGCCAGTTCTTCAAGCAGACAGAGAGCACTTCAAGCCGAAGCAAATGGACACCTGCGTGATGAACTTGAGAGGGAAGTCGAGGCGTTAAACAGCGCGGTGGAGGCCATCATTAATATCCATTTGCTGACGCCTGATCCCAGAAACGGGCATACATACTCTGAGTTACTTCATCATTACCGTAAACTGGCACTTAAGCCATACGCAGTACCCGCCCCCATGCGCCCGGATAAACCCGTCCCGTTAGCTGAACCTACACAGCCTGGTGATGATCATGGCCGTGGTTTCATTGGCCGGATGTTCGAATCTGCAGACGCACGTCAGGAACGACAGCGTCTGAATCTGGAAAGATGGCAACGTGAAGTCGAAATGTGCCAGCAGGAAAATGCGCTAACCCTGAAGCGATACCAGACGGCTCGCCAGCTCTGGGCAGAACAATACTCGCACTGGCAGTATGACGCTGCAGAACACGATAAAAAGATTCAGCATGCAGCTAGTGATATCGACCGCTGTTTTGACGCCGACAGCGGGTATTTCGAATCCTTACTGACTGAGGTACTACAGGCAACTGACTGGCCCCGTGAAACGTTAGTGGCCTTCCAGGTTGAACCAGAACGCTCTGCCATCCTGATAGAAGTCGACTGCCCGGAAGTTGAAGATATGCCTACTTCGACGGTTCGGTTAAACGCAAAGGGAACGGAGATTCTGGAAAAGGAAATTTCACAGAAGGCAGTCAGGGAAAGATACGCGCTACACGTTCACGGCATACTGATGCGAGTAGCCGGTATGGCATTCTGTGCCCTTCCCTTTGAGAAGGTAGTTATTAGCGGCTTCACACAGCGCATAAGCAAGCAAAGTGGTTTTCTGGAAGATGAGTATATTGTTTCTGCAAGGATCAACCGACGGGATTTTGAGGGGTTGAATTTCAGCAATTTGGATTACGTCAACCCGGTAGAGGCTTTTGAGCGCTTCGAAGTACAAAGACGCATGAGCTCAACATACCTCTTCCAGCCCATCACGCCATTCAGTGCTTAATAAAAACCGGCCTCATGGCCGGTTATGCTTATTCAGCGGCAGATACCCTCTTTACGCGCTGCATCTAACCACTCCCTGAACTCAACCAGCAGCTGGTCATAGAGGTATTCATCGCTCAGGCGATCGTAGTTATCGATCGGGAAAAAGTGGGTGTTATCGACCGGACGTCCGCTAAGGTTGTCGAGCTTCTCCAGAATCCCGTAATTGTTGCCGCCCAGACCAACGAACTTGAAGAATATCGGGCAACCAGAGGATTCGACGATCTTCTCTTTAATTTCACGGGTCTTGTTGATGCCGCCATCTGTGATGAAAACGACATACACTGGCAAGGTTGAATTTCTGAATTCACGAATGATATCAGCTAGCACTGGGGGTTCGTTGTTCGTACCGCCAAGGCCAGGCAGAATTTCCCACATGCCCTTCTTGCCGTCTTTCTGAATCCGTTCAATGTAACCATCCAGATTGTCTAGGGTCACATCTTCATACCGTTTGTGTTTTTCGGCAAAACCCCAGACCGGCATTAAACCATCATCATCGAACTGGACAGCCAGAGCTGCAATCCTTTCTAAAACTTTCTGCACATTGCCTTTCTTGAACTGCGCGGTCATTGACCCGGATGCATCCAGTACAAAGGCAACCTGGGCTTTTACGTCTGAGAGACGATGCTTTTCCAGGCTGACGCGTATGGGTTTCGCCAGGCTGACCAGTGCCGGTGCCTTCGCCAGCTTTTTCTCCAGGCTAACAGTCGTATTTGAGGCAGGAACAGGCGCTGAAGATGGAGCTGGTTCAGGGCTTGCGACATCCACCCCAAAGTGAAGAGCCAGCGGATGCAGACCACCATCAAATCCCTGACCTACAGCTCGAATTTTGAATTGCCCATTGTGGCGATAGATATGGGCTACGATCAGCGCCTTCTCACTTCTTCCCTGCAGCGACACGTTAAATGTATGGCCGTCGACAGTCATTTTGAGCTGTTCAAGTCCATCCAGTGTATCCGGACCGTCAATCACAACGGTCAGGGCAATTTTGGAAACAGATGAGGGAAGAGTGGTCAGATCGACAGCAAAGAAGGTATCACCCTGCTCAGAGCGCATAGTGACACTTTTATTCGCGTTGCTGTTGTTGTTGAAGAAGAGCATATCTTCATCTGAATGCGTTTTATCATTTTCTCCCAGGAGAAAAGCCGATGCATCTAAGTCGCTGCGAAATGTTGTCTTCTGAGTATAGGTGAGGCGAACCTCTATCTGGCTGGCACTAATAACAGTATTCTGACCGGGTAAAAGATCCATATTAATCCCCATTAATCACGTTACACCTGCCAACACAGGCAAAAAAAAGCCCCTTCAAAATGGAAGAGGCTGATACAGCGTTTTTATTTAGATGCTGACGCCATGCTGTGAAGCCAGAGCGGACAGGCCACCCGCAAACCCTTGGCCTACGGCTTTGAACTTCCACTCACCGTTGTGGCGATACAGTTCGCCGAATACCATTGCTGTTTCGGTGCTGGCATCTTCAGACAGGTCGTAACGCGCGATTTCCGCATTGTTGTCTTCGTTCACGATGCGGATGTAAGCGTTAGATACCATGCCGAAGTTTTGCTTACGGGCTTCAGCGTCATAGATGGTGACGGCAAAGACCGCTTTCTGAACGTCAGCCGGTACCGTAGCTAGGGAGATTTTAACCTGTTCATCATCACCCTCGCCTTCACCAGTACGGTTGTCACCCTGGTGAACGACAGAGCCGTCCGGGCTTTTTGCATTGTTGAAGAAAACGAAATGCTGATCGCTCAGCACTTTTCCGTCTGCGCCAACCAGGAATACAGAGGCATCCAGATCGAATGCCTGACCATCAGTCGCACGAGAGTCCCAGCCAAGACCTGCGATTGCTTTGGTCATGGTTGGTGCTTCTTTGGACAGGTTTACGTTACCGCCTTTCGTCAGGTTTACTGCCATGTTTAATTCCTCATTGCTTTTGGCTAATGCCCGGTTAAACCGGGCGTAAGATCAGTGCGTAATGTGAAACTCTATTAAGACGCGTTGATACCGTACTGAGCACAAACTGAACCCAGACCACCAGCATAACCCTGGCCTACGGCACGGAATTTCCATTCCCCAGCATGGCGATACAGTTCGCCAAACAGCATTGCGGTTTCAGTGCTGGCATCCTCAGACAGATCGTAGCGAGCGGCTTCAACATTGCTGTCGTTGTTCACCAGGCGAATGAAGGCATTCGCGACCTGACCGAAAGACTGACGGCGTGTGGTTGCATCGTGGATGGTAACCACGAACACAATTTTGGTCACTTCCTGTGGTACGCGGTTCAGTTCAATAACCAGTGATTCGTCATCGCCTTCACCTTCGCCGGTTCGGTTGTCACCGGTATGGGTAACGGAACCGTCAGAGGATTTCAGGTTGTTGTAGAAGATGAAGTCGTTATCACCACGAACTTTGCCAGCGTCAGTCAGCAGGAAAGCTGATGCATCCAGATCGAAGTCCTGACCATCGGTAGAGCGGGTATCCCAGCCCAGACCGATTTTCACGTTTTTCAAAGTCGGGTCCACTTTAGAAAGTGATACGTTGCCGCCTTTAGAGAGAGTCACTGCCATGTTGTTATCCTCAAATCGTGTTGGTGCATACCTTGTATGCTGTGATTAACGACACGGTTAACCGCGCCCTTCTTCTTTATGCTCGTCTTTAGCCGGGAAAAGTAGACTTACAATGATACCTACTGCCAGTACACCCATAACCACGTAGAGGCTCATAGTCGCACTGATTGAATAGCCGTGATGGAAAAAGTGCTCAGTTGCGTTCAGACCCAGCTTCACGGCAATGAAGAACAGTAAAACGATAACGGCTTTTTCCAAATGAACCAGATACTGCTTCAGTCCCTCAAGCACAAAGTAAAGCGTACGCAAGCCGAGGATAGCGAACATCATGGCGCTGTATACGATCAGTGGCTCACGGCTGACCGCGATAACTGCAGGAACTGAATCGAATGCAAACATCACATCTGAAAGTTCAACAACGGCTAAACAGAGAAGCATCGGGGTTGCGTAACGCGCTGCTTTGGACAAGCGTCCCACCTGAACATCGGCATTTTCTGGTTTAGCCAACTCTGCATCCACTTCCTTCTGGCTGATTACGAATGCATTACCCTTGAGCTTTGGCCAGATAGGATAGAATCGTTTGACCATGCGGTAAGCTAGATGCTGCGAGTAGTCTTCGATTCCATCGTCATCATTGCCGCCTTTCAGCATCATTACCGCAGTCCAGCCCACGATGACTGCGAACACAACTTCCACCCACGGGCCCAGAGCAAGCAGACTGGTACCGATGGCAACGAAAATACCACGGAACACGATTGCGCCGATAATCCCCCAATACAACACGCGATGACGAAAGTTATTCGGAATGGCGAACCATGAGAAAATAGCCATCATGACAAACAGGTTGTCGACCGACAGCACTTTTTCCAAGGCGTAACCCGTTACGAACAGACTCGCAACTTCCGGACCGTGATGGATGTACAGGAAGCCCGCAAATGCCAGCGCCATGAAGATCCAGAAGACCGACCAGGCTGCAGCGCTCCTCAGAGAGATTGGCTTGTCATGGCGGTGCATGAACAAATCGATAAAAATGGCACCGACTGACAGCAGCAGGAAAACTGCTACTGTCTCGATCGGGAACCCGATGTGGGTGGATTGCATGTGTTTAGCTCCAGAGATTGAAAGTCAGTAACCGTTACAGGCCAAACTCGCTGGTCGTAAAGCCGAGGGCTTCAATGATTTCGCGAGCGTTTGCCATTTCCGTTTCATCAAAATTACCGTCACTTTTCGCCACAGCGATGCCTACACGGACAGCTAACTGTGCCTGCTCTGGTTTATTTTTAAGTGCAAGGATGTACTTCATGGTTTCGCCCTTCCCAACTTCAATGTCGAAATTGAAGGACGTCACCAGCTTGTTGAAAAATTCGATCACTTCAGTAGTGTCGAAGATGCTCAGCTCAGGCGATTCTCGCAGGAACCCCATCATTTTCATCTTCTCTTCAGAACTGACGCCATCGCTTGAGACAGCAATACGAGCGCAGACTGCAACTGTACCTTCGAGGAAGGCGCGGTTTTTGTAGCGCCCAACCTGTTTGGTCAGCTCATCACGACCGGAATTAAATGACTCTTTAAGCTTATTGAAGAAACTCATGTCTAACCCTCTTAGATAACTACTTAGAGCCTGCTTTCCAGTTGAAACCCCAACCGAATGCCTGATCCAGCTCCTGATGTCCGCTGAAATAACGGTTGATACGCTCCACGCGGATCGCACCTCCTTCATTCACCAGACGGGCAATGGCGCACATATTCTGACGGTTGTTACCTTCAGTCATGAACGTTTCAACCGGTGGCTGTCCCGGCACATTGATGGTCACTGAACCATCGGTGTTTTCCCAGCTAGGTACGCCTTCATAAATAAAGGCAAAAACCAGCACCTCACGGATGTGTTTCCATTCAGAACCGTTGATATGTATCCACTCACCGTCACTGACGGAACCCGTACGATCGTCACCCTGAAGTTCGACATAAGGTTCATTTCGGAAGCTGCCAAACTGATTACCCAGCGCCTGAACAATCGTGCGGTGTCCATCAGAGAGCTCAACAAACGCAGCAAGGTCCAGATCGATACCTTTATTGTTGCTGAAGATGCCTTTGAGGAAGCCGCCGTCAGAGCGACTGTGCTGATTCCAGTTCAGGTTTACGCGTATCTGGCCGTAATCATCCTTTTTCGTCAGGCTGATTGAGGGCTTTTCCTTGGTCAGGCTGACCTTACTCAGGTTAACCTTTGCTGGAGCTGGAGCTGGCGGAGGTGTCGGGCTAGCTGAAGGAGCATCTAAGATATCCACTCCAAAGTGTTCAGCCAGAGGTTGAAGACCCCCGTTAAACCCTTGTGACACAAAGCGGAACTTCCATTCTCCATTACGTCGGTAGAGCTCACCCAGAATCAGCGCCGCCTCAGTACGCCCTGTGAGGTCGACATGACTGCGCAAGATAACGTTGCCATTCGCTTCAACCTGAATCGCCAGGCGCTCGGTCTGAGAAACATTTTTTCCTGCATCACAGGTTGCGGTGAAAGCCACCTTTTGCACATCATGATGCAGCTGCGGCAGATTGACCGAAAACATGATTTCATTACCAGATGAGGAGTAACGGATGGTGCTGTCATCATTCTCTCGCTGGCCGTAAAAAATCATATCCAGATCGCCACGCACCTTACTGTTGTCATACAGACGGAAGGACGACACATCTACGGGTGTGCCGGAGGATATACGCACCACCAGCGACTGGTTAGGAACGGGGGCATTGCCCCCCGGCGTCAGGTTCATTAGCGGGTTACCGCTTGGATATCAGGGATCATGTCCTGAATGGTACGGCCACGCGATGTATTACCGTGAGCGGTAAAGTTCCACTCACCGCCGCTGCGGCTCAGAGAAGCGATGATGACCGCCGTGTGTGAGCCCTGCTCAGTGAGTGTGTATTTAGCCAGCTCTTTGCCCTGCTGATCGACAACGCGGCAGAAAGCATTTTCGACATCATTGAAGCTCTGTCCTGTAAAACTGTTTACTGTGAGGACCAGGTGCTCAACATTTGATGGGAGACGGGACAGGTCAGCGATGATTGTTTCGTCGTCACCATTACCTTCGCCTGTACGGTTGTCACCACTGTGCTGAATTGAGCCATCGTTAGACTTCAGCTGGCGGAACCAGACTGTATCAATAACGTTGCCCGAAGTGCCTAACATGACGCAGCTTGCATCGAGGTCGATGCTGTCACCACCGCCAAGTAACTTGCCAAACAATCCTTTCTTTTTGGCAGGATCCCAGCCGAGGCCGAACTGAATTTGTGAAATTGCGCTGCTGGATTTAGCTAACGAAATCGTCTGATTCTTACTTAAAGATACCATCACATCCCCTTACTGATAGGTGTTATTGCTGTAGTAAAATCGTCGATAATTTCAAAGAAAGACAATCATAACATGACTTTTTTCACTCGCAATAATGCAATACTATGGTGACACTTTAATAATGGTTATATTGCTGATAGAGAAGGCTATTTATTTTATTTATGAAATTAAGTCAAATTATGTAAAGACCTAAATTTTAGTTTAAATACGACAACCCTCAAATAATCATAATATGATTGCTTAAAAAAACAGATATGCCTACACTCACCTAATCGTCATTTCAGCATCAAATCTAAGGAATACTTCAGCATGGCTAAACCTGTATCCATCTGGTTTATGGAGGGCGTATCGTCTCAGAAAGACATGCTTGCCTTAGTGAAAATGGCCCGCACAGAGTTTGACAAGGATTTCAGTATCATTGCGTCCCACCGAAGTGAGCGCCCTGAAATCCTTTCTGAAGCAGATATTGCTTATCTTGAGCCTGATGAAACCGAAGACCTGCTCCCGTTTATTGTCGGCATCTGCAGAAAGCATAATGTCGTCGCCATTCATGCCGGAAAACGTGGGCATCTTCTCGAACGCTATCGTGATGCCATCGAAGAGATGGGCGTAAGGCTGACGACCGGTGCGACGAACCTTGAGACCTTTGAGCTGGCCGATAACAAAGCAGAGTTCAGTATCAGGATGATGATGTATGGTCTGCCATCCGTCGTTTCAGTAAAAGTACAAAGCCCTGATGAACTTGCCAGCGCGCTTGAAGACTTTGAATCCCGGGGGGTGCTGCCATGCATCAAGCCAGTGAAAGGCATTTATGGCTTGGGATTCTGGATCCTCAAGCGCACTGCTAAAACCCTCAGCTTTTATAATAATCCTGACTACCGACAGATACATCCTGATGTCGCGATTGCTTCATTGCAGAGAGCGGAACTGGCCGGAGAAGAGTTACCGATACAGATAGTCATGCCGTATCTTCCCGGACCAGAATGTTCAGTAGACATGCTGGTCGAAAATGGCTGCGTCCTGGCCGCTGTCGCCAGGACTAAAGTCGGTTCATTGCAAACGCTTGAGAACGAGGGACCTGCTTATCAGCTTGCCATCGATTGTGCAAAAGCACTCGGTGCGGATGGATTGATTAACGTGCAGACCCGCAACGATGAAAATGGTATGCCCGTCCTGCTGGAAGCTAATCTCCGCCCGTCTGGAGGAATAGGCTACACAGCTCACAGTGGAGTGAATTTGCCTGGGCTTTATGCACTAAGGCAGTTGGGTATCATTTCTGATGATGACGTCCTGGTAAATGCTTTGCGCTTTAAATCCACCACAGTGATACCCACGCATTCAGTCAAGCCACTGCCGTTTTGCAGCATCACTCCATCACCGACTTCCAATAATTAGAAATAAGGCAGGAAGACATGACCCCTTCACAACAACAGGTTTATCAGCGTGAGCTCACTAGCGGAACTCTGACCGTGAAAACTAACAGCGCGATTGAGCTCGAAATGCTTTTCGACATCGCTCAGCGCAATAATCCTAAACGTGCCTTCCTGTTTGTCAGCAAAGTCCTGGGCCGCCACATCCCGGTTGCACCTGCGTTGATGAAGGAGACCTATGTCCAGCTGGCCGCTGGCATTCCTGCTGACTTACCTGAGCCGGTTCTGTTTATCGGCATGGCAGAAACAGCCGTCGGTCTAGCTGCAGGGGTATTCCGTGAGGCCAGCTCGCGCGTAGCAGAGCCTGTATTTCTGACCAGCACACGTCATCCGGTCGACGGCGAACTACTTTGTGAATTCAAAGAAGATCACAGTCACGCCACAGATCACCTCATCTACCAGCCGGAAGATGACACACTGCGTCGACGTGCATTAAATGCCCGAACTCTGGTTCTTATCGATGATGAAGCCACTACAGGTAAAACGTTTTTGAATCTGTTACAGGCTCTTCGCGATGCGGGTCTTTCGGACGTGACACGTGTGGTAACTGTTACACTCACTGACTGGAGCAACAATGCCATTACCAACAGTTGCCCACTCCCGGTTGACGTCGTCTCGCTCGTGAAAGGGGAGTGGAAATGGGAGCCTCGCCTGAATGCACCCGTCCCAGTTATGCCATCCGTGAACGTCACAGCAACCGGCACAGTTCCTGTGTCCGTTCGCCAGGACTGGGGCCGACTGGGTATGCATGAGACGACGTCTAAACTGGGCAACCATCTCCAGACTGAGCCCGGTGAAACCATTCTCGTTATAGGCTCAGGGGAATTTATCTGGCAGCCCTTCCTGCTGGCTGAACGACTGGAAAATGAAGGAGCAATCGTGAAGTTTAGTTCTCTTACACGTTCTCCCATTGCGCAGGGAATGGCAATTGAGTCAATCATTGCGTTCACCGATAACTACGGTCTCGGTATCCCTAATTTTGTCTATAACGTCGCTCATCAGAGCTTTGAGCGCGTGATTGTCTGCGTTGAAACACCCTGTTCGTCCGTCTGCCCGCAGCTACTCGCTGCACTCAGTAAGGTCGCTCCACGTGTTGAGGTCATTTGCTATGAATAAGCCGCTTGCTCTTTGCGATCTGGATGACACGTTGTTTCAGACGAAACGAAAGATGCTCGATGAAAACAGCCAGATTCCTTATCGCACAGGTGCCCTTGATCGGGAGCTTCAACCAAGAAGCTTTATGTCCGAAGAACAGTCGATGATGGTGGACTGGCTTCTTACAACCGCAGAACTTATTCCAGTTACTGCCCGTGGCACAGAAGAAACTTCACGCGTCCAAATCCCATTTAATTCATGGAAAGTCATGACGCATGGCGCTGTTATCACTAACCCGGACGGATCAATTAACGAAGAATGGGCGCGCGTTGTCAAAACGGCACTGTCAGGTATGCGTGAACAGCTCATTTCATATCAGGAGAGGCTGAGCGCTCAGCTACTGGACTCAGGTGTGAATGCATGGTGCCGCATGAACTATGAATATGACGGCACACCAGTGTATTTCGTCATGAAGCATCAGGACAGTACTCGTATAAAGGAGCTTTTTGACTTTAATGCGAACGCTGTAAAAGCATTTGACACAACAGATTTTTATATTCATCAAAACGGCAACAATGTTGCCTGGATCCCCAACTGTGTTCAAAAGGGGTTGGCCGTTGAGTGGCTTCTAAAGAAACTGCGCGAGGAACGCGGCGCGTTTCCTGTGCTAGGGCTTGGCGACAGCCTCAGCGACCACACATTCATGAAGCACTGCCACTGGTTTGGCATGCCATCCAGAAGTCAGTTTGCTGATGCAGTCAGTCAGAAATTGTTTTAGAGGATAAATCCACATGACTATTCTCGCACCAAAGCCATTTCACGGCTCATACCTCTCAACTGACGTCCAGTTCCTGTTAACGACGGTACAAATGGAAATGACGCCAGTCGACGAAAAAGAACATCTTATTCAGTCTGGACAAAAGCATTATTCCGACATGCTGAGCCAGGAACCAGCCCCGAGTTCTGCACACCTTGAATTGTTTGGCCGTGCACTGGATTTGGGTGCAGCGCGGATGGCGAAGGAAGTACTCAGTCTTGCAAAAGGGCTCGTCAGCCATATTGGCAATACTCCTGTTATCCTGGTGAGCCTGGTTCGTGCCGGTGTGCCATTAGGCGTAATGCTTCAGCGAGCAATGACAGACATGGGTCTGGAATCGCACCACTACGCTATCAGCATCATCCGGGACAGGGGGATTGATACAGAAGCCCTAGATTACATCGAGGCAAAACATGGAACAGGCGGGATCGTGTTTGTTGACGGCTGGACAGGTAAAGGTGCGATAACTAACCAGCTGGTAGAAAGCCTCAAGGGACGAACTGGATACCCTAATATTCCTCGTCTTGCTGTGCTTGCCGACCCGGCAGGTTGCGCCTGGCTGGCCGCATCTGATGATGACTGGTTGATCCCATTTGGCATCATGGGGGCTCCGGTATCGGGAATGGTCTCCCGTTCAGTGTGGACGGAGTCAGGCTTTCATGGATGCATGGAGTGTGGCCACCTCAAGGAATTCGAATGCAGCACAATGTTGGTGGATACTATTGACCATATCAGGAAGAAGCTGTGTGAAGAGGATGTGCCAGTAGCTGCGCCCTTCTCATCTCAAAATAACAATCAGCGTAAGATCAGCCTGCAGGTTATTGACCAGCTGGCAGCAAAGTATGGCATTACAAATATCAACCGCATTAAACCGGGAATCGCTGAAGCGACCCGCGCTGTGCTTCGCAGAGTGCCCGATCACGTGCTTGTTAAAAGTAAAGACGAAAAAGATGTGGAGCTGCTTGTGTACCTTGCCGAGCAACGCGGCATCTACATTGAAGAAGTTGGCGAAGCGCTTGGACAGTATCGGGCCGTCACTATCATCAAAAAGGTGGCATGATCATGAGCAAGAACATATCTCCATTCATGCTTGGCGCAACACTCTATATGCCAGCAACTCGCACCGACCTAGCTGAAGTCATCCTTCGTGGCAAGATCCCAGAGCTTCGCTCAATGGTCATTTGCCTGGAAGATGCGGTAAGTGAAGAACAGGTCGATATGGCCCTGTACAATCTTAGTGAACTACTGGATGAACTGAAGCACACAGCTAATCAAGACAGCCCGGATAGTCGCCCATTGGTCTTTATACGCCCCCGTAATGCTCAGATGGCTCGTGAACTCGTCGAAAATTATGATCTGGTGGGAATTGATGGTTTTGTTGTGCCAAAGTTTACCAAATCTAATTTACCCTCCTGGTGGGAAATCATTTCAGCGACGACTCTCGCGCTCATGCCTACGCTTGAGACGCGAGAGGTCTATGACGTACAGGAAATGACTGAGCTTGCGGTTCTGCTTGAAAACCATGCTTGTCGTGATCGCATAGTCGCTTTGCGTATCGGTGGCAATGATTTGATGAGTGTTATTTCTATGCGACATCCGAAGAACATGACACTTTACGATGGCCCCATGGGCTATGTAGTGAAGATGCTGGTATCGGTTTTCGCCACTCGTGGTTTCTCTTTGACTGCGCCCGTCTGCGAGCAAATCGACAACATCGAGTTACTGCAGCGGGAGTTAACTCAGGACGTTGCACACGGTCTGGTGGGTAAAACAGCTATTCACCCTTCGCACCTGAATTTGATTCACCAGGGATTAATGGTCGAGAAAGACGATTATGAGGATGCCCTCCGCATTATCAACTCATCTCAGGCCGTTTTTAAATCGCAGGGAGCGATGTGTGAGCCTGCAACGCATCGCAACTGGGCTGTCTCCGTACTTGAGCAATCCAAGTATTGCGGCATCGCTAAGCAGTTTGAAAATGTAATTTTAGCCTCACGTTAATGAGGCGCGTATTATCCAGAGATATGGTGTGCTATGACCATCAGTCCTAAACAGCTGAGACAATACAAACTGATTGTCTTACTGAGTACAGGAAAGCCCGTGCGTAAGGACACGCTTTTTCAGGAGATGGACTGCTCCGAACCCACGTTTACGCGTGATCTTCGTGAAGTCAGAGAAGAATTTCAGGCTGATATCAAATTTAACAAGGCAACCAGTAAATACCAGTTAGCCTCAAAAGGTACTTTAACTACCAAGTTGTTAAGACATATGCGTGATGTTCTGACCGCACGTGAGCAAGCTGGATTTGCCGGGAGCGTATCCTCAGGAGTAAAGCTTGATAAGGAAGGTAAGAAGCCGGTATCCCTTTCGCTACGACTTGATGTCATTCGTAAGATTGATAGCTATGCAATCGCGAATGGGCTGAACAGAAGCCAGGTTGTGGAATGGCTCGCAAAGGAAGTACTACCTGTCAGAGAGAAATAGTTATCTCCTAAATCAAAACGGCCAAAAGGCTGGTTTGATTTAGGATTAAAATCCCCATCCGATGTATGAAGTAATTATATTTGATTAGGCATAATATCCGCTCAGCGAAGTGAATATCATGAAGGAATTCTGTTTCAGAATAGAACAGGATTTAGGATCAGGATCACTAAAATAGGACGTTAAATCATGCAATTACATGCCTGACATGGGGTTCGAAGGCCAACTGTACGGAAACGTCCGATAAGAGAAAATTAATCGTATAAAAAAACGACTAGTAGACATCAATGCCTATTAAATACCATTTCCCGATTAAAAAAACCATTTACAGAGTAATTTCATGCCTATTATATATCAGGCAGTTAATTCACTAACGTACGTTTTCGTTCCATTCGCCCTCAAATCTCTAAACAGGATGAATTGGCCTTGTGTGTTCATCCAGTAATAGATAACTCTGATCACGCCTCTTGTGCCTGCGCTCATCCATGTATTTTTCTTCTCAACCTTATTCGCTGAAGTTCTGCCCTGTTCCCTGCAACCGCACCAGCTCCTGAGTTAACAACGTGACCAGCTTCCGCACTTTATCCGGGATAAAGCGGGCATCGGGGAAAACAGCATAAAGATAACGGTCGGGAAGCCGCCAGTCCGGTAAAACCCGCACCAGTCGGCCGGATGCCAGCGCGTCTGCGCCGATAAGTGTTTGTAACCCACCGATCCCCAGCCCCGCTTCAAGGGCCTGCATCAATGCATCACTGTTGTTAGAGCGAAAAGCACTTTCCACCGGCACAGACACCCTCGTGGTCGCGGACACCAGCTGCAGCGGCGCATCGGGCGATACGCCGCTAAAACGTATGTGGGGATGGTGCTGCAGGTCACTGGGAGTTTGCGGCGTGCCGTTTCGCGCTATCCACTCAGGGGAAGCCACCAGCACGGTTTCAACCGTGGTGAGTGAACGGGCAGCCAGTGTAGCGGGCGGCGATTCGCTGAGGCGGATTGCCACATCAACGCCTTCACCAATGAGATCCGACAGGCGATCCTCCAGCGCAATATTCAGACGCAGCGCGGGATGCGCCTGCTGGAATGCAATCAGATGCGGCATAAGCCGCTGCCCGATGCCGCTCGGCAGTTGCATATAGAGTTTGCCGTGCAGAGGCTGCGATTCAGGCCGTAGTTGCTGCTCCAGCTCTTCCATCGCGCTGAGCAGCTGCCTGACCTGCTGCAGATAATGCTGACCCTGCTCCGTCAGCGCCATTTTGCGGGTGGTGCGGTGCAGCAACACAACCCCCAGCGCCTCTTCAAGCGCGGCAATCTGCTGGCTTACCGCCGACTGCTTCATGCCGTTTTGCCGGGCCGCCGCCGAAAAAGATCCCGCTTCAGCAACCCGGATGAAGGTCTGAATCGCATTCAGTTTGTTCTGCATTTATTGATTTTCCTGATAAGTGACATCCGGTTCAGGGGATTTAATCAGAAATAAACGCAGGTGAGAATGCAGCTTCTCACTTAACAGGGCAATGATCATGAAAACGACGCAGGATAAGAAGGTTGCGCTGGTGGCGGGTGCCAGCGGGATTGTCGGTCAGCAACTGAGTCAGGCACTGGTAGCAGACCACTGGCAGGTCAAAGCACTGACGCATCGGTCAGACTATGCAGTCAGCGGCACAGAGGTGATTGCGGTTGATCTGCGCGATAGCCAGCAGTGCCAACAACGGCTGGCATCACTCACCGACGTCACGCATATCTTTTACAGCGCCTGGCTGAACGCTTCTGACTGGGGAACCATGGTCGGGCCGAATCTTGCCATGCTGCAAAATCTGGTTCAGACCATGGAGGATGTCGCACCACTTGAGCATGTCAGCCTGATGCAGGGATACAAGGTGTATGGCGCCCATCTCGGACGCTTTAAAACGCCGGCGCGGGAAAGCGATCCTGGTGTACCGGGTGCTGAGTTTAACGTCGCGCAGCTGAACTGGCTGAGCGCACAACAGCAAGGTAAAGCCTGGCACTGGAGTGCGCTGCGGCCCGGTGTGGTCGGCAGTGACAGGCCGGGCAACAGCATGAACCTGGCGCTGAGCCTGGCGCTGTACGCCTCAATCTGTCGCGCGGCGCGGCTGCCCTTACGCTTTCCCGGTTCGCCGGAAACCTGGCACAGTATGGTCGATTTTACCGATGCCACTCTGCTGGCCGACGCGACGATCTGGGCCGCACGCACTTCTGACGCACGCAATCAGGCCTTTAATATCAATAATGGCGATCTCTGGCGCTGGAGTGAGCTATGGCCGGTCATTGCAGCGTGGTTTGAACTGGAGATCGCGCCGCCGGTTTCGCTGTCGTTCCGGCAACTATTTCAGGATTATCGTGCGCTGTGGCGGGAAATCGCCGCTGCCGACGCGCTGCTCCAGCCCGATATTCTGGCGCTCAGTGATGGTGTCTTCGCTGATTTTGTTTTTGGCTGGGATTACGACTTGTTTGGCGATGGCAGCAAGCTGCGGCGGGCGGGATTCCACGGTTATCGCGCAACGGATAAGATGTTCTGCGATCTGTTTGCCCGCTTCCGGGCGGCCCGGATCATTCCGTGATAATCCGTTGAATACAGATGCAGAGAGCAGGAAAGTCGCTCTCTGCATCGGGCCAGCATTAGCGCCCTTTCTTCTTACGTCCCGGCTGGACAAAACGCTTGCGTGAGGCACCGTTAGCATCCGCTTTTTCAGCGGGTTTCGACGCACTCTTCTGCGGTTTTTTAGCGGCGGCCGGTTTCGCCGGAGCTTTAGCTTTCTTCGCTGGTTTATCTTCTGAAGAGGAGTTCTCCAGCAGTTTAAACAGCTCAACGAGTTCGTCGTCAGTGAGATCGCGCCACTCCCCCAGCGGCAATCCCTTGAGATTGACGTTCATGATGCGGGTGCGCTCAAGCTTGGTCACTTCAAAGCCAAAATGCTTACACATACGGCGGATCTGGCGATTCAGCCCCTGGACCAGCGTGATGCGGAAGACAAACGGCGCTTCTTTCTTCACTTTGCACTTTTTGGTCACCGTGCCCAGCATCGGCACGCCTGCGCTCATTCCGGCAATAAACTCATCGGTGATCGGCTTGTCAACCGTAACGACATACTCTTTTTCGTGGTTGTTACCGGCCCGCAGGATCTTGTTGACCAGATCACCGTGGTTGGTAAGAAAAATCAGGCCCTGAGAATCTTTGTCGAGTCGGCCAATCGGGAAGACGCGCTTGCTGTGATTGACGAAATCGCTGATGTTATCGCGCTCGCCCTCTTCCATGGTGGTGATAATCCCCACCGGCTTATTCAGGGCAATCAGCACCAGATCGTCTTCATCGCGCGGCTCGATAAGCTGACCATTGACCTTCACCACATCGCCTGCAAATACCTGCGCGCCTACAGTGGCGCGTTTGCCGTTAATGAAAACGTTGCCCTGCTCGATGTAACGATCGGCGTCACGACGGGAGCAGATGCCGCTCTCGCTGATGTATTTATTAAGACGAGTTGATGAGTCAGTCAGCATGATTCCTCCAAAAAACGCGGACTATACCTTACCGGCGGGGGCTTGCGAAGTCTTTGCACCGGAAACTTTTGCTCAGCTTTGCCAGCCTGACGGCAGCGGGCATTCACAGATCAATCGCCATCTCAGTACAGCGCAAATCGCTGCCCGCCAGCTTTGACGGATAGAAACTTTCGCCCAGCGGCCGGAAGCCATGCTGCTGGTAAAAGCCCACGGCGTTCGGCGTCGAAGCGAGCGTCAACCGGTGGTAGCCACGCTGCAGCGCCTCCGCTTTGATGGTGTCGATGATCAGCCCAGCCATTCCCTGTCCGGTAAATCCGGGCAGGGTAAAAATGGCTTCCACGCTGGCGGCGGCAAGGTCCAGCGATCCGGTAGCAACCGGCACGCCGTCCGGGCCATCAATCACGAAGAAGGGATTCATGCGGATCATTGCAGGAAAGCTGGCGGGCATGCGGTCTGGCGTCCAGGCGGCGAGCACGTCGGGTGGATAAGCATGCTGGCAGCCATGACGGATGGCCAGATTTCTGATGTTCCATAAATGGTGCGCCTCTTCGGGCGATGCCTGTCTGACAATCATAGTGCCCTCCGGCTCTGCAACAGAACCGCTACGTTATCACATCGCTTTGCGGCTATCTGCGAATACCGCCGGGTTCAGTGCCCCTGGCCTCGCCGCAGTTACGCGCGGTCATGAAGCGCTGCTGCATTGGCAACCGTGCTGTTTACGTGTTGCTGCATTTGCAACATCCACTTTATGCAACATTGGTTTTTAATCCAGTAACATCAATCTATTACGCTCTGGCATGGTTACTGCTTGGTCTTTTCTTTTATATCTGAAAGTTTGGAAAAATTAACTGTTCCATTAATCCAGCTATATGCCAGGAGAAAACCATGTCACTGAACCAACCTTTACAGTTCGCCTACTGGGTGCCGAATGTCTCGGGCGGACTGGTGATCAGTCAGATAGAGCAGCGTACCCGCTGGGATGCCGAATACAACCGCAAACTGGCGCAGATCGCTGAACAGGCGGGTTTTGATTACGCGCTGACGCAGATTCGCTTTACTGCAGGATATGGCGCAGATAATCAGCATGAATCAGTCACATTCTCGCAGGACTTACTTAGTCACACCTCGAAATTAAAAGTGATTGCCGCTCTGCTTCCCGGCCCGTGGAATCCGGTATTGGCGGCAAAGCAGATTGCCACTATCAGCCATCTTTATGGTCCACGCATCGCCGTTAATATTGTCAGCGGCTGGTTCCGGGGCGAGTTCAAGGCAATTGGTGAACCCTGGCTCGATCATGAAGAGCGCTATCTGCGTTCAGAAGAGTTTATTCGCTGCCTGCGCGGCATCTGGCGTGAAGAGAGTTTTAGCTTTGCCGGCGATTTTTATCGCTTCCGCGATTACGTGATGAAACCCAAGCCGTTGTCACCGCTCCCGGAAATTTTCCAGGGTGGCAGTTCACGCGCGGCGCGCGACATGGCCGCCAGGGTGTCAGACTGGTATTTTACCAACGGTAATACCCCGGACGGTGTCCGTCTGCAGGTCGCGGATATCCGTGAAAAAGCCGGACGTCATCAGCATCAGGTCAGAATCGGGCTGAACGGTTTTGTGATTGCCCGCGAGAGCGAACAGCAGGCGCAGGCGGTGCTTCATGAGATCATCAGCAAAGCCAACCCGGATGCGGTAAAAGGCTTTCAGCATGAGGTCAAAAATGCTGGCAGTGCCTCACCCGAAGGAGAGGGAAACTGGGCGAAATCGTCGTTTGAGGATTTGGTGCAGTACAACGACGGCTTTAAAACCAATCTGATTGGCACACCGCAGCAGATTGCTGAACGTATTATCGAACTGAAGCAGGCCGGTGTGGATCTGCTGCTGCTGGCATTTCTGCACTTTCATGAAGAGGTCGAATTCTTTGGCCGCGAAGTGATACCGCGGGTCCGCGAACTGGAGGCGCAGTCTTTGATCGAAGCGTGAAAAAGGTACGCCACAGAAGAGAGTTATACCCGACTGCATCCGGGGTGTGATGAACGCTCAGATCTGCTGCAACGTCGCCCGCCGCTATCATTATGATAGCGACGGACAACGTCTGCAGGGCTTTTCACTCCGCAAAGCAGATCCGTTAAAAGCGGGCGTTAAGCCCGACGTTCCATGTCACCTGATGCATGTCGCTGTTGCCTGTTACCGCCGAGACGCCCGCAAAGGCATTCACCGAGGTGCCAAGCGGCACGCTCGCACCCACCGCCATATCGATCCAGTTATCATCACTGGAATCGCTGCTGCGGGTAAAGGCGGTGCGGGTCGATTTCAGTCCGGCGGTCACCGCCGAATCGCTGTCACCAAACTGGTGATTGTAGCTGACCTGCGCCCAGGGATTGATCAGCAAATCTTTGCTGTCGATACGCCAGCCCACTGCGCCGATTTGAGAGTGCAGCGTCTGGTCGCCAAAGCGCATTGAGGTGCTGCTGTTGCCTTCCTCTTTATAGCCATCGACCTGGGTGTAGTCGAGCGCATAGCTGGCCACCGGGCCAGTAGAAACATAGCTACCCAGCGGCAAATCCCAGCCGGTCTGCAGCCGCATTCCCAGCACCTTACCATTGCTGTTGCCCTTTTCCGTGCGGGTCGCCGGTCCCAGCCTGATCTGACGCTCAATATCATCAAAGTCGAGATCGGCATAATGGGCGTCCGCATTAATCCATCCCCGATCGAGATAATTCAACTGACTCCAGAGTGCCACCAGATTGCCGCGTAAACGGTAATCAAAGCGCGACGAGGGATCCTGACGTTGCGAGGTCGTAGAGAGCATGGCACCGGCCTGCCAGTGATCGGTCAGCTGATAGCCCACACCCACGGTACCACTGGCGCTGGTCGCATCGCCATCCTGCAGGCTGTCGCCGCGGAAATCACGCTGCTGCCCGGCATAACCGCCGAAAACAGTAAACTCGCCAGCACTGGCGGGCTGCTGACGCTGCTGCTGCAGATGTCCATCCAGCGTATTGCGCGCATCGCCCACCAGCATCGACGGCGCCTGACTCAGTGCAGCTACCTGCAGCGGCGCATTCAGCACCGACTGAATGTAATCGGCGATCAGCGCATGGACCGCCGGGCTGGGATGCAGTCTGTCTGCAAACAGATACTGCTGTGACTGCGAAAATCCTGTCGTCGAGGAGGTGCAGTCCATCGCCGAGACACCTGGCGGACAGGCCATTCCGGCCGTATTCGTGAGTCCATACAGGCCCGGATTATCGATCACCTCATTAAACAGGCCATTGATATCCACTCGCGCAATGTTCCCGCGTGCGGTCACCAGCCCCTGCTCTTCAGCCTGGTTGTAACGGTCGGTGAGGGCCGCCGCCTCCTGACTCAGTAACTGCCAGGCGGCAATCAGCTGCTGTGCAATGGCATCCCGGATCAGCGGAATTGAAGAGATTTGTCCGGCCGCCTCGCCAAGCGCGGTTTCAATCGCCTGCTCTCTTGCGGCACGGTCAGGCGTAGTGGTGGTGCTCAGCGACTGAAACAGCGCCGCCGTGGCAGGTTGTGCCGCTGGGCCAAGCACCTGCAGAATCGCCTGCAGCAGGGCGGGCGTTGCCCCTACATTAGGTACCGTCGGTACAATCACCGTTCCGGCTCCGGCATCCAGCAACCGGCTGACCTGTGAGGCCGCTGCACTGGCGCTGTTATCCACTATCTGCCGGGCAGCGAGAGGGGCAAGAGCCGCCGCCGCTAAATCATTGCCGCCAATCCAGTGAATATAGAGACCGTCCGAATCAGCTCGTCCGCCTCGCGCCGCAAGGTAGTTATCAAGCTGATCCTGAGTGTTAAACAGGGGATTAATTGCAGGTACCGCAACTGCGCCACCTTCGGCATAGTTGCTTCCGCCCTGCGATGAAGGGCGCAGGTTATCACCCAGCGACTGCGCTACGATCTCGTCATAGAGCGGATGGGTCGCGCCATCATAGGTAAAGCGCCCGACGTTCCCGCCATCACTCAGGCTATCGCCAAAGACGGTGAGGTCGCTCCAGGCCATCGCAGGCAGCGGCGACAGCAGGCTCAGGGTGGCACAGCAGAAAAGGTATTGCGCGTGAAGGGGTTTCATCAGCAGCTCCGCACAAATCAAATGAAAGTCAGTATGAGTAAGAACCGCACCGGCTGGCGCAGCAAGCTGTAAGCGTAGACGGCTGAGGAAAGGGGTGGCAGAAAATACGGGATCGCGCTCGCAAAGCGGAGAAATTTGACTTAAAGATCAGCCGTGCCGGTTCAGGTGAAATACCGGGAACCCACCACGGCGTCGTTACACGGGCTACTTTTTGCTGGCGGGCTTCAGGCCGCGATTAAGATCCTGTAAACGTTTCATCGTCTTAACGGTACGCTGTGGCAGCGTTGAGGCCACCGACAGGATCAGCATCTCCAGACAGACCATAATCGTGCCGTGCAGGGGAATGCGTCCCTTCTCGCCGCCGCGCGGCACATTGATTACGACATCCGCCTCGCGGGCGAAAAAAGAGTCGGTGGCGTTGGTCAGCAGAATTATCGGTATATCCAGCCGCTTCGCTTCACGCACCACGGTTGTCCCTTCCCGATGCGCCGACTGCTGCGCCATCATGATCAGCACGTCGCCACGCTGTAGCGCCAGCATCTGCTCTGCCAGCGCAATTCCGGCACGGTTAAGGGAAAAGGCGGGCAGACCGATACGATTCAGCAGCCGCACGCTGTAGTCCGCCAGAATACCTGAGGCGTTGATGCCAAAAATAGCGACCTGCCGCGCTTCGCCCAGCAGCGCCACGCTATCCGCTACCGCCACCCGATTCTGCTGCTGCGACAGCACCTCACAGGCGTGCCGGTGGCCCTCCAGCACAAAGTCGATGGCGCTGTTCACATCACTGGTCACCTCACTGACGGTGGTAATCATCTTATCTTCAGAGGTCAGCGAAGGACCAAACCAGGCCTTAAGTGTCTGTTTGAGGTCGCGTAGCCCGCTAAAGCCCAGCGCCTGAATCGCGCGGATTACAGTGGCATCAGAGGTGTGATTCGCCACAGCGATCTCCATCGCGGTGCTCTCCAGCACCGTTTCCCGCTGTTGATCGATATAACGCGCCACCGCCAGCAGGCGGGGTGAAAGCTGCTTTTCACGGGCGCGAAGACGTTCTGCCACCACATCCACTCTGTTTTTAACGGGCCTGCTCTGTTTCATGCTGCACCTGCAACTGGGGTTAACGTGTGAAAAGGCTCATCTCTGGTCTGGCTAAATGGAGAGTTTAAGGGCCGGGAGATGTAGTAAAAACGTCATGCTGTTTTATATTTCACCTGCAGAAGATGTGGATTTAACCAAAAACCTCACCTTCATATAAAAATATATTCATTATTTTCAATAGGCTAAAAATTGCAGCCAATCTTTTTGCAGCGATAAACGATACGGCAAAAATGTAGTCAATTCTATTCAATTTATGTTTACTACTACAATAGCGGATGTTTGAATGATTCTCAATTACAGATGAGAAAGGTTGTCGTCCGGCCGGCATAATGACCTTGAAGGCCTGATACTGATCTCCTCTGTTTGAACGCTGCATATTGCTGAACACCTCCAGGGTAGACCTGCAAGACAGACAGATTGTCAGTCGTCAGGTCCTTTGCTTCAGATACGAAAAGAAAAATGAAAAACAAAGACTCACGATATCCGGCCCGGCACCCCGCTCTGGTCGTGGCGATCTGCAGCAGCATTATGCTGCCACAGGTCAATGCAGCAACCGACAGCGCCCCGGATATGACCGTGACCGCGGATGCCAGTTCAGAGGGAAATTACAGCGCCACTCAGAGTAGCGTCGCCAGTAAAATGCCGACCGCGCGGCTTGATGAGGCGCAGTCGGTCAGCGTGGTGACGCAGCAGCAACTGGACGATTACCAGGCAAGCTCACTGGCGGATGCGATGCGCTTCGTCAGCGGTGTGACCGAAGCAAACACGCTGGCTGGCACCGAAGATGGCTTTGTACGACGCGGATTTGGCAGCAACGCCGATGGCTCTATCTACCGGGATGGCATTCGCAGCAGTCAGGGATTGAATTTCGATGCCACGACCGAGCGGGTTGAGGTGCTGAAAGGCTCCTCCTCGCTGCTGTATGGCATTCAGAATCCGGGCGGCATTATCAATGTGGTCAGCAAAAAGCCGCAATACAGCTGGCACTCCAGCGTCAGCGGACGTTACGCCAGTGAAGGTGGCGGTGCGGCCACCCTGGATGTCACCGGCCCGCTGGGCAACGGCTTCGCCTTCCGCCTGATCGCCGAAAAGCAGAATCAGGATTACTGGCGCAACTTTGGCAGTGAAGAGCACACACTGCTGGCACCCTCTCTGCAATGGTATGGCGAGCAGGCAAGTTTTCTGATCAGCTATGCCGACTACCGCTATGACATTCCCTACGATCGCGGCACGGCCTTCATTGACGGCAAGCCAATCGACATCGGTTATAAAGATCGGCTGGATGACAAAGCCAATCACGCCTGGGGCCATAACAAAACCCTGAATGCCCACTATGACTGGCAGTTTAATGATGAGTGGCGCACCCGGTTAACCCTGGGCTGGAACCAGCGGCGCTATGACAACAATGAAGTGCGCGTGACGGCGGTGAACGCCAGCAGCGGCGTGGTCACACGTCGCGCCGATGCCAATCGCGGGTTTAACCACAAAACCAAATATCTGAGCTGGGATCTGCTGGGTAATCCCGAAATTCTGGGTATGCAGCACGCGCTGGTGGTGGGCACCGACTATGAGATGAACCAGACTTATCGTGCCCATCAGTATCAGGGCAAGATCAATCGCCAGTTCAACTATTTCACGCCTGAATATGACCTGCTGTCACCGGTCACGGACGCCAGCACGGAAAATAGCGCAGCCGCCAATAACCTGAACCGTATTCATAGCCGGTCACTCTACGCCAAAGACAGCATTTCTCTGTCACCCGACTGGATTGTGGTGCTGGGCGGTCGTTATCAGCATTATGAACAGCGCGCCTCGCGCGGCTTTAATCCGCAGGTGGAAACCCTGAATGATGAGGGTAATAAGTTTCTGCCGCAGGCGGGGGTGATCTACAAATTCACACCTGACCTCTCTTTCTACACCAGCGTCAGCAAGTCGTTTACGCCGTCAACCGACGTGGATGATGATGGCAATGTCGGCAAACCGGAACAGGGCACCAGCTGGGAAGTTGGCAGTAAATGGCAACTCTCGCCGAAACTGTTCGCCACCGTCGCCCTCTATCGGATAGACGAAAAAGCGATGTCGCTGAATATTAATGGCAGCACGCGGGCCATTGATAAAGCCCGATCGACCGGCGCTGAGTTTGAGCTGAACGGCGAAATTGCACCCGGCTGGGATTTGAGCGCGAACTACAGCTATGATCAGGCAGAGATCGTTAATGACCGGGTTAATCCGGATAACAATGGCAATCGTCTGCAGAATGCGCCGCGCCATGCCGGTGCGCTCTATCTCAGTCATGAGATGCAAATCAGCAGCCTGCCCGGCTCGTTCCGGCTCGGTGGCGGTGCACGCTATGTCGGCAGCCGTGCGGGCGATCCCGATAACAGCTTCACCCTGCCCGACTATGTGGTGGCAGACAGTTTCGTGGCATGGAACAACCGCCTGTTCGGTGAAAAAACGCAGCTGCGTCTGAACATTAATAACCTGTTTAACCAGCACTATTACAGTTCAAGCGGCGGCAACCTGCGCGTCCGTGAAGGTGAAACCCGCAATCTGATGGTACAGGCCCGTGTTGAATTTTAAATCGCTGCGCTGTGCGTTATTAATGCTTAGCGTGATACTGGTCAGCGCTGGCGCACACGCTCGCACGCTGACCGACGTCACCGGCCGTAAGGTAGAGATACCCGACCATCCGCAGCGTATTGTGCTGGGTGAAAGCCGGATGCTCTACAGCGTCGCGCTGCTGACGCCCGGCAATCCGCTGCAGCATATCGCTGGCTGGCCACAGGATCTGAAAAAGTTTGATCCCCAGACCTGGCAGATTTTTGCCAGTAAGTTTCCGCAGATGGAGGAAATTCCGGTACTGGGTCTGGATGGCGTCAATGACATGAATCCCGAACAGGTGATCGCACTGAAACCGGACCTGGTGATCCTGCCGCAGCTGGCGCGCGGCAGTGAAAGCGGAGCAGTGCTGGAGAAGATGCTCAGCGCGGCGCATATCCCGGTGGTGAAGATCGATCTGCGGGTTGAGCTGCTGAAAAATACCGAGCGCAGCATGACCCTGCTGGGCGAGGTGCTGAATCAGCCCCAGCGGGCTGCTGACTTCAATCGCTTTTACCGCAGCCACATGCAGCGCATTGAGAGCCGACTGGCGGACTATCACGGAGCTAAACCTAAAGTTCTTTTGCAGCTGCATCTCGGGCGGCGCAGTGAATGCTGCGTGACGTCGGTGAATGGCAACCTGGGTGAGCTGCTGCGCTTTGCCGGGGGCGACAACATCGCCAGTCAGCAGATCAAAGGCGTGTTCGGACGGCTGAGTGAGGAGAGTGTGATTGCGGCACAGCCCGACTTTTACTTCGCCACCGGCACCGGCAGCGCCGATGAAGCGGGAGCCTTAAAACTCGGCCCCGCCGTCACAACAGCGCAGACCCGGCAGAGCCTGCTGGCGCTGACCGGTCAGCAGAATGCGCTGAAGCAGCTGACGGCATTGCGGGACGGTCATGCCGGGGCAATCTGGCACAACTTTTACCTCAGTCCGTGGCACGTGGTAGCGACAGAGTTCTTCGCCACCACGCTCTATCCGCAACTGTTCCGCGATGTCGATCCTGAACAGACATTGCGGCAGCTGTTCCATGATTTCCTGCCGATCCCCTATTCGGGCAGCTACCTCTACCGGCTCGCACCGGAGGCGACGTCGGACTCAGGCGGCTGACAGCCCGCGATTTTTCACCCGGACGATATCGGCCATCACCGACAGCGCAATCTCCGCCGGGGTTTTGCTGCCGATAGGCAGGCCGATGGGCGCATGGATGCGGTCCAGTTCGGCACGATCCATGCCGGCGATCTGTTGCAGTCGCGCCCGTCGTTTCTCGCTATTTTTCGCCGAGCCCATGATGCCGATATAGAACGCGGGTGTCGCGATCGCCTCCATCATCGTCAGGTCATCAATGCGGGGATCGTGGGTCAGTGCCACAATCGCCACCGCTGCATGCGCGCCGTTCAGCTCCAGCCAGCGCGCCGGATGCTGTGACACCAGCGTCACGTTGTCCGCAGCGCTGAAGTGGCTCTCCAGCTCCGTCAGCATCTCCGGTCGGTGCTCACAGACCCGCACGTGAAATCCCAGCATCTGCCCGAGCCGGATGCACTCATATGCCACAGTCGAGTAGCCCGCGATCAGCAGTTCCGGTATCGCACCAACCGGCAGTAACATCTGCTGTTCACTGGCATCCAGCGCAGGCAACACCCTGTCAGGGGCGAGCACTTCCCACTGCGCACGTTCGCCGGGTCGTATCATTTTCACCATCGGCTGCTGTCCGCTCAGCGCGCGCTGCATGGCCGTCAGCAGCGCCAGCGTGGCATCATCGGGCGGCAGAAACTCAATGACGATCTCCAGGCTGCCGCCGCACGGCAGGCTGACGTCAGGACGCATTCCGCCTTCACCGTACCGCACCCGCTGACTGCTGGCGCGATAGGCTCCTGCCGCCAGTTGCGCCAGAAAGTCCTCTTCAATGCAGCCGCCCGACAGCGATCCGCAGTAAGCACCCGTTTCGTTGACCGTCATCAGGGTGCCAGGCGCGCGCGGCGAAGATCCATAGGTGCGCAGCACCGTGCAGAGCCAGACCTGCTGACCCGCCTGGCAGCTACTCAGTGCCGCATTAATCACACGTTGATCCAGCGTAATCATGAAAATTCCTTTATTAACTGCAGATCAGCAGGGAGATCGATATCACACAAACAGCCGCGATCCTGAAGCGGCAGCCGGACGGCGAGTGACTTCACCGCCGCCTGCGGCCCGGCATCGCCCTGTAGCGTGCTCAGCATCGGATAGCAGGGGTGCTGAAAGCCAACCGGATGGCCCGGCCTGCCGTCAATCCACGGCCTGACGATCGGCGCGTCCGCCAGCGCGGCGCTGACGGCGCGGTAACTTTCAGGCGTGACAAACGGCATATCGCCCAGCGCAATCAGCCAGCCGTCATAGTCACGGCTGGCTTTGACACCTGCGGCGATTGATTCGCCCAGCCCGCCGCTGTCACACAGCACCAGGGTAGCCTGCGAGCAGAGCGCCTTAAGCGCAGCGGCGTCCGGGCGCGTGACCACAAACAGGTCAAGACCACTGGCAGCGGCCTGCTCCAGCGTGCGTTGCAGCACCGGTTTGCCATTCAGATCGGCCAGCAGCTTATGCTCACCCGCCTGCTGGCGAAAACGGCGACTCAGCCCGGCGGCCAGCACAATCAACGCTATCTTCACTCTTTCTCTCCGCTAAGCGTGAAAAACGGGCGCAGGTTTCAGCCCGCGCCCGCATATCCTCACATCAACCTGCTGGCAGCAGGTCAGGAACAGGCTCAGATAATCTTATCGAGAGTAATAGGTAAGTCGCGCACCCGCTTACCGGTGGCATGGAACACCGCATTACTGATGGCTGCCGCCACGCCCACGATACCCAGCTCACCCACGGCTTTACCGCCCATGGTGGTCGCCTCAAAATCGGGCTCGCCAACGTTGATGGTGGTAATGCTCGGGATGTCACCGTTAACCGGCACCAGATAGTCCGCCAGGTTGTTGTTGATCACCCGACCATTGCGCGGATCGACGATGCCCTCTTCCATCAGCGCCTGACCGACGCCCATGATCATGCCGCCAATCCACTGGCTGCGCGCCAGTTTAGGGTTGTAGAGACGACCGCTGTCGAGCGCCGCCACCATCCGTTTGACCCGGATAGTGCCGAAATCTTCATCGACCCGCACTTCCACAAACTGCGCGCTCCAGCTGTGGGCCGAGAATTTTTCAGGGCGGCTCATGTCATTAAGGTTGCGCACCATCTTGTCGCGCTCGCTCTGTGACAGATCGTCCGGGAAAGTGCCGCCTTTCACCGTCAGACTCTCCGCCGGTGCCAGGCTTGCCAGCCGGGCAAATGAGACCGCCAGACCGCTGCGCAGATTATGCTGAACCCCGTCGCCTTTCAGCGTGAGCTGAGATGCCGGAGTGCCATTCAGTGGCGACTGTGGCAGCTCGCTGGCGAGTTTCAGCAGCTGGTCGCGCATTCGTCTGGCGGTATCGTTCACCGCCGCGGTCACGTTGCCCGCCAGCTGCGATCCACCTGCGACACCGGCACGCGGCAGCTCGGTATCACCCAGCTGAACCTCGATGGTGGCAGAGGCGACGCCAAGAATGTCGGCAGCGGTCTGCGCCAGGATGGTATAGGTCCCGGTGCCGATATCCGCACCGGCGCACTGCACCACAAATTTACCCTGTGGCGTCAGGATGATTTTTGCCTCAGCAGGCAGTTTGTTGACCGGATAGGTGCCAGAGGCCATGCCCCAGCCAATCAGTTCACGCCCTTCGCGCATCGACCGCGGCGTCATAATGCGCTTATCCCAGCCAAAGGCCTCAGCCCCTTTCTGATAGGCTTCTTTCAGGCGACGCGAACTCCACGGCAGATCGAGCTGATAATCTTTGTCCGCCCAGTTGCGCAGACGCAGTTCCAGCGGATCGATATTCAGGGCATAGGCCATCTCATCCATAGCCACTTCAAGACCAAAGGCGCTGGGGTTTTCGCCTGGCGCACGCATCCAGCCTGGCGTCACGGTATTGATCGGCCTGACCTGATGCTGGGCGGAGACGTTGCCCACCGCATACATGCGGGCGGTGACTTTGCTGCAGTTCTCAGCAAATACATCGATTAATGACGTTTCACTGAAGCTGCGCTGGATAATCGCCTGGATCTTGCCGTCACGCGAGGCACCCAGCTCCAGCTGCTGCGAGGTGGCGGGACGTCCGCCCAGACCGGTAAAGGTCTGCGGTCGGGTCAGCGACACTTTGATCGGACGCTTCAGCGCTCGTGATGCCACACTGGCCAGCGCGACGTGGGTGTAAGGCACCGGCTTGGACCCAAATCCCCCGCCGACATAGGGTGAAATAATCCGCACATCTTCAACGTCAATGCCCATCCACTCGGCGATTTCCACCTGCGCGCCTGCCACCCACTGACTCGGCTCCCAGACGGTAATGCGTCCATCCTGCCACTCAGCGACACAGGCGTGCGGTTCCATCGGCATGTTGTATTCGCGCGGCGTGGTATAGCGCTGGCTCAGACGCACCTCGGCCTGCTGCATCGCCGCCTGTGCATCGCCCATATCGATATCCTGTTTCGATACTGGTTTAGGTTCGACACCCTCATCGGTGGCAAAAATCAGTGCAGGCGAGGTTTCATAGTCGATCTCCACCAGCGAGGCGGCATAAGTTGCCTGCTCAAACGTCTCTGCCACCACCAGACCGATGTTCTGGCCATTATGAATAATCACATCGTCCTGAATCGGGGTATAGGTTGACTGCGCCGCGCCGCCGTCTGCAATCGCGGTGGGTTTGTTGATCTTCAGGCTATTCAGATGGGTATAAACCGCCACCACACCCGAGGCCTGCTGCGCCTTTTCCGTCGACATCCGGCTGATACGGCCGCTGGCAACAGTAGACTGGATCACCACGCCATAGAGCGGATTTCCCGGCTGATGTTCTACAGCATACCGCGCCTCACCGGTGACTTTTACTTTGCCGTCACCCCGCGAGCGCCCGGCGCCCAGTCCCTCAATCGGATCGGTGGTTTCTGGTTCCGCCGTGGCAGTATCACTGGCACTGGCGCTTTGCATACTCAGACTCAGGCTGCCCGCCGCTGAGATCGCCGCCGTCGCCTTCAGTAACTCCCGACGTGCTTTGTCATTTACGTCACTCATGCGGTTTCTCCTGCTGCCATCAGCGCACGTGCAATCACACGCGGCGCCAGTTTTACTTTATAGGCGTTGTGGGTCAGCGCCTGCGTCTCCTGAGTAATCCGTTCTGCCGCCTGGAAGACCGTCTCTTCATTAAACGGCTGGCCCTCCAGCGCCTGCTCCACCGACCTGACCCGCCAGGGTTTGGTGGCGACGCCGCCCAGCGCAATATGCACCTGACGCATCACGCCGTTCTCCAGCGTGAAGCCTGCGGCCGCGCTGGCTGCAGCAAACTCATAAGAGCTGCGGTCACGGACTTTAAGGTAGTGTGAGTGCCGCAGTGACTCGGTTTGCGGCACTTCAATGGCCACAATAATTTCGTCATCGCGCAGATCGTGCTCACGATCAGGTGTGTCACCCGGCAGCAGGAAGAAATCATCAATCGCGATGCGACGGGTTTCGCCCTGCTGATTCTGCAGGACCACGATGGCGTCAAACGCCACCAGCGCCACCGCCAGATCGCCGGGATAGACCGCGATGCAGCTGTCGCTGGCGCCCAGGATGGCATGATTGCTGTTAACCCCATCCAGTGCGGCACAGCCGGAACCCGGATTGCGTTTGTTGCAGGCGGAAAAGGTCGCCGGATCGCGGTAATAGGCGCAACGGGTACGCTGGCGTAAATTACCGCCCAGCGTGGCCATGTTACGAATCTGCGGTGACGCGGCCTGCCACAGGCTGCCGTAGATGGCTGGTGCGTTCTGCTGGCAGGCGGGATGATCTGCCAGGCCGCTCATGGTGACCAGCGCGCCGGCCGTGATCTTATCGTCGTCAAACTGCAGGTTTTTAAGCCCGGTCAATCCAGTGATGCCGATGAGCTGCGGCGGCGTGAAGACCCCACACTTCATCAGATCGAGTTGTGTGGTGCCCCCTGCCAGAAACTGGCTGCCAGACTGCTGTTTCAGGGCTGCGGCTTCCTCAGGCGACTGCGCGACTTTCCAGCTGAATTCATTCATGCGGACTCCTTCGCCATCTCTGCTGCGGCCTGTTTAATCGCATCCACAATGTGCGGATATGCTCCACAACGGCAAAGGTTGCCGCTCATATACTCACGGATCTCATCTTCTGAACCCGCATGGCCCTCTTTGATGCAGGCGACGGCGGACATAATCTGACCCGGTGTACAGTAGCCGCACTGGAAGGCGTCATTCTCCATAAAGCAGCGCTGCACCGGGTGCAGCTCACCTTCGGTGGAAGCCAGCCCTTCAATGCTGGTCACTTCGGCGCCATCCGCCTGAGCCGCCAGCGTCAGGCAACTCAGCACCCGCTGGCCATTAATCAGTACCGTGCAGGCACCGCACTGCCCCTGATCGCACCCTTTTTTGGTGCCGGTCAGGTTAAGATGCTCACGCAGCGCATCAAGCAGGGTGACACGGGGATCGACCTGCATCTGCTGCGACTGACCATTAACCTGCATTGTTAGCGATATTTTTTCCGACATTGTCTGCTTCCCATTGTTGGGGGCCAAAAGATGTAATTTTTTTATAGGTTTATTTCTGACGGGGTTCGAATCGGGGGAAAATCGTGATAACCCTAATCTTTACGCGCGTATCTCTGCTTTAAGGTTTAGCAGCTTTTTGGCAATTTTGCGGGGAAGCCGGGAAAAGTAAGTGTTATCTGAATGGCGGAGCGAGGTTGAATCGGGATAAATATGTGTTCATACAACGCTCATCTAAATGATTTTATTAATTTTATTGAAAAAAGCTTTTATAGCCGTCGTTCATAGGGTTTATCTGTCCGCCTCATTAATCCTGCCGCGAAATGTGTAACCCTGAAAGGCAATTTCGGGTCTGATAGCAGGTCGGGTAGCGAAGCCGTAGTTAACGTCGATAAATCGGCCTGTCCCGACCGGGATAACCGATCAAACAGGTCAGAGGGCCTATGCTGAAAGAAAATTTTAACGATCTAATCTATCTGGTGGTGGTAGCAGAAGAGCGCAGCTTCACCCGGGCAGCGGCGAAGCTGGGTGTGTCGCAGTCGGCACTGAGCCACGCGATTCGCGCTCTGGAAGAGCGTCTTAGCGTCCGGTTGCTGACGCGCACTACTCGCAGCGTTGCCCCGACAGAAGCCGGTGAACGGCTGATCACTACCCTCGCCCCGCTGTTCAGCGAGATTGAGTCTGAACTGGTCAATGTCACTGACAGTCAGGGTAAAATCTCCGGCAACATTCGTATCACCGCAGGCGAACATGCGCTCACCTCTACACTCTGGCCGCTGCTCAGGCCCTTTCTTCAGCAATACCCCGATGTCCATGTTGAAGTGTCGGTGGATAACAGTCTGACCGATATTGTCAGCGGCCGTTTCGATGCAGGCGTGCGACTGGGTGAGCAGGTCGAAAAGGATATGGTGGCGGTACGCATCGGGCCGGACTGGAATATGTGCGTGGTGGCAGCCAGCAGCTATTTTGATCAGCACGGCAGACCTGAGACTCCCTATGATTTACAGCATCATAACTGCATCAACCTGCGGCTGCCGACGCTGGGTGGCCTCTATAACTGGGAGTTTATGCGTGATGGCAAGGAGATCAGGGTCAAAACGCAGGGTCAGTTAATTTTTAATCATCTCGCGTCGCGCATTGATGCCGCACTGAGCGGGATGGGGATCTGCTATGTGCCGCAGGATAGCGTTGCGGAACACCTTAAAAGTGGCCGTCTGGTTCAGGTTTTGGCTGACTGGTGTGAGCCTTTTCCGGGTTATTATCTTTACTATCCCAGCCGCAGACAGCACACCAGCGCCTTTACACGTTTGATTGATGCGGTGCGCTATCGCGGTTGAGAGACAGCCGCGATAGCCAGTCAGCTGGCATTAAGCCGCTGTCGTTCAAGCTGTCGCGTTTTGCGGCCTGAAATCACCATCGCCACGATAAACACCATTGCAAAGAGCACCACGATCGTGGGTGCTGGCGCGCTGTCGATAAAGAACGAGAGATAGACCCCACTCAGCGACACCAGCACCGACACCATGACCGCCACCAGCAGCGCATGTGAAAAGCGGCGGGTAAGCAGAACTGCGATAGCACCGGGCGCGATCAGCAGGGAAATCGACAGGATGATCCCTACTGCTTTCAGCGTCGCCACAATGGTCAGCGAGACCATGCAGAGCAGCCCATAATGCAGCCAGCGTGCGGGTAAGCCAGAGACCTGCGCCTGCTGTGGATCAAAACTGAATAGCATAAAATCACGCCATTTCACCGCAATGACCCCAACGATCACCGCTGCGATAAGCGAGGTCTGAATTATGTCAGCGCCCGTAATGCCGAGCATGTCACCAAACAGAATGTGATCAAGATGCACCTCCGGCTTCACGGCGATATAGAGGATCAATCCCACCGCGAACATGCCGGAAAAGACGATTCCCAGCACCGTATCCTGCTTGATACGACTGTTGTCCTGCAGAAATCCACTGGCAACGGCACAGAACAGACCGGCGACAAACGCGCCCACCGCCAGCGGCAGCCCGGCCATCCAGGCGAGGACGATGCCAGGGAATACCGCATGGCTCATGGCATCGCCCATCAGCGCCCAGCCTTTCAGTACCAGAAAGACCGACAGCAGCGCACAGGGGATCGCCACCACCAGCGCAATCAGCAACGCGCTGTTCATAAAAGCGAACTGGAAAGGTTCAAAGATCCACATCAGCCAGGCTCCTTTTCGGGACGATGGCGGCCACGACGCCGGTTAGCCAGCAAGCCATGTTTGGGCGCAAAGACAAACGCCAGCAGGAACAACAACGTCTGCGCCACCACGATGATGCCGCCCGTTGCGCCATCCAGGTAGTAACTCGCCCACGCACCGAGAAAACTGGTGATACTGCCAATCGCTACGGCAATCATCAGCAGACGCGGGAAGCGGTCGGTGAGCATCCAGGCCGTCGCGCCTGGCGTCACCACCAGACAGATCACCAGAAATGCACCGACGGTTTGCAGCGCCGCCACGGTTGAGACTGCCAGCAGGGTAAAGAAGAGGACTTTCAGTCGTTCAGGACGCAGTCCGATGGCGCGCGCGTGATTCTCATCAAAGAAGGTGACCATCAGATCCTTCCACTTAAACAGCAGAATGATGATCGACAGCCCGCCAATCAGCGCCAGCTGGAGTATATCCGCGGGCGCAATCGCCAGAATATTGCCGAGCACAATGGTCTGAATGTTTACCGCGGTCGGATTGAGCGACACCATAAACAGACCCAGACCAAAGAAGGAGGAGAAGATCAGGCCGATGATTGCATCTTCTTTTAAGCGGGTGCGCTGATTGAGTAACAGCATACTGCCCGCCGCCAGCCCACCAGAGAGAAACGCGCCCAGCGCAAAGGGCAGTCCCAGCATGTAAGCACCCGCTACGCCCGGCACGATGGAGTGCGACAGCGCATCGCCAATCAGCGACCAGCCTTTGAGCATCAGGTAGCAGGAGAGAAACGCACACAGGCCGCCGACCATGGCGGAGACCCACATCGCGTTGAGCATGTAGTGATAACCAAAAGGCTCCAGTAACAGTTCCATGGTCAGTTCCCGTCTTCAGGTGCCGTACGTGGCGCAATAAAAGGCCGCTCATCGTCGGTGATAATCTGATCGTCCAGCCCTTTCACCATCACATGACGCAGCACCCCACTGAATGCACGCTCAAGGTTGGCGGCAGTAAAGGTGGTGCGGGTCGGGCCGCTGGCCAGAATGGTGCCTTTAACCATAACCGTGTAATCGCAGAACTCCGTGACCGATCCCAGATTATGCGTTGAGACCAGCATGGTCTTGCCTTCATCGCGCAGCTCACCCAGCAGACTGATGATTCTGGCCTCAGTCTGAACGTCCACGCCGGTAAACGGCTCATCCAGCAGGATAACGCTGCCCTGCTGGGCAATGGCGCGCGCCAGAAATACCCTTTTCTTCTGTCCGCCGGAGAGTTCACCGATTTGACGATGCCGGTAATCCAGCATATCGACCCGCGCCAGCGCATTACTGACAATTTGCTGGTCGTGCGGTTTCGGTCGACGCAGCAGGCCCATATGACCATAGCGACCCATCATTACCACATCTTCCACCAGCACCGGAAAAGACCAGTCCACCTCTTCCGACTGCGGCACATACGCGACCAGACTCTGACGCAGTGCTTCACGGGTTGGCATGCCGAGCACTGAGATGCTGCCGCTGGCGAGCCGGACAAAGCCCATCAGCGCTTTGAACAGGGTTGACTTACCTGAGCCATTGACGCCCACCAGCGCCGCAATCGATCCGCCCGGCACGCTGAAGCTGGCATCATGCAACGCGGTGTGACCGTTGCGATAGGTCACGGTAACATCGGAAACCACGATGGTGTCTGTCATTGCGCTTTCTCTCCCGCTTTAATGCCCTGCGCCAGCGTCTCCGTGGTGACTCTGAGCAGATCAAGATAGGTCGGCACCGGTCCCTGAGCGTTGCTTAATGAGTCGACGTAAAGCACCCCACCGTAATGCGCACCCGTTTCCCGCGCGACCTGGCGGGCTGGCTTATCCGACACGGTGCTTTCACTGAACACCGCCGGAATCGCATTTTTCTTGACCTGGTCGATCACTTTTCTCACCTGTTGCGGCGTGCCTTGCTGATCAGCATTTACAGGCCACAGGTAGAGTTCTTTCATACCCAGGTCGCGAGCCAGATAGGAGAATGCGCCTTCGCTGGTCACCATCCAGCGTTTATCCTCCGGGATGTTGGCAATCTGCTGGCGAAGCGGATCCAGCGCTGCGGTGATTTTTTGTTTGTAGGCAGCTGCGTTCTGACGATAGGTTTCCGCATGCGCCGGGTCATATTTCACCAGCGCATCACGGATATTATCGACATAGATCAGCGCATTGTCCGGAGACATCCAGGCGTGCGGATTCGGTTTACCGTTATAAGGCCCCTCGCCAATACCGATCGGTTTTACCCCGGCAGAGACAATCACTTCCGGCACCCCATCCAGATGCTGATAAAAACGCTCAAACCAGCGTTCGAGATTAAGCCCGTTCGCCATGATTAACTGCGCACCCTGCGCCCGTTTGATATCGCCGGGCGTCGGCTGATATTCGTGTATTTCAGCACCCGGTTTGGTAATGGAAGTGACTTCGGCCGCATCGCCCGCCACGTTTTTTACCATGTCAGCGATGACCGTAAACGTCGTCACTACCTTAAATTTTTCTGCTGCATAGCTGCTGGTCGCCATCAGGGTTGTCAGTAGCGCACTCAGTAGCATCATGGTTATTTTTCTTTTCGGGACCATAGGGCGATCTCCAGAGGTGATTAAAAACAGAACATAATTAGCATAGGCTATTTTTTATAGCACAGGCTATACCTTTGTAACAGCGAAGGGTTGTGAAGTTTCTTCAGCGTCCGGGCCCGAATGTGAAGTTTTGTAAGCGAATCGCTTTACTTGTTGATATATAGAAATTTAATTTCAATGATGGGAAGTTTATGGAAAGCGTGATGTATAGCTATAACCGGGTTTTACGCCTTTCTCATCTGTGGTTGAGTAAACCGCAGGAACGATAACAGGATTACAAAAAGCCCATCCTGGCTGTGCAATTGACCGAAAAGCGTTCTGACACCTGGCGGCACTCACATGACACGCATAGCAGACCGACAATTAAAATAATCTTATTGATAGGCTGAATTGATTAAGCTTCGTAAATTTTTTTGCTACAGTTAATGTTACTTACCGCAATCACCCAGGAGGATAATTTGTATTTTTCCAGCGACGAAAAAGCGAATGTCATCATTGGCGAAGCCGCAATGAACCTGTTTAATGCCGGTCAGGAAGTGAATGTTGAACTGCTGATTAATGAACTAAGGGTCATGGCTGACTCTGAAGTTAATGAGACTCGCCTTGAGCAGATGCAGCATGCGCTTCAATGGCTGATGGGGTTCAAAACCATCGGTTCCCGCAGCACCGCCCCGGCGACCTGGCTTGCCAAAACCACTGGCAAAGAGCCCGCTGCTCCCGTCTCTGCCGATGACATCTTCTTTAAACACTAATCCATGTATGCCTTTCCTCTCCGGCCTTAATATTCAGGTCGGAGCGTCGGTGGGGTGTGAATGATACAAGAATCTGGTACAATTTTTACCTCGCCACAAACTCCTCGTAACACCCTGTTTTAAAAGCCTTAGCACTTTTTGCACAAAAAAATTAATCCTAAAAATCCAAAATTCTGTACAAGTTTTGCAAAGATGTATAACTTGCGCATCAAGAGTGCATACATTTAAACCACCTGAGGACAACAACATGCGTCAGAACGGACAAGCCCCGGAAACGATCAGCGATATTGCCCGTTACTTCAATCAGGCCAGCTCACCGTCGCAACAGGAGACGCTGGGTTCGGTTGTGGTGGAAATTCTGCGCGCAGGTCATAGCCTTAGTCGGAAAACGATTTGCAGTAAACTGCTGAGTCGCCTTGAACTGGCTGCCACGCCAGAAGAAGAGAGTCATCTGCATGAACTCATTGCGATGCTGTTTCGTCGCGAAGATTAATGCCCTCTCACGGTCGTGCATGTTAATCAGGACGCCTGTTTCAGCCATCACCCAGGAAGATCTATCCTAGCAACAAAGCCCAGTTCTGCTTCCCGTATCGGGTGCACTAAGTCGCACCCGCTGACGCATACGGACCCGCAGCATGGCCATTGATTCGCAATCAGAGAAGCCAGTATGTACAGAAGTGAAGATGAGAAACTGACAGATGTCATGATCGGCGAAGCCGTTCTGACATTACTCAAGTCAGACAAACCGGTATCCAGTAACGCCTTAATCGCACAGCTCGAACTGATGGCTGCTGATGCTGACGACGACGTGAAAGTGTCAGTGATTCGCAAAGCCATCACTGAAGTCCGTAATGGTATGGTTGCCGCGCGCAAACGCGTGCAGGGCGACGGTGCCGAACGTGATAACACGGCTCATCGTATGAACAGTGATGGCCCGCCTGAAGGTTCGAAAAAGCACTGATTGAGCGTACTGCGTACCTGATACATGCGGCTAATTTTAAGCGAAGCGGCAGACCTGAACAGAATTTTTAAGGCGGGCTGGGCAAAACGAAAACTGCGCCTACACTCGTTTTTGACTTCAACCATTGCATCTGACTCATTTTCCTCAGAGAAAGAATAATCATGCAGCATTCATCATCAGATTCTTCAATTATTGACTACTTCCGTAGCGCAGGCGATCAGCTTGCTCCGGAAACTGAACTGCTGGGCGCAGTGATTCGTGACATTGTTGCTGATCAGGGACGTGTAACCAATAAAGCGATCATCCTCTATTTGATCGCTGAACTGGAATGCACTTCAGATGTTGTCAGGCTGGATGTGTTACGCAAAACGCTGGAAATCGTGGTTGGCCGCACGCCAGACGATACCGGCATCTGATACGCCATTCTGCGTTACCTCTGGTAACGCAGGATACTCTTCCCCCTCGCCCGCTTTTGTTTCCTTCCCTCACTTTCGCTGTATACCCGATATGCCACACAGAAATTATCCGATATAAAAATTCTTTTGCAGGTTAATGATGTAGCAGGGATTTGATCCCGACGATAACGCTTTTTTGCAATCATGCCAGATGATGATCATTCAGGCTTAATAAGACCTGCCAATGAAAAGGCGAACTTCTTTATCAGAAATTTGCCACCCCTAATGAATAATCAACAGAAAGATCTGACTGACATTTTTTAATGCGGTCATCAACCGTCTCGCTGAATAAAAAAGAAACGACCGACTCACAGTAAAATCCCTTTTAAATGCTGCGAGCAATATGCAAAGCCTCTTATGCTCGCCGATGTCAAAGGTAGCAGGGACGCTATCATGACACAGGCCGGGACAACGCCCGGCATCAGGCCTGGCAACCTTAATGCATCTTCCGGGTGAAAAAGCTTATCGCTTCCTGACACAATGCTTTCAGCCTGCTGTCACGCGTCTCTTCGCTCAGGCGAAACAGCGCGTCCGTAATGTCGTGGAAATGAACCGGCTCTCCCGCCTTGATCAAATCACTGACTACCGCACCGACCAGCGCACGGATTTCATTATCGTTGTCGTACTTCACACGACCTCCCGATGGTGTATGCATATACAGTCTATCATTAGCGGGAGCCAAAAAACAAAAAAGCCGTCAAGCGGGAAATATAAGCGAAGCGGCAAAAAGGTTATTAACTATACAACCTCAGAATATTATCTTGCTTTATTTTCACCCCATGCAGCCCTGAAGCTATAAATAGCCAAAACGTGGTAGCAACCGCTGTAATCTATTTATGCCCATGTATATTGAGAGTTGGATAGTTATATATCGCGGAAACAGACTTTTGGCTGAATGTGTTATAAACACTTTTACGACTCACTGTTTGTTGCGATAACCTGCGGGGCAGCTTTCCCGGCCTGATATGTGCTGACCAGCCTTTCACAAATGATCATCTGACAATGGCCAGCAGTATGATAAAACTATCGTCATCCTCTGGTGTCACGAGCAGCACATGGCTAAATTTACCCTGAAACAGATTGCTGCCCAGTCGGGACTCAGTCTGGCGACCATCGACCGAGCCCTGCATCAGCGCGGTAACGTGCATGCCACGACCCAGCACCGAATCCAGCAGGCGATAGCGGACCTGGAACTGATGCAAAAAGCGGGACTCGCCAGGGGAAGAACGATCTATTTCGACGTCATCATGCATACACCTGACCGCTTTCAGCCACTGATACGTGAGGCGTTCAGCAGTCAGATTGCCAGTTTTACTGCCTTTAAACTTCAGCTGCGTTTCCACTTCGGCGCGAATTTGACTGCGGAGGCGATTAACGCGCTGCTGAATAAAAAAGCGTTGCATAGTCACGGCGTCATTCTTAAGGCAGCCTGTTCTGGTGAACTTCATCCCACCCTTGAATCACTGCTGAAACAACGCGTTCCGGTGGTCACCATGATGAGTGACCTGCCCGGCAGCGCGCGCCTGCGCTATATCGGCATGGATAATTTTGATGCCGGTAAAGTGGCGGCTTTTCTGATGTCAAAATGGCTGCGGGTGAGTCGTTCGCATATTGTGGCTGTGACCGGCAGTCACGATTTCATTGGCGAACAGGAGAGAATTCAGGGGTTTCAGCGAGCAATGCAGGAGTTTGCGCCCCAGCATCAGGTGAGCGTGGTGGCAGGCGGTTATGGCATTGACGCCCGGATGCAGCAGTCGGTGACACAGTTTTTGCAGAGACATCCGGATGCAGATGCGGTCTACACAGTCGGTGGCGGTAATCCCGGCATACTGCGCGCTTTTGCCGAACAAAAGCGGACGGTTAACGCTTTTATTGGTCACGATCTCGATCGTGAGAATCGTGCACTGCTGCAGGCCGGTAAAATTGATGCATTAATCGAGCATAATTTACAGCTTGATGCGCTGCACGCCTTCAGAACGCTGCTGGCGTTTCATGGATTTTTGCCCGCCTCAGAACCGCCCGCGCCCTACTCTAAAATCAACATCATCACCCGTTACAACATGACAGCCTGAAAAACTGTCAGGCAATTAATGAGCCCGGCTCATAACCGTTTGCCGACTGAGCGGGCTAATCACGCTCCGGCTTGCCGGTTACACTGTGCATGACACGTTAACAACAGGAGTGAGTAATGAAAATTATCGCCAACGGATCGCTGCCTTCGCGTAAAGGACCTGCTGAATATTTTACCGGCACGGTTCGGATTGATGCACCATTCCAGGCAACCGAACCCGCCCGCGTGGGTGGCGCAACGGTGACTTTTGAACCGGGTGCCCGCACCGCATGGCATACCCATCCACTCGGGCAAACCCTGATCGTCACGCATGGCCAGGGCTGGATTCAGTGTGAGGGTGAAGCCATTCAGGTGATGAACACCGGTGATATCGTCTGGATCCCGGAAAACGTGAAGCACTGGCACGGTGCAACGCCGGATAACGCCATGACGCATATTGCTATCGCTGAGTCACTGAACGGCTCGCCGGTTGACTGGCTGGAGCAGGTCAGCGATCAGCAATATCAGCGCTAAATCAGACGCGCATTCTATCGCTAAAGTCTGACGTGATCGATCAGCGCCCTCAGCTTGGGGGCCAGATTTTTGCGGCTGGGAAAATAGAGATAGAAGCCGGCAAAGGCGGGCAACCATGCGTCGAGCAGGGTCACCAGTTCGCCACGTGCGATGTAAGGCTGGAAGGTTTCTTCCATGCCAAAGCTGATGCCGCCCCCGGCGCAGGCGGTGCGGATCATCACCCCCATGTCGTTGGTGGTGAGTTGCGGATTGACGGCAACATCAAACTCGCGTCCCTGCTCTGCGAACTCCCAGCGATAAGGGGCCAGACCTGGCCCTCTTCGCCAGCCGATGCAGCGATGATTGACCAGATCCTGAGGATGTTGCGGCGTGCCTGCACGAGCCAGATAGGCGGGTGACGCCACCGCCACCTGACGCTGCGCGGTGGATACCGGCACCGCAATCATATCCTGAGCAATCACCTCCCCCAGCCGCACGCCCGCGTCATAGCCCTGCCCGACAATATCAAACTCCTCATCGGTGACGGTGATATCCAGCTCAACCTGCGGGTAAGCGGTAATAAAGCTCGCCAGCAGTTCTCCCCCCAACATCCGCTCAGCAATCGAGGAGATCGCCAGCCGCAGCTGGCCCCGAGGTTCCGCAGCCAGTTCGGCAATATCGGTCACGGCGCGATTGAGCTGGTTGATCGCCGGCGCCACTTCGGCATAGAGCCGCTGTCCGGCTTCTGTCAGCTGAACCGAGCGTGTGGTGCGTTGCATCAGCGTGATGTTAAGCCGGTCTTCCAGACGCCGCAGACTCTGGCTGATCGCCGGACGCGTAACACCTAATTGTTCTGCGGCCAGCCGGAAATTTCGCGTCTGCGCCACAATCACAAAAACTTCGAGAGCATTTTTATCGGCATTCATTGGTCAGATTGAGTTACCAGTCCGTAAAGCGTTCGGTGGATTATCTTTATAATGCAGTCGCCGTATGATCGCCAGTGACAACCTGACTGGAGAAACAAAATGACTCAGAAAGTGATTTTAATTACCGGCGCCTCAAGCGGCATCGGTGCAGGCATTGCACGTGAACTGGCGAAAACAGATGTCATTCTGCTGCTGGGTGCGCGGCGGGAAAGCCGCATGGCCGCGCTGGCTGAAGAGCTGCAGTTCAATGGTGCAGAGGTGGCGATCAAAGCACTTGATGTAACGCGCCGCGAAGAGATGACGCAGTTCGTTGAGTATGCGCTGGAGAGATGGGGCCGGGTGGATGTAATGATCAATAACGCCGGTATTATGCCATTGTCACCGATGGCGTCGCTGCGGGTGGAAGAGTGGGAACAGATGATCGACGTAAACATCAAAGGGGTGCTGTATGGCATTGCGTCAGTGTTGCCGACCATGCTGGCCCACCAGCGCGGCCACATCATCAACGTCGCGTCGATAGGGGCGCTGGCCGTGTCGCCCACCGCAGCCGTCTACTGCGCCACTAAGTTTGCGGTGCGGGCGATTTCCGACGGATTACGGCAGGAGAACAGTCAGCTACGGGTGACCTGTGTCCATCCCGGTGTGGTGGAGAGCGAGCTGGCATCAACCATTACCGATCCGGCAGCCGCCGAGGCGATGCAGCACTATCGCGCTATCGCGTTGCAGCCGGACGCCATTGGTCGCGCCGTGTGCTATGCCATTGAACAGCCTGAAGAGGTAGATGTGAACGAAATCGTGGTGCGGCCAACCCGAACGCAGCAGTAAGCAACCCGCCCGATGCGCTGTATGCATCGGGCGGGAAGTTTTACTGTCAGTAGAGGCTTCTGCGGGTACGCTGCACGGTGATAGCGATGGCCGTCAGTGCCACCAGCATCAGAAATATCCCCAGTCCAACCATGGCGTTAAAGCCATAGACTTTGAACAGCAGCAGACCGGCAATACAGCCGCTCAGGAATGAAAACACGGTAGTCAGATGGGTGTGCAGAACCTTCTGGAAAAAGCGACGATCGTCGGTTTCAAGATGCACGGCGTGGGACGTATGGGCAAAGATCCACGACCCCAGCGCAATACCCGCATCGGTCAGCGTGCCGGTAATGTGGGTCGATCTGACGCGGCCATTGGAGAGCTGCGTCGATGTCGCATTATGAATCCCCATTAAAAAGCCCAGCATTAACAGCACTTCCCCGTTAAAGCTTGGCCGGTAGAACACGATTTCAAAGATTGATGCCGCCGTCAGTGCCGCCCCTTCCGCCAGAATGATCAGACAGAATATGGTGCGTAACTTATGTTTGATCCCCACTACCACCGCCAGCCGGGCAACGGTACAGCCCAGCACAAAGGCAATAATCAGTGCCATCAAAAACAGCATGGTATGGAGGTCGCTGGTGGTCACTTCCTGGGAGATTTGCGAGGTGTTACCCGTCATATGCGATGGAAAAAATCCAAACGCGCCCAGCGCCATGGCATTAAGGATGCCGGCGGTAGTGGCAAGCACCAGCGCCAGCAGTCGATCTTCGGTATGCGAACGAACTTTCTTCTTTTTTATCAGCACAGGCTTCCCCACCTCAGATGAATGCAAAACGTTCTTATAAGGCTTCTAGCATACAACCTGATGGAAATTATTCCTGTCAGAACCAGATAACTCTGATGAAATAAGCCATTAATTTTGCTGATTTTTATAAAGCTGATTCAGTTTACTTTTAAAAGTGTCAACGACGCGATGATTCACCAGCAGGTGATCACCAGAGAGGCTGATGGTGAACTCAGTCAACGATGAAGAGTTGCGCGCCTGTGGACGTAAAGGAGCGATGTGGTTCAGCATCGTCCGCCACCTGATAGCTGACGCCCGGTGTCAGCACGAAACGGCGACCATCTGCCAGTTCAGTGTGCAACTCACCCGCCATGCACAGCAAAATATGGCCCTTTGTGCACCAGTGATCGGCGACATAGCCTGGTGAATAGTCGACCATCCGCACCCGGATATCGTAAAACTTCACGGTTCGCCAGGTCGCCTGCCCCTGGTCGCCGGGATGAATCGTCTCTTCAATCTGATCCCACTGGGTCAGGCCAAACGGCAGATTTTCAATTTTCATGCGATTCCCTCAAGGCTAAGTGCAGGATAAACGTCAGGCCAGAGCCTGGGTAACGGCCTCTTCCGCGTGGATAAGCGTGGTATCAAACAGTGGCACGCTGGCATCCGTGGCATCCACCAGCAGTGTGATTTCGGTGCAGCCCAGAATAATGGCCTCCGCGCCCTGCGCGACCAGCTGCTGCATGATCTCCCCATAACGGCGACGCGACGCGGGATTGATCTCGCCCAGACAGAGTTCGTGGTAAATCACCTCATGCACAAAAATTCGATCCTCTCTATCCGGCGTGATCACCTCAAGACCAAACTGCTGCTGAAGTCGCCCGCGATAGAAATCCTGTTCCATGGTGAATCGCGTCGCCAGTAATCCGACCTTACGCACCCCGGCCTGCTGAATGCGCCGTCCGGTGGCGTCGGCGATATGCAGCAGCGGGATGCCCGTTGCGGCGCTGATTTGTGTTGCCACTTTATGCATGGTATTGGTACAGAGTACGATGAACTGCGCGCCAGCCCGTTCCAGATTGCGTGCCGCTTCAGCCAGTATCTCTCCCGCCTGCTGCCACTCGCCCGCAGCCTGTAGCTGCTCGATGCGCTGAAAATCCACGCTATAGAGCACCAGCTCCGCCGAGTGCAGGCCGCCCAGCCGCTGTTTAACCAGCTGATTGAGAATACGGTAATAGAGCGCGGTAGACTCCCACGACATACCGCCTAACAGACCAATGACTTTCACAATGCACTCCGGGTTCAGGGGTTTTATTCCAGCATGCCAGATCGACATTGATCGGCAACGGCTTTGTTCAGTTGATACTGTTCTGAGGTCTGAAGCGTCGGGCAATCACCATTAACAGCACAACGCCAGCGCTCATGATCAGCCAGGCCTGAGTCATTGACGTTCCGCTATCACGCACCCAGCCTGCCAGCAGCGGCATCAGAGCCGCAATCAGATATCCGCCTCCCTGTACACGTGACAGCAGAATGCCCGCTTCTCTGGCACTGCGCGCATGATCCAGCGTGACGATCAGCGACAGCGGAAAGAGCGCACCGATGCCCGTACCCAGTAACAGTGAAGAGAGTATCGGCATCGTACCCGGGTAAAAGACCAGACTCAGCAGCCCCAGCAGCAACAGGGCCAGCACGCCGAGCAGCAGCGGACGGCGATCGGGAAAGCGATGTAACGTCGCCGAGACGATGAATCCTGCCACCACTTCGGTTAACGTCAGGGCCGCGAGCAGATAGCCACTGTGGCGAGCACTCCAGCCCAGTTGAATATAGAATGGCGGCAGCCAGGCCAGCACTAATGTATAAGCACCCGTGCCAATGCCGAAAAAGAGCATCAGCAACAGGGTACGCCGCACAGGCAGCGTCGCTGCATCAGAGGCCACGCTCACCTGCGGCGATCGTCTGACTAAAGTCAGCCAGATCAGCAGTGTGACCAGCGTTAACCCGCCGGAAAGCGCCAGCGCGGGTTGCAGGCCCAGCCATGAAAACAGCGGGTCGGCACCGGCAGCAGTCAGTGCCGCGCCCGCCATAATGCCCGTGCTGAACAGCGCCATCAGCGTCGCCGCGGCTTCAGCAAAGCGTTGCCGGATCAGAGCGGGCATCAGCGCCTGTATCACGCCAATTCCTGCGCCCCCCGCCAGCGCGGTGAGCAGCAGCTGAGAGGGAGTAAGCGTAACGCCGCGCCACAGGCAGGCGAACGTCAGACAGAGCAAACCGGCGGCGATTCCCTTTACCGGCCCGATGCGGGCGATCAGCCACGGGCCAGAGAGTGCGGCCAGGCCCATCATCGCCACTGGCAGCGTGGTCAGCAGACTGAACGTCGTCGACGACAATCCGGCCTGCAGTTGCAACACCGGGAACAGCGGGCCGATAATCGCCAGCATAGGCCGCAGATTCAGCCCGATAAGAAAAGCGATCACGGCAAACAGAATGGGGAACAACACCTTATTTTTCATCATCGACGCCTTAACAGAGGATTGACGATGACAGCACCGGGCTGCCACCATTTATCTTAACGTTAAGATAAATTCCCCCCGGTGTTAAGAGGCTGCGCACAACCCGACAACATAACCACAATATTTAAAGGTGATTTATGCATGACCATATTGATTTCGTTGTCAGTCAGTGGGACGACGCGATGCCCGATCTCGACGCCTCTTCAATGCGGATCTTCGGCAGGGTGTTGCGTCTGATGAAACATCTGGCGAAAGCGCGCAGTCAGGCACTGGAGCCTTTTGGTTTTCAGGAGGGGGAATTTGATGTGCTGGCGACATTGCGACGGGCGGGATCGCCTTTTCGCCTGTCGCCCACCCAGCTCTACCAGGCGCTGCTGGTGACTTCCGGTGCGATGACAAATCGTCTGAACCGGCTGGAGCAGCAGCATCTGATCGAGCGTATTGCCGCGCCAGAGGATAAGCGCAGCATGCTGGTCCGGCTGACGCCCCACGGGCAGCAGCAGATTGAGCATGCACTCCGCGTCCATACCGCTACGCAGGAGGCGTTGCTGGCCCCGCTTGGCGCTTCAGAGCGTGCCGAACTGGAAAGGTTGCTGAAAACGCTGCTGCTGGCGTGTCCAGGCGAAGCGACCGCCGCAGAATAGCGCCGTCAGCGCTGCAGTTCGGCCACTGTCATGGTGAAGATAACCGGCAGGTGATCGGCACTGGCATAGGCATGCGGCATATCGGTTCGCGCTACGGCTGCACAGCCCTGCTGCACCACCAGGGTCTGCTCACCCACCGTTAAGGCGAGCGTGCCCTGCTCGACGTGCAACAGTTCGAGCGTGCCTGAAGAGTGACCGGTTGAACGGAAAGCTTCGCCCGCAAACATCTGCCAGCGCCATAGCTCGATCATATCCGGCCCACGGGTTCCCGCCAGCAGCTGCGCATAACCGCCCTGCTCGCCCTGCCACAGCCGGGGCATTTCGCTGTTCTCAATCAGCCAGGCGTCAGGCGCATGCGCAACGTTGACGATATCTGCCACCGAGACGCCCAGTGCGGCAGCCACTTTACAGAGAATGGCAATGCTGGGATTGGCGACACCCTTCTCGATCTCCACCAGCATGCCTTTACTGACGCCAGCCCGGCGTGATAACTCATCCAGCGAGAGTTTCTGACTTTTACGCCAGCTTTTGATGCTGTCCGAAACAGCCTGATTGACACTGGCGACATCGGCACCCGCATCGGTCGTTATATTGACTTTTTTGGTCATCGGTCATTACTATGAAATAAATTAGTCACTGAGAGAGTATCCGATGTTATCTGTTCACCCGTCAATCGCTCCCGCTGTTTTCGCGCTCGCTCCCGGCTTTCGTGCCATGAGTATTGTGGTGGAAGCCACACCGATTATCCGACCAGAAGTTGCCAGCGATGCACTGAAGAGCGCATGCCAGCAGGTGTTAAATGATGATGCGGCGTGGGCAGACGCGCATCTCGCAGCCTGGGCTGAGGTGTTTAAAGCCTTTGGTGCCAAAGCGAAACGTACACCCTGTTCGGCAGAAGCATTGCGTAAGCGTGTGCTGCGGGATGGCGCATTGCCTGCCATCGATCCGGTTGTCGATCTCTATAACGCCATCAGCGTTCGTTATGCGCTGCCGGTCGGGGGTGAAAATATCGCGGCCTATGCTGGCGAGCCACGTCTGGTGATTGCTGACGGCAGTGAACGTTTCGATACCGTTAAAGAGGGCGAGGTGGTTTATGAGTCGCCGGAACCGGGTGAAGTGATCTGGCGCGACGATCAGGGCGTGACCTGTCGCCGCTGGAACTGGCGTCAGGGTGTAAGAACCCGACTGGATGCCAGCGCGCAGCAGATGTGGTTCATTCTGGAAAGTCTGCCCGCTATGCCGCTCTCCGCGCTGCAACAGGCCAGCGACGATCTGGTTTCGGGATTACAGCAGATGATGCCGGGTGCGCAAATCAGTACGACGCTGATTGAAGCGCCAGCAAACTGAACATTGCCTCAACAGCGGCTAAACGAGATTAACGGTGAGCGGAAACTGTGGCAGGATACGCGCCCTGCGTCTGGCCATACCCGGCTGACTTAACGGCACTCAACCGGTGACTAAAATGGCTAAAGTAAAATATATCCTGCCCCTGCTGCTGATCCTCGCCCTGGCCGCCTGGTGGTTTATCCCACACGACAGTGAGGAAGATAAGGCGTATTACGTCGCGGTGCTCTGCGCGATTGATCATGATAATAAGCAGCCCCTCGACCGGCAGATGCAGAACGTCATTGAAGGCGGCAACTCTGATTATGCGCTGCAAAAAATCACTTATAAATCGGGGCTGGGCCGCAGCGTGATTGCTCGCTGGCAGCAACTGACACCTGATGAACAGCAGCGCGCCGCCCAGGATAACCTCGCCTGCCAGCAGATGCTGAAGCGCTGATTTCTGACGGGCGTGTTCATATCATTATTCATATGATTTCGCGCTGGTCATCATTATGGCCGCGCCCGTCCTGGCTTATCCCTACGCATCTGAAATTACCGTGTTTTTTGTCTACGACTTACAGGTAAGCGGGCTTATGAATCCCTGATAACCTGATGCCGGAAGAATATGGGCTTATGGCTGAGAATCCGCAAATCTCAAAAATTGAGTGAAACTAAAACGGGGATGCTGACAGTGGCGCTTACGTTCATAAGCTTTCATTATGCAAAAGCCCGCATTAGCGGGCCCTGAGCGTCATTTCAGTATGTTGTATCTGTAGAGCAAATTTCCGAAATCCTGTTTCATGCTAACGAAAAGAAGAATCTGGATAGTACTGTCCACGAAATCGTACAGAACACGATACTCTCCTTCAACATCAAGACGTTCGCGTAACAAAAGCCCGCGCTCTGAAAGATAAGCATTGTAGCGATACCTTTCAGGATCCTGACTGATATTGTCGACTGAATCCATGAGTAGATTATCGACAAATGCAGCCGCTTGCTGCGCCCCAACTGTTCCGCTCTTATAGGACTCAATGTCCTTGAGACACTGTTCAGCCAGAGGCGCGATTACCAGCTGATATTGTTCTGACACTCAAAGCCTCTCTATTATTTTCTTGCGGCACGTAACCTTCCCAGAACGTCTTCAGGGGTCATGCCTTTGCCATCAGCGACTTCCTTTTTAGCTTGCAAGGCCAGCTTGAAAAGGGCGTTTATGTTTCTTTCCTGCTCGATCTCTCTAATCTCAGCCTGACGCTCAGCAGCAGTCTGGATGAAGAGTTCAGAGACGCCGTTTTTTGTTACGTATACTCCACCTTCGAAGGCGGCAGCATTTCCGAGACTGTCTCTGGCAAGCTTCTGGGACATGGTTTGATTTGAGTTCATACATGATTTCCGATTAGACAGGACGGGTAAAATCAAAGGGATTGCCGGTAGAGCCATCCAGATTTCATCGTTAGTTAAAATACTTCACAGACTGTAAGATTTGAACTGACCCTCTCTTTTCCGAGGGACATAGGGTGAATATAACCCAGGAGTGAAATCGTGTACATATTTATCCACCCTATCCACGTTACTGAACCTGGATGGCAAGGCATCGTCCTGATAGGTTCAAAAGCAGAAGGTAGTCATGCTATTCAATGTATTGTATATAGCACGCAACACAGGACCGGCGTTGATGTCTGAAATCGACTGAAATCGACTGAAATCGTCAAAAGATCGCCTTAACCACCAGCAATCACCTCTTCTGCCTATTGCCGATTTGTTAACACAACCCGCTATCGACTCTCAGCCTGCTTTAATGCCAGTAGCCTGTATGGTATGAAATCACTTAAAAGAGGAAAATATGACGATGCCAGAACGCAAAAATTATCCGCAACTGGGCGAAGTAAAAGCGCCTTATGTCCACGCAGTGAAGCATGGCGCGACGCTGTATGTCTCAGGACTGACCGCTTTCGGTACGGCGGCTCAGCAGGGAGATATGGCTGACCAGGCAGAAGCCATTTTTGATCAACTCAGGGCGGTTGCCGCGGCTGAGCATACGTCGCTCGCAGCGCTGCTGAAGGTCACGATATTCATCACCTCTTTCACAGAGATCACCGCGCTGCGGGAAGTCCTTTATCGCAACTACGGCGAGCATCTGCCCGCCAGCTCACTGGTACAGGTCAGCGGACTTTTCTCCACTGACCTGCGCATAGAGATTGAAGCCATTTTTGCCCTCTGAGTAGAAAACAACGACATTCCCGATGCTAGAGCTGCAGATCCGCGGCGGCTGCGCCCCGCGCCAGATAACCGATGCGATAGACTTCCTGCTCGCCAGCGGGGCGCTGGTGTGAAGCGTTAACGTCTACTCCCTGCCAGCGGCTCACATCCCAGGCGCTGATCCCTGTTGTTCCCGGCAGTGTCGTAAGGTCTGAATGCGGTGGAATCGTCCAGCGGTTCAGCGTTATAAAGCGGGCGTCGGCCAGATCAGGGATATGGGTCTGCCCCTCAAGCGCCAGCCAGCTTTCGATGATCGGCCAGCCAAAATCCCTGACCAGCGTCGCAAAGCCAGGACTTTGCAGGAAACGCTGCATACCACTCGCCTCCCGCCAGAAATAGAGCGGCGCATAACGGTTTTCATTCTGTCCGTCATCATCACGGCAAGTGTAAAGATATGCCTTGGCCACCAGCCCTGGAAAGCCATCAAGCCGGGCTCCGTTCAGACTGATGCGCTGTTCGATGATGCCCATGTCGTAGTCAGCGGGCAGGGTAAAACGGTAGTGCATGATAATCATAACGCCTCCTGTGCCAGCATCCGGCCGCCGCTAAAGCTCCACTCTTCGGTGCTGTTAAACTGAATGATGATCATCACGTCGTCAGGATCGATCGCCATCTCCGCCTGAAGCGTCGTACAGAGTGAATGATAAAACTGCTGCTTCTGTTGTCGGGTTCGCGGTCGGCCTGCTGTCACCTGAAACAGCACGAAATTATCGCTACGCCCGCCGCTGAGATAGTGACGATTAAATACCCGCTGTCCGGCGGGCAGCATCTCAATCACCTGAAAGCAATCATGCTCAGGAACGTCAAATTCCGCGACCAGCGCCTGCTGAAGCAGCGTGGAAATCTGATGCAGAGCCGCCTCGCTGTAGCCCTGACGCAGGGTAATTCGGGTAAAGGGCATCAGTGATTATCCTCCAGATAACCCAGCGCGGTGACGGCGGCGGGCCAGCCTGCGTAAAACGCCAGATGCGTGAAGCTCTCCACCAGCTCATCCTGCGTCAGTCCATTTTGCCGGGCGAAATCGATGTGCCACGGCAGCTGCTGGACCCGCCCCAGCGCGGTTAACGTTGCCAGCGTCAGCAGGCTGCGTTCACGCGGTGACAGCAGTTCGCGCTGCCAGATATCGCCAAACAGCACCTGCTGTGTCAGTTCGGCCAGTTTTGGCGCGCGCTGCGCCAGTGTTTCCCGATCAAGCGATTTTTTCATTGCACACTCCTCAGTGGTGAGACAGAGTGTCACTCAGGCCTTCAATCCTGAAAATCAAATTAATCAGCTCTTACCATCCATAATTACAGGACAATAATGAACAAGGTACCGGAGTCCCTCGATATGGATGCGCTGCGCAGTTTCGTCGCGGGCATTGATGCCGGCAGCTTTGCCCTGGCGGCACAGCATCTGTGTCGGTCTGCCTCGGCCGTGAGTGCGCAGCTTAAGAAACTGGAGCAGCAATGCGGCACGGCGCTGGTGATGAAAAAAGGGCGTCATGTGCAGCTGACCCGCAGCGGTGAACAGCTGATGAGTTACGCCAGACGCCTGCTGTCGCTGAACGATGAGACATTGCGGGCAGTGAAAGGCGAAGCGTTGCAGGGCGAAATACGCATCGGGATGCAGGAGGATTTTGGCGAGGCGTTGATGCCGGACATTCTCGGCGCGTTCAACCGGCAGCATCCGGAGGTGATGCTGACCGCACGCGTCGACAGAAATCTGCCGCTGCTTACGGCGCTGGCCCGTCATGAGCTGGACCTGGCGCTGCTGTGGCAGGCAGAGCAGCAGGCTGGCACGCAGTTAATTGGTCAGTGTCCGTTAGCCTGGATACAGCATCCGGCGTTTGATCTGGCGGGATATCTGCAGCGCGGCGAGCCGCTGCCGCTGGTGGCATTCGATGCGCCGTGTGTCATGCGATCGCGCGCCATCGAGGCGCTGGATAAGGCAGGTATTTCGTGGCGGGTAGTGTTCACCAGCCACAGTCTTAGCGGGATCTGGGCGGCATTACAGGCCGGGCTGGGCATCACCCTGCGCACCCGCGCAGGGTTGCCGGAGACGCTGGTGATTGAATCACACCGGCTGCCAATGCCCGGCTATCTGGGTATCGCGCTCGCCCGCTCAGATCAGGGTAACGATCCGGCGCGAGCACTCTTGCAGCATCTGATCACGCAAGCCGCCCTGCCCTTTGTTCAGCGCTGACTGCTGTCTGAAATGCCCGCTGAACCAGAGACGAACAGTATTCTGCTGAGATGTCGCGGTCGCCGAACAGAATATGAAACATCACCGGCGCCACGACCACATCGATGATGCGATCAACGTCAAAGCCTGATTCGCCGCGTGCCTCGGCCCGACTTTTCAGTGTTTCAAGATGCTGATAGGTAAACCCACAGCATTTCTGGCTCGCCGCTTCAGCCTGACTTCCTATCACATCAGCCAGAAGCTCACGACCGACTTTGGACGACATCTCTTCAGCATACTGCTGGATGAACGCGGTAAGATCGCCGGCCGTCGATCCGGTATCTTCCGGTTCTGCAATGGGCCGCATCCGTGCCACGGCCACATCCGCCAGCAACTGGGACAGATCGCCCCAGCGCCGATAGATCGTGGAAGGTGTCACACCCGCCTGTTCGGCGATCATCGGCACTGTAATAGCTGAACGATCAAGCGTTTCAAGCAAGCGGTTAACGGTGTTATGCACTTCCGCCTGAATACGTGCGCTGCGCCCACCCTGCCGAATCATCTCCCTCGCCATCACTTTCTCCCGCTTTTATCAGCCTGAACGTCATGGTTAAAGCAACGAAGTTGCATTAACAGATACCGGCAGTGTACCGCATCTCAGGCTGAGCAGGCGCTAATGTGTGCTATCGGACGATTGAGAATCAAGGCTGCAGTTTACTCAGGACAGATTTAACCGGCTCGGCGGTGAGATGTGACGAACGGTTATCTGATGCGCCTATCCATAAAAGACTGACTGCCATAACTGCTGAAATAAAAATTGTACGAATATCCATAAAGCCTCCCCCTGATTAAGGTGGCTAAAGTAATCCACACAGCGGAGTATTAATCGCGGGATAAGAGAGGGTTTAAAGGGACTTTGCGCGAAAAGGTGGCGCAGATTTCGCCACGCCTGAATCACAAACGGGAAAGATCAAACTTATGCGGTAACGATGTTGCCAGCCGCAAGCCAGTCACGTCGTGTAAGGGTGTACATCAGGCTGGGAGGCAACCCCTCCGGATCGTCGACCTTTTTCAAAAAGGTTAAGCCGGCTTTTTCCAGTACCCGGCGCGAAGCCAGATGGTTTTCGCGCGTCACACCCGTAATGATGCTCAGCCCGGCCTCTTCGAATCCGTAGCGAATGGCTCTGCGGGAAAGCTCGGTAGCATACCCTTTTCCCCAGGCAGCAGGCTCAAACCGGTAACCGAGATTATTCGTCTGACGACCGTCAAACTGGCTTCTGAAAACACCGCCAAAACCAATAATTTTATCCGGATGGGCTTTCTCAAATATCGTCCAGTCGCCAAAACCCTGTTCCTGATAGCTCTGTAATATGCGCTCTATGGCCTGAATGGCATACGTTCTGTCGGGCCATGGACCTCGCGGGTTAAATTTATGCGTTTCGGGGTCGCCATAAATTCTGAAGAGGTCGTCAAGATCCTCGCGAAGAGTATATCTGTATAGCAGCCGCTCTGATTCCCAAACCATCCTGCGCTCCTTTTGGGTGCTGAATAAGCAATCTTTACTCTTTATATCAGCAACTTCTCCTGTCACCAACTCTGTTAATACTCTTAACGAACGGTGGCTAATTTCAGTGCACAAGCCGCGGTTTTCGTGCTCATCTGATTGCAGAATATGGATCTCTCATCAGAGGCTGTCACTACGTTGTGTTGTGCTTATGATATTGGTAAAGGTGGAAAGAGGTTGTCGCCACGGGTAATAAGCTGTTTTCGCGCCGGGAAGACGGATTCACCTGGGGCGATTGCCATAAAGGGTGACGCACGGGTTCTGAATACGCTGCCTGGGTGTTAAAGTGCAGCTTAAACTGGCGCGTCGGGTCTGTGTAGTCTCACCTTCAGCGTTATGAGGATCTGAATAGTGAAAGGAAAGTGCAAAAATGTCTGAACAGAGCAGCATTATCACTGAACTTACCGAACTTGAAGGTCTTTACGGCACGGTCGCCCGGCCCTCTGTCGCTAAAGAAACCGATCATATTCATCCCGCCTATCGTCCGTTTATCGCCGCCTCGCCTTTTGTGGCGCTGGCAACGTCGGGGCCTGAGGGACTGGATGTTTCACCGCGCGGCGATCCGGCCGGATTTATCGAAATCGAAGATGACAAGACCCTGTTATTACCCGACAGACGCGGCAATAACCGCATCGACAGCCTGCGCAACATTCTGCATGACAATCGGGTAGCGCTGCTTTTTCTCATCCCTGGCATTGGCGAGACGTTGCGCGTGAACGGCACAGCAGCGATCAGCACCGACCCGGCGCTGCTTGAGCGCTTTGCCATCAACAATCAGCTGCCAAAAACCGTATTGCGCATCACTGTGGAGAGCGTTTTCTTTCAGTGCAGTCGGGCGATTATTCGCTCCGGATTATGGGATGCCGAAACGCAGATCTCACGGCAGTCGCTGCCCAGCACCGGTTCGATCCTCAAACAGATTGCAGAGATTGATGGCGATGCCTACGACAAAGCGCTGCCTGAGCGATTGAAGAACTCACTTTACTGATCGCCGTTCAGGGCCAGGAAGCTTCACTTCATCCGGCGTGCCGATGAGTGAAGTACTTATACTTTCGGAACGGAGATCATCGTGCGCCTGCAGTCACGCCTCTAAGCGCAAACAGCGATAGCGTTACGTAAAGCTCTCCAGTATCTGCTTTGCATGCAGGTAGTCGTAAGAGGTCACTTCAATTTTATTATTACTGAGATCGCTGAAATAGACGGACATCGACACGTCGTGGTCACTGACGCTGGGATTTTATTCTTACGGGGTACAGGCATAAGTTCGTTGAAAGATGAGGCTGCCACCCCGAAAGCCACCGTATGGCCTGGTGGCTGAGATTTTCGCAGGAAAAGAGAGAGGGATGCCCTGTTATTTCTTATGACCAGCGGCCCACCCTGTTCAAACCAGAAGTACAGTGAAGGGTCGCGTTCAAAGCCCAGGATCTCGTTGTACCACTTTTCTGCCTGTTCAATATTTTCAACGTAGAGATGGATATGATCGATCTCAGCTATCTTCATCATCTGGCTCCCTGATTGTTATTAACAGTGAGACTCGCCGAAATATTATTGATAAACAACCCGCAAAGCACATAACAACACGTATCAGGAAACGGACAGAGAAGAGTGCAGGAAAGCGGCCCGGAGAGACAAAGCGCAGGCGAAGGGAGAGCGGATGTGAGTTAGCATAAACGAGCCCCATTTGGGGTTGCAACGCTTGCATCAGGTCACACGATTACAATATGGACCAGACCTTTATGCTTTCCAGGAATTTATAATTATTAAGCTTTAACTGTCAGCCAGTGTTGACTTACCGCGGGTCGATAAGGTCTACGACCAAAGACAATATTTCATCCATAACATGTGGCTCAACGGTGGCGGCATAGCTTGCCCTGCGCGCAGTCAGGTCAAGCGAGCGCACCTGATAGCACAGCGCCACGCCGGTCACTTTGCCGGTATCTGTGCTGTTACCGTCCAGATAAACGGTCACGCCCTGTGAACGTGATGCGCCGCCGCCACTTGTTACCGGCACGCAAACTGCCGTTCCCAAAGCCGCAACCAACTCCCGTTGCGAGATAACAAGGTAATAATGCGGCCCTTTAAACTCTCGCCCTTCAACCGGATCGCCATTAACGTGCCAGATTTCGCCTTTCTGCGGCACTCTCCTTGAAACCATCAGATATGCTCCCTGCCCTGCTGCGCGTCGTTCAGCCCGTCGGCGGCCTCTTCGTTATACTGTTGAATTTCCTGCTGATCGATACCGGCGAGCAACTGAGCAACTGTGCGGCGACCGCGTGGTACACGCGTTACCGGCACAATATTCACGGATTCGCCTTCTGCGGTGACGTCCAGCTCAATGCCAACGGTCCAGCCCGCTCTGGCAGCAATCTCGCTGGGGATAGTCAGCACGACCGCCCCGCCCTGCTGACGAAGTCTTGTTGAAGCCATATCTCCTCCCATGTGTGACTTAGTAACACAAACCTTACCACAGGGTGACACTAAGTCACACAGCAAAGTAGGTTAAAGCAAAGACATTGCATTAAGGCACAGATAGCCGTATACCTTATTAAAAGCTAATACTTTGCATTAAGGTGATTTCCATGAACCCCACATTGACGCCTCAGGCTGCTGCCCGCACCACGCTTTTCAGTTTTACCGGTGCGGCGCTGATTTCCGCCACCAGCAGTGCGCCAACGCCGCTCTACCCACTTTATCGCAGCCTGTTCCATTTGACGCCGACCATGCTGACGCTGATCTTTGGTGCCTATGCTTTCGCGTTACTGGCCGCGCTGCTGACGGTCGGTAAAGTGTCCGACTATACCGGCCGCCGCCCGCTGATGCTGCTGGCGCTGGCGATCAATGCGGTCGCGCTGGTGATCTTTATGTCTGCCGGTTCTGCGGCGACCTTAATCGCCGCCCGGCTGGTGCAGGGCTTTGCAACCGGTATTGCCTTACCGACCTTTGGTGCCAGCCTGATTGACGCCAGTAAAACCCGTGGGCCACTCCTGAACTCATTCACCGCCTTTCTGGGGATGACGCTGGGCACGCTGGCGGGCGGCATACTGGTCACCTTTGCGCCCTTTCCCACGGTGACGCTCTACGCGTTGCTGCTGCTCCTGATGGTGGTTGCCATGGCGCTGTTGCCGCTGATACCAGAAACCATTGCGCCTCAGCCGGGTGTTCTGGCCGCACTGCGACCCCAGGTCAGCATACCGCGACGCGCGCTGGGCCCGCTGTTAATGGTGACGCCGGTTAACATCGCAACCTGGATGCTGGGCGGATTTTACCTTTCACTGATGCCCTCAATGGTGGCGAACGCAACCGGCCTGACATCGCCTTTTATCGGCGGCTCGATTGTGGCGACGCTGATGCTGAGCGCAACGGCAGCAGTATTTCTCTTTCGCCCGTTACCGCCTGCGCGGGCATTAGTTATCGGTACGCTGATGCTGATAGCGGGCGTCAGCGTCACGCTTGCGGGCCTTTCTCTGCACAGCGTGGCCTGGCTCTATCTCGGCACTGCCATTGCGGGTCAGGGATTTGGATCGATTTTCTCCAGCGTGCTGAAGATCATTATGCAGTTAGCTGAAAGTCATGAACGCGCCGGACTGTTCTCCGCCTTTTTGATCAAAAGCTATCTCGCCTTTGCCCTCCCTGCGATTGCCGCCGGAATGGCAGCGCCCCATATCGGGCTGAACCAGACCGCCTGGTACTATGGCATGACCATCATCGTGCTGGCGCTGGTGTCGCTGCTGGCGATCAGGGGTCGCGCTTTAGCCGGAGCGGTCAGTTAACAAACCCACCCGACGCGGCCAGATATCTGCCGCGTCATCCACAAACGGTAATTTTCACATACACTCAACGGATTAATTTCAGGCGCAGTTGCTGCGTGATACCGTGAGTATGATGTCGAAATCCCAATCTGATGCGGTTTTAGCCCGGTTTTCATCCGCCACACGACGCTGGTTTTCTGCCACCTTCGCTGCACCCACGCCGGTGCAGCAGGCGGCATGGCAGGCGATAGCCAGCGGAGAACATGCGCTGGTGATCGCCCCGACCGGTTCAGGGAAGACGCTGGCGGCTTTCCTCACCGCCATCGACACGCTGTTTCAGTTCCGAACCAACCAGCCCTCACCCACGCGTGAAACGACCACCCGCATACTCTATATTTCACCGGTTAAAGCGCTGGCCGCGGACGTACAGCGCAACCTTAATCTGCCGCTGGCAGGCGTTTACGCTGAGCGGCAGGCGCTGAATGAGCCAGAGATCACTCTGAATATCGGAATGCGATCCGGCGATACGCCCAGTGCAGAGCGCGCCAGGCTGGTGCGCCGCCCTCCCGATATCCTGATCACCACACCCGAATCACTGTTTCTGATGCTGACCTCAAAAGCGCGAACGACGCTGCAGGGCGTGACCACGGTCATCGTCGATGAGGTGCATGCGGTGGCGGGATCGAAGCGGGGTTCCCAGCTGGCGCTGAGCCTGGAGAGGCTGGATGCGCTGCTGCCACAGCCCGCCCAGCGTATCGGGCTTTCCGCTACGGTACGACCGGTTGAGCGGGTCGCCGCCTTCCTTGGCGGCTGTCAGCCCGTTCAGGTCGTTAATCCGGCCGCCGATCGGACGCTGCACCTGACCATCGAGGTTCCGGTCGAAGATATGACCGATATCGCCAGCCCCGATGACCTGACCGGTGAAGCCACCTCTGCCAGCGGTTCGATCTGGCCGCACATTGAAGCGCGCATTCTGCAGCAGGTCATGTCCCATCGCGCCACGCTGGTGTTTGTGAATTCGCGTGGCCTGGCGGAAAAGCTGACTGCGCGGCTCAATGCGCGTTATCTGGCGCAGCAGACAACCGCTGGCGATCGGGATGCAGAACCGGACGACAGTGACGATCTTATTGCCCGCTCGCACCACGGGTCCGTCTCGAAGGAGCAGCGAGGCGAGATTGAAGCCGCATTGAAGCTGGGCAGACTGCGCTGCGTAGTGGCGACTTCCAGTCTGGAACTTGGCATTGATATGGGACCGGTGGATCTGGTGATCCAGGTGGGCGCACCGCTTTCAGTCGCCAGTGCACTGCAGCGCGTGGGACGCGCCGGACATCAGGTTGGCGGCGTATCAACCGGCATCCTGTTTCCGCGCATCCGGCGCGATCTGCTGGATTCGGCCGTCATATTGCAGTCGATGCGTGCGGGCCAGCTCGATGCGCTGGCTCCGCCGCGTAACCCGCTCGATATTCTGGCGCAGCAAACCCTGGCGGCCGTCGCAATGGATCCCTTACAGGTCGATGATTGGTATGCGCAGGTCTGTCGGGCCGATCCGTTTCGCACTCTGTCGCGTCGGCTGTTTGATGCCACGCTCGATATGCTGGCGGGTAAGTTTCCCTCAGACGCTTTTGCTCAGCTACGGCCGCAGCTGGTGTGGGATCGTCAGAGCGGACTGCTGACGCCGCGACCCGGCGCTCAGCATCTGGCCGTGACCAGCGGCGGCACCATTCCCGATCGCGGCATGTTCAGCGTCATCCTGCCGGAAGGCGAAGAGCAGGCTGGCTCACGTCGTGTCGGCGAACTGGATGAAGAGGTGGTCTATGAGTCGCGGGTCAATGACATTATTACCCTGGGCGCAACGTCGTGGCGGATTCAGCAGATTACCCACGACCAGGTACTGGTGGTGCCTGCGCCAGGCCGTCCGGCTCGTCTGCCTTTCTGGCGCGGAGAAGGTGTGGGCCGCTCGGCCGATTCGGGTGCCAGCCTCGGGCTGTTTCTGCGTCATCTGAGTGCGGCTTCACCGGCGGATGCGCAGGAGCAGTTGCGCGCGCTGGGGCTGGATGCCCGCGCAGTCACGAATCTGCTGGCTTTGCTGGCTGAACAACGCACCGCGACCGGCGTACTGCCGGACGATCGCACATTGCTGATCGAACGCTGCCGTGACGAAATCGGCGACTGGCGGGTGATCCTGCATTCGCCCTGGGGAAAGCGGGTCAATGCGCCCTGGGCGCTGGCGATTGCCGCCCGAATCCAGCAACGCCTGGGCATTGATGCTTCTGTTGCGGCCAGCGATGACGGCATCGTGGCCCGCTTTCCCGCCAGTGAGGGAGTATTACCCGGCGCTGACCTGTTTATGTTCGACGCTGACCAGTTGACCCGGGAGGTCACTGAGAGTGTCGGTCAGTCGGCGCTGTTTGCCGCCCGCTTCCGTGAATGTGCCTCACGCGCTCTGCTGCTGCCGAGGCGTAATCCGGGCAAACGTTCGCCGCTCTGGCAGCAGCGGCTGCGCGCCGGTCAGTTGCTGGAAGTTGCACGACAGTATGACGATTTCCCCATCCTTATCGAAACCGCACGCGAATGTCTGCAGGATGTCTACGATCTGCCTGCCCTGCACCAGCTGATGGAACAGATGGCACAGGGAAAGGTAAAGCTGGTCGAGGTGACGACCGAACAGCCCTCCCCTTTTGCCGCGCCGCTGCTGTTTGGCTATGTTGCAGAGTTTATTTACGCCAGCGACGCCCCCCTGGCAGAACGGCGCGCCTCACTGCTGGCGCTCGACAGTAACCTGCTGGGTGAGCTTCTCGGCCAGACCAGCAAGCGTGATTTGCTGGCACCTGACGTCGTTGAGCAGGTTGAACAGGAACTGCAGCGCATCGATTCCCGCTATCAGGCACAACACGCCGAAGGCATTATCGATCTGCTGCGCGATCTTGGCCCGCTCGCGGTTGCCGGTATTGCGGCACGTTTCAGTGGCAACGCCCAGCAGATCGCGGAAGCCATAACGCAGTTCGATGCCGCGCAGCGAATGATTACGGTCACCCTTGCCGGTGAAGAGCGCTGGGCGATCATTGAAGATGCAGCCCGCCTGCGCGATGCACTGGCCGTTGTACTGCCTGACGATCTGCCCGAAACATTTCTGGAGCCGCAGGCCGATCCGCTCCGCGATCTCATTAACCGCTACGCCCGAACCCATACCCTGTTCACCGCCCGACAGCTGGCCACGCATTTTGGTCTGGGTGTGGCCGTCGTGAATGAGGTGCTGCTTTCCCTGCATCAGCAAGGCAACCTGCTCAATATGGGTTCGCCAGAGGGCGCATCGGATACGGAGTGGGTTTCCACAGAGATCTTCAAACGGTTACGCTTACGTTCACTGCAATCAGCACGTGAAGCAACCCGGCCTGTTCCACCTGCCGCCTGGATTAGTCTGCTGCTGGAGCGTCACGATGTGCTTAACACGCAGCGTGAAGAGCATCAGGGGGTTAGCAGGCTGTTACGTGTGATTGAGCAACTTGCGGGCGTGCCGCTACCGGCCTCGCTGTGGGAGCCACAAATCCTGCGCGCCAGGATAGCCGACTATCAGCCCGCGATGCTCGATGAACTGTTAGCCAGTGGCGAGGTTACCTGGTGCGGACACAAAGCGCTGGGTCAGAATGATGGGTTGATCTCGCTGCACCTCACGGAATATGCCGCTGAAACACTGCCGATGATTGACACCATACAGCCTCTGACGCCGATTCAGCAGGCGACTCTCGACGCATTGAGCCGGGGTGGCTCGTGGTTTGTTCATGAGATCATGGCACAGATGGACGAGGCAGAGACGCAAACCACCGATATTTATGCTGCCCTGTGGCAACTGGTGTGGCAGGGCTATGTCACTGCCGATAGCTGGATTGCGGTGCGTGGGCTGCTGACCACGCCAGGCGCCCCCCGTTCACGTCCCGCGCGTACCCTGCGCACCCGTTTTGGTCAGCGCTTCACCCCGGGCGCACTTTCTGCACGCCGACCGGCGGTCAACACGCTGGCTGGTCGCTGGTCGCGGGTTAACCGACAGGAGGTTGCTCCTGCCCGGCTGGCCCTGTCGCTGGTGGAAAATCTTCTAGACCGTTATGGGGTGATCAGCCGGGGTAGCGCGATATCGGAGCAGATCCCCGGAGGATTCCCGGCGTTACAGCCGGTATTACGCAGCATGGAAGATGCCGGACGATTGCTGCGTGGCCGGTTTGTCGCTGGTGCGGGCGGCGCGCAGTTTGCCGACCATAACACCATTGAGCGGCTGCGGGAGCTGGCAGAAAAGCCGCTGACCGCGACAGAGGCTGTGGCGCTGGCCGCACCGGACCCGGCGAATCCATTTGGTGCGTTACTGAGCTGGCCGCTCCACGCCAGCGGCATCCGCCCGACCCGCCGTCAGGGGGGCCGCGTGGTGATTGCAGGCGGCGCGCTGGTGCTTTATCTGACGCCGGGAGGCAAAGAGTTGCTGACATTCACCGACGATCCCGCGCTGCAGCAGGTCGCGGTGGCGGCGCTGGGCCTGGCACTGAAGCGTGAAAAGCCCGCGAGTTTCACGCTTGAGAAGGTAGATGGTGAACCGGTTTCGCGGTCACCGCTGCTTAACGCGTTGCGACATGCCGGATTTTCACGGGTGCCACAGGGGTTTAACTGGTATAGCTGAGTTGTTTTCGCGCCCGTTTTTTTCGCGCACAAAGTCGATAAATGCCTGAAGCGGGGCGGGGATCAGGCGGCGATCGTTGTAATAGAGCCACGGACCGGAGAAAGTCAGCCACCAGGGTTGCAGCAGCGGTTCCAGCCTGCCGCTGTCAAGGGCTGGCCTGAGCCACTCGTCAAACAGATATATCACGCCGCTTCCGGCGATGGCCGCCTCCACCGCCAGATCCATTGCGCCACCGACCGAAACCACCAGCGGCCCGCTGGTTTCAACGCTGATCTCTTCGCCCTCGTGGCTGAAGGTCCAGTCAGCCATGAGGCCGCTGGCATAACGGCCACGCAGACAGCGATGATGGATCAGATCGCGCGGATGTTCCGGTCGGCCATGTTCTGCCAGATAAGCCGGAGAAGCCGCCAGCGCGAACCGTTGCTGTCTGGGGCCAATGGGCATCGCCACCATATCCTGCTCCAGCCGCTCATCATAACGAATCCCGGCGTCACAACCGTCACGAAAGACATCCTGCACGCTGCTCTCCGCCACAATTTCCAGCCGGATGTCGGGATAACGCTGCAAAAATTCCGGCACCAGCGCGGGCAGCACCAGCCGGGTTGCACTGACCGGCACATTCAGCCGCAGCGTGCCACCAGGGGTGTTACGGTAGCGATTAACCGCATCCAGCGCGGCGTTAACTTCATTGATCGCGGGCAGCAGACGTTCCATCAGCGCCCTGCCCGCTTCGGTTAATACCACGGTGCGGGTTGTACGGTGAAACAGACGAATACCCAGCTGTTGTTCCGCCCGTCGTACCGCATCGCTCAGGCGTGACGCATTGCTGCCGGTGACGCGTGCCGCTTCCCGAAATCCTCCCGCTTTTGCCACCGCCACCACGGCATCCAGCAGCGCCATATCGATCGCCATTGTGCATCACCCCGTACAGTCTGTCCTGATTTCACCGGATAGTTGCACAGCTGAATCACCGTTACAATTGATCTACATTCATGCAGGAGGTTTTCATGTCAAACACCACCATGACTTTTACGTTAGGCGATCGTGAAGTTAACCGTATTGGCTACGGCGCAATGCAACTGGCCGGGCCGGGCGTGTTCGGCCCGGTAAAAGATGAAGCCCGGGCAATCCAGGTTTTGCGCGATGCTGTCGCGGCAGGCGTTAATCATATCGACACCAGCGACTTTTATGGCCCGCACGAAACCAACCAGCTGATTAAAAAGGCGCTCCATCCCTATCCGCAGGATCTCTGCATTGTCACCAAAGTGGGTGCCCGACGCGACGCCAAAGGCGGCTGGCTGGCGGCGATGGAGCCAGAGGCGCTGACGCAGGCAGTGGAAGATAACCTGCGCAACCTGGGGCTGGATGTGATTGAGGTGGTGAACCTGCGCAGTATGTTGCATCCGGCCAGGCCCAAAGAAGGCTCTCTTAAGCCACAACTGGAGGCGCTGCTGGCGTTACAGGCACGCGGACTGATTCGCCATATTGGACTGAGTAACGTTACCGCCACGCAGATCGCAGAAGCTCAGGCGATGACGCCGATTGTCTGCGTGCAGAATATGTATAACCTGGCGCATCGACAGGATGATGAGCTGGTGGATCAGCTGGCGCAGCAGGGAATTGCGTATGTGCCGTTCTTCCCGCTGGGTGGCTTCTCTCCGTTGCAGTCGGATCAGCTTAATGAAGTGGCTGCATCCCTGAATGCCACGCCGATGCAGGTCGCACTTGCGTGGCTGCTGCGGCGATCGCCAAATATTCTGCTGATTCCAGGCACCTCTTCCCCGGAACATCTTAAAGAGAATCTTGCCAGCGGCAGCCTGGAACTGTCGGATGATGTGATGGAAAAGCTGAACGCTATTTAACATCAGGCCCGCACGATGCGGGCCTGATGCTGTACTGATTCAGAAACTGCTGAGGCAGGCCGCAAGTTGCGGCTTGTCGCTACAACTGATGTGGTGATCGATTCGGTTAATCATATAAGGATAAAACGGGTTAGAGGTGGCGCGCATAATCGAGTCCAGCCCGACAATCAGCACCGCACTCTCGCCGCGCAGTGACAACGTCCCAAAACTGATACCAAACTCATTCTTCTGCGCGGGCGCACTGCCATATAACCCATCCTCGGCCGGGAATGGAATCGCAACGTGCGACAGTGAGTAGAGACCCGCCGGATAGGCAATTGCCAGCGGCTGAATCCGTTCCTGCATCTCTCCCACGGGAACGCTTTTCGTCACCATCGCCAGTGAGGTGGCGGAGGCATTGGTGATCACCGTGGATGAGTAATTCCGACGCGCCGCAGGCAACAGCTGATTAACCGCGGTATATGAGGAGTGGCGGAATAACGGACTAACGCTGACCGCCTGATTGATATCGAACAGCACCAGTTCACTGCCGTTCACTGGCAGATAATTATAGAGCGAGCGGATGACCGAAGGCGTACTGACGGTGGAATCCATTACCGACTGAAAGGTCAGCACGGGCGGGAAACCGGAGAGCTGCTGATTACGCGCATATTGCAGGATCTCTTTCTGCAGCGCCTGCGTCAGCAAATAGGTCTGCCGGGCAGCGTGAACCGGAAAAGAGTTGTATTTAAACGGATTAAACTCCGGCACGATATTCAGCCAGGCCGTTTTCGAAAAGGCAGGGAAAACAGAGGGCAACCCGGCAACACCTGCGAACCGGGCAAAACGAGTCACACCGATCATCGGCGATAACAGAATCAATTGCTGCGGACGACGCAGCGTGTGATCGCCCAGGCTGTCGAGCGCATATTTTACCGCCAGCGCCCCGCCGTTCGAGAAACCCACCAGATGCAGCGGCGTCTGCGTGCCCGCCAGCTGGGTCGCTTCCCGCACCGCCAGGCGTGTGGCGGCCATCCAGTCCTGCCAGTCAACATCGGTCAGACCCGCAGGCACCGTACCGTGACCCGGTAACCGTATCGCCACCGCCACATAACCCTGCTGACGGTAAGCCTCTGCCACATGCCGCAGACTGTAAGGACTGTCGGTCAGTCCATGTAATAGCACCACCGCACCGCGCGGCGTGCCCGTCGGTTGCAGAATATAGGAACGGTTCCAGTCCTGCGCAAAATGCCCCGGATAGATCATGCTGCCAGCATAGTATCGGTTGAGTGGCGTTTTATCTTCCGCATCCAGCCGGTTGCTGACCTGCTGCTTCATCTCGTCGAACAGATGATTTTCGGCCTTGAGGTAGTCGGCATAGGTCGCATTATCAAGCTGTTCTACTGTCAGTTCATGTGGGACCCAGGTGTGCCAGCGATGTAACTCCGGCCCGCGCTCCGCCTCATAGATTCGAATAATCAGTAGCAGCAGTAACAGTACTCCAGACGCAATCGCAAGGCGCCAGAGCCTGCGGGTGACGGTTTTCCACCTCCGGGTCATAAATCCTTTCCTGAAAAATTAAAATGCATAGCGAAACCACGCGAACAGCACGTTGCCATTATTGTACGTGCCCGGAATATAGGTGAACTGTACATTCAGCGCCTTATAACCGGCAGAGAACAGCGGCAGAATAATCGGTAGCGGAATATAGTTACCAAAATCTTCGCGTGCGGTGATACCGGCGGTTAATCCCGCGCCAAGACGAAAGTCCTGATTCGAACCAGGATACCAGCCCTTCTCCCAGCCATAACCGACAATCGGCTGCCACTCATTGTGTGAGTCTTTGAAAGCCATTGCATAAAGCGCGCTCCAGTTGCCGCTGTCGCTGTAGCGGGAAATGCCCAGACCGCCTCCCCAGGGATTCTCGTTATAGTTATCGGTTTTTTCTTTGTCGTACATAAAGCGGGCGTGCCAGCTGATAAATGGCAGGTAGAGATCGGTATGCTGAGGCGCGTTCCAGGTCTGCGCAACATCGTCAGTGAATCCATTCCACCAGGAGGAGATTGGTGTGTTTTCAGCATGCAAAGGCGCAGCAGTCAGCAATGCGGCAAAAACTGCCGTGGTGGTTGAAATTTTCATAGTGCCTACCGGTCAGCGTGCGGAGCAGATGAAAAATGAGTATAGCGCAGAGCCTGATGCAATCTTTGTCAGCGGTCATGCTTCGCTTAACCGGTAGTTTCTGAAGACAATAACGACAGCTTATTCAGTCAGGTTCTGGCGATTTCAGCCTGAAATCGCCAGAACTGTATGGAAATTAATCGAGGGAAAATTGCTGATTACAGTGAATGTTGTCTGATGGTACTTAGTGAGGATAAGGACGGGGAAATGCGGTGCAACGGTTAGTAAGAAGATAAGGAGGTAACAAGATAAGGCGATAAGGAGGTAAAACCGGATTCAGCCGGTGGGCTGAATCCGGTGGGAGACTCAGGAGGCTTCAGCCTCTTTTGGCTTTTCACCAAACTTCTCTTTCATGTGTGACTCAATCTCTTCCAGGCTTTTGCCCCGCGTCTCTGGCACCATCGCCATCACGAAGATCAGCGACCCGACGTTAATCGCGGCAAAGATAAAGAAGGTGGTGCTGCCGGCATATTCCATTATCGGTGGAAAACCAAAGGCGACTATCGCGTTAAATATCCACTGTAGTGAGACAGCGCCGCCGGTTAACACGCCGCGCAACTGCATCGGGAACAGTTCCGACATCATCAGCCAGTAGACCGGGGAGATGCACATCTGCATGCAGAACAGGAACAGCAGAATACAGGCCAGGGCGAGGTAGCTCTGCATAAGGCTGGGAGCGATAAAGGTCATCACGCTGCCCAGCATAATCTGCGAAGCGACCACCAGACACAGGCCGGTAATCAGCATCGTCCGGCGCGGGAAGCGACTAACCGCCCAGATACCTACAATCGCCGCCACCACTGAGACCACGCCGTTACCGATGGTCGCGGCAATCGAGGCGCTGGTGCCAAGTCCGGTCTGTTTAAGGATGATCGGGGTGTAATACATAAAACCATTTACCCCGGTGAACTGGGCGACAAAGCCCAGACCGACGCCGATAACCATCAGGCGAATCACCCACTTTTCACGGATCAGGGTTTTCGCATCCGGCCCACGTTCCGCCGCCCTCGCCTGCTTCTTCATCTGCGCCATCTCATGGCGCACTTCACGCGGCGTTTCACGCAGATACTTCAGGATCTTTTTAGCCTCTTTCAGACGCCCTTCCGCGACCAGCCAGTGTGGTGAGGCAGGAACGAAGAACGTGCCGATAAACAGCAAAAGACCCGGTACCATGGCAATTGCCAGCATGTAGCGCCACAGGTGCTCATCATGCAGCAGATAGCTCAGCAGCGTACTGGCAACATAAGCAATGAGCTGTCCGGTAACGATCATCAGCTCATTGCGGCTGACCAGCGGCGCACGCAGGCGCGGTCCGGCAATTTCGGCGATAAACACCGGCACGGTAGAGGAACCGCCACCGACAGCAATCCCCAGCAGGAAGCGCATTGCCACCATGACATTGACAGAAGGCGCCAGCGCTGTTCCCAGTGAACCCAGCACAAAAATAACCGCCAGGCTGCGTAGTGTAATACGCCGGCCAAACCGGTCAGAGAAGAAACCACTCAGGAAAGAGCCTATCGCGGCACCGAACACCAGCGAAGAGGCTACCAGCCCTTCAGTGAATGAATTCAGTCCAAGTCCACCCTGATCGGGTGGTGAGGTCATGTAGGGTAACGCACCCGAGATTATCCCGGTGTCATAACCAAAAGCCAGCGCGCCCATAGTGGCAACCAGTACCACTAAAAAAATGCGCTGGCGTACCGTATCCGCAGGCGCGTGATCGCCCGCTTCACCAGAGTCTGGTGTATTCGTACTCATAATATCCCTGCCATTAATTAGTTAAACATCCGTTTGATTAAATTTCATACGGAATAGAAATGGAACATATTTACCGAGTGGGTAAAGAAGTGTAGACGGTATTTAAAAGTTAGCTTTAGCAATGCGATTTTTATAACAGGGATAGTTAACCGGATAAATAAACCAGCGCAATAATGACGTCGTGAAAGTTATTTTAACATTAGGTTAACACTTTCAGTTCCTGCTGGATCCAGCTCAGGAAATGCGCGACGCGGGGAAACTGGGCAAATCCACGCGGGAAGACCAGATGATGGGCGCTGACGGGCAGACTCTCCTGTTCGGACAAGACTCTGACCAGTTTTCCACTGCGCAGATAATCCTCCGCCAGCAATTCACTTTCAAATATAAGACCGTGGCCTAACATCGCCGCCTCAAGACTCATATAAGAGCGATCAAAGCGAAATAACCACTCTTTATCTGGCTGAGGTAATTGCTGAGAAGCAAACCACTGCGGCCACTGAATAAGCGGCGACTCCGATAATATCAGCGCATGATGAATTAAATCAGCGGCCTGATTAACAGGATGTTTTTTCAGATACTCAGGCGAGGCCAGCACCGACATTCTTTCGTGGCGGATCGTTTTAATCTCGAATGAGTTCCAGTCCGGGAATCCATGGCGTATCGCAATATCAATATTGTCGCGGCTGAAAGATAAATTCTCGTAAGAGCAGGAGAGCGTGAGCTGGAACTCGGGATAGCTGTCGCGAAATTTATGGATGCGCGGCAACAGCCACAGCAGACCGAAACTGGGCGCGCAGTGGATCCTGAGGTTGCTGCGGGCTTTCTCGTTACTGATGCGTGCAGTCGCCTGCGTCAGACTCAGCAGTATCGGACCAATCTCCCTGAGGTAATGCTCACCCGACAGCGTCAGCACTACGCCCTTTGCCGAACGATTAAACAGAATACAGCCCAGTTCACGCTCCAGTTTTGCCAGCTGATGACTGGCCGCCGAAGGCGTAATACTTAATTCCTCGGCCGCACGCGCGACATTACCAAAATGGGCCACCTGCTCAAAAACCCGCAGTGATTTAATCGAAGGTAAGTGATCAGACTGCTTTTCCATCCGCCTCTCCACACTGGAATTTTGTGATGTGTGCCCATTTTTAAATCGCAGAATTGTTAACTGCATCAAACCAACAAATTCATTCAGCATCAAATGAATTTTTTTGCATTGCCAATATTAGCCGCTTTATCAATTCTGATCGTGACCCTGCCGGTAGCGATACCGAACCACTAATAATTATTTTTCTGGAGTGGACAATGTTACTCGAAAACAAAGTTGCGATTATTACAGGTGCCGCCTCTCAGCGCGGCATTGGCCGGGCTACAGCCGCCTGTTTTGCTCAACATGGTGCGCGCGTGGTGGTGCTCGATTTAGATCTGCAGGCCGCCCAGGCCAGCGCACAGTCTTGTGGTGAGGGGCATCTCGGCCTGGCCACCGATGTGACCGATCCCCTCTCTGTTCGTCGTGCCATCGACCAGGTTTTTGAGCACTTCGGCCGTATTGATGTGCTGGTCAACAATGCAGGTATTACTCAGCCGGTTAAAACACTGGAAATCGGCATCGAGGATTACAACCGTATTCTTGATGTCAATCTGCGCGGCACGCTGCTGATGTCTCAGGCGGTGATCCCCACCATGCAGCAGCAGAAAGGCGGCAGCATCATCTGCCTGTCCTCGGTCTCAGCACAGCGCGGCGGCGGGATTTTCGGCGGCCCGCACTACAGTGCCGCTAAAGCGGGCGTTCTGGGCCTGACTAAAGCGATGGCGCGCGAATTTGGCCCTGACCAGATACGCATTAATGCCCTGACGCCCGGTCTGATCCAGACGGACATCACTGGTGGCCTGTTACAGGATGAACGCCGCCACGCCATTCTCGACGGAATTCCGCTCGGCCGCCTTGGGTCCGCCAGTGACGTCGCCAACGCTGCGCTGTTTCTCGCCAGCGATCTCTCCGGTTATCTCACCGGCATCACGCTGGATGTGAACGGCGGCATGCTGATCCATTAAATAGCGCCCTTCCCTGCCCGCACGCCTGGCGGGCTAACTTCGGGAGTGAACACCATGACCACGCTTAATCTGAGCGCAGCCTCTGCTGCGCGCGATATCACCTATCGCAAAATTGCCTGGCGCCTGATGCCCTGGCTGATGCTCTGTTATCTCTGCGCCTATCTTGATCGCGTCAATGTGGGCTTCGCTAAATTACAGATGATGGATGATTTGTCTCTCAGCGAAACCGTGTATGGACTGGGTGCCGGGATCTTTTTTATCGGCTACTTCTTCTTTGAGGTGCCGAGTAACCTGATCCTGCACCGTGTCGGCGCACGCCGCTGGATTGCCCGCATTATGATCACATGGGGCATCATCTCAGCCCTGTTCGCCTTTGTAGAAACCGCATGGCAGTTCTACCTGCTGCGCTTTCTGCTCGGCGTCGCCGAGGCCGGTCTTGCGCCAGGTTTACTGCTCTACCTGACCTACTGGTTTCCATCACACCGTCGCGCACGTATGACCGTGCTCTGGTTTGTCGCCATTCCACTCTCAGGGATGATTGGCGGCCCGCTCTCAGGCTGGATTATGGCGACCTTTGCAGGCTTTCACGGATGGGCAGGCTGGCAGTGGATGTTTATGCTGGAAGCTATCCCCACCCTTGTTATGGGATTAGTGGTACTGCTGGTTCTGAAGGATCGTGTTGAACAGGCAGAGTGGCTGGACGAAGATGAGAAACGCCGGGTGCGTGCCGATCTGGATGAGGATAATCAGCAGAAAGCCTGTCATGGCACGGTAAAAGCCTTTGTCGCCGACCGTCGTCTGTGGCTGCTGGCGCTGATCTACTTCTGTGTGGTGATGGGTCAGTACGCCCTGACTTTCTGGTTACCGACGCTGGTGAGAAACTCAGGCGTTAGTGAACCGCTGCATATTGGGCTGCTGACCAGTCTGCCTTACCTCTGCGCCATTATCTTTATGCTGCTGGCCGGGCGCAGTGGCGATCGCTATCGTGAACGCCGCTGGCATCTGATTGTTCCGATGCTGATCGGACTCACCGGACTGACGCTGGCGACCCTGCTGAGCCATAGCGTCTCCCTGTCACTGCTCTCCCTTTGTATTGCCGCTGCGGGCATTCTTTCCGCCTCATCGCTGTTCTGGATGTTGCCGACCAATCTGTTAGGTGGCGTCTCTGCCGCCGCAGGCATCGCCGCCGTGAACTGCATTGCTAATCTGGCCGGTTTTTTCTCACCGTGGCTGATAGGCACCATCACCACCGCAACCGGTACGCCCGCTTCCGGAATGTACTTTATTGCTGCCGTCCTGCTGGGTGGCGCGCTATGCGTGCTGCGCATCCGGGCAGCGGACGTTAATCGTTAATCAGGAGGTAATATGACTGACTCTCGTCACGCTTCACACGTGCTCTCATTGCAGCAACGAGCCACCAATATTCGCCGCCATGCCTTATTAATGGGCCAGATTCAGGGGCAGGGATATATCGGTCAGGCGCTGGGTGCAGCCGATTTGCTTGCTGTCAGCTATTTCCACGCCATGAATTACCGGCCGGATCAACCTGAGTGGGAAGACCGCGATCGCTTCTATCTGTCGATTGGCCATTACGCTATCGCCCTTTACGCCGCCCTGCTCGAAGCAGGCGTGATACCTGAAGAGGAGAGGGAAACCTATGGGACTGATGAGAGCCGCTTGCCGATGTCCGGCATGGCTGCCTATACCCCAGGCATGGAAATAACCGGCGGTTCACTGGGTCATGGCTTAGGTATTGCTGTGGGTGCCTGTCTGGGGCTGAAACAGAAAGGCTCGCAGGCACGAGTCTATAACCTGCTTTCAGATGGTGAACTGAATGAAGGCTCTACATGGGAAGCGGCAATGTCCGCCTCACACTGGCAACTTGATAACCTGATCGCCCTTATCGACGTCAACAATCAGCAGGCTGACGGCCATAGCAGTGAGATTCTCGCTTTTGAACCCATTGTGGATCGCTGGCAGGCTTTTGGCTGGTACACCCAGCGGGTTGATGGCAACGATATCTCTGCTTTGCAGGCCGCCTTTGATGCGGCTCGCAGCTGGCCCGAACCTCAGCCGCGCGTCATCATTTGCGATACCCGAATGGGCAAAGGGGTGCCGTTTCTGGAGAGTCGTGAGAAAACCCACTTTATTCGGGTCGATGCCGATGAGTGGGACAAAGCCCTGACTGCACTTGAGCAAGGAGTCTGAGATGAGTTCACAACCGCAAAAAAAACGTCTGACCACATCCGCCATGATCGCCTCGATCGCCGCTGAAGGCCAGCCCACGGTTTCAGCTCCTTTTGGACATGCCCTGGTCTCTCTGGCAGAGCAGCGCTCAGATGTGGTCGGGCTGACGGCTGATTTAAGTAAATACACCGATCTGCACCTGTTCGCAGAGGCTTTTCCGAAACGCTTTTATCAGATGGGCATGGCGGAACAGTTACTGATGAGCGCCTCAGCAGGTATGGCGCGTGAAGGCTTTATGCCTTTTGTCACCACTTATGCCGTCTTTGCTTCCCGCCGCGCTTATGATTTTATCTGCATGGCCATCGCCGAAGAGAATCTGAACGTTAAAATCGCCTGCGCACTGCCGGGCCTGACCACCGGTTATGGACCGAGTCATCAGGCGACTGATGACCTGGCAATCTTCCGTGGCATGCCGAACCTGACTATCATCGATCCCTGCGATGCACTGGAGATTAGCCAGGTGATACCGGCTATTGCTGAACATCAGGGTCCGGTCTATTTGCGCCTGCTGCGCGGTAAGGTTCCGCTGGTGCTGGATAAATATGACTATCGCTATCAGCACGGTAAGGCTCAGCGCCTGCGCGGCGGTAAGCATGCCGTTATTATCAGCAGCGGATTGATGACCATGCGGGCGCTTGAGGCCGCTGAAGCGCTGGAGAAGCAGGGGATTGAGGTCGGTGTGGTTCACTCACCCATGATTAAGCCTCTGGATGAAGAGACCATCCTGCGTGAGGCGGGAGTAGCACTGCATCATAACCAGCTGGTTATCACCGCTGAAAATCATTCGATAACCGGTGGCTTAGGCGAAGCTATTGCCGGCCTGTTAATGCGAAACCATGTGACACCGCGCTTTAAACAGATTGCGCTGCCGGATGCTTTCCTTGCAGCAGGCGCACTACCGACGCTGCATGACCGTTATGGCATCTCAACGGATGCCATGGTTAAGCAAATCACCGCCTGGCTTGAAGCCTGATTCATATCAAAACCGGGCCTGGCCCGGTTTTCTTCTGCATAGGTTCGCTGCTGCCGTGGAAGATCATCATTGCATTACGTCACTTCACGTAGGTCTGATTACTGATTGCAGTGGTCAGCACTCTCTGCGCATCAGCAACTACGCTGTATGCCGATAACAGCCACTGATAACCCGGTTCAATGCCATACAGACGTTATTTCTCGCAATTCACTGTAAACAGCAGTTCAGTGAGCCATCGCCTTTTATCAGGTAGGCCGATAGGAGCTCTTCGACCGTAAGCTGTCGATTTCATCTGCTTTACCCAATACAGTGAATCTGGTGCCATGCAACTACCTTTCCGTCATGAGCAGACTGTGACAATCTTTTCGCGCTGATCAGGTTTTAATGGAGTTCCCTGCCAAAGCTGCATCTTGTATCGCACCTCTTCAAAAAAAATTTTATCGCGCAGAAAAAGTTATCCACTTTTTCTGTGGATAAGTGAGGGATAGTTTCTGAGTATCTTTTTTCACTCTCTGTTCAGGACTTTACTGCTCTTAAGATACGCCTCTTTTCTGATCTTATCCGTTCGCCCTCAGGCCTGAAACGAGGGAGCGTTTAACTGCAGGCATGGCGATTTCAGGCTGAAATTCTTGCATCTTTTATATTAAAAACAAACAGTTAACCAAGAAATATCGCTGGCGGGCTAATGTTTGGAGAAAGGCCAGGCAGAGGGTTTAGCGGAGTGTGTGAAGCCGGTACGCTGTTACTGAGGTTCAGTGGGGGTTGATTGGTCACTAATGAACCAGTCCCGGAAAATCATTACTTGCAATATTCTGACCGTCGGATGAGCGCTGACGGCGATGAGATTCATCAACGATAGCATCAGACGAAAAACGTTATCTCTGTTTATAGTGACCTGTGCGGTTTGGAAGGGGCCTAGGTATCTGGCGAAAGAGTTCAGCGAAGTGGCGATTTCATGCAGTTTTTCAGCAAGAGATAATAAAGCAATTTATTATATTTCAATATCTTAAGCAGGAATTCACACTTAAAAATCTGGCGATTTCAGCCTGAAATTTGGGTGTCCGCCATCTCTTTTAACGACGACTCGCTACAAAAATCGAAAAAAAAGCCAGCGTTTATCGCTGGCTGATTTGAGTGCATATAGGTTAACGGTTGAGATATTTTTTCAGGGTCTCCGCAATAACTTTATCCAGCTCTTCCTGCAACTCTTTCGACTGCCGGTTAAATTCATAACTGAACATCCGTCCGCGTACCTTTTTTCGGGCGAACCGATCTTTATCAGCAAAAGACCAGAGCGCAGTCGCCTGGGTTTTATCTTTCTCCGGTTCTTTGATCAGAGTCTGGCTGCCCTGTCGAATCAGACGCAGAATATGATTTTTAAGCTCGTCCTCGGCCAGACCTTCACGGGCACAGACCACATCAATTTCCCTGGAAATGGATTTGATCAGAGCTTCAACGCTTTGCCCCGACTCACTCAACTTGTCAGCAGCCTGTAACAACGCTTTATAGTCGGGATAGGTCAGCTCAGCGTGATTAGGAAAAAGTGAAATCAAATCTGATGGAACGCTGGCGGCCTGCAGGGCACGCGTCACTTTCGCCTGGGACAAACCCTGATTTTCAGCAATCTCCTTCTGCGACAAACCGCCATCTTTAAGTGTTAACAGACGCATACCCACTTCGCGCAGATTGTGTTCCCGTGCCGTCTGAATATCCTGCGCCAGTCGGCGGGCTTCATCAGCGGTGATGGCCGCGTCAGTGATCAGCACGTCCAGGCCGGTTTTGCAGTAGAGTGCGGCTGCACGACGACGTGAGCCGTCGAGGATTTCGATGCGGTCATCGCGCATCACGCCGATAGCGGGAAAGAACTGCTGCAGCTTAATGGTCCGGATAATGTCGCGCAGCGAATCAGGTGTCAGGCCTGCCTGATCGCGACCGTTGGTTTCCATTGTGACAAACGTTTTGCTTTCAACGTCGCTGGCGGCAATGCGTTCAAAACGAAACAACGCGCGCTTGCCCGTTGCCAGAACGAATGTCTGGTTGTGCTGGCTGTCTGGCGTGTCATTTTCCAGTGGAGTCTGGCTGAAGGTTCTGCCAATCGTAATTCTTTTTGCGCTCATACAAACCTCAGTTCAGGCGAATAAATTCGATACGGTCGAAGACGGCTTTAGCAAAGTCTTCTGCGGCGGACCGTGCATTCTTCAACGCTTCGCTGCTGCCGACGTAGGTCGAAGGATTGGCGGAGATAACCGTATCAAAGGATTCGCCACAACGTTCGAAACCATCAAGGCGGGGAAGGGCAGCATCAAGCATGTCGCCACCAAAAATCTCTTTCGCCAGGCTATGACAGAGTTTGTGGTCCGCTTTATTGGAGAGCTTAGACATGAAGCCAATATTGCCCTGCAGCCGACAGGTCGCGCCGGAGTCTTCGATAATCGCAATCAGTTCCGGAAGACGAGTCAGGTATTTTAGTGTCGAGTGAAAGTCTACCTGAGCCGGTGGCACTGGAGTCATCAGAAGATCAGACGCTGCAATCGCATTCTTCAGGAAAGCATCTAGATGCGGGCCGCTATCGATAAAGATGAAGTCATAATCTTTTTTCAGTTTGGCAATAACGTTGTCATACAACACGGCGTGAACGTTCTGTTGCGGAAGATGCTCAGCACAAAGCTGATCCCAGCTTGAGGCGATAAAGGCGTCATCAATCGATGCTGGCAGCACATCCACACCCGGAATGATCGACGGAACGATAAACTCGTTGACCAGCTCATCTCGTGAGACATTCTGCAGCATTGCCTGCGCCGCAGTCGCTTCCACCAGCCCGACGGAGCGCTCGTGGTTCAGAAACATGGTTGCTGAGGACTGCGGATCAAGGTCGATAACCAGGATGCGCAAATCTTCAAAAAGCAGATGGGGATGTGCGCGCAACGCATGTGCCAGCGAGACGGTTGAAACCGTTTTGGAGACACCGCCCTTCAGATTACCGACAAACAGGGTGTAAGCGTCACTATGGCGATCGCGATACTTCGGCACGCCACGATGATGATAGATATCGATAATATTCTGAATCGACATAGCATATTTAACGGAAGAACCGGCCGCGCGTTTATCAAATTGATAACCGCTCTCTTCCATCTCATTGACTGCGTAATCCACACTGGCTCGGGTCAGTTTGGGCAACTTTGCCAGCGCCGCTTTGGCATAGACCTGATAGTAGGTATTTTCATGCAGTTCCTGCTTTTGCGCCTGAATTTGCTCGGTAAGGCTTAGCAGCATGCGTTCTGAACGCTGCGCAACCTTCATCACCTGCTTGTCATCATTAGCCATAGTTGCTCCAAACATGTAGGATTTATGACTTTATACAGAAATCCTGCACGTGAGGCAATAAATTATCTTCTCAACATAATCTCCGTTTTTATGTAACCACACGGGTTTTGGTGAGCTTCATCACATTATTTCGTCTAGCCGAATATATTTTGCAGGTTAATTGCTGTAAGCATTCACTGTAATCAGTAGAAAATTCACTGTAGTGAGCAAACAGGTTTAAAAAATCATCAGCCAAACCGGGTACATTGAGCGGGAAAGGGGAGAACACAGAAGTCGAACCTTGAGATCAAACGTTCACTGTAGTCAGTAAAGCTTGTGTCTCTTTCGGTGACGTTATGGAGCAGGCGAAAGAGCGATGGATACATTGATAAATGGATTTCAGGCAGTGACTGCAGGTTGCTGTGCTGATCTTTGCCACTGCATCACTTCAACATTCACTATAGTCAGTAGCGTTTTACGTGTTCAGCTCTGTGAAGAGCAACGTTCACTGTAATCAGTAAACTTGCCGATCAGGAGCCAGAAGAGGGAGCAGGGCAGAGTAAACGTTCACTGTAGTCAGTAAGGATGGGTTGAAAAATCCTCAGCGGATGATAAAAGCATCGGAATCTGGAGAGGGAATATACACCGGCAATGTCACAACAAGGTCTGGTGTGCGGTACAGAAGCGTAAAGCCCATAAACGTTCACTGTAATCAGTAAATCCAGAAAGCAGTAAACATTCACTATAGTCAGTAACATCACAAACAGAAGAGGCATTAGAAGGAGAACAACCGCGCAAACATTCACTGTAGTCAGTAGTCAGCAGTAAGTAGACAGAAGCGATTCTGTTCTGAATCAGGGCGTGCCGACGGGGTCGTAATATGAGTCAGTAGATAGCAGTAAGTAGACAGAGGCGATTCTGTTCTGCATCAGTGTGTGCCGACGTGGTCGTGAGTCATGAAGTGACCAGACCTTGCGAGCAACGGCTTCTTCTGTCGCCCTTCAGCCAGTCATGCACCAGCCCCGTATCGTATACATCAGCAATGCCGTCAGCAGGTTCACTTTAACGTTCACTGTAATCAGTAGAATGCACGATGCCTTCAGGTACACCGCAGCAAACATTCACTGTAATCAGCAGAACGTTCACTGTAATCAGTACAAGATTAGCATCCCGCCATGGCAGTTATGACTCGCCTCAGACCGGGCATCTGGCAACAACATTCACTGTAATCAGTAGCGATTCGGAAAGCCGTTTAAGAGATTCAATGGTGAGGCGAGGGTAGCGCCCATCGGCAAACATTCACTGTAATCAGTAACAGTGTCACGCTGCTCTCTCTAGTTACGTGTGTCATTCAGGTCATACGTATCATGTGAATCACGCTGAGCAGACCCCTCATGGTAAACCGCATCCAGCCCTGATTTGCTGGCCAGTCGTTAATGCTCTTTGAGAACAGGCCAGAGCAAAGGCATTCACTGTAGTCAGTAAAAAGGATTCACTGTAATCAGCAGAGAGGGGTTAGCCAACCGAAGTCAGGGCATTCACTGTAATCAGTAAACACGGTATAAGTGAGTGCTAACCAATATGAGAGTAAGTACTAACTTACTTGTTAAGCCTTATAAAATGGCACGCAGAAGGGAGAGGGGGGAAGAACACACTTTTGTCCGGCGGCCCGTATACTGATTACAGTGAACGTTACTGATCACAGTGAATCCCTGGGGAGTACTGATTACAGTGAATGAAGAGTGGATGGCGCAATGTCACCGGTAACGCAGAAAGTGACACTGCCACGCAGGAGTACTGATTACAGTGAACATGAGGAGTTAATCATCAAACTCGATCTCATCCAGCGAATCGATGCTCTCCAGATTACTGATGCCATCAAGCTTAGGCGTACGGCTGTGGATAATAAAAAAGACTGAGCGGCCACGCTTCACTTCTGAGTAATCCAGATAACCGATCTCTTTCAGCTGCTCCATCGCGCGCCGCACGACATGGTTCTGCGTGGTGGTCTTAGAGCCGAGGTTCAGGCGCATACGCAGGCGTGCAAGCGAGATAGGCGCTGGATTGGTTGGCAGGCTTTCCAGGAAAGTGTAAAGCGCCTGCGCAGACTCTTTACGCTTCAGACGGGATATCGCACGGAGCTGAAGCAGGACCTTGTGGTCGAAGTTATAGAGTTCGAACAGCTTGGGGTCGGCCTGGATGCGCACAATATCTTTTTCGCGATCGTAATAAGCAGACTGAACAAGGTGGGTGTGATAGGCCTTGCCGTTGCCTTCAAAAGAGAGCGTATTGGTCGCGATACGGCGCAGAGAGGCATCAAGACGCTTGCGCAGGGCGGCTGAAGAGTTAGCAGAGGGAATGCCACACATCTTAACAAAGTCGATAAACGGCAGCGTGACAGTATCGCCTTTGGTCGGATAGCGGGAAAACGATTGAATAATACCCGCCCAGGTTTTGAAATCGTTATCCATATCCAGCCGCGCGCCGGTAATGGTAATCTTTTCGTAGCCTTCCGCTTTCACCAGCGTCAGATTCTTCAGCTCTTTCGTCGCATCCGTTGATGCCATCGCACCGGATTTACCGCGTGCAGTAGATTTCAGCGTCGGCACGAACAGCCCAAGACGCATTAAAGCGACAGGCTGAACGGTATTATTCTTGTTGGGATGAAGCTGAATAACTTCACCGCTGTTTTTTGTCACTGACAGAAAAGGTTCAAGTAACGCTTTGTTTTCTTTGTCTTTATCTGCCAT